>JAAFIK010000054.1 GCA_013298665.1 Chitinophagales bacterium
CAAACGTACTCATGCCATCACCTGCTATGGCATGAGTACGTTTGAGGGGCCGATGTTATCACTAAAAAATGTGAATGCCATCAGTCACTATACGGATTGGACGGTGGCACACGTACATATCGGGGCGCTGGGCTGGAATGGCTTTCTTACCTTTGGTATCCTCTACTGGCTTGTGCCGCGCTTATTCAATACCAGCCTGTATTCAAAGAAATGGGCCAATACACATTTCCTGATTGGCACGGTCGGTATCCTCCTGTATGCCATCCCTTTGTACTGGGCAGCCTTCTCGCAGGCACTGATGTGGAAAGCCTTTCTGCCCGAGGGACTCCTCAAGTACCAGTTTCTTGAAACCGTTACCCGCATCAAACCTATGTATATCCTGCGGTCGGTTGGTGGTACGATTTATATGCTTGGGGCTGTACTCATGGTGGTTAACCTGTACCGTACCATCCGCCGTGGAAAATTTGTACCCATGGAAATGGCCGAAGCACCTGCACTCAGGAGCCAGCCACAACCAACCGGCAGAACCTTCTGGCACACGGCTATCGAACGCCGCCCCATACGGATGCTGGTTTTCAGTCTTATTGTAGCAGGCATCGGGGGCGCCATCGAATTGATCCCTACTTTCCTGGTGAAGGAAAATATACCCACCATCAGTACCGTACAACCCTATACGCCGCTTGAACTGCAGGGACGGGATATCTATGTTCGCGAAGGCTGTTATACCTGCCACTCACAGATGATCCGTCCGTTCCGGGATGAAGTGGCGCGCTATGGCGACTATTCAAAATCCGGTGAGTTTGTATATGATCATCCTTTTCAGTGGGGCAGCAAACGCACCGGGCCAGACCTCGCGCGTGAGGGTGGGAGATACCCTGATAGCTGGCATTACCGGCATATGAACGATCCGGAAGAGATTTCACAGGGCAGCATCATGCCGCCTTATCCCTGGCTGCTCAAAGATGCACTGGATACCAGTACAACCGGTGCCAAGATCAGGGCGATGCAAACACTGGGTGTTCCCTATCCAAAGGGATACGACCAGGTTGCCAACAACGACCTCATGCTCCAGGCAGACAGTATCGTCCTTAAACTGTCGAAGGACAAAATAAAAACAACAGCCAATAAAGAAATCATAGCGCTGATTGCTTACCTGCAACGCATGGGCACGGACATCAAAAAGGCTTCACCGGCAGAAAAAGAACTGCACTAAACGATCATCATATGAAATTTAAAAATTATCTCACGAGTATTGACCACGTCAGTATTTATCCGCTGTTTTCCCTGTTGATCTTTACCGTATTTTTTGCATTGGTTACCTGGTATGTGTTCAGTACGGGTAAGGAGGAAATGCAAAAAAGGGGCAATACCCCACTCAACTGATCAATGCGCTTTGCCAATCATAAAAGTCATAAAAATCATGAAACTCAGACGGAAATATTCACACATACAGAAACGGATCAGCACAGGCTTACTTATACTGGCGGGAATTGGTTTTTCAGGAAGCCTTACCGCACAAACCTTTGCTGAGTCGCCAACACCGGCAAATCAAACCTACGACAGTACACTTGCATACTTCCTGGTTGCACTCGCCATCATATTGCTGCTGGTGATCGCGATTCTGGGGCGGGTATTGATTGTTGCGGCAAAGATCAGGCTCGACCGGGAAAAACAAGCCCGGGTACGCACAGCAGGCTTGATGATCGTGTTTATGGCGATGCTGCAGCAGGGGGTTGCACAAAAACTGACAGGAGCAATGCCTCCGGCAGACAGCAGGGTAACGGCCAGCAGTATTTACTGGCTATTGGTAATCATCGGCACAGAATTAATCGTCATTCTCTTCCTGGCACTGCAAACCAACGGACTGCTCAGAAATGAGCGCGCTGCGGTAGCCGCAAAGCCATCGGTAACCAAAAAATGGCTCAACTGGCTGTACCGCAAAAATACCGAAGAAGACCTGGTGATCCTTGACCTGGGGCATAACTATGACGGTATCCGCGAACTGGATAATAATATACCGGTTTGGTGGAAGCTGGCTTTTGCGGGAAGTATTCTTTTTGGTGCTGTTTATCTCTTTCGTTACCATATCAGCAATACGGCACCCCTGCAGCAGGCCGAATTGAAAATTGCCCTTATGCGTGCGGAAGAAGACAAAGCGGCCTATCTGCAAACGGCTGCTGATCACGTAGATGAAAAAACAGTACAACTGCTGGGGGCAGCGGATATCGCCGAAGGTAAGGAGTTGTTTCACAAGCCAGGCGCCTGTTTATCCTGTCATGGCGACAATGGTTCCGGGATTGTTAACGGTGCTGCGGGCGTGGGGCCTAACCTTACGGACAACTACTGGCTGCACAAGGGCAGTATCAATGATGTATTTTATTCAATCAAATATGGCTGGCCGGAAAAGGGGATGCGCTCCTGGAAAGAGGATTATACGCCTTTGCAGATAGCCAAACTGGCGAGTTACATCAAATCGATCAGCGGCATCAAACACGCGGCAGCTAAAGAACCACAGGGCGAAATGGAGGTGGCTGGCAACAGTGGTGCCGCAGCCGATACCATCAAAAATACCCCGAAATGAGTACCAACACACCGGCAGACCAGGCTTTCAGGACAAGACATTCCACTATTACGGAGCAGGGTAAGCGCAAGTGGATATATGCTTTGCAACCCCGGGGTATTTTATACCGATACAGGAGTTACCTGAGCTATGCTTACCTCATACTGTTCTTTGCATTGCCTTTTATTGCAGTGAATGGGAACCCGCTTTTTCAGTTTAACCTGCCTGAAGGGGAGTTTACATTTTTCGGGGTATTGTTTACCCCGCAGGACTTTGTGATGTTTGGTATCGGGATGCTGATCTTTATTTTCTTTGTGATCATTTTTACGCTGGTCTATGGCCGGGTGTTTTGCGGGTGGGTCTGTCCGCAGACCATTTTTATGGAAATGGTATTCCGCAAAATTGAATACCTGATTGAGGGGGATGCACATATACAGCAACGCAATAATCACAAAAAATGGACAACCGGTCTGTGGCTGCGCAAAATCATCAAACACCTCATCTTTCTTTGCATTTCCTTCCTGGTGTCGAATACCTTCCTCGCGTATATTATCGGGAAAGATGCATTGCTGCAGATCATGCGTGATCCTTTGTCGCATCATACAGGCGGCTTTATTGCTATCGTTTTTTTTACGCTTGTCTTTTATGTGATTTATGCCTTTGTACGTGAAATTGTGTGTACCGTCATTTGTCCCTATGGCCGTTTGCAGGGCGTATTGCTTGATAAGAACTCTGTAGCAGTGGCATACGACTACCGGCGGGGCGAGCCGCGTGGAAAAAAGAGAGCGGAAGGAGACGGGGATTGTATCGACTGCGGGATGTGCATCAACGTCTGCCCCACGGGTATTGATATCCGCAATGGCACACAGCTTGAGTGCATCAATTGCACCGCCTGTATTGATGCCTGCGACAGGATGATGGAAAAGATAAAGCGACCCGCACGGCTCATCACTTTTGCATCGGAGAACAATATCACGACCGGGAAAAAATTCAGGTTTACTTACCGCATCAAAGCCTATTCAGCGGTATTGCTTGTGCTGATTGGTCTGCTGACCCTGCTGATCGCAACGCGTACCACATTTGATGCCACTGTACTACGTGTACCCGGCCAGGTGATGCAGGAAAATGCAGATGGTACCATCAGTAACCTCTACCGTATAAAAGTAACCAACAAAAGCAATAAGGATTTGCCCTGCCGGATGGTGGTCAGTAATGCCAACGTGGCCATTGAAGCCGTAGGTGGTGCATTAGATACACTCAGGGCGCGGCAGCAAAGGGAGGAGACCTTTTTCCTGAAAGTGCAGACATCGGCAATTCAAAACCGGAAAACCAGTTATGACATCAAACTCATGAGTGGCAATAAGGTGATGGAAACCACCACTGCCATATTTATCAGTAACTTTTAAAACGACGACTATGCATTGGGGATACCGTATTATGATTGCCTATATTGCCGGAGTGGCCTTCCTGCTTTTCTTTGTTATCGGCAGTATGCTTACGCGTACCGAAATGGTGGAGGATAATTATTACGAGAAAGAGCTGGGTTTCAACCAAAGGATTAAAGACCGCACCAATGCTGATCTTGCGGGTGAACGTATCCTTATTGCAAGGGAAGGCGATTCTGTAACTGTACAGCTCGACAGCAGCCTGGCGAAGCAATTGCACAATGGATTGCTTGATGCTTATTATGCGGCTGGTGAGCAGGCAGACCGGCATTTTGTCATACCTGCATCCCCGTACGGCAGATATGCTTTTCCTGTTGCTGTGTTCCATAAGGGCAGTTATATCTTCCGTCTTTCGTTTACCCGGGGTACCAAGTCTTACTACAAAGAGAAAAATATATTTTTCTGATGCTGACAGCGTTCTTTATGGCTTCTTTTATGCTGGGTTTTGCCGGCAGCCTTCATTGTGCAGGCATGTGCGGTCCGCTGGTATTGGCCATGCCCTTCCATTCATTTGGTCCGGACAGAAAAACAGCAGCCATCTTTCTGTACAACAGCGGTCGTATCCTTGCCTATGCTTTTCTGGGTTTGTGTACTGGTCTGTTTGGCGCGGGTGTAAACTGGCTGTCTTTGTCGCAAATCCTTTCCATTACCCTCGGGGTATTGGTCATGCTATCTGTTTTATTGCCACGGGTGTATCCTGCGGTTTCCTTGCCCGGCCGCAATCCGCTCAAACATTTGCAGCGCAGTCTTTTCCGGTCGTTTATGACAAAGCAAAAACTTTACCAGGCATTTGGTTGCGGGGTAATGAATGGCCTGCTGCCCTGCGGACTGGTGTATGTTGCACTGGCGGCTTCAGTACTCACAGGTTCTGTAGCCTATGCCATGTTTTTTATGCTCAACTTTGGATTGGGTACATTACCACTCCTGCTCCTGATTGCGGTATGGGGACAGCCATTATTGCTCCGTAAAAAAAATCTGCTGCGCAGACTGTCGCCCTGGATTACCCTGCTGGTGGGCGTACTGCTGCTGCTGCGGGGGCTGTACCCTGCGATGGGGCATATGCACGAACGAATGAATACCCAATGGCAGCACAAAGCCATTGAATGTATGGTGCCGTAAGCCCGCAGCCGGGATGATGAAGGTTTACCGGTTATGGAGCAGCATCCATCTTGCCGTTTCATACATGGCAGTAGTGAGTTCGGATAAATGTTTTTTTACGGAGTCTTCCTGCACGGTGGTGAGCGGGGGCAGGTTGTTGCGTACGGGTACAAATTCTTCGTTTTTCATACGGATGTTTTTCCGGTAGAAATAGTCGTCATTAACCACACCAATCCAGCCCGGTGCGTGATAGATGATAAAGGCGGCATGTTCTTTAGGCAGGCTGTCTAAGAGATCGCGGCCCAGTGTGGAGTTTTGATAGGGCTGTTGTAACAAGCCGGCAATGGTAGGTAATACATCTATTTGCGAAACGGTTTCAGGCCGGCGCTGTGGTTGCAGCAGGGCAGGGGCATAAAAAAGCAGGGGTACATGCTCTTCACTCAGCCTTTGCTCCGTCCAGGCTTTTGGATATATGGCACCGGCATCGCCTTCCACACCATGATCGCCGATAAAAACGAATATCGTATTGTGAAAATAAGGAGCCGACCGGGCAGCATCGATAAACTTCTTAAAACTGTAATCCGTGTACTGGAAAGCGGTGTACTCTTTCTGCGATTCAAACCCGTATTTTTTCAACTCTTCCGGAGCCGCTGTTTTGGGGGCAAAATCTTTATCTTCTTCAGGGATGTTGAACGGGCGGTGGTTATCTGCCGTCTGGATAATGGCGAAAAAGGGTTTTTGCTGCCGCCCCAGTACATTATGGGCTTCCAGGAAAAGATTTTTATCGCTGATACCCCAAACGTTCAGGGGCTTGGCGCTGTACTTGCCTTCTTCGTAAATATTCACGTTGTTGATGTTGGCCACAAGTCCCTGGAAATTATTAAACTGGCTCCTGCCACCAATAAAGTAAAACTTTTCGTAATCAACAAAATCGTTGATGATGGTGCGCTGTTTTACAGACGCTTCATTCCGGGTGGCAAATTTCGACAATTGTACATCGGGGATGCCCGTGAGCGTGGCGAAAATACCCCTGGCGGTCCCGAAAGTAGGGGTGAAGCAACGCTCAAAGAATATGCCTTCGTTACAAAGGCTGTTGAAATAGGGGGTACTGTTTAATGGGTTTCCGCTCATACTGCTTTTATACATGCTGAAACTTTCGCAGAGAACGAGTACAATATTGGGCTGGCTTTCAAGGGATTTACTACCGGGTGCAATGATCCGGCTGTAGGCATTGTTACCGGGCTTTTCCGGGAGGTTGAGGAACTTTGCCATCAGCGGAAAAGAAGCTTTGGCATCCGAATGATAGTCGGGATCCCGGAAGCGCAGGGTGGTAAAAAAGTTTTGGAGGGGGTTGAGCGCAAGGTTGCTTTTAAATTCATCATTAAAGCGGAAGGCGCGCATAAAGTTGAGCGGACTGAGTGTGAGGAACCCGTACATAAACCAGCCCAGTATCAGTAATGCAGCCAGGTGCCAGCTCTTGCGGTAAGCAAATTTGTGGATATTGCTGTTTTTCTCCTCGATATCCACATGCATACGGCGAAACATCCAGATCATCATGAGTACTGCACCGGTAAGACCGAGCAGTATCCAGAATACAGGATAGCTTTGCCAAACCATCTGCAGGCTTTCTTTGGGGTCTTCTGCAAAGATGAGTGCATCGGCGTTCAGCCTTGAATTAACATAGGCAAACTGGCCAAAATCGGCGCCATAAAAAAACAGCACCAGCAGGGTGATGATGCCCAGATAGACCGTCCATATCTTCTTATTCCGCTCACTGTAAAAGGGCGACCATTTCCGGAAAAGCGACAGTACGGCAATCGGCAGCAGGAGAAAAGCAATCCAGCGCAGATCGTACTTGAGGCCGAGCCAGAAGGCGGGCAGCAAATCGGTAATCCCCGTTTTAGCAGGTTTGAAGCAGCAAACGGTGGCAATACGGAAGGCCGTAAAGATAATTAAGTAGATGAAAAAAAGTTTGACCAGCCATTGAATGGTCTTTGGCACCCTCAGCTTTCTGAGCATAGCATATTTCCCGTTGATAAAGGGTTGCTAAGGTAATGATTTGCAATGAGTTTTGAGCGCTTATCCTGCCCGGTGGCTGGTGCCGCATTTTACCGGTCTTCAGTACGCCCGGTCAGTCGCTCACGGCTTATGCTTTGCGAAAAGATTTTACCAGTGGTTTATCCCCGCGGGAGTATACGGATAGCTGATAAACGCCTGGGGGGAGCCGGTCTGCTCCGGCCACGGTAAAGGTATTGTTTCCGCTAACCAGTATTACCTGCTGTGCAATGATCCGTTTGCCCGATACATCGGTAATAAGGATATCTGCAGTTGTGTTTGCACCGGTATGACTGAGACTGACCAGCAATACATCCTTAACCGGGTTGGGGTAGAGCGATAGTGCCGGTGAAGTTTGTTTCCGTTTTATGGCAATGACTTTACTGTATACATAAGATCCGTTGATGCTGTATTGTTTGATCCTGTAGTATAAGAGTCCGGTTGCCGGTGCAGTGCGATCGCTATAGTTGCAGGTATCCTGCCCGGTATGGCTTCCTTTAGACTTTACCTCCTGCAGTGCTTCAAAATGCTGGCCATCGCTGCTGCGCTCCACAAGATACCGGTCGTTCAGGCTTTCCTGTTCCACCATCCATTGCAGATCAACCTGTTGCGGATTTTCCACCGCAGAAAATTGGGTGAAGCGGACGGGGAGTACGGAGGTTTCCACATATACCCCGGTTACCGCAATGAGGTCAATACCACCTGGATTGCCGGTATTTCTCGGAAAGTAAGTGGCGCTGTTAAAATTTACCAGACTGTCGGGTAGCGCACCTGCGGGCAGGTCGTTGGCGAAAAGCGAATAGCCATATATGGTGGTATTGGCGGCCACATTCATATCCTGCAATGATATAATTACACCACCCCTGCCTTGTGTACCGGTGCCAGCATCCACAAGTGTATCGGTAACGGGAGATTTCAGGATACGGTAGGTTACATTGGGGCCCGGATCGCCATAATTGGCAGCCGTAACCCTTATAATTTTGCCATAGGCGGTTGGGTCGCCCTGGGCGTCTATGGCCGTGATGGGGGCAATACAGAAGGGATCATGGTTGCCTGCAACACCGCGTTCAAAAATTGCAAAGCCATATTTTGCCGGCGTTGGCGTGGAAAAACCATTGGGCAGGATCCAATCCATGCGCTCAATGTTGTTGGAATTGCCGGAGCTGTTGTCAAAAAAATTATCTGTTCCTTTATTATAGGCACGATTGTTAAAAAAGTTTTCCATATCGGCCTGGTAGGCAGGCAGCATATTAAAAGTATTGCCATTATTCACTACTTCAGCCCATACAAGACTGAAATTGCCGGACACACTGGCATTGTTCACCCTGCGCATTTTGACATTTGCAGTCAGGTAAGAGACGTAAACATAGGGCAAGCCGCCAGCCGTGAAGCCATTGACCAAAACGGTATTGTTGTTGGGATTGAGTCCCCAGTTGTACGTAATTCCCGTACGGGTATAGGAAACAGGGGTTGTACCGGCAAGACTTGCACTGTTGATGGATGTAATGGGGGTCTGTGCCGGTAGCAGCGCAATGGAAAAAAGGCATACCGCTAATATTATACAGTACTTCATCATGTATTGAATTTATACAATAGTAGGGTATCAACGGAGAATGGTTGCATGGAAAGGGTGCTGGGCTGTGGATCGCTGCCTCCGTCAGTCCTTACTACAGGATAAGCACTACCATAAAAAGAGGCTGCCCATATGCCGGAACAGCCTCTTTTATGTATAAACCAGGTTTTTATTTCATCTTAAAGGTTTCGAGAAATTTTGTGGTAAAATTACCTTTTCTGAACTCTTCATGCTGCATCAGTTGCAGGTGGAAGGGGATAGTGGTTTTGATTCCTTCAATGACATATTCGCTGAGGGCGCGGTACATAGTATTGATGGCTTCCTCGCGTGTTTGCGCTATGGTAATGAGTTTGCCGATCATACTGTCGTAATAAGGCGGGATCACATAGCCCGCGTAAACGTGGCTGTCTACCCTTACACCATGCCCACCGGGTTGGTGCAATACGGTGATCTTACCCGGACTGGGTCTGAAGTCGTTGTACGGGTCTTCGGCATTGATCCGGCACTCAATGGCGTGCATGGATGGATAATAATTGCGTCCGGAAATTTTTTCGCCGGCAGCAATTTTGATCTGTTCTTTAATCAGGTCATAGTTAACCACTTCTTCAGTTACACAATGCTCTACCTGTATGCGGGTATTCATTTCCATGAAGTAGAAGTTCCGGTGTTTATCCACCAGGAACTCAATGGTACCTACGCTTTCGTAATTGATGGCAGAAGCCGCTTTTATGGCCGCATCGCCCATACGTTCGCGGAGCTCCGGCGTCATGAAAGGGGAGGGGGATTCCTCAACCAGTTTCTGGTGGCGGCGCTGGATGGAACAATCGCGTTCACTCAGGTGGCATACATTGCCATACTGGTCGCCGGCAACCTGTATTTCGATATGCCGGGGCTCTTCCACAAACTTTTCCATGTAAATGCCATCGTTTTTAAACGAGGCGGCCGCTTCTGTTTTGGCCATATCATAATTGCGCTCCAGTTCACTTTCCTCCCATACCACACGCATACCCTTACCACCACCACCGGCGGTCGCTTTTAGGATAACGGGGTAACCCACTTCTTTGGCAAGCCCTTTGGCCTGGTCCACACTTTCGAGTAAACCCTCACCACCGGGTACTACAGGAACGCCTGCCCTGATCATGGTTTCCTTCGCCGTAATCTTGTCGCCCATACTGTTGATCATGGATGGGGTAGGACCTATAAATTTGATGCCATGGTCGGCACAGATCTGTGCAAATTTGCTGTTCTCGGCCAGGAAGCCATAGCCGGGGTGAATAGCATCGGCATTGGTGATCTCCGCAGCGGCCATGATGTGCGGTATATTGAGGTAACTGTCTGCACTCGCGGGTTTACCGATACAAACGGCTTCATCAGCAAACTTAACGTGCAGACTGTCCTTATCGGCTGTGGAATATACGGCAACGGTTTTGATACCCATTTCCCGGCAGGTACGTATCACACGGAGGGCAATCTCCCCGCGGTTAACAATCAGAATTTTTTTAAACATATGATTCTCTTAATCTGTAGCCGGTGATTACCGGCAGTTTTAGCAATCTTACCCTACCTGAGTATGGCGGGCTGTGTTGAACAAAACCTTATGCGGGTTCTACGAGGAACAGGGGCTGGTCATATTCCACCGGACTGGCATCTTCCACCAATACCTTAACAATGCGGCCTTTCACCTCGCTTTCAATTTCATTAAACAACTTCATTGCTTCAATGATACAAACGGTTTTACCTGGTGTTACCTCATCACCCACATTTACAAAAATGGGTTTACCGGGACCGGCCTGTCGATAAAATGTACCGATCATCGGGCTTTTGATGGTAATCAGGTTATCTGTTTTGGGAGCGGCTTTGGCTTCAGCAGCGGCAGGGGCAGCAACTGGTGCCGGCATAGCCGCCTGTACAGCAGGGGCTGCGGCCATCGTCATGCCACTTGCTATGATGGGTTGGGGATCTTTTTTCTGTTTGATGGTGATTTTCTGTCCATTTTCTTCGATGGTTACTTCGCCAATATTGGATTTATTGACGATTTTGATCAATTCCTGGATTTGCTTGAAGTCCATATTATACATTTAAAGTTATTTAAATAACAGCCGGGTGGCTAAGGTAACAAAGATGCAGAATTAATATTTGAAAATCTTTTTAAAAAGCCCGAAAAAGGACAAATTTGACTACAAAATGAGGCCAAAAAGCCATAAATCGGCTTAAAACCGGGCTTTTTGACAGGTATCCGAAAAAACCCTGCCGGGGCAGGGTTGGTATTTTTTATTGTTCGGAACTTATTCTTTTACCCGCTCAACATATTCGCCTGTCTTGCTGTTGACACGGATCAATTCACCTTCATTGACAAAGAGGGGAACGTTTACGGTAGCCCCTGTTTCAACAGTAGCCTGTTTCAGCGTACGGGTGGCGGTATCGCCTTTTACACCGGGTTCGCTGTAAGTAACCAGTAATACAATCTTATCGGGCAGTTCAACGCTCATGGGCAGCTCGGTTTCCGTATTGATCAGTACTGAAACTTCCTGGCCGTCTTTCAGGAATTGCGGGGCATCCACCATTGTTTCGGCAACAGTGATCTGCTCAAAAGTTTCGGTATCCATAAAACTATAGCCGGTATCGTCTTTATAGAGGTACTGGTATGCTTTGCGCTCAACACGTACAGGGTAAACCGTATCACCGCTGTTCCAGGTTTTTTCGATGGTGCGGTTATTGTCAACACCTTTCAGCTTTGCCCAAACCTTTGCTGCTGCGCGTGCGGTTTTATTTTCACCAAATTCAATCACGCTGTAAAGGCTGCCGTCTAATTTGAGGATCAGGCCCCGGCTGATGTCTGCTGTATTTGCCATTGTACTATTTCAGTTTAAGGCGGCAAAGGTAAGGCAAATGGTATAATTGCCAAAAGTATGATGGGGCGGTGGTATAGCCGGGCAATAACAATGCCTGATGAATATGGTGCGGGGTTGTTCCAGAAATACACGGGGTAAAGCGAATTATCTGGAGTAAAAATCTGTTTGATGATTCACATTTTTAGAAACTGGCCGGATTTGAAAGTTTTACGATACAGGTATTTAATACTTGTATCTGCAAAAAGTCAGCATCACGGGATATTGTGATACGTATCAGTTTATAAACTTACCAGCCTGTTTCTGATGGCATATATAACCAATCCAACCCGGTTTTTAATATTAAATTTTTCAAATACCGCGTCCCTGTATCCATCTATTGTTTTCGGACTCACGCACATTTTATCCGCAATCTCTTCATAGATCAATTCGGTGCAAGCATACCGAATAAACTCTTTTTGTCTTGGATTGAGGCTCTCCCATATCTCATGATTGACCATATCTGTTGTAGTGTCTACGATCACGGTATCTTCATTTTGAATAGAATGCACCAGCTTATTGGTTACAAAATCGGTGTAATAATAATTTTTCTTTGATATTGATTGCAGTGCTGCATGCAGATCTTCTGGTTCCATTTCTTTGGACAAATACCCTTTCACACCAAGCTTCAGCATACGGACGATAGCTTCTTCGCGTTCTACCATTGATACGACTAAGACTTTTATATCCGGGTGGTTGTTCTTTAGCCAGGATACTGCTTCAAAACCATTAATCTCAGGCATTTCAATATCCATGATTACGATATCCGGCAATCGTTCGTGGTGTTCCTCTATTTTACTGATAAGTGCCTTCCCATTGCTGACGTCAAATAATAATTCGTACCGGTCATTATCCAGCAATTTGATAAGCCCTTTCCTGAAAAGCGTATGGTCATCTGCTATTGCAACTTTTATTCGATTATTTACTTCCATATCTGTTCTGTTCATATTTAAACGGGTAAATTGATGCGTATGTTTGTTCCTTTACCGCTATGGCTATATACGGTTAAGGTTGCAGCAATAGCCAGTGCCCGGTTACGGAGGTTACGTAATCCGGTACTGCTTTGTTTGTGCGGATCATTTTCTATGGTCACAGGATCAAATCCAATCCCGTCGTCCTTTATCGTTACATTAAAATGAGAGACCCCATATGAGAGAAGGATTTCAATGCTTTTGGCTTCTGCATGTTTTACGATATTGTTCAGCACCTCCTGACACATGCGAAACAAGATCAGTTCTTTATTGGCAGGTAAGCGGAACCTGTCTCCCGCAATACTGAATTCAATAGCATACAGATTGGCCTTCCGCAGATGATTGATATACTCTTCCAATGACTTTGCAAAACCTGTACGGGTGATTTGATCTGTATTTAAACTGCCGGATAATGCTTTCATTTCTGCCATAAGTTGCTTTACCAATATTTTGGTGTCGGTAATCGCTTCTTTTACCGGATCCACCACTTCGGGGAGGACACTTGCCAGATTGATATTGATAACCGACAGCGTGGGGCTGAAATTATCATGAATCTCTGTAGCAACATACTGAAGGGTCTGCTCTTGTATTTCTGCTTTCGAATGAAGTATCTCCTGGGTGAAATTTTCCTGTAACTGCAATACCTCCTGCTGATGGCGATACTTTTTTTTCTGGTATAAGAAAATAAATGAAATGATCACAATTCCCAATGCGAAAAGCAGACAGGTGCCAAAAATGACGACCACCCAGATTATCTCTTTTTCCTGTAGCATAGAAAAGCGATTGAAAAGGTGAGGTAGGCCAGAATGCCCGCTGTAATGACAAGGATCATAAAGGTTTCAGCCGTTTCAGGAGACCGGCGGAGCATGATGTTGATTAAGGAAAGTGCGAGCAGACTTCCCAGATGTGAAATGAATACACCAGTACTGATCCAAAAGCCAGGATCACTTTTTAGCGGGACGACCTCTTTTGTATTCAGCAGTTGATAATAATAAGACAGGCTGAAAAAAATCATCGCACTGCCGGCAAAGAGCTCTGAATAGGTATTCAATATCAGGACACCTTGTATAAAGAGCAGATTGATAACAGCAAAAACCATATATAACCCACCCAATAGCGGTATACTGCGCCTTAGTTTCGGGATATACAGAATATTGTAGAAAAAATAGAAAAGAAACAGGTACATAGGGATATGAAAAAGGTTGTAAAACCATTGATTCGATTGGCCATAAGCAGTAAACTTATACAACCAGTTTGGCCAGATATAAGCAAAGAACTCTCCTGATATGGTGAAAAGCAGGAAAAAGGAGAAGTGCCTGAAATGCTTAGCCATATCCAGCCTGAACGCGTTCAGGCTGGATAAATAACTAAGGAAAAGTACGACAAGTGCGGTATGGTTCAGCACATATGCCATAGGTTGTTTGTATTTATTTATTGCGTATAAACCATTGTTTGATTTTTGCAAAGGGGCGGACAAAGGGTCAGGGTATCAATATTCTTTTTGACGTCCTTCTCAAAAGTAACCGCCCTTGTAGCATACGCCTCGCTTTGTTCAATAACAATGTCTTCATGATTATCGGTTTCGCTGTTGTAAAAAGTAGGCACAAAAATAACAGTCAATTGATCGGGATACAGATGATCATCGCTGCTGTGCGCACCAAAGTAAATCCGGAGCCCATCTGCATGCTGGTAGTACATCTCCCGCATCAGTTCTTCAAATTGCTCAAGAGAATACCATCCGGATTCTGTATCCGGTTTTCCCATGGCGTTACTGAGCAGCGGGAGCTTCTTTTCCCGGTAATTCTTAATACGTTGGGCAACGACATCCTGATAAATAAAGGTACTGGGTAAGGGCTTTACATTTTTTGTTACTGACATAGTAAAAAATTTAGTGTGAAAAATATTTTTCAAAATAAGGCTATGCAAACTGCCATAACAATAGTGATTTCACCCAAAAGTACGAAATGGGCTCAAAAGCGACCTTTTCAACGTGGGATAACTGTAAAATCAGGAAAAACACGGTGCTTACCGGAAAAACACCCAGGCGAAATAGCAGGATTCCCCCCTTGTACAGCTCTCCTGGGTACAGCAAATTTGCAAACAGATTCTAAACCAACAACATCGCTTATGCCCAAAGGACTTTCATTACACATAGGGGTAAACTACTACGACAATAAAAGCTACAGGCAAATAATCGAAAGGCCTATTCCCCCATTGCCTAATTGTGACCGGGATGCTATGGCTAAAAAGGCAATCGCAGACCGGTTTGCATATACATCGGCTCTCCTCATAAACAAAGATGCTACTGCAACTGAAGTGACAAAGGGTATTGCTGCCGCAGGTGATTACCTGGATGATGGTGACATGTTTTTCCTGAGTTTTTCCGGGCACGGCAGCCGCATGAAAGATCGCAATGGCGATGAGGATGATGGGTATGATGAAACCTGGTGTCTGTATGATCAGATGTTGGTGGATGATGATCTTTTTGAATTGCTGAAACGCTTCCGTCCCGGTGTAAGGGTTTTAATTATTGCCGATAGTTGCCATTCGGGAACCAGTGCAAAAGACTTGTTTGAAGAAGTGAACCGTCCCGGAGGTGAATTCCCGTTACACAAAACAGGTGATGTACTCGCTTCCTGTTTATTGATGGCAGCCTGTCAGGATGCAGGGCAAGCCATGGCTCCGGGCAACATGGGCTATAGCCTTTATACTCATTGGATGTTGAAGATACTGGAACGATATGCTTTCTGCGACAGCTACCGGGAGTTGCACAACCGGATCAGCCGGCAAATGCCCTCAAATATCACCCCCAACCTGTTTCCCTTTGGCCCGGGCGCACATCAGTTTATGCAGCGACGGCCTTTTCAAATTTAGCCATTCAGTTATACGTGTGTTAATAAAACTATTATTATGAGTGATCAAAAGAAATCGGCTGCCAGTCAGTGGAATATAACTGCCAACGCCATTCCTCCAAAAGCGACCAATCCGGACACCTGCGATTCGTCTACGGTCAAAGTTATCGAAGGGGAAGACATGGATCCGCCAAAAGTTGATCTAAAGCCAACGCCCGACACCATGAAGCGGCGTGGTTTTTTTGAAGCCATCAAACACCGGGATTCCCCAATGACGCACCTTACTGCCTTGCTGCAGGAATATGAGCAGCAAGCCCGGCAACAAATAGAGGCCGCTGATCAGTTGGCAGAAAAAAAGACGGCACACCTGTGCCAACGGATTGCCCAAAAACAAGATCGCATACTTGAGTTAAAACAAAAGATACACGAAGCAGAGCTTTATAATGAGGCTGATGACCTGGTCTTACAAACATTGATTCAGGAATGGACAAACGAAGAAGAGGCATTGCTGGCTGCACAACACCGCCTCACTACAGTACGGATCAAACTGGGTGAAGCTAAAGCTGGTATTGTACACAAAAGTCTCGAAGAAGCCGAGACGCAGGTCAAAAGTGCATTGAATATACAACGCGTCATTTATGATGAAACCAGGGCATTAAACCAAAAGAAGTTTGCGGATGAAAAAGATCATTTGGCACACCTGGCCGATTGTTACAAAGATTTATACCACTCGTATGAAAAAAGGTATAAGAAAACTGAACAATACCTGACTGTGCTTGATGTAGATGGCATTAGTCCAGTTACGACACAGATACTCACTACTATTGGTACCGTTTCTTTCGGGGTAGCGGGCTTCTTCTTCTCTACTTTTGCAGGTAATGCCGGTTTTGGCAACCGGGATATGTTGTATTTTGTATTGGGAGGCATTATTGACACGGCTAAAACGCCCACCTACGCCTGGTTGAAGATACTGATTTTAGTGGGGCTGATTGCGCTCGTAACCCTGGTGAGTATGGGCTGTAATTACCTGATTCAGCGGTTGAAAAGAAACAATGCTGAAGACGTGCAAAGTGAAATGAGCATTGGAGCAATGCTGACAAAGAAAATGCAGGAATTGGAGTATAGCGGCAGGGTCAGCAGCAACAATTGGTATGGTTTCTGGTTACAACTCATCCCGGGTCTGTTGATTACCGGATTAATTGTGCTGGGCGTAGCCCGAAAATCAGATGATTCCAGTATCAATGCAATTAATGCAAGTTCTGAAGGGCTGATTGTAGGATCGGGTATCGCAATTGCCTTTGCCGGTCTGATTTACCTGTACATTATAAAAGTTGTAGAACCCCGGTTGGTAAAGCGGTATGCCGCAGATACCAATGCGCGTATCAATTGGATACGCGGCAACTGGGAGCTGGTCATGATTGCAATAGTATTTTTGCTTTTTGTCCTTGGTATTACAGTCATCCCTTATCAGCAAACAAGAAATGGATTGGATATCATCCCTGTAGACCAGCAAACCCGGTTTGCCATTTTAATATTTGTAGCCATTTGCCTCGTTGGAAGTACATCGTTTGCGTATAGCGTTCGCAGCCGTGGGTTGATTGAGACAGGCCACTATATGGAACGGATACTGCAACAAATTAAACATGCGATAGCCTACTGCTCCTCGGCGGAAGCACCCGATTTGAATAACAAAGTTGCAGAAGAACATGGTAATATCATTCAGCACGTACTCCGGCAACTGAGCTTCAAAGCCACGATAGATAAAGAAGGGGTGTATCGGGCGCAACGATTTAAAAAAGAATCGGAACTCGGCTTTTGGGAAAAACTTTTTGGTAAAAAAGAAGACCCCATTATTGAAGAACCAGACAGGATGATAACAATAACTGCTCCCTGGGAAGGAGAATACTTTCCGCACCTGGTAGATGAATTAAAGGCGATAGATTTCGAATATATAAACCAGAAAAAGAAAACTGATAAAGCCTTTGATGCGGTACAACAATACCGGACAACCCGGCAAACCAATCTGAAATTGCATGATAATGAAATCAAAGAATGCCAGCTCACTATTGCTGCACTGGAGGAGAAAATTGAAATGGTGTTTAAACAAAATACATTCAGGCAACAGCAGATCACCAATACGTGTAATGTGGTTATCGTTGACATCTTAGACGGATTTCACCTCGGTATCTGGTATCGTGAAAATGGCATGGGCCCTGGTTCGGCATTTTTTGACCCGGTATTACCTTCGGTGCCGGTCCCGGTCAATTTAGTTTCAGTACAATAACCCTCAATCTACAGTATTATCATGGTTAAGATCAGCATTAAAAGAAATCAGGGGCTATCCTGGATATGGAAGCGGGTCCTGCAATGCCTCCAATCGATAACAAAGACCGTTTTAAGGTTTCTGCATTGGATTAAAATACAGTTGACGCGTAGTAAACCCATTTTGCCTGCTCCTCTACCCACACCTCCGGTAACCGGTGGTTTAGACCGGGATGATTCTTTTGATGAATATGCGCAAAAAATAGCCGGGATGGATGATGTGGTTGTAAACCTGGGTTTGCATAAACGCATCAGTGCCAGTCATAAATACATGTACGAAATGGGACGAAGGGATGGGGCGCTGGGTGTCAGCCTCACTAACCTTGCCGATATTGCCAGTGCAACAGCGCAGGAAATCTTCCGGCATATTTATGTGATCATCAAAGGAAGCCTTGCCGCAATGTTGGCCGAGAAAGATACGCGACAGGGCATTATGGATTATGACGATACCTGTCACCAAAGAGATCTTGCCTATTATGATTATGTAAAATACCAATACCGGTTTTTCCCGCGCAACTATTCCTGGATATTGTTTTTTTTCTATACTTTCATTGCAATTGCACTTATTATTGCCGATATCCCCCTGGCATTAAAACTTATACAGGAGGGATTTAACCTGAGCGGAAGCACAGAGGAAGCTAAGACATTTCCCTACCTGTTCTCGGATGGAAAATTTTGGCAAATTATTGCGCTCAACTGGGAGACGGTTACAACAGCAGCGGGTATATCCCTTTGCACGGTATATATAAAAATCTTTTACGACGACTTTATCGGTACGCCTTATGCCAATAAAATGATGACATTCAAACGCTTTGTTGAAGACAACAAACTCCAAAGTAATATACTAACCGATGAGGATATGTATGATTCCATAAATCGGGAAAACCGGTATAAACGCATCTGGAAAATGGGGCTGGCCGGTTTTACGGTATTGGCAATTGTGGTGCTGGCGCTTTTCAGGCTGGAGGTGGCCAAGGAAGCAGATGCATTTGATTCCTCATTTATCAGCGGGGCAGCGTTTGTGATGATTACTTTACTTTTTCCGGTTATTGGTGGCATTTGCCTTTCACATGCCCTTACCAACGCTCAAAATATGATTCGTCTGCATGGCGCTCAACACAAGTGTACAAGATCCCGTAAGGTCTATCTGACAGCAGTAGCACAATATACCATCGCCCAAAAAAGGTATGAGGATATGGTTGCCGCAGAGCAGCGCCTATGTGATGAAGATCGAATGGTTAATGAATACCAGGGTTACCTGATCGCTTTTTATAAAAGAGGATTCAGTACCGGCGGGATGCAACCTGAAAAATACACAAGGGGAGAAGACTTTTACTCAAAAATATTGGAGTGGCGCAACATCGCTGTTTCAAGGAATATCAATCATCACATCAGTAAACTTAACTAATTTATCATGAAATGTATTGTATGTGTTTTTTGTATCCTCCTGGGGGTACATGCCTGTAGTGATACAGTCATTGACAAGGACGTTCCGACACCGGCGACAGATCCCGCAGATCACAACTCCGCCATATGTTATGTACTTTGCGACTTCTCCAGGAGTCAGGATTCAGAGAGTTTAAAAGACATTGTTAACAATGGGAACGCTGTCTTTGAGGCCATTCACAAACGGTTTGTTATTCGGTTTTTAAACATCAATGCTACTCAGTATGAGAGACCCTTTTTTGAATATGTACCTGCTGCTGTAAAGCTATTACAAACACCTATCGAAAAGAAAAAGCGCAGAGAGTTTGAGAAAAAGATGTCTGATAGCCTCGTTAAAGTATTAAATCAATGGAGTATTAGTGCCAATGCGGATAAAACTTGTATCATCAAAGCGATTGATCGTGTTGCAAATGATCTCGCAAGCGATCCCGAAAATAAAGAAAATACGATAAGGGTCATTATACTGTCCGATATGCTGGAAGCTTGTAGCAATGACTTTGGAAAAATCAATCTGGAAAAGCCACCATACAATAAAGCAACTATGCTGCTGAATCGTATGACCAAACCCGCCTTTACCTTTAGGGGGTTCAAAGATCTGTTGATTAGTGTCACTGCTTCTTCCCGGCGTGATATCCCAAACCATGATTTGCTACGCAATTTTTGGGTACAGGTATTTGCAAAGTATGATTACCCATTTAATAATCCTATTACTCCATCCTTACCAAGTTGGATATATAATAAAAACTAAATCACTATGATACCAAAAATACGCAGCCTTTTAGAGTTGCAGAAATTATTAGACCAGGATATGTATAGCGGTTTAATCACGCAATTGAAAGAGAATCCCATTGCTGCAGTAAAGTCGTTAACCCTGTCACCCGAAGAGGAAGATTATAAAAGTAAACCCTTCACCTCTGTACAGAAACTCAAGGAAGCGCTTAACAGGGATCCAAAGGTTATTGACATGCTTAAACAGGATCCTGTGACTTTTATTAATCAGATGATTAAAGAACCCATACCACCGCAGTTTCGGGTTTATCGAATACTGATCGGAAGCCTTTGTGCTTTACTCATCATCATTGTAGTGGGGGTTTTATCGGCCTGGTTAACCAAGAACTCACGGGAAGCCCCTACATTAATTACTGCTGTAGCCTGTACCACACTTGGTATGCTTACCGGGATGTTTGTAAATGTATCGGGTAAAAAAACACAGGCAGAATAGGCATACAATATTTGGCGGAAAAGGATTCTTATACCTATTTTGTGTGATAAAGATCAACCGATTGACCGCTTCGGTCAGTTAGATGATTCCTTTTATACCAGATATATGAACCGTCGTCTCGAAGTCTGCGCCTTTACCATACAAAGTTGCATCACCGCAGAAGCCTGTGGTGCCCATCGCGTTGAGCTCTGCGACAATCCGCTCGAAGGCGGTACCACCCCCGGCTACGGCACTATCCGGCAGGTGCGCGAACGGCTTTCCATCCCCGTGTATCCTATCATCCGGCCGCGAAGTATGAATTATTATTACGATGAAGAGGAGTGGGGTATCATCTATGCAGACATTGGCATTTGTAAACAACTGGGCTGTGATGGCATCAGTATCGGCGCACAAAAAATCAACGGTGAAATAGATACAGATGCCATGATGCGTATCCGCGACCGGGCTTACCCGATGGGCATCACCTGTAACCGTGCTTTTGACGCTGTTCCCGACCCTTTTACCGCACTCGAAGCCCTTATTGACTGCGGAGTGGAGCGCGTACTCACCAGTGGCCAGGCTGCCACTGCACCCGGGGGCATACCGTTGCTGCGGCAGTTGGTACAACAGGCGGCAGGTCGCATCAGCATTATGCCCGGGGCGGGTGTACGGAGCAGCAACCTGCGCCTGCTCATCGAAGAAACCGGCGCTACAGAGTTTCATACCAGCGCCAGGATAGCCGTATCCAACCCGATAATCCACCAGAATCCACTGGTTACCGATGCAGGCAATATGTATATCGCGGACAGGGATGCTTTGCTCCGGATGCTGAGCCTGCTGCAGGGGTAAGGTTGTGCAAACGGTATATACCCGGATGGCTGGGGAGCGCTTTGCCACAGCCACGGTATTCAGGATAAGCTATACCTCCGGCAGCCCAAACGACAGTCGCCATCACAACAGCGTTGCCCACAGGCTGATCATGCCTGCCCGTTGGGCAATGCAGAGATTTACTGACTTAATAACAGGTACCCATTAAGGAGTACCCAACCTTACCAGCTTAATATCCCGTACTCGTTTAAGCACACACCCTGTCCATTAATAAGTACGGAACCTTCCCGATTGACTAACGGGTACGGGTTAAGGAGTATGGAACCTTCCCGATTGACTAACGGGTACGGGTTAAGGAGTACGGAACCTTCCCGATTGACTAACGGGTACCGGTTAAGGAGTATGGAACCTTCCCGATTGACTAACGGGTACGGGTTAAGGAGTACGGAACCTTCCCGATTGACTAACGGGTACGGGTTAAGGAGTACGGAACCTTCCCGATTGACTAACATGTACCGGTTAAGGAGTATGGAACCTTCCCGATTGACTAACGTGCACCTGTCTCGCCATACGGTATCGAATACCTGAACAGAACAGTACCTGTAGTATCACCAGGTTTGCCTTTTTCCGGGGGGGATCATCGCCCGGCAGGGGAGACCCGCGTTGTTATCCTGCACAGCCGTTTTTTGAGTATCAAATCCCTGGTCTATACCTGAAAAGTGATGTTGGCCTTTCGAAATACATCTCCCCCAACACTTCAGGGCCAGGCTGCTGCCAAAGCCGTTTTACGGTATACGGAATGACGGGTTCATTTTAGGATTTTTTTAACAGGGCGAACACCGTTTTCAATACCCCGGTAGCAGATATTTGTATACAAATGCTGATTGAATATGCCATACCCAAAACGCACCACCAGTCACCTCACCCAAGCCGATGTACGGCTCGCCGGTCTTCATGCCATCAGTAAAGAACTTGATTTTGGCGATGGGCTTTCTGTAGCGGCTTATGCCGCGGCAATCGCCAGTCAACGCCGCAGGATTGCCGCATACAATACCCTGCTCAGCAAGGCAGATGAAGCTAAAAACCTCATTGATGAGGGAGAACTCCTGCTGAAAGATTTCAGTGAACGTATGCTTACCGGTGTAGCCACCGTATACGGCAAAAACAGTGATGAATACGAGATGGCTGGGGGCATGAAAAAAAGTGAGCGGAAACGAAAGCCCCGTGCGCGTAAAGCGGATTTGCTTGCGGCGGCGCAGGATTAATGAGGAGTATGTTTGGGAACATTACACCTATACCATAACCGCGTAAACAGTTCCGGCCCGGCATCTCTCCTTTATGCCGGCTTTAAACCACCACTGTCAACCATCATCCGCTATGAACAGCAATATTACTTTATCTTAGCCCTTCAATTATACAGCATGAAACGATTGGCGGGCATCATCTTATTACTTTTTGCGGTGGCCATAGCTTTCGCACAAACCGACAGCGCCCTTTACCTCCGCTTTCCACAGGTACCCCCGTTTACCCTGTACAAGGCGCCGGACAGTACAAAATTTACCAAAGACGACCTCTCCGCAAAGAAAAAAACATTACTCATCATTTTTAGTCCCGATTGCGAGCATTGCCAGCATGAAACCCGGGCATTGACAGATTCGATCAGGTTTTTTAAAAAGACGCAGATCGTTATGGCTACCTATATGCCTTATACAGAAATGATGAAGTTTTATACGGACTACAATATTGCGGCCTGTCCGGGCATTACCATGGGCTGGGATAAATCCTTTTTCCTGCCCCCGTTCTATAAAATCAACAGCCTGCCGTATATTGCCCTTTACGACAAAAAAGGGAAACTGATCACCACTTTTGAGGGTACACATTCCATACAGCGTATACTTGCTGCTTTCGACCGGTAATCGGGCATGCCCGATAGGCTGACAAACCAGCAGTACCGGGTTCTTGAGGATATTCCGGCCTGTCACTTTTCCATACCGTGAAAGCCGGTATCCTGATCCGCCCGGCTTCAGGGCATATCCTGCCATTCATTTCCCGTTTTGCTAACCATAATTCTTCTTTCACCCTTTATTTTCTTCACTCGGCTAAATCCTCATATGACGAAATTATATTAGTCTATAGATTTGGTCTATTATTTAACAAACAAAGTTTGCTGTTTTTCTGAAAAGCAGCGCTTGATTATGAAATTCGAAGCGTTAAAAGCAAAGAAGTTCCAAACTTCAGAAAATGCTAACCTGAACAAATTATTTGGTGGTGCAACTACCAGCAGCCAACGTGTAACCGGCGGCGGTTCCGATGCTTTTGCTGATGCAGATTCTACCGGCAGTGGCGGTGGTACTTCCAGCGTGTCTATCATCAATGGTGTGGTGACTTTCGACGCATAAGCCTTACCGGCATTGTGCTGACTTAATTAACCAAACATACCCGGTGGGTAACTGCCGGGTTAGTTTTATTATATGATACTCATCTTATCTGAAAGCAACGACCTGACCACTTCTGCCATCATCGAGTGGTTGCTCACGATGAACAAAACCGTTGTGCGCATCAATGAATGTGATGCCATGCAGGCATTTACCCTTAGCGGGGAAGATGCCGTTATGCAATTTCGCCAACTCAGCACCGGCCGCACCTTACACATCAATACCCGCCTGGTGGAAATGTTCTGGTTCAGGAAACAGGGCTTCAACCTCAGGCAGTGGCTCGACCAGAAATTTGAACACGCCGCCATCAGTAAATATATTGACAGCGAAATGCGCATCTGCTCGGAATATGTGTATTACCTGCTGTCGCAAAAGCCCAACCTGGCCATGTCGTTCAACTGTTCACTGAATAAACTGGTGGTCAATCATATTGCCCGCGAATTGGGGTTGGTGACGCCATTGGGCGTCGTTTCGACAGAAAGAAAAGTGCTGGAAAATTTTCTTCAGCAGGAACACGATGGTTGCATCACGAAGGCCATCAGCGAATCTTTCTTCGTACAGGCAGGCAGCCGGTTTATGGTAAGTTACACCGAACCGGTGCAGGCTGCCGATCTTGGTATGTATGGTACAGACATGATGCCTGCATTGCTGCAGCGCAAAGTGGTTAAAAGATACGAGTTGCGCATCTTTTACCTTAATGGTACCTGCTATGCCACCGCTATTTTTTCGCAACGCGACAAACAGACGGAAACAGATTTCCGCAAATACAATTATGCAAAACCCAACCGTACGGTACCCTTTGCCCTGCCTGCGCAACAGGCAGAGAAACTGCACCTGCTCATGCAACGGCTCAAACTTAAAACAGGGTCGATAGATATGCTGGTATCCGCTACGGGCGAATATATATTTCTTGAGGTGAATCCGGTGGGGCAGTTTGGCATGGTTAGTGAGCCGGGTAATTATTATCTCGAAAAAAAGGTTGCGCAATACCTTGCAACGGCAGCCACCTAAAAAAATAGTATGGAGAAAAACGAATTAATCAGCCAGATCAGATCCCAACTGCCAAAGTTGCCTTTAACCTTCCGCTATCTTGGCGCCTTAAAGGAACAGGAAGAGTGCAGCAATTATTTTGGCCTTGATTATAAACCGGAAACCATTTATGCTTTGCAAACCAATGATGAGCCGGTGGGTTTCTTTTACAAACAAATCAGCCGCTTTATTCACCCCGTTGCGGTCAACAGTACGGAGCAACCTGATAGCCTCCCGGAAGAAACGGCAACAATAACGATGCCGGTTGCAATAGAACCGGACAAGCAGTTCAAACTCTTTGCCTGCTGCTTTCCCGTTAAAGGGGCGAGCCGTTCCATCATCTGCGATATCCAGCGCCAGCATTTCAGTTTTATCCCCAATATACTGTACGACCTGCTGGTGCAGGACAGCGACACTACATTCGCTGAAATGGTGGCCATATATGGTGCCGAAAACGAACCCATACTACGGGAATATTTCGATTTTCTGCTCGACCAGGAATATGGGTTCTGGACGACAGCAGAAGAGGCCAGGCATTTTCCGGAGGTGTCAATGGAGTGGGACAGCCCTCTCGCTATTACCAACAGCATCATTGATATGGATGCGAATAGTGATTTTGATATTCCTTCGCTGATTACCCAACTGGATGAGCTGGGTTGTTCAGCACTGCAACTGCGCAGCTTCAGCCAGCGGTCATTGGATTTTTTTGACAACCTGTTGCAGCATATCGCAGGCAGCCGGATCAAAACAATTGATATTGTACTGCCCTGGTACGATGGCCTGGATATACAGACGGCCGTTGACTTTTCTGCAAAATACCAGCGCATCAATAACTTTGTCATACACGGGGCACCTTTTACAAAGTTTGAAGGCAACCTGAACAAGAATCTGACGCGCATCATCTTTACACAGGAGGCCGTTACCGGTGAACACCATTGCGGCCTTGTATTTGCCGACTACTTTGTGGTGAACATGACGATGTTTACAGAAAGTCACCATTTCAACAGTTGCCTCAACCGGAAAATATCGGTGGATAAGGCAGGTTATATCAGGAATTGTCCCTCCATGCCCGAAGACTTTGGCCATGTACGGAATACAACACTTAAGGCTGCACTGGCGCACAACGGATTCACGGAAAAATGGGGGATTACCAAGGACCAGTGTTCGGTTTGCCGTGATTGCGAGTTCCGCTATGGCTGTACCGATTGCAGGGCTTATACACAATTGTCCGGGCAGGATGGCTATGGTAAACCCGCGCATTGCCACTACAACCCCTACACAGCAACCTGGGAATATCCGGGATGGGTCGTTGCTGATGATGAAGAAACATTACATTCAACCCTTGAAAATGCCTGACGCAAATGACCACTGATACAAACGATATTGCACTGGCACTTAATCCCGGTGCCGCCGCAGCCAAACAGGCTCCGGCCGTTACCCCTGCACCACCAGCCACAGGCCGGTTTCGTTTTTTCAGGCAACTGGAGCGTATGGATTGCGGCCCCACCTGTTTGCAGATGGTGGCGCAGTATTACGGCAAATTCTATACCCATCATTACCTGCGGGAGATCTGTTATACCGACCGGGCGGGGGTGAATTTAGACGGGTTGAACAGGGGTGCGGAGACGCTCGGTTTTGATACCATTGCTACTGCTTTCACCCTCGAAGAACTCCTGCTCGAAGCACCCATGCCCGTGATCCTGCACTGGAAGCAGAACCATTTCGTGGTATTGCGCGGAAGGGCGGGTGGCCGCAAAGCCAGGACCCATTTTGTTGTTGCCGATCCTGAACACGGAAGGATGGTATTGCCCGAAGCAGAGGTACGCAGCAAATGGCAAACCCCCGGAAAGGATACAGGCTTTGCCATTGTATTGCAACCGGGTGAAACTTTTTATACCCTACAGGCATCGGCAGCCAACAGTTATGCCATCAGCAACCTGCCTTTGTGGGATTTTGTGCGGGGCTTTAAAAAGTATTTTCTGCAACTGCTGCTTTGTATGGTTACCGCAGCGGTCATTAATCTTTTCTTTCCCGTACTTACCAAACAACTGATTGATAAAGGGGTGGCGCTGAAAAGCCTTTCCATGATCGGTTTGCTGCTGGTTGGCCAACTGGCGCTGTTTACCGGTAACCTGCTCGTAACCGTTATCCAGAACTGGACGATTCTCTATGTCAATGCCCGGCTCAATATCAAGATCATTTCCGCCTTCCTCATCAAATTGATTCAACTGCCGATTGCTTTTTTTGACACGAGGCTGATGAGTGATATCATGATCAGGATAGATGACCATGACCAGATCGAACATTTCTTATCCTCTTCCTCGCTGCAGGCGGTATTCTCCACCCTTACGTTTGTGGTATTATCCGGGTTGCTCTTTATGTACAGTCCGCTGCTCTTCGCACTTTTTATTGCGGGGAGTGCGCTTTCCGTTGCCTGGGCAATTCATTGCATCAAAAAGACAAAGCACATCAATTATAACCGGCTTGAACTGCTGGGCGACAGCCGCAACAGCCTGTATGAGATCATTTATGGCATGAGCGAAATCAAGCTCAATAATGCGGAAACGGTAAAACGGCAGGAATGGGAGCGCCAGCAGGTAAAGTTGTACGAGGTCAGTAAAAGGGGGATGCGGGTGCAGCAGTCGCTACAGGCGGGAACGGCCGCCATTACACACCTCAAGGGATTGCTCATCACTTTTGTGGCCGCCTCGCTGGTGGTGCAGAACCAGTTGACCATAGGAGAGATGCTGGGTATTACATTGATTGTGGGGCAACTGAACCAACCCCTGGAAACGGGCATACAGTTTTTCCAATCCTTACAGTATGCGCGCATCAGCATCAATCGCCTCAACGACATTTACATCAAGGAAGATGAAGATGAAAAATATGAACGCCATAAAAATGTCTTACCCGTTGCCGGAAAAAGCAATGGTCTGCTTACCCTGAACAACCTTTCCTTCAGTTATAACGGGCCGCTGAGTCCGCCGGTATTTGACGGACTTAGTACAAGTTTTCCCATCAACCGTACCACGGCAATTGTGGGCAGCAGCGGTAGTGGTAAAACCACGCTGATGAAATTGTTACTGAAGTTTTATGATCCTGCTGCCGGACAACTCATTGTTGATGGTGTGCCGCTCGATAATATACACCCGCAGGAATGGCGGAGCCGCTGTGGGGTGGTGATGCAGGACGGGTATATTTTTTCGGATACTGTGCTGCGGAACATAGTAGTGGGTGATGAACTGCCTGATACCGGTCGTCTTGAACAGGCCTGCCGGATTGCCAATATTCATGAATTTATCCAGGGACTGCCCCTGGGGTTTGAAACAAAGATCGGGGGAACCGGCTCGGGCATAAGCGCGGGGCAAACGCAGCGCATACTTATTGCCCGGGCGGTTTACCGCAACCCTGCTTTTCTCTTTTTTGATGAAGCCACGAGTGCCCTTGATGCGCACAATGAAAAGGTGATCATGGAAAATTTGCAACAGTTTTACCGCGATCGTACCGTTATCGTTATTGCGCATCGCCTCAGTACAGTACGCCATGCCGATAAGATCATTGTACTCGAAAAGGGGCGTATTGTTGAAGAGGGTAATCACGAGCGCCTCACAGCCCTGAGGGGTGCCTATTATCAACTTGTAAAAAACCAACTCGAACTGGGTAATTGATGATGAAAAAAGAAAACTCCCATACACCCGAATTTGACCGTGTAATGCAGCATGCCCCTAATACAATTACCCGGTACGGCTATTGGATACTACTGGCACTGCTGGCGGGGCTTGGTTGTGCAGCCTGGTATTTCCGGGGACTGCTTTTTTAGCGATGACGGTGTATTTTTTCACATTTGTTCTTCAGGCTTGTTACATTTACAGAACGCCAACAAATGCGAAGTATGCTCTGGTTGAAAAACAAAAATGTAACGTATTGGTGCTGCCAACTGGCAGGTTGGGGAGGGATGATGCTGTATGAGCTGATCAACTTTCTGGGTATGGGGTATTCATGGACGGTTAAAATACAGGAACAGTTTCTTTCTTTTGGCCTTGCCGGTATATTACTTACGCATGGGTATCGTAAACTGCTCAGGCGCATCCGTTTCTGGCAACAGAAGACAGGGTTACAACTGGTACTTTTTTTCCTGTTTACCCTGCTCATTTCCACATTGCTCTTTTTGCTCTCTGTGCTGCTGGAAACCTTTTTCAGTAATAAACCCATACCCGACCTTATGAATAGCCGGACATTGATGTTTATCGTCAACTGGAGCCGGTACGTATTGGTCTGGATGCTTTGCTACCATGCGTCCAAACTTTTTGAACGAAATGTGGCGCAGGAGGCTGAGAAAAGTGAGATGCTGGTACAAACGCAGTTGCTCGAACTGGAAGTACTCCGGTCGCAGATCAACCCGCACTTCCTGTTTAATACACTCAACAGCATCCGGTCGCTGATCAATTCCAGTCCGGTGAAAGCACGCGAGGCGGCAACCCTGCTTTCGGAAGTACTGCGCTATACGCTCAATTATGAAAAATCGGCTACGGTGTTCATGGCTGAGGAGTTGGATATGGTGGAAAAATACCTGTTGCTGGAAAAATTGCGTTTTGAGGAACGATTGTTGTACAGGATCGAAATATTGCCAGACACGGCACACCTGCGCATCCCGCCTGTACTGGTACTGACGCTGGTGGAAAATGCTATCAAACACGGCATCAACCAGTCTGAAGCAGGCGGACTATTGGAGATACGATTGATCAAACACAAGAGCGATATGCTGATTATTGTAGAAAACAGCGGTCATTTCCGGTATATGGGAGAAGCGTTTCTGGGCAAGGGGTTACTGAATACACAAAAGCGGCTGGAATTGGTGTATCCCGGAAGGGCGGCTTTTACCATCCGCAACAGCGAGGCGCATAAAGTAATCGCAACTGTTAAAATACCCCTGCAATATGCACAACATTAATGCAATGATTATCGATGATGAAAAGCTTGCCCGGGAGGAACTGGTTTTTCTGCTCAAGGACATCCCCGGTATCAGTATTGTTGGCGAGGCGCAGCATGTGCGCGAGGCCAAAGAGATGATCCATGACCATAAGCCCGACCTCATTTTTCTCGACATCAATATGCCGGTTCAATCCGGCTTCGAGCTGCTGGAGGAACTGGTACAACCGCCGCAGGTCATTTTTGTAACCGCTTACGATCAGTATGCTGTACAGGCATTTGAAACGGATGCGCTGGCTTACCTCGTTAAACCCGTGGTGCCTGAAAAACTGCGGAAGGCAGTTGATAAAGTGCGCCAGGTTATGGAGGCGGTTGCCCATACAGCAACCCGTAAACAAAAAGGGTTTCATGCCGATAGTCGTGTCTTTATCAAAGACGGGGAGCGCTGCTACATGATACCGGTACACGAAATCGTTCTGGTGGAAGCGGTGAACAATTACTGTAAGGTCTTTTTCAGGAACCAATCTCCTTTACTGCACCGGAGCCTTCAGCAGTTGGAGGACAAACTGCCCGCCGATCTTTTTTTCAGGGCCAACCGCAAACAACTCATCAACATACAACACATCACCCGGATCGACAGCTATTATAAGGGTGGAATGGTGACAGAAGTCAACGGCAAACATAATGTCGAAATCTCACAACGCCAATCTGTACTGTTTAAGGAACTGATGAGTTTGTAAGATGACGGGCGGTTATGGGTACCCGGTACGACCATTTTTATACAGGGTTTATTTACCGGCTTGTGCGCAGCCAGATGCGGAAAACAAAGAAAGCCACCGCGAGTAATGCTATCAGCACCTGCCAGCCGGAGACGCCGGATTGGGTATCATCGGCAGGGGTAATGATCTGTTCGTTTCGCTCAGCCTCCGTGGTAAAATAGTAGGCTTCCACCGGTACGCCTTTGCCGCTGAGTTCCTGCTTAAGCTGTTCACGGTTGGCGCCACGGGCAATTTCATCAAAAATGGCCTGTTGTATTTCTTTAGGGTTCTTGTGCCGGATATCCATTGTGTTACGGGTTTTACAGCCGCGAAGAAACAAAAAAAATACCTGTGGGCAAAATTATAATCCGTCGGGAGGGCAGCGGGGTGTTTGCTGCTACATTACTGACGTATAATGTTTTTTCTTTTCCATGTATCGTTCCAGCAGTACCAGTTGGTTCTCCGCCCTTACCAGGTTATGCTGCGGATACTGTGCGCCATAGTAAATGTCGTTGTTCAGGTAGTCGGTAAAAAAGCGCAGGGCCTGCATATAGAGCATGAATTGTCCCGCATAAAAAAAATGGGCTGCTTCTGTTACACTTAACTGGTCTTTCATCTGGCTGTAATAACCCTGTACAATGGCCGCATAAAATTCATCCCTTACCGCTATTGTTGAAAAATCTTTTTCTTCTTCTGATACCGGGCACAGGTAAGTGCGCAGCATATCCCCCAGATCGCTGATGAAATAGCCGGGCATAACGGTATCCAGGTCAATCACACAAACGGCTTTGTCTGCTTCATCAAAAAGTACATTGCTGATTTTGGTGTCGTGGTGTGTTACCCTGAGCCTGAAGGCGGTATCGGCTTTGATTTTTTGGTACCGTTCAGCAATACCCGATAATTGCTGTAACCGGTTGATGATTTCCCGCGTTGCGGCTATTCTGTTTTGATCACCCGACACAAGGGCAGCTTCAAATTGTGCATAGCGTAAGGACAAATCGTGAAATGCAGGAATCGTGGTTTGCAACTTACCCATATCCATACCGCTGAATACGGCGGTGAACAATCCGAATTGTCTGGCTGCTTCAAATGCCTGGCCGGGTGTTTCGAGTACGTCTTTGCTGTGCGTGTTTTTAACAAACGGGAATGCCCGGTAATACCCTTCATGGGGAATATGCACCATGGTATTACCTGCTGCCGAAAGCAGCGGTGCCGTCAGGAAATAGGGGAGTTGCTGTTGTTTCAGGTATGCAGTAAGGGCATCAATATTTGCGGCGATGGCTTCCGGGTGCCTGAATACCGTGGTATTGATTTTTTGCAACACATAACATTCGTTGCCGGTATCAACCTTCCAGGTGGTATTGATCAACCCATTGCCCAGCGGGGTAATGCTAACGGCACCGGGTTGCCAGCCGTATGACTGTAGTAGTGTTTGCATACCCGGTATTAAAATTCATTATTGAGGGCAAATACCGGCTTGCGGTACATCCACTGGCCACCTGTAAAATCAGGGAACTCAACAGTCCGGTTACCCGACTCCACTGATGTTTCACTGAGCGGGGTAATGGCGCTCCAGGCCGCAGCATCATACACATCCAATTGTGGCGGCACCTTTCTTTTTACCGATTCAATAAACATGTGGTCCACATAAAAATCCATCCCCCCATGCCCGCTGCCCTGTGCCTCTTTGCTCCAGCGCTGCCATAACGGATGGTCATATTTGTCTAACCAGGTTTTGGCCTCATCCCACTGGTGGGGCTTTGTGGTGCCTTCTATATGTATGCCTTTGTTTACATCCATCCACAGGCCATTGGTGCCCTGTACCCTGAAGCCCAGGGAGTAAGGGCGTGGCAGGCTGGTATCGTGCTGCAGTAAAATGGTTTCTCCGTTTGCACAACTGATGGAGGTGGTCACCACATCACCCAGTTTGAAATTGATTTTAGCATTAGGGTGATCTTCCCCGCAGGTTTTCACAACATGGTTATGCAGTCCTCTGGCCTTTGACGAGAAAGAGGAGAGGTGTAAAAACCGGTTGCCCCTGTTGATGTTGATGTAATGGGCAATAGGGCCGATACCGTGGGTGGGGTACAAATCGCCATTGCGGTAAACCGAATGGTGGGTACGCCACCTGGCTTCTGTCCAGCCTTTTTCATCCATTTCACAACCACCCCCATAGGGTTTGACACCATCATTGAATTTCACTTCGCGCAGGTCGTGCTGGTAGCCGCCCTGCAGGTGAATCAGTTCGCCGAAAATGCCCTGTCGTACCATATTCAGTACCGCCATCACATCGCGGCGGTAACACACGTTTTCGAGCATGGTCACATGTGCCTGGTGTTTTTCGGCCGCGTGTACCACATCCCAATGATCCTGCAGGGTAATGCCCAATACCACTTCTGTGGCCACATATTTAATGCCTGCCTCTATAGCCCCAATGATCATGGGTTTATGCCATTCCCAGGGGGTGACAATAAAAACCGTGTCCAGCCCCCTGATGTCCAGTAATTTTTTCCAGGCATAGGGATCGCCGGTAAATACCTGCGGCATTTTTTTACCGCTTTTGGCCACCAGTGCTTTTGCGTCTGCCAGCATCCTGTCGTCAACATCACATATGGCTACCACATCCACATCGTTGCGCATCAGCAGCAATTCGAGGTGGTCCTGCCCGCGTAAGCCGGTACCAATAATGGCTGCTTTAACCAATGCCTCTGCTTTTGGGGAAGCCTTACCCGCCTGTGCAAACAAATCGGTAAATGAACCCGCTGCTACCGCAGCGGCAGCAAGGGTTGCATTTTTTACAAATGCTTTTCTTTTCATGCGCAAAAATTTGTCTAATGTAAGGAAGAAGATTTAATAT
>JAAFIK010000055.1 GCA_013298665.1 Chitinophagales bacterium
CTATACCTACCCATAGGAGGACCTAAACTTTTGATAGGTCGTCCTATACCTACCCATAGGAGGACCTAAACTTTTGATAGGTGGACCTATACCTACCCATAGGAGGACCTAAACTTTTGATAGGTCGACCTATACCCACCTATAGGCCGACCTAAACTTTTGATAGGTCGTCCTATACCTACCCATAGGAGGACCTAAACTTTTAATAGGTCGTCCTATACCTACCCATAGGAGGACCTAAACTTTTGACAGGATGACCCTAAGTACTCAGTACCTCCTCCCGATACTTACGTCTTTGACTCTGCTACCTCCAGGACATCTTTCCTATAGCAGCCCCGGGGTAACCCCGTAGTAAAGCCGAGGGTTACCCGTCTAAGCCCGTCTTTTCCCATTTCCCGCCGCATAAGATTGAGGATGCATCCGACTGAGTACTGAGTACCGGAACTTCTTATCCTGCTACTCCATATTCAATACAACTGCCCCGGCTCGCGCAGGGTTTCGAAATAAAAGAGACATTCTCCCCTGAAACCATACCTGCGGTTGAGGGTGATCATCTGGCGGAGCAGATCGGGTTTTACCCGGTAACCATTGCCGAGGGAACTGAGTATACCCGGAAATACCCTTGATTTTTGGGCCGGACTTACCTGTGCATCCAGTTCTTTCAGAATTTTTTCATAGGCGTCCATATTGTAGCGGTACAGTTGGGGCAGGATATAATCGGCATAGCCCCCATTGAGCCAGGCCGGCCAGTCCTGCAGGTACTGCTCCCGGCTCCAGGGATAAATGCTGGGTGCCCAGGAAACAAGACAGTCTTTACGCTGTTTTTTTACGGCCTGGTACAATGTCCGGGCAAAATTGCTGAGTTGATCGGCCTTCCACCGCAGCCAGGCACTGTCGTTGTAAGCCTGTGGCGGTGTTCGTCCGGTTTGTTGCTGATACAGGGCCCGGGTATAATCGTCGTAACCACCCTCGGCGGGCATAGCGGGCAGACGGTCATCGCCCTGTACCCCATCTACCGCATACTGCGCCACTACTTCCAGCACCAACTGCTGCATAAACTGCTGTACTTCGGGGTGGAGGGCATTCCACCAGTAAAACCCATTTTTCTGCAGCCGGGCACCCTTATTGTTCCTGCCCAGCCAGTGCGGATAACGCTGTGCCCAGCGGGTATTGCTGTCGCCATAGGCATACGAAAACCCAAATTCGAACCACGCGTGTACTTTCAGCCCCTGCCGGTGGGCTTCGGTAACCATCGCTTGTATGGGGTCGAAGCCTTTATAAAGGGGGTCCTGTTTGATACCGGTGTACGATTGCATCAGTTTACTGGGGTAGAGCGTAACGCCATTGTTCCACACCACCACAAAAATGGTATTGATTCCCTTACTGCGGCAAAGCGCAACCGCCTCCCGTATCGTTTGTTCGGACTGCAGTGCCCGGCTCCCCACATTGGTAACCCATACACCGCGTATGGGTGTAGTATCTGCCTGGGCGGCAACAGCGAGGTGTATCCAGCAGAGCAGCAGCAATAAGCAATATCTCATACCCTATCGTTTTTATAGTGGAGGTAGCGGTTGTAGAGGTGATGGGCAGAGGGGTACATCGATTGAGGACTCATAAAATGCGGGAACTCAAACGTAATGGCCTTTTCAACCCCCGCCTTTGCAGCAGCTTCCAGCTTGAGCTTCATTTTCTCAAATTTGATGGGCAGAAAGCGGATGGGCATATCCCGGTCGAAGCTCTCGGTATTGGTCCAGGAACGCAGCCCGTACCGGTCGGCAAGCTGTTTGTTCACCTGCAGAAAATCGCCCAATTCTTCTATGTCCACATGCCCGTCCTGAAAAGCCACACAGTCCACCGCCCCTTTTATGCCTGCAAATATTTCGGTCCATTCCTTTTCATGCTGCGCAAGCGATATGGCATCATCGTTTTTTGTACGGTTGCCTGCAGCCAGTACAGCCTTTTTACCATCAATCCATGGCGAGATAAGTACGGGCAGACCATCGCTTACCTGTTTGCACTGCGTCCCGAGGGTTTGAAAAGCGGTAATGGCACCCATGGTTTTGCGGCTGATTTCCATACTCAGGTACCAGCCTCCGAAGGCAGGGTGGTGTCCGTATCGTTGCCAGGCTTCATCAATGATATAGCGGTTGGTATCCATTTCGTGCTGCATATTGCCCGTATCCCAGTACACGCCACTATCGTAAAGCCCGAAATACAACTGCATGCCATATTTGCCGGCCAGGTTGAGGAATCGTTCCGGGAGATCGTCCGGGGGTGTAAAACAGCCCTGGTGGCCAACCAGGTAGGCAGAGGGGTAGGTAAGAAACCTCCGGTACCCGCAGCGGATGAGGATAACGGTATCGATACCAGCGGTTTTCATGTGCTGGAAGTCTTTTTCCCATTCAGCAGCCCCCCAGTTCTGGTGGGGAATATCGTGGCTGATTTCGTCGATAAATGTTCCGGTAATGTGCATATCAGTGCATGAGTTTTTCCCTGATGAGGATGGATTTCCACTTCATGTAACCCGCGCCATTGAGGTGCAGGCCATCATTGGTATATTGTTTATCCAATGCCAGGCCGGCATCCAGAAACTCGGGGTAGAGGTTTACAAAGACAACCTTTTTTTCGAGACAGAGTGCCTGCAGGGCGTTATTGATCCGCCGGATGTGCTGGTCTTTGCCCTGGTGCCGGGCAAAGGCGGTAAAAGCGCTGTTGGTGGGGAGGATGCTTTGCACAATAATGGTTGTGCGGGGCGATTCGCTTTGCATGCGGCCGATGATCTTCCGGTAATTGGTGATGATCACCGAGTCGGGAATATCGCGGGCAATATCATTGATGCCGATCATGATAAAGACTTTCTGTGGTTTTGACGACAGTACTTCATCGAGCCTGGCCAGAACACCATAAGTATTGTCGCCGCTGATGCCGCGGTTTTTTACCCTTTTATTGTTCCATATCTCGGCCCATTCGCCAATATCGGTAATGCTGTTGCCCAGGAAGATGATTTCGTTTCTGGTATCGGGCAGCAGCCGGTGCAGGGTAACCTTCTGCTCGTAGTAAGTGCCGTTATAGGAAGAATCCCAGGTGGCCTGTGCTGCGGCCTGCAAACTGCAACAGCAGCAGGCGAGGATGATGAATGACTTGTTCATAATGCGTTGTATGGTTGGTGGCGCGGGCGCCTCAGTTCATTTTTTTGATGTTGTTGTACCAGGTAAATTTCAGCAGCAGGGTGGTTATGGCACAAATGGCCAGCAACCCCAGCGCCCGGTTGTACTGGCGGATCACCACATAAACGGGCATAACGATCAGCGTCATCTGCCACACAATACCCAGCAGCACATTGAGCATATCCCTGCCAAAACCCCTGTTGGGCACAAAGACTTTGTTGACCGCCTGTACCGCCTGCTGCACGGGCTTCCAGAACCCCCAGGGATTGGTTTGCGTATAGAATGCCTGCAGGGAGGCGGCATCCTGCCGCCGCGAGCATGTACTGACGATAATGGCTGCGGCAAGGCTTAGTGCCATATTGTAAGGAAAGCTCATGACGAGGTGCTGCCCGCCACTGATGTCTTTCCAGGTAATGATAAAAACAATGGAGGTAAGCGTACCCGTAAGCATTCCCGCAAAATAGCCCCAGCCATTGAGGCGCCACCATACCCACTTCAGTACATTGGGTACTACAAATCCGGCATATAACCCCCCGGTAATGATATCGAGCATGGTTTCCACATTTTTAAGAAAGAGGCCAAAGGATAAGCCGATGCACACAATGACTATACTGGAAAGATAACTCATCCGGATATACTTCTGCGCTGTGGCAAAAGGGTTGATGTATCTTTTATAAATGTCGTTTACGATATAGGCCGGTCCGCTGTTGACAAATGCGCTGAATGTACTCATGAAGGCGGCAAGCATACCTGCCATAATCAGTCCCTTGATACCCGGGGGCAACTGCGCGATGACCTGCCCCAGCAATGCCCCAAGATTGGGCTTGCCCCCGGTACTCATTTGTTCGATAGAAAAATAATGTATGCCCAGTACGAGTATGGAGGCCACCAGTAGGTAGAGGGGGATATAGAGCACGATCATGGTAAAGGCATTCATTTTCGCCGCTTCCTTCGGGCTTTTGGTACTGAGGATGCGCTGCATATCGTAAGAGGGCAGGGGGCCTGCCAGGCTTGCCCAGAGTCCTTTAAAGGCCATCATGCCGAATACGAGGGCAAAAGACCGGAACCCGCTATCGTCGATCACCTGGTTGATGGCGGGCCATTTGCCCTGCCAGTCCAGATCCACTTTGAGTTTTACCGCCAGGCGATCCCAACCCTCCGGAAAGAACCGGGCAATGGCTTCTTTGTCGGTAACAGTCATGGCCAGCCAGGTGATGAGGATACAACTGATGACCATGATGGCATACTGGATGATTTCGGTGGCTACAACGCTGTACATGCCCCCCTTTACACTGTAAACCGTGGTAAGTAATATGATGATGATGGCATATACCTGATAGCTGGCCAAATGATATCCGGCGATATGGGTGCTGAGGTTCCAGGGCAGTATGGCACCGGCAAATATGCCCACACCCACCGTCATATAGGCGATAAAGGCTATGGCCACGATGACGGCAAAAACAACCGTAATGATATGGCTTGCCCCGGCGCCCCTGTCGTAGCCAAACCGGAAATTGATCCACTCAGCTCCTGTCATCACATTGCTCCGGCGCAACCATACGGAAAGAAACATCATGAGAAAGACCTGGTTCCATACCGGCCATGCCCATTGCTGCCAATACACGTTTACCCCGTAGATGAATACCATACTCACCATCCAGGCGGCTCCGCTTACATCAAACATACCACTGCTGTTGCTGAAGCCGAGCATCCACCACCTGAGCTGGTTATCGCCCAGAAAATACGATTGCAATCCTTTGGAAGCCCGCCGGGAAATCCAGAACCCGATCAGGAAGGTGAGTAGTATATAGCCCAGGATAATGGACACATCAAGGGTTCCTAATGTCATAACTGGCCTTTATGGTTTGAAAATGGCAGACGGGTCAAGTTAAATAATTTTTTTAAAAAGTTATTAATATTAGTTATTTTTATTTTTTAAGTAGTTTGTCTTACTTACGTAAAAGATACAACATGATGACTATTGCAGCACCACAAAAAAGATTGCTCGTTACTGCTATTCTGCTGATTGGCCTTGCCTTACTCTCCTGCTCCAAGAAATCATCGGGTGGAGGTACCGGGGGCGGTGGTACTACGCCACCGGTTCCCTCCTGGGATCCGAATGCCCTCCGCGGGGTATGGATCACCACCACCGCGAGCACAGCGCTGGATTCCAGGGATAATATCCGGCAGGCGGTGCAGCAATGCAAGGCTGCAGGGATCAACAATATCTTTATGGTGGTGTACAATAATGCGCGTACCACCTACCCCAGTGCGGTGATGAATACCCTGATCGGCAAACCCATTCTTGAGCGCTTTGCCGGAAGAGACCCGCTGCAGGAAATGGTAGACGAGGCGCATACTGCCGGGCTGAAGGTACACGCCTGGTTTGAGTACGGCTTCTCCTCTTCTTACTCGGCCGGGGGCGGCGCCATTGTGGCGGCAAAACCACACTGGGCGGCTAAGGATTTTAACGGAGCCTTAGTGGTGAAAAACGGATTTGACTGGTTGAACGGCCTTCACCCGGAGGTACAGCAGTATATGATTGATCTTTTTAAAGAGGTGGTAACCAATTACGCCGTTGATGGTGTGCAGGGTGATGACCGTCTGCCGGCCATGCCCAGTTCAGGCGGCTATGATGCTTATACCACAGCATTGTACCAGGCTGAAAACGGAGGTGCTGCCCCACCCGCCACGGCTACGGATGCGGGCTGGATCAACTGGCGTGCCAAAAAACTGAATATCTTTTTAAAGCGGCTGCGGGATGCCGTAAAAACGATCAAACCAGGCATCCAGTTGACCATGTCGCCAAGCCCCTACCCCTTCGGACTTACCGAATACCTGCAGGACTGGCCCCTATGGGTGGACAGTGCCTATGTAGATGCTGTTCTTCCGCAGTGTTACCGCTATGACATCGGTGCTTATTCGGCCACGATTCTGCAGCAGAAAAGCTATTACCGCAACAGCGCGGTACCCCTTTACCCGGGGGTACTCCTCAAATCGGGGAGTTATACTGCCCCGGCAGCTTTTCTGTCGCAAATGATACAAAGCAACCGCAACAATGGCTTTAAGGGCGAGTGTTTCTTTTTTTACGAGGGACTTAAAGATATCCCATCCTGGTTCCAGGGACAATACCCGTTTATCAGGTAAGTTTGCATACACGCATGTATATATGGTTATGAAATTATTGTGCTGTTTTTTTACGCTGCTTGCCACCAATATGGTGTATGCACAGCGGCTTACCCGTTTTGTAGATCCCTTTCTCGGAACGGGTGGCCACGGGCATGTTTACCCGGGAGCTACTGTGCCGTTTGGTATGGTACAACTGAGCCCGGATAACGGTGATGAGGGATGGGACTGGAGCAGCGGGTATCATTACAGCAGTACCACCATTGCGGGTTTCAGTCATACACACCTGAGTGGTACGGGTATCGGCGACTGGTGCGATATTTCGGTATTGCCACTAACGGATACGGACAGCTTTTCGCGCGAAAAGATCCGCATGCCTTTTTCGCACCGCAATGAATCGGCCACGCCCGGCTATTACCGCGTACGGTTAGATAATGGCGTATTGTGCGAACTTACCGCAGCCGAACGCACGGGGCATCACCGCTATACTTTTCCCGGCAAGGCCGGATGGCTCCGGTTTGATATGGGGTTCCGGCTGAACTGGGATGAGAGTACCGCTGGGGAACTTGAACTGCTGGACGACTACACATTAGCAGGATACCGGTACAGCACCGGCTGGGCCAGGGGTCAGCGTGTTTACTTTGCCGCCCGGTTTTCATCGCCGGTAAAAGAACTCCGGTTTATCAACGATTCGGTAAAGCAGGGCAACCGGGCAGCGGGTAAACTGGTTAAAGCAGCGCTCCGCTTTGATACCCAAAAACCATTATGGGTAAAGGTTAGCCTCAGCAATGTGAGCAGTAAAAGGGCCGTGGCGGAGTTGGGCCGGACAAGCACCGCAACCTTCCGTTCCACGCAGGAATACGCCGGGGAATTGTGGGAAGATGAACTGCAGAAAATCCGCATCAATACCAACGATACCCCCTTTGCCACCAAATTCTATACCGCCTTATACAGGACCTGTCTTGCCCCGGTAGTGAGCAGCGATGCGGGCGGCGTATATATGACCCACGACCGGAAACTGCGCAACTTCAGTTGGGGGCAACACAAGTACACCATCTTCAGCCAGTGGGATGTTTTTCGTGCACTCAACCCGCTGTTCACGCTTACACAACCCCGGCGGCTGCCGGATATGCTCAACAGTATGCTGGCTTTTTATAAAGACAATGGTTTGCTCCCGGTATGGGACATCAGTACCTGGGAAGCCAATACCATGACGGGCTACCACAGCATTCCCATTCTTGCAGATGCTATATTAAAGGGCATTGGCGGATTTGATCACCAGTATGCGTACGAAGCCATGCGTAAAAGCGCTTTTCAGCAGCAGCGGGGCACGCCCGATTATATCAGGTATGGCTACCTGCCGCAGGACAAACATGGCTGGAGTGTGACCATTACCCTTGAATATGCTTACGACGACTGGTGTATTGCCCAGGTGGCAAGAAAACTGGGGCATATGGACGATTATCTGCTTTTCAGCAAGCGGGCGCTTTCGTACAAAGCCCTGTTCGATCCTGAAACCGGATTTATGCGGAGCAAAGACAGTAATGGCCATTTTATCAACCCGTTTGACCCGCTGTTGAGCGAGCATGGTTTTGACGGCCAGTATGTTGAGGGTACAGCCTGGCAGCACAGTTTCTTTGTACCACATGATGTACAGGGGCTGGCGGGCTTGTATGGCGGGCCGGAAAAATTAACAGCTAAACTGGATGAACTCTTCACGGCGGTGTCTGTTTTACATGGCAACAATGTTTCGGCCGATGTTTCGGGGCTGGTGGGGCAGTATGCCCATGGCAACGAACCCAGCCACCACATCATTTATATGTACACGGTACTGGGGCATCCTGCAAAGGCGGCACACTGGCTTAAGGTAGTGGCAGACAGTATGTACAAAACAGGGCCTGATGGCCTGGCGGGGAATGACGACTGCGGCCAGATGAGCGCCTGGTATATATGGACCTGCCTCGGTATGTATCCCATGAATCCTGCGGATGGTAAATATGTATTTGGTTTTCCGCTGGTAGAAACTGCCAGGATACAACTGCCGGATAAAAAAACACTGACGATACGGGTAAAGCGACTGAAAGGAACAGGCAAATCAGGCATTGCTGCTGTACTGTTTAACGGGCGGTCCATTCCCGTAACAGCAATCACCCACCAGCAACTCCTGCAGGGGGGCAATCTTGTCTTTCACCTCTATCCATAAAAGATTATCCTGCATCGGTAGTGCCGGTCAGCTTTTCCAGAACCATTTTTTACGGGTAAAGCCTATGGTGATCAAAGAGACGGCAGCGGTAAATACCAACCCTTTTAAAAAACCCATCCATACATTTTGCGTCATCGCATCCCAGAATGGCCGTATGCGGGTAAGTTCCATAAGGGGCAGTAGCAGTAAGTTGCCGGTAACATAGGCCACCATGGGGTTTTTGCCATTCAGCGAAAGATAGCGAACCGGGGCTGCACCGTATTTGCGACCGGCCATAACAGTAAACACCACCAGGCTGAAAAAGGCGAGTCCGCTGGTGACAAAGTAATAACTGTAGGTAGAACTGTCTTTCCTGATACCGCCTTCATAGGCTTCAAAGAACAGGCCCAGCAGCAGGAGATAAGTACCCGCCTGTACCGATTTTTTCAACAGGCTGTCCTTTCCCGTTTTTTCAGCGGTATACAGCATGTATGCGCATACCAGGGCCGACACGATGAGGTTGGCGAACAGCATCCGGGTAAACAGTCCGCAGAGGTTGGTGATGATGAGCAGAAAGGCCATGATCCCAAGCCTGTTTTCCATTCGTCTCCCCGGTGCTGAAGGATGGTTTTCCCGGTTCACCGCGGCCATCATCCATTCGCCGGCGATGGTTCCGGGAATGATGATGAATAAGTATTTCAGGAAGTAAAACTTGTACAGCCAGTCGAACCGAAATACGCCGGTATGGCTGAAGTTGTACAAGGCTTTTGCCCACCCGTCTGCCGGTTCTTTCGCCGCGAGGAAAACGGCCATGATCAGCGGCAGTAAGGCGATTCGCCATAGCGGTTTACCGGCGGTACAATAGTACACCAGCGTTCCGAACAGGGCCATATTGGCCAGCACCATAATGATGACATCGCTTTTATAGCAATCGAAGCCCCTGCCACTGTGAAAGGGCAACCACCACAACAGGCAAAGGGCAATGACAAATGCGGTAACCCTGATCATACCCGCGCGGGTGCGGTTTGCGGCATTCCTGTTCTCATAGAACTGTACAAACAGCAGTCCGAATACGAGCAGGGAAAGCAGGTGTTCCTTAGCTCCGGGATTGTCTGCCATTACCCATGCTTTGCCGTGTTCGGTAAACAGGGCAAAAAATGCAAGTAATACAAATCGTTTGCAGGCAATACGGATGATGGGCCAGTGGCCACGCCCGGCAGTGATATGTTTCTGCAGCGAAAGGGGTATGGCGGCACCCATGCTGAACAGGAAAAACGGAAACACCAGGTCAACCCAGGTAATACCGGGTATGGCAGGGTTGAACTCGTGGCCGGGTGGTGGCACCTGTGCGTGGTACATCCATGCAGGCAATACATCGCCATAGGCAATGGTTCCGCTCAGCACCATTGCAAGGATGGCAAAACCCCGGAGGGCATCGAGGCTCTCGTTTCTTGTTGTCATATTGCTGATCTTTTGCAGTACTGTTTCCCGGATTAGCGGCTGTTTATCAAAACGGGGTGGCGATACCGCCGCCCCGTTTTGTGGTCAATCGGATGGTGGTTATTACCAGTTGGGATTCTGTACAATATTGGGATTCTTATCAATTTCACCCTGCGGAACCGGCCACAGTTTGTGCCTGGCCGTATTGTTCCTGGTCTGCGCCCTGGTTTTGAGGCGGAGGCTGATGCCCGATGTATAGTCGGGAATATCATTGATGTCAAATACCGGCGTGGGGGGTACATTGGCGGGGTTGAGCGCAACACCAACAATGGGGCCGTTCATCGCGGGTACAACAAGATCCCAGCGGCGCAGGTCGAACAGGCGCTGGCCTTCACCGGCAAACTCAACTGCTCTTTCCCTGCGCACCAGTTGGCGGAGTTGTGCCTGCGAGCCCATGATAGCGGCTGGCTGTCCTGCCCTTGTTCTGACCTGGTTGATGGCGGCAACAACCGTTCCGTCAATCTGGTTCAGTTCGATTTTTGCTTCTGCATAGAGGAGCAGGATATCAGCATAACGCATAAGGATATAACCTGTTTTGGTTTCCCATGAGTACTGGGTGGAATCCACATATTTACGCCATACATAACCCACACCGCCTGAGGAGCCGGTAGCGCCTGCAAACCATGGACTGTTGAGAAAGCCGATCCAGTCGATATTGCTGGCGAGGGTATCGAATTTATTCGTATTCCAGTTCCACTTGAAGCGTTGGTTGGTATGAACATTGAATATGGTTCTTTCCTTTGGCTGAACATATGGGAGTGCCGGTGTTTTTGCGGTATTGTGTACCATCGTATCACCCGGCATATATACAGTCCACCTGAGGCGGTTATCCCTGTTGAGTCTTGGATTGGCAGGATTGTACACTGCTGAGGCATCGATACGCAGCCCGTCTTTTCCTTCAAATTTGTCTACCAGTTGCTGGGAGGGGAAATGGCTGCTTTGCGAAGTGCCTACCTGGCGGGGTATGGTGAGTACAGACAACCAGTTTTGGGGGTCGAGGATATCGGTGGGGTAAGTTTGGTTGAACATGATTTCGCGGTTGGTATTGGCTTGTTGTCCGCTGAGCAGGAACAGGTTGGGATAGCTCGGGTTTAAGCCATAACTACCACTGGTTATAACGGCATTGGCGGCAGCGGCAGCCGTTGTATAGTCTTTGATGAGCATGGCCAGTTTGGCTTTTAGCCCAAGTGCTACGCCTTTGTTTACCCTGCCCATAGCCTGTACGGGGGGAGTGGTGTTGGCATCAAACAGCGCTGCTGCTTCATCAAGATCGGTGTACAATTCGCCAACCACCTGGCTGACGGGGGTTCTGCGGAGGGTTTCAAACTCGGAGGGCAGGAGTGGTTTACGGTAATATACCGGATCGCCAAACAAGCCCATGATGTTGTAATAAGCCCATGCCCGTAATACGAGGGCTTCTGCCTTTATCCTGCCAAAGGTTTTGGGGTTTACATTGTCGCGACCTTTCTGCATGCCTTCGATCTGCTGGTTGGTTCTGGCCACGAGTTTGTATGCCTGCGACCATGCAGTGGTGGTGAGGGCATTGTTGATGAGGAAGGGTCCGCCATCGCCCATCGCAATCTGGTCTTCTGCATTACCGGTACGCTTGATTGCGATATCGGTAGTGGCATCTATGGCAAACAGCAGGGGGGTATTGTTGGGGAATGCCCAGAACGCAGACGCATAAACGCCATTAAGCCCCAGTTCCATCTCAGCTTCAGTGGCGAGGAAGGTGGTTGAAGAACTGCTGTCGAGCGGTTGCCGGTCGAGAAATTTTTTACACCCGGCAAATGCGCCTGCAAGCACAAGGATGAATATTATCTTTTTCATAATCTTTTTCTGTTGAATTAAAAATTAACGTTTACCCCGGCAGTGAATGTTTTCATCAGGGGGTAGAACTGCGCATTGGCGGAATTGATTTCCGGATCAAAGCCATTCCATGATCTGGTAAAAGTGATGAGGTTTGATCCGCTGATATATATACGTGCTGCACTGATCTTCACTTTTGAGAGCCATTTTTCCGGGATGCGGTAACCTAGGTTCACATTTTTAATCCGGAAGAAAGCAGCACTGCGTATCCACTGTGTGGAGGAAACAAAATTGTTTCCGCCTGAGCCTGCGGGCAGCAGCCTGGGAAATGTGGCATTCTGGTTGGCGGGTGTCCAGTAGTCTTTGTGGATTTCCAGCAAAGAGGCTGCAAAGTCGGCACTGTTGAATGGAACGGCACCTGTTCCGCTCAGGTAGTTTTCTCTTTTGCCCACACCCTGCCCGAAGAGGTTGAGTTCAAACCTGCCGTACCCGAGGTTGAGGTTGATGCTGTATTCGTAACGGGGAAAATCATTGCCAATAAATGTACGGTCGTTAACATCCACTTTTCCATCGCCATTGAGGTCTGCATATTTTACGTCGCCGGGTTTGGTGCCATTGGCCGGGTTGGAACTCCAGGGTACGCCAAACTGTACAGGCGAATTTTTGACATCATTGCTATCGGCAAAAAAGCCCAGCGAGCGGTAGCCATAATAAGACCAGAGTGCCTGGCCGGGTGCGGTTCTTGTAGAGCCGTTGTCGAGGAAAGGCAACCCGGGCAGGGATTTGATTTTATTCACCACATCCGATACCATTACGGTAAGGTCAACGTTAAGTTTGCGGAAGTTCTTTTTGAAATTGATCCCCAGTTCCCAGCCCCTGTTTTCCATAATGCCTGCATTGATAAATGGCGGGTTCAGGCCGATATAGGCAGGGATGGGACGGGAAAGCAATACGTCTTCCAGCCTGCGTACGTAGTAATCTGCCGTGAGGTTGAAGTATTTGGCAAAGCCCAGTTCCAGTCCGATGTTCCATTGCTTCGAGGTTTCCCAGGTAATATCAGGATTGGGCGCATCGAGCAGGGCATAGCCCAGGGTGGTTACATTGTTAAAATAGGTACTGGTTCCATTGGCCGGGTTGGAATAGATGGTGGCACCATAGTTTACTGCAAAAGGATAGGCTTCGGGCAGGGCCTGATTGCCGAGTGCACCGATGGATCCGCGCAGTTTACCAAAGCTGATTATTTTGCTTAACCCTTTGAAGAAATTTTCTTTGGAAAATATCCAACCTGCGGATGCGGAGGGGAAGAAGCCCCATTGGTTATTGAGTGCCTGCGAAAAGCGTGAGGAGCCGTCATACCGGCCATTGAGTTCGAGCAGGTATTTTTCCCTGAAATTGTAATTGAGGCGGCCATAGAAACCAGCGATGGCTGTTTCATAAGCACTGCCCGCATTATTGAGGTTGCCCGAACCAAGGTTGAGGTAGGGCTGATCGGGGTTGATAAATCCTGTTCTTGATGCGGAGATACCATTGTAAATAAATTCCTCTGTTTGTCCGCCTGCCAGTATTTTAAACGCATGGCTTCGGTACTTGAAACTATAGGTGGCCTGCGCGAGATAGGTTTTCCGGGTGTTGGTGGAATAGGATTCGCCCAGGCTGGTGGTACCCGGCCATACCCCCGTTTTATCATAGTCGAGGGTAACGAGATTGGGTTGGTAGATATCTACATTCCTGACAAAAGATTTTGAATGGGGTATCCAGTGTTCGCGGGCCCAGTAGGCTTCCAGTTCAAGATTTCTGACGGGACGGAAGGTGAGTGCGACCTTACTCAGAAAAGACCCGGTTTCAACAAATGAGGTACCGGCGGCTTCTGCCATAGCGAGCGGGTTCCGGTTGTTGGTCTGCCCGGCAGTACCATATTTGCCATTGCCATATTTACCTCCACCAATAGCGGGCAAACCGATGGCCTGCCTGATGATGAACTCGGGTGAACCGGTAGAGGGTGTAATGCTCTTGCTGCTGTTGTAGTTAAATACGGCGCTAAGCGTGAGTTTGCCGGAAAGCTTGAAATCGGGATTGAACCGGATATCGTATTTGGTAAAACTGTTGTTGGGGATAAGCCCCTGCTGGTTAAGGCATGTTACGGATGTAAATACATTTACCCTCTCACCGCCCGAGGTAAGGGTAATGTTGTGGTTTTGCAGGATACCGTTATTGGTCAGTAACAGATCAAGCCAATCGGTATCAATCACATCCAGGTTATTGGGTGCGGTTGTTTTGTACCTGTCAATCTGTGCCTGCGGATAAAGAAATGAGGTGGGTAAGCCTGTACGGTTACGTTCGGCCACATTGCTGAGTTCCATATGATCGATGGCCGATACGCGTTTGGGAATAGCGGTGGCTACCTGTTTGCTTACAAAACTGTTGTAGGCAATTTTTAGTCCTTTTTCTTTACCCCGTTTTGTGGTAACGAGTATAACGCCATTGGCTGCCCGGGAACCATATATGGCGGTTGATGCAGCGTCTTTGAAAATGCTGATATTGTCAATTGCGTTGGGGTCGATGGCATCCAGGCTGGAAACGACACCATCCACCAGGATGAGGGGACTTTGCCCTGCGTAGATCGAACTCAATCCCCGGATGCGGATGCTGGCACCGTCTCCACCGGGGCGGCCGGACTGCTGTTGTACGGTTACCCCGGGTACGAGTCCCTGCAGCAGGTTGCTGGTGGTGGCCACCTGGCGTTTGGTAAGGTCTTCATTTTTCAGTACGGCTACAGCTCCGGTTACGTTGGTTCTTTTCTGTCGGCCGTATCCCACAACGATAACATCGGTAAGGGCTTTGGATACCACATTTAAGGTTATGTTCATTTCGCCATCTCCGGCAACCACTTCTTTGGGCGCATAGCCCACACTGGATACCACCAGCAGATCGCCTTTTTTGGCCAGGATGGAGAAACTGCCATCGGGAGCGGTGATGACGGTGGCTTTTCCGTTTTTCACCTTTGCGGTAGCCCCTTCAACCGGTGCGCCCGTTGAAGCATCTGTTACCTTACCGGTTATGCGTTCCTGTTGTGCAAACAGCCATGTGCCCGGTAGTGTAAGGAGCAGCATAAGCAATAGTTGTTTCATAATTGTTTATTTTGGTTCGAAATAAAATCCTCATTTGATAAATCCTCCGTAAACGTCCACTGGTTTTAACCGGAAGGGGTTGATGGTTTTGTCGAGCAGTACGGCCAGTTCTGAACGGGTGATTGGTCTTGCCGTATCAAAATTCTCCAACCCCCATTCGCGCCATACGGCACGCACTTTCTCGGTAAGGCCCTCTGCATTACCCCAATCAAACCCTTTACCGCTGCCGGCAAGTGCGGTAGCGTGCAGGGCATCCTGTATGGTCAGGTGTGTATTTTGTCTTTTGGCGAACATGGCAAAAGGTTCAAAGCCGCTGATAAATGCATCGGTACTCACCAGGGAGTCGGGATAAAACCAGGTCCGGTTGGCCCACTGAAAGGGCTCTCCCCTGCCTTTTAATATACCGGTGGCCCCGATACGTTGTATGGCGGCAAAATGCAGGTGTTCCGGTTTTACATCGTAGTAGGGCATGATGTATGTTTTTGCCTCCAGCAATTTTTCCTGTACGGCTCTTACGGACACCTGTCGTGGTTGCAGCCCGCCCTGTACGGCAAGTGCCGCCAGTGCCCCGGCTGCTTGCCCGGTAAGCATGGTGCAGGGTTGCAGCCTTGTGGTGCCATTAACCACGTTGCTTACGCTGATGCCTTTTTCTGCCATGATTAAACCATCGTGGTTTTTGGGGACCAATGCACCCAGCGGAACATTGTACGAGGGTACGGGATAGAAGCCCGGGTGTTGCGGGGCATCGGGGTTTTCGCGATGGTGATGATCGATGGGATAATCGCCAACGGCAACGCCTGTTCGGTATAGTGCCAGGGGCTGGTTGAAGGGATCGGCAATATGCCTGATGGTAAAACGTACAAGCCCCTGTACCCTTCTGCCTTCGCGGTGGTAGGGTATCAATGCAAGGCCATCCGGTGCGGGAAATTCATCACGGGCAATGGCCAGGTGTCTGAAGCCGAACTGTGTTTGCAGAAAATAGATAAACCGCATGGTTTTGGCCTTTGCTTTTTCCAGTGCCTGTTGCCGGTGCCGGTGGTTGAGCGCAACGATGTTGAGGTAGCTGTCGTTGCCTTTACCGGGCCAGTTGAGCATATATTTTCCGTGCGGCAGCCTGCCGTAGCTGAGCATTTTTGCAGCAGTAACATTTGAGGTGAGTTTGGCGGGATTGCTGCAAAATTCATTGCAGCAACCATCAAATTCCATCGGATTGTAGCCTGCAGGTTTCACGATGGTGCAATCGGCGGCAGGGCCATGGTCTTTCAGTATGGCAACATAGGTCAGGTCCTGGATGATACCGTTGCTTTCCGGAATGTTTACATTTTCACCGGTTATGCTGCTGGCCTCCATACCGAGGTCGAATGGTATGCCTGCACTGGCCATTACATCGCCAAGGTCGGTGGCGTCTATCACCTGCCGGGCATAGATGCGTACGGTTTTTTTGGTGGCTTCGTTATAAAAAACAGCCCCGCTTACCCTATTGCCTTGTAAGATTGTTTTTTGAAAACGGTAGCGGTAACGTACATCCAGTCCGGGGACAGCGGCAACCATATTTTTTAAAATGCTGTCTGCTGCATGGGGTTCAAACAAGGTGTTGCTTACCCAGCCTGTGGCCACGCCGGCCGGACCGCCATACAGTTTGTACAACTCTTCCCTGAAGGCGGCCCATATACCGGAGGGCATATTGTGGTTGCCATCGAATGCGGATACACCTGCCGACGACAGCATACCCCCCAACCACACGGTTGGCTCTGCAATAAGGGTTGGCACGCCCATACGGGCCGCCTGTATGCCTGCGGCTACTCCACCGGTACCCCCACCAACCACCAGTATGCCGGTTTGTATATTTTTTTGGGCCTGCAGGTGCTGACCTGCAAACAGTAGTAATAAAAGCCTGTATCTGTGTAAGAATTTCAATGCTGTATTTATTGTTGCAGGTTTTCTAATGTTTGCCACACCTGGTATAGTGCACGGGGTACGTGAAAACAGCCTTTCCATTTTCCGCCTTTGAGGGGGAGCAGTACTTCGCCCCGGCGGTTGAGGTAACCAAACCATTCTCCATATTCGGGGTCTTTAAAATGCTTCCAGGTATAATCGTGTACGATGCGGAACCAGCTTTCGCATCGTTTATCGCCGGTGAGGGCAAACCCTTTGGCCAGGGCCACCAATGTTTCTACGTGTACCCACCATAGCTTTTGGTCCCATTCCAGTTGCTGGGGCGGGTACCCTTTTGCATCCAGAAAGTAATAAATACCACCATATTCTTTATCCCAGCCGTATTCGAGGGTATCCAGCATAATATTGCAGGCTTTGGTAATCAGGGTCTTGTCGTTGAGTCTTTTACCAAGATCCATTACAAACCACATGGCTTCGATGCCATGGCCTGGGTTCAGCAGCCTGCCTTCAAAGCTGTCGCTGAAACTGCCGTCGGTAAATACATTTTCGAGGATCAGCCCCATTTGTGGCTGGTAAAACACGTCCATCACTTCGTGCAGCACTGTGGGGATAAAACTGTTTACCCTTTCAGCTCCTACTATATGCTCCAGCTCGAGCGAAAGGTTGCAAAGGATCATGGGCAGGGAGAAGTTCCTGAGTGATCTGGTACCGGGAAAGGCTTTGCTGTACTGTCCTTTCCAGTTGTGCTGGCGTTTGATGATGTTTTCGAAAGTGGTAAGGGCGATGTTTTTCCAGGTTTCGTTGGGTTGTGCTTTGTCGAGTGCAGCAAATGCCATGGTGGCAAAGCAATCGCTGAAAATATTGCAGGGCTGTATTAACGGAGCGCCTGCTGCTGTTAGTGAAAAATACCAGTTACCGGCAGCATCGCGGCCATGCTTTTCCATAAATGCTGCACCATGCAGCGCCATCCGGAGCCATTCTTCCTTTTGGGCAACCTGGTTATACATAAAACTGAAGCACCAGACACCGCGTCCCTGGAGCCACATAAACTTATCGGTATCATAAACATTGCCCCGGCGATCGAGGCAGGTGAAGTAGCCGCCGTTCTTATTATCCTTACTATGTTCGAGCCAGAAGGGCAGGATATTGTCCAGCAGTTCATTTTTGTAACTTGCTGCATACGAAGAGAGGCTGTCTGCAGGTGACCCATTACGGGATTCAGCGATAACGGGAGCCCGATCCATAATAACTAATATTAATTAACAAGAATTTTAAAGATATTATATTTATTCTTTTATTTCAAATACTTTCTTAATTTTTTTAATTAGTTGCCTGAAAACTAATTTTTGTATAGCTTAGCAACCATGCGGTCGAAACATAACATTTTTGAGGTTTTCTCGGAAGAGACCCTGTCGGGGGGTGTTGCGGTTAAGAACAAGTTCCTCAAGCGGGCCATTATTAATCAATTAGACCGCTCGGGCGACCTCACGATTGCAGAACTGGCGCGGGAGCTTAATATCAGTACACCAAAGGTGACCAACCTGGTCAACGAACTGATCCAGTATGGTTTACTGCAGGATTATGGCAAGATTGATTCCACGGGTGGGAGAAGGGCGAATATCTACGGGTTGCTCAGTAACTCCTGCTATTTTATTGGTGTTGATGTGCGGCGGTATTACATCAATATCGGGTTGCTGGATTTTAAGAAGCACCTTGTTGCTATACGCGAAAAGGTGCCTTATACACTTGAAAACACGCCCAAATCGCTGGCGGCATTGATTACCTGTATCAAGGATTTTATCCGGGAGCAGAAAATAGCCAAAGACAAGATATTGGGTATAGGCATCAACCTCTCCGGCCGGGTCAACCACAATACCGGGTACAGTTATAGTTTTTTTAATTTCCAGGAAGCGCCATTGACGGAGGCCATACAGAAAGAACTGGGGATCCGCACTTTCCTTGAAAACGATTCGAATGCGATGGCTTATGGTGAGTTCTGCAATGGGGTGGTGGCTGGTGAAAAGAATATTGTATTTATCAACCTGGATTATGGAACGGGTGCGGGTATTGTGATTGATGGCCAGGTGTATTATGGAAAGTCGGGCTTCAGCGGTGAGTTTGGCCATATTCCTTTTTACAACAACGAGATCATTTGTGATTGTGGCAAGAAAGGTTGTCTGGAGACGGAAGTGTCGGGACAGAGCCTGTTGCGGCTGGCGAAAGCCAAGCTAGCAGGTGGCTCATCGTCTGTATTGCTGAAGAAGGTAAAAAAGATTGACGACATCAAGCTGGAAGACCTGGTGGAAGCTGCGCGTAGTGAAGACATGATGATTATTGAGTTGCTGGCTGATATGGGAGAGAAGCTGGGCCGGGCACTGGCTGTACTGATCAACCTGTTCAACCCTGAACTGCTGATTCTTGGCGGCACACTGGCCGAAACGGGTGAATACCTGCGCTTGCCGGCAAGGAGTGCCCTGAATAAATATTCGCTGAGCTTAGTGAACAGTGATACGCAATTGAAGCTGTCGAAACTGGGTGAAAAAGCCGGAGTAATGGGCGGTTGCCTGATTGCGAGAAGCAAAGTACTCTCCTTGTAAAAAGCCGGGGAGCCGATGAGCAGCCGATCTGCTGGTTATGCAATAAAGATATTCACGAGTTACACCAAGCCCCTGGTATAAGCAATCCTCAGTGCCTGCGCCTTACTGTTTACATGAAGTTTCTGATAAATACTGATGCAGTGTTTCTTTACAGTATTCGGGCTGATAAAAATCTTTGCTCCAATCTCTTTGTATTCCAATCCTTCGCATAATAACTGTAAAATCTCCCGTTCTCTTTCGCTGAGTTGAAAAATATTTTCCTGCTTTTCCTTTTCGTTGGGGAGCGGTCCGGATTGCTGCACCATCTGCAGTATCTTGTAGGCAATGCCGGGCGATATTGGTCCTGCACCACTTTCCTGTAAATTGATGAGCATTGTTGTAATGACCTCACCGCTTTCCTCTTTGAGTAAGTAACCACAGGCGCCTGCCCTGATGGCCCTGAATATTTTATCGTCGTCATCAAAAATGGTAAGCACCACAAATTTTACTTCAGGGTAGAGTGCCGATCCAATACCAATAGCCGTTACCCCGTCAACATGTGGCATTTCAAGATCCATCAGCACTATATGCGGTCTTTCTTCTGCCGGAACCGTTTTCATCAACGCCAAAAATTCATCCCCGTTACGGGTTTCTGCCACGATTTGAAATAAAGCATTCCGGCTTAGTTTGTCGGTAATGATTGCCCTGTTGCCGGGCTTGTCTTCCACGATGGTTATTTTTATCATATCATTATCTTTCTGTGTTTATAAAGGCGGCATCGGGTTGCAGCAAATCGTGAGACCCGTCGCCAATGCTTAGCTTTGTAACAGTACCCTTACCCGTTGTACTTTCGGTACGGCATGTAAAATCACCTTCTTTCGCCCTTTGCTGCATATTGGACAATCCATAACGTTCTTTGCCGGCAGGCATAGCGGCTACGTCAAATCCTTTTCCGTCATCTTTTACCCGGATCTCCCATACTCCGGGTGCATGAGTGCTTGCAGCAGTAATTACTGATGCTCCGGCATGTTTTACCGAATTGTTCACGGCTTCCTGCACCACCAGTACAATATGAAGCGCCTGGCTTGACGGAATGGTAAAATGATCAGGGGCTTTGCCTTCCAGTTTAAATGCGATACTGGTATAATGTCTGCCCATTTGTTTCATAAAATTAATGATCCGCAACCATAGATCCGTGGCCGTTACGTCTGCGGTTTTCATGGCCCATAAGGTTTCCCGAAGGTTCAGGAGCATTTCTTTTGCGGTTTCCTGCAGACGGGCAACCACCAATGCGTCATCAGCCTCACCCATCAATAACCGGTTGCTGTTGTGCAGAATGGCGTTGGCCTGTACCCCAAGGTTGTCGTGCAGTTCGGCAGCAATGCGCTTACGTTCTTTTTCTTCGGCGTCTTTTACGGCCAGTTCATGTTGTACCCGCCCGGCTTCCATTATGGCGGCATGCTTTTTTTTCTCCTGTTTTTGGTAACGCTTAAAGCGGTAGGCGAGAAATGCAAGTAACAAAATTGTTAAGATGCCACCAGTCCAGAGTAAAAACTTACGTTGCAGGAGGTTGAGCCGCTGCTGCACAATCAGGGTTTCCTTTTTTTGAACCTCGTACTTTGTTTGGATATCAGCAATTTTATCTGCGGCATTAACCTGGTTATGTGCCTCTCCTGCTTTGATCAATTGCTCCAGTGTACTGCTGTACTGTTTATAATCCCCCTGCGCTTTAAAGACATTCCCCATTATAACCATCAACTGAAGCTGTTCCCCTTTAATGCCATTGCTATCTGCAGTAACGATACCCTGTTTAGCTGCGTCAATACATTTGCTGTACTGGTGCTGGCTCAAATAAAAATTGGAGAGACCGATAAAATCATTGACAATGTATAAGGGGTCGCCGATTTTTCTTCTTATGGCCAGGCCGTCGATAAGGTCTTTTTCGCCTGCTTTGCTTTGCTGCTTCATGCCATAGAAGCTCCCCCGCAGGTTTAGTGATGAGGCGAGTACACCAAGGCTTTCCGTTTGCCGGGATACGGCAATGGCTTTGTTTATGTATAACAGGAAGCTGTCGCCGGCCTGTGCGGTGTGGCTGCCGTACCAGTTGTTAAGATAATACAGTGCTATGTTAGACAGGATGTAGGCTTCTATCTCCCTGTTGGCTGAGTCGGGTTTTTCTGCTATCATTTTTATCCCTTTCTGCCATGCCTGTATGGCTTCTTCAGGTCTGGATACATTGAGGTAGGTAGCGCCGATAAAATTGAGGGCAAATAATTGCGCGTTTACCCTTCCTTCCTTTTCTGCTTCGTCCAGCAGTTGCAGTTGGAGTTCCAGTGCCGCAGTCCGGTTATTCATGCGGTTCAGGGCATTTGCTTTCAGCAGTTGTACCTTATAATAAAGGCCGGTGTCGGTTTTTTTGATGTTGTTGAAGATGGGACTCTGTTCAATTTTCAGGAGTACACTGTCTGTTTTTCCTTTTGCCAGGTCGCTACTGATCAGGCCATATGCTGCCAGGGCAATACGCTTATTGTCTTTCGCCTGTACAGCGAGTTTTTGCAGCCATTGGGCATAATGGCGTATGCTGTCGCCCGGTAGTGAATTGCCAAACTTTCCCAGGGCCACAAGGCTGGCCAGCCTTTCAGCGTCGGTAGCGGAGGCATATAGTTTCTGCCTTGCCGTGGAGATGGCAGCAGACTGCGCAAAGCCACTGAGTACCAGGAGCATTGCAATGGTCAGGCAAAAAAAGGGGCTGCTGCGTTTCATCGTACAATTTAATACAAAAGTAACAGCATCCCAAAACCTGAAATCTATCCAAATGGACCATATATAAAACTACGGGGTTGTTGTTCATTTGTGCTGCCGGTCATATCCATACCTGCTGAAGCCAGTGCTGCCGCTACACTAACTGATTATTTATATTAAAACATAAACCATGTTACTTAAACAGACATTCTTATTTTCAGCAGGATTGCTGTCAATCCTGTTTTTTTCCTGTAAAAAAAACGATACCGCATCTACGGCTCCGGCTGCAACACAGAGCGATATTGCCAGTGTTGATGCCAGGATTGCAACGCTTATCAGTACCTACAACATTCCCGGGGCTTCCCTGGCCGTAAGTAAAAACGGTAAGCTTGTCTATATGAAAGGGTATGGTAAAGCCAATACAGCCACAGGTGAACTGGTCAGGCCGTCACATCGCTTCCGGCTGGCCAGTGTATCGAAAACATTTACCGGGGTAGCCATTTTGAAACTGGTGCAAGAAGGGAAACTGGGCCTGGATGCAAAGGTGTTTGGCACCGGCGGAGTACTGGCCAACGATTATGGGACTGCGCCATACAATAATAATCTGCTGAACATAACGGTACGGCACCTGCTTCAGAATGTATCCGGTTCATGGGGAGCTGCTTCCGGTGGTGATGTGATTGATCAGAATCCGGCTTATTCCTACAAACAATTCCTGGACTGGGTGATTAATACCCGTCCCAATCCGAATACCCCCGGTGCAGTGTATGATTACTCAAATATCAATTTTTGTCTTGCCGGCAGGATTATTGAAAAGATATCAGGCAAGACTTATATCAACTATATTAAAGAAGACATAATGGCACCAATTGGTGGTACCCAAACGGATATGAGTGGCAAAACAGAAGCAGATCAAAAGGTTAATGAGGTGAAGTATTATGGCCAGGGGGCAGATGCGCCGTTTGTATACAATATTGCCTTTCCAAGAAGGGATGCCGATGGCGGCCTGATGACAACCGCTTCGGATTTACTGCGACTGGTTAATGCCATCGATGGATCTGTATCAAGACCAGATATTCTGAATAGTTCCAGCCTTACTGCCCTTACAACGCCCTCCGCCGCATTTACGGGGTATGCATGCGGTATCGGCATCTGGAGCGCAGAAAATGCATGGTTCAATTATGGCAGTCTGCCCGGTACGCGTACCGGTTTTATGAAACACAGCAATGGCATGTGTGTTGCATTATTGCTTAATTCAAGGGTGGATCCATCCGGTGGCGACAATGCATTCGTATATGCTATGCAGGATTTATTGCTTGATCTGGTAAAAAACGGTTCGTATCCCTGGCAGAATATTGACCAGTTTTAATGGCAAGGCGATGGTTAACCTGTCCGTACTGTATGGCCAAATTATTTTCTGATGCTCAATTTAATGTTATGTTCAAACTGATTTTACCCGTTTTGCTGTTCAACAGCCTTAGCGCCTGTAATACGCCGTCAATACAAAATAACCCCACCGGGGGAACAAACAGTAACACTGCAAATATGCCGGAAGGAAAAAACAAAGACTATATAATCCTGAAACGGTTCCGGATTACAGACAGCCAGGGTTTCAGTCAACCTGTAGAAGCCAGTTCATTTTTACTGCCTGCCAATTGGCAGGTAAATGGCAGCGTGCAATGGAATGCCTACAACAAATGTATTCCTGAAATGGTGCAGGCTTCTTTACAAGCCAAATCGCCGGATGGGGCTTATGAGCTCCTCGTATTCCCCGTTACCCAATTTGACTGGAGCGATGATCCCATACAGTTGGATGCGATGAAGCGGGGTTTTTACCTGCATGCCTGCAACATTGCACAACCACTTGATGCGCAGGGCTATATTAAAAATGTGCTGACGCCTTATCTTAAGGGGTCGGTAAAAACTGCCAGGATCATCACCGAGCTGCAGCAACAGATGGATGCTGGTGCCATGCAGATGACCAATGCTGCAAGACAGGCCGGTAATGGCGCATACAACCACAGGGGCAGCGCCGCCGAAGGAGTACTGCAGTTTAATGATGGCAGGGCCGGGCTTGCTTTCTGTACGGTGATGCAAACCATTGTAACCATGCCGGGTACGCAGGGCGGTATGGCAAATAACTGGCAATGCTATGTAAGTATGCGCATTGTGCTGAAGTACAAAACCGGTGATGAAGCGATGGCGCGTAAAATTATGGGTACATTATTCAGCAGTACCAGGATAAACCCTACCTGGTGGAATGGCCTGCAGGGCTTTTTTATGGCGGTGACCAAAAACGCCCAGGATGAGAACTGGAAACATATACAGGAGGTACATAAGGTACAGGAGGAAATGGGCAATAACATCATCCGGAGCTGGGAGGCGAAGAATAGCACCAGCACCAGTGGTGGCAGTGGCGCTGCTCCGAACAGCGATGCGTTCGGGCAATACCTGCGCGGAGTAGATAACTGGACTGATGCCGACGGCAATAAGGTAGAACTGACGAGTGGCTATACCAATGCCTGGAGCAAGGGTGACGGTAGTTATGTACTGAGCAATAACCCGGCTTTTGACCCCAATGTTGAATTTAAAGACACTCAAAGCTGGAACAGGCTAAAGCAATAACTCCCCATTGCAATGGTAAAGCATAAAGCAGGTGCAGAAATAAAAGTGTTGTCTGAACATGGATTTCATCAATGTCCGCATCGCTAAGGTATCCGGATACAAAGCGGCTGTCTCAAAAATATGGGGCAGCCGCTTTGTATTTTGCGTATCCATGACGCAAGCAATCTCACCCTATGGCCGGGAAACCAGCCTCTGCTCCTGGATGCGGTACAGCGGTACCTATCACAATCTTCCGTGCAATTTCAGATACGCATGTATATCGGTCATTGATTACCTGCTGCAGTTGCTGTCATTGCTGTTTTTCTTTGATCAGGGCGTATAAAAACAGGTCAATAAACTTATCATACAGCAGTTCGCCCTCCCGGATGATGCCTTCCTTCTTAAAGTTCAGCCGCTCGGGTACTGCCTGGCTTCTGTAGTTTTCGGTGCCACATTTGATTTCGATCCGGTTGAGTTTGAGTTTATGAAAACAAAAATCAATGATTGCACTGCAGGATCTGGTCACGATTCCTTTACCAACTCCATCCTGTATAACCCAGTAACCGATCTCACCGATTTTATTCTGGCTGTCAATTTTATAAACACCAATCCGGCCGGCCATTTTTCCATTGTGCATGATGACAAAAGCATATTCATAGCCGTCTTTGTTGCGCTGCATCGTTCCTTTTACAAAGTTTTCTGCAAAGGCGAGGTCCTGCATCCTGTCAACAAAGGGCAGCCATTCTCTCAGGTGCGCCCGATTGTTGTTCACCATTTCAAAAATGCCCGGGGCATGATTCCCGTTGATCAGTTCAATGCTGATGCTTTCGTCAACTTTAATATGCATATTATCTTCGTATTAAACCCGGGCCCCTTCCGCAGTTGTCAGGAATGTTTTTTTGCGATAGTGCTATTGCCAACAGCTTGTTGCAAAGTACTGGTTGTTAAGGTTGCCTTTTATATTCACTTCCGGAATACCCTGTACAACGGATCTATACTGTACAGACCATGTCATAATTAGGCCCATTGTATTCGAATTCGGCTACCCATGTAAAACCATGTTTTCTGTAAAAATTTACCGCTCGTTCATTGGTGGCCTGTACGCCGCCCCAAAGTATTATTCTTTCGCAATTGCTTTTTTTAATTGTTTCCAGTACATAATTGTAAAGGAAGCTGCCTACGCCTGAACCCTGCCATTCATCGGCCACTGATGGTGCTAAGGTACAATCTTTACCGGCACTGATGGTTATACCGTAACGCTGATACCGGAGGTAATCTCCTTCCACATAACCCTCCCGGATGATGGCATAGGCGATGATGGTATTATCAACGGTTTTGACCATGAAGCCGGTATTTTTAGTATCCCTGTAAAACTGCTGAATAGCCGGTAAATTAAACGGATGCGGACCAAACCGACGGGTGGTTTCCTCACGCAACCTACCCAGATAGCCATTCAGCGCTTCATAATCATCTTCAGTAATTTTTAATGCGAAAAGGATTTCGCCTTTTATTGTCGTTTGTTCCATAATATACTTGTGCTGTGCCGCCGTTTGAGACTGCCGGGTAATCACCATTTGATTTTAAAGTTAGGTCAAATCCGGATACCCATTTCACCATCAATATGTTTTTCAGGGTTATCGAAGTATTTAATTTACAGGGTTACCCTTCGCTGGCGGCGGTATTTTCTTCACCATGTTAATGTAACCGGAGTATCCGCTGTAGTTGCCGGGGCGACTTGTATACGCCTGCCTGCTGATCTTTATTTTCATTGTGCATATCCTGCCGCCTCTGCCATCCGTTTGCAGACAGCAGGTTTGTGGTAACCACCGGGGTCATTTTTTATAATAAAAAACCAAAGAAGCTTTTTCGATAACGTTCTGCTGCAGATAGAAACCCACAAGTGCAGGATTTGCCTTACTGTCCAACCCCAGTTTTTCGGTTTTTAACGCATAAATGGTAATGGTGTACTTATGAATACCAGATCCTTCCGGCGGGCAAGGCCCTCCATAACCGGGTTGGCCAAAATCGGTTGTACTTTGAATCGCACCCCCGGGAGCTATCCCTTTTGCCGGGTTACCCGCATCAGCTTTCAGTTCTCCGGTACCCGCGGGAATATCAAAAATCAGCCAATGCCACCAACCACTGCCTGTTGGTGCATTTTCGTCGTGTATGGTAATGGCAAAACTCCGGGTACCCGCCGGGGTGCCCACCCAGGACAGTTGGGGGGAAATATTCTTCCCCGTACATCCAAAACCATTAAAAACCTGCGTTTGGGTAGCCTGGCCGCCCAGTTCATTACTTTTCAGGGTAAATGTTTGTGAAAATACACCTGGGGCAATGGCGAGTGCAAAGATGAGTAAGCGATACTTCTTTTTCATTATTGTATAGTTTGATGAATTTGTCAGAAGGATTGAATCACGATTTTTATCAGGAAGATGTTCAATTCAGGTTTTCGGGTACTACTGTATTGAACGCCAGATGTTGCCGGATTTGTGCTTTATGATGCTCCACATGATGGATCGTGTTGTATAATATCTCCCGCAGCGTAAGCGTTCCGAGTAAGGGGTGTGGTATGCACAGCGTATCGAGTTCGGCTTCGCTGAAACTACCAATCGCTGTGCATAAGGTTTTTATCATTTTTTGTAAATCGGTGATCAATATGTCCTTTGCTTCCGGGATGCCACGTTCAGGCACATATCTTTCCGGTGCCTTTCCGCCCTGCTTCAGTTTTTCTGTATAGTATTCCTGTAAGGCTTTACTGGTCATGCCTGGTTGTTTGGCGTGGCCAAAATTTTGTGCAATCATTTCTTTGTCTGCACAGAAAACCTTTACCAGTGGTGCTGTACAAAGTACAATATGTGCCAACTGTTCTGCAGCTGTCCATTTTTGTTCGTACCTGAACAGGTAGTCTGCTGTTGTCAGGCTTTCTATGTACCTGATAAAAGCATGGTGTTTTTCAACCAGCTTTGCAGTAATCATTTTCTTATCCATATTATATTCGTTTTAGTGTTGTGCAGACTGCTGTTGCGTTGTACAGTTACCGGGGGTATGGACATGCGTTACAGTCCGGTAAACTTTGCAAGCGCTGCTTTTTGTATTGTGGCAGATCCGTTTTATCAAGCACCCTTATAACCATGTTCCTGTTTTTGTATACGCATTGTTGTTTGCTGTTGCGGATAGTCAGATATGCAGCCGCTCATTTCTTTTACTTAGCGATGGTCATACGCTGGTAATAAAATTACACCAGTCCCGATATTGGCTTCAGACATAAAAGCGCCGGATAAGGACATTACTATAAGTGGCCTTAACTATTGACCGGCAGGCAAAAACGCATCTTGTCTTTTGCGATACCTCCCACCCGTTTATAAAACCGGATTGCGCTTTCATTGAACACCGGCGTCTGCCATTGTATGTTTACACAGCCTTTGTCCTGAGCAATACCCCTGAGCTGTTGCATCACCTGTTCCCCGATTTTAAAACCCCTGAATGCTGCCTGCAGGTATAAGCAATCCAGGTAAAGAAACGTGCAGGCATCCCAGGTGGAAAAATCGAAGGTATAGGAAGCAAAACCTACCGGTACGCCATTACTTTCCACAACGAGACAAAAAAGTTTTTCTTCCTGTCCGAACAAAGCCTGCTCAAGTTTTTCCATCTTTCCCGCCGGGTCATAGGCTGCCTGTTCATACGCAGCATGTTCACGACAGAGTTCAATAAGAAAGGGCAGATCCCTGTGTTCGGCTGTTCTTATGCGATAGTCCATGGTACTTTATTTCGGTTTGTAAACATTCGATGAAATGGTTAAAACAATCGGGGTGCTTTTTATGGCGCAGCAAAACTTTAGCCCCCTCCTGCTGTTCCGCCGCTTTCAACTGGTGGCTAAAGGCCGGCTGCGTCAGAAAAAATGTATCAATGGCCCCGGCAATACTACCTTCCTCTGCAATTGCTTTGATCATCTTTAAATACCTGATTTCCATCTGCGTATATTGGGGGGTGTAAAAGTCTGGATATTTTACCTGAAAATGTATGTAATATTTTGATGCCACCGATGAATAATTATCACTGTATTACTTTTCGTACTGGTTTACTGATGAAAATGCGGCTGTCTGCACCGGGGAAAGCCTGCTGCCGGGGCTTTACAAAAGCTGTACAGCAGGCCTGTAGTTCCCGCTTACCATCCATCCGCTAAAGTGTTGCTGACAGGTCAGGTTCCCGGCATGTTGCGGAAACTTACCAGAAAGGAATTGCATACTCGAGCAGCGCCACATGAAGATCTCTGTGCTGTATGGGCAGCTCGGGAGTATCCGGGGTGGTATATGTTTCCAGCAACGTAAAGCCAAACTGCCCGTAGTATGCAATGATGCCGGGATTGTCTGCCCAGGTATCCATCCGTATATACTTCAGGTTGTGCGCAACACCGTAGTCAATCGCCCATTCCAATATTTTTCCAAAAAGCCGCCGCCCCTTAAAATGCGGGTTTACCACAATACGGTGCAGGTAAACCGCATCCCCGTTTTCCCGCGTCCGCCATATCAACCGGTCGCTCAGGCATATACTGTAAATACAAACAATTACGCCGTTGTAAACTATTTTAAACTGACGCTGATCTGTCACTTCCTGGTGCAAATGGGCCTTATCGTAAGACGTCCAGCCGCTGAAACCTTTTCGTTGCTGGTAAGCGATCGCCTCATCAAATAACCAATACACAAATTCGAGATCGGCCGCTGTCGTATTGCGTACAGTATATGGTTCTGCCGTCATGGTAATACTATTAAAACAATCTTTATCAATACGGTGCAAAATTCGCACACAAGTTTCATCTTCATGCCTGCCGGTACAGCCAACAAAGCGTCATATCCGGACTAATGCCTTTGCGGTGTGCCGGATAATGCGAACGCAACCGCCGCTGCTGCATGAATTTGGGTGGTATTAAAAACCGGAACAGACATGTCTTCCTGTTTGATTAATAATGGGATTTCGGTGCAGCCCAATACTATGCCCCGGGCTCCCTCGCTGATCAGCGCATTGGCTATCCTGATATATTCCTTTTTGGTTTCGTTGTTCATTATCCCTTTGCCCAACTCATGCAGTAAAGTTTCTTCAATAAAATCCCTGTCCGGTTTCTGCTTTGGAATGATTACTTCTATGCCCTGTGCGGAAAGTTTATCTTTATAGAAACCAAGTTCCATGGTATAGACCGTACCCAGCAAACCAATTTTTTGTATTTGCTTTTCCAGGATCGCGTTTGCGGTAGCAGTCCTGATATCAATCAATGGCAGATCAATTGTTTCACCAATCCTGTCGGCAACAATATGTGCAGTATTTGCGCCAAGCATGATTACACCAGCACCGGCATTTTTCAGTTGTGCAGCAGCGGCTGATAATAATGCAAAAGCGCCATTCCAGTCGTGTGCGGTATTGCATTTGTTGAAATCATCGAAGTTTATCGAATAGACAATGCATTCGGCGAAGTTCAGCCCGCCAAGCCGCTTATTTGTTTCCTCATTTATAAGGCGGTAATAGTCAATGGTTGAAGTCCAGCTCATACCGCCAACCAGGCCTATTTTTTTCATATATATTTATTTAAGTATGCTTAGAAATGAAATGAACGGGCCTGTTTCGTGTTTGTATTGCTTTGCCATAACCCTTGCAATTTGCGAAAGATGACTTAGATCGTGTGCTGTCCAGGTAGCCAGCAGTTCACTGAGTACCACTTCACCCATTTTGGGATGAACCCCGGTGCGTTGGAGATCGGCATCGGTAAGGTTTAATGCAATAAGTTTTTGTACATTTTCATTCCTGCACTGTTCAAACAGTTTCAGCAATTCACCCATAGGCTTCCCTCTACTGGCATCAAACTGAGCGGTCATATCAATCGGAACAAAGGTTTTATTCTCAGCCGAAGAAAGTATAAGTGCTGCCCTGGTCATAAAGTTTGTCTGTTCACAAACAATCAAATGTCCAACCACATCAAAAACACTCCAGGTATTCTCGCCTTCGTTGTTCATGATCCAGTCGTTTGAAATACCCTTCAGCAGGGCATGCAGCACACCAGGGGTGCGTTGCAGGATTTCCAGCGTTTTTGTTAATGCAAATGTCATTTTACTGTTGTTTGGTGTACATGAATACCATACATAACCCAGGCCTGGTCACTCCTGCTTTTCAGCGGGAAGGCTCACCCGGCAACCTGTCCTGCCGCTTTACTTTTTGTGCATTACGCTTTTTACCCGCTCGTCGAAACTTACGGCTGCAGGCAGGGGGTGTACGATTTGCCCGAAAAAATGTATCAACGCTTCGTCGTGCTGCTGGCTGCGCCTGGTAACGAGGTTGAAGTGTACCAGCTTTGTCCACATCAATGCTTTCAGGATACTTTTATCAGCATTCCACATAAACGCCTCCAGCAGCAGGCTTTTTTCACTGCATGCAATCAACCGTGTTTGTATCGTTACTTCTTCCATGAGATATGCAGGGGTGATGTACGATATCTGGGTTTGGGCGGTTACCCAGCCAATGCCTTTCTCCCGCGCCAACTGGTAAATGTCAAAATTATAATGATCGATTAACTGATCGCCCCTTGCAGTAACGATATAATCAATATACCTTGAATTGTTCAGGTGGTTAAAAGGGTCACAATCGTGAAACCTGATCTTCATTTTGCTTTCCGGCACTTTTTGTAATGCTTCCATATTTACTCCTTATAAGCCGCCGCGGGATATTTTTTCTCCGCAGCAAAGCGGTCATTTTTTAAATAATCAATATCATTTCTATACGGGTGTTACCAGGCGGCAAGTCTTTAAATATACCGAATGGTATATTTAAGGATAAAAAAACTCAGGGTTTCAGGCCGTTGATGATTTTTTCTGCATAAGTCATTGCCACCCTTAGTTCGACAGACCTTCCTGTAACCTTTGCCTGCATAACAGCCCCTTCAATAAGCGACATCATAACAATGGCAATTTCAGCAGGGTTTGTGTCTGGTTTGATTTCATTCCGCCGGATACCCCTTTTGATTTGGTTTTCCAGCGATTTTTTCCAGAACGCCAATGCGTTGGCTGCCCGCTCCTTCAACATGGGATGTGTATCATCTGCTTCGGTGGAAGTATTCAAAAGCGGGCAACCCGCTTGCAGGAAAGGGATTTTCAGAAAATCCTTATATACAAGCGGATAGGCCAGCAACCGGTCTATGGCATTTTCAGTGGCCAGTATTTTACTTTTCATATAGGCCGTAATCTTTCCAAAGTTATAGTCAAAAGCAGCCAATGCCACTTCGTCTTTGTTTTCAAAGTTTCCGTAGATGCTTCCTTTTGTTAACCCGGTTGCCCCGGTAAGATCGGTAAGTGAGGTACCCGCAAAGCCTTTCGCATTGAAAATGGGGGCTGTTTTTTCAATGATGAATTGCCTGGTTCTCTCCGCCTTTGATAAAGTTTCGTTCATAACAAGTGCAAATATAGTAAAAAATACCTATCGGTATTTTTTATTTTTCGGGTAAAGGTTCCCGGCCGGGGATGATTGCTGTCATTGCAGTAGAATGGGCAGGCGGGAGGTATATGGGTTTACTGCATATTTGAGGTACATGGAAACAATACGCTCCGGTTCTTTGCTTTCCTTTTCTATGCGGTAGTTTTCAGCAATACCTGTATCTGCTTTCAGCACTTTGCCCGATGGGGCGTTTTTACATGTTTGCAAGCCTATACCGGGTTTACCGGCACTGGCTTTTTCGGCAATGGTCTGTACTGCATGGTTTGCTGTTCCTTCTTCTGTTGGTGCTTTATATGATTCATCCCGGGTAGTGACAATATTTTCAATAGCTGAAATGTGGCATTTGTTCAACATAAAATTGGTTTCATGTTAACCTTACCGGCATAAATCGTTGAAAAAGTAGAAAATAAGGGTATTTTTCACCATGTGGTTCAATCACAACATTGCTATACTTTGCATTCAATTTCCTTTAATAGCCCTGACACTTATAACTGATTACCCTCTTAACGCCCGGGGGTGCATTTCAAATTTTCGCAAGCCATCGGGCTTGTCCCCGCCTCGCTGTAGTATTACTCCGATAGCTATCGGAGAGGAAGCTGCACTTGCCGGGCGGAACGCACGGGTAGCACAAAAGCCACATCAATTAGTACATCCTGATTTTATAAACCCCGGCCTTTGGCGTCGGAACGAAGCATAGTGACAAAAAGAAAAAGAATACATGATGAGGGTGGTTATTTTGATTACCTATACCCATCAAAAGTTTAGGTCCTCCTATAGGTGGGTATAGGACGACCTATCAAAAGTTTAGGTCTTCCTATAGGGAGGTATAGGTCAACCTATCAAAAGTTTAGGTCCTCCTATAGGGAGGTATAGGACGACCTATCAAAAGTTTAGGTCCTCCTATAGGGAGGTATAGGTCGACCTATCAAAAGTTTAGGTCCTCCTATGGGTAGGTATAGGACG
>JAAFIK010000056.1 GCA_013298665.1 Chitinophagales bacterium
CAGGGAGATACTTGCACTGGAAAGCAGCCTGCTAAAACTGATAATACAGAAGCATTGCTGCTATGATAAACGAAGTGACCGCATTACAATGACAGATTTGTATCAAAAATTAACTTGACGCCTATGGGTGGGTTATCGGGAACAGCGGGGATGCGGATTTTACCGGGAAGGCATTGTATATATCCAACAATGGCAGCAGTCTGGCTTATAATGGTACAACCGCTTCTGACAGCACAATTGTAAGGATTGAATCACCGGTGATCAACGCTACTGGCTTTAGTAAAATATTATTGACTTATCTGTATAAGTGCAATGGGGAGTTTGTTTTTGTAAACTCGGGTTCTCCTGCGGGAGGCGGTGCTGCTGTACTGGACTATGGCAGGATTTACTACTCCATCAACAACGGGAACTCCTGGGTTTTGGTAAAGGATAATATTTACGGGCGTAGTACAAAGCTTACAGATGTGGTTGAGTTGCCTGCTGCTGCCAATAACAGCAGTCAGTTAAAAATTGCTTTTGAATGGCGCAACAACTCATCTGTGGTGAATAATCCACCGTTTATTATCGATAGCCTTGTGATGAAAGGCACGGCAAGCAGCCCCATTCAAAGCGCTTCCGATCCGGCCAACGCGGAGGAGAAATACCTGGGTCCCTATCAAACGGTACACTATTACAATCCTGTTACCCAAAGGATTATGGCTACTATTCAGAATACGAGTGCATTTGACTTTGGCTGCACGCGTGCAGAACTGGTTCGAACCGGTACTGGCGCATCACCGGCATGGGGGTTGCTGCCCGGCGAAAAAATTTCAGACAAGGTATACAGGGTAACCCCTGCGAATAGTAATCCTGCAGCGCCTTATACCATTACCCTTTATTTTACGGATGCAGAACTGTCTGGCTGGCTGAATGCTACCGGCAACAGGATCAATGATCTGGCCATTGTTAAATCGAATGCAGATCTTACACAATTGCCGCCTGCTGCACCGGCTGTTTTTTCGGGGAGTAACATCCGGTCTGCTTATGGTGGTGGTATGCACAGCCTTGTGACCAGTTCATTTACGGGCTTTTCTTATTTTGCTATCAGCAAACCTTTTGGCAATCCGGTTTGTCCGTCCACCAATCCCTATTATGCCAGTGATATCACCGGCACGGCTTATCAATGGCAGGTCAATACCGGTAGTGGCTATACTAATATTGTCAATGGTACCATTTATACCGGTACGGCAACAGATACACTCCGGCTGACCAGTCCGCCAACCAACTGGTATGGGTATGTTTACCGTTGCGCGGTAACCACCCCACTTGGTGTTGTTTATACACAGGCATTCACCCTTCGGTTTGGTGTGAACTGGCAGGGAACGGTCAGTACTGCATGGGAAAACCCACTGAACTGGGGCTGTGGTGTTGTACCGGATGCCAATACAGATGTAACGATTAGTGCGGGTGCGGGTTTTATGCCACAGGTGAACACGGGTACAAGTATCCGAAGTTTAAAACTGCTGCCCGGTGCCAATGTGGTGGTCAAAACAGGGGTAATCCTGCTGGTCAGCAAATAGCAAGTCTGCAGATTGCTTTATGGTATGTAATGCTTTTGACAGGAGCATAAATGAAACAGCCAGGAGGTCTTCACTTCCCGGCTGTTTCTTATACTTGCCTGGCTTTAAATAGCCGGGTCGGGTGGTGTATTGGTATTGTTATTTCTTTCATTCAGCGGGTAAGGGTAGAAATTGCGGTTCCGCTCTTCTGTGGGGCTGTTGGGAGCCGGGCGACCGAAACGCCTGCTGTCTTCAAGCTCCATACCACTCATAAACAACTCGATCCTTCTTTGCTTGTAAATGGCATTCATGAGGTCTGCCTGTGTCATTGGACCACTGTAGGCAGGCTGTGCTGCGTTTACGCCATAGATATCAGTTGTTTTGGTCAAAACAGCATCCAGATTCGCTTTTGCGGGCGTAAGCTGGTTTTGACGAGCCTGGTTTTCTGCGATGATGAGGCTCATTTCGCCGGGCAGGTATACGGGATAGGAGGCTGTTTGGTTAAGTGCAAATGCCTTGAGCGGGTAGATTGTTCCTGATTTGCTGATGTAGAAACCGATTCGTGGATCTGTTGCTGCAGGTACCGGTGCAAGGCCATTGCGTAAACCAATTGTTGAGTCCACCGCACCAAAAATGTTTTGGGTAATGTTACCTTCTCCCAGCGGGTTGGGGGTGGCTGCTGAAAACCGGAATTCAGACTTGATGCTGGAACTTGCGGAGGATGCATTGCTGATGGCTTTGGCACCAGCGGCGGCATCGTAAGCACCGGTTACCATACTCAGCATATTGTAGTACCGGGCGAGTAAGGCCTTTACCGTGTTTTTGGCATCAATACCGGCGGCTACTTTACTCAGAAACTTGGTGCTTGGTGCTGTAGTGGCCAGATCAGCATCCACACTTTCGAGTAGTTGTATCACTTTCTGCAAAGCTTCCTGCCGCGTATTGAATGTGGCATTGTTGGCGTTGGTAAGCGGTATCTTTTCAAAAAACTGCGCCATTGTACCCACGCTGAGTGCGTAAAAAATAGTACCGTATGCTTTCAACCCTACTTTATCGCCCGGGTCGGTGGCTGTACCCAGGTTGGCGAGTATGGTTTCGGCTTCCGTTTTGGTGAAGAGGCATTGTGCCCAAAGCTGGGTTACAATAGCATTGGCACCTGTCAGGCTGGCTTTGCCCGTTTCCATTTCTGTTTCGGCTGTGTTACCTGCGTTGAGTGTGCGTAGTGCAAAAACCCCATACTCGGCACCGATAGGCGCTGTATAGAGGGGGCTCTGTCGGCCGATGGTAAAGCGCCGTTGTAATCCTGAAGCCAGGTTCATCAATGCATCCACATTGCCCGTTACATTGGGGCCTGACGCTGAACTTGGATCGGTAAATTCTTTATTGCAGGAACTGGCCAGCATACTGATGAGTACAAGGGCAGCCACTCCTTTTCTTATTTTATTGAATATCATTGTCATACTTTTTTTAAATGGTTTAGAAAGAAGCCCGGAGTGTCAACTGGTAACTGCGCGGAATGGGAACGTTACCAAAATCGATACCCCTAAGTGCAGTACTATTGCCGGCAGAGTTGGTTTCCGGATCGTATCCATTATAATTGTCAAAACTGATCAGGTTGCGGCCGGTAAGGGTTACTGATGATGATTTGATAAATTTCGCAAAGGAGGGTAATTTGTAAGACAGGGAGACTTCGCGCAACTTTACAAAAGACCCGTCGTCGATACGCCATTCTTCGGCACCATAAATACTGAAAATATAGCCACGGGGCAATTGCCCTTTGGCTTCCTTCTCGGCATAGTCGCCGATGCCTACACCCTGGCGTGTACGTTTATCAGCATTGAACACTTCCTGGCCAAGTGCACCATCAAAAAGGAAGTTCAGTGCAAAATTTTTGTATTCAAGACTGTTATTAAAACTGATGATCCAGTCGGGATTCGGGTTGCCGATTACCTTGCGTAATGGTGCTTTGGTAGCTGGTACCACGGCCTGTACGGGGCGTCCACCTGCATCGAGTACGAGGTTGCCACTGCCGTCTCTTTCAAAATAACCGCCATAGAATACACCCAGGGATTCGCCGGGAATAATAAAGGATGGAGCACCTGTAGGGTTATCCAGGGCAATCAGGGCTTGTGTTGTACCCGTTACCTTATTTACGTTGCGGCTGATTGCTGTAATGGATGTCCAGATAAAGTCTTTTTTCTTTACCGGGATGGCGGTGAAGAGCAGTTCCCATCCTTTGTTGGTCATATTGCCTACATTTTCGGCGCGGCTGCTGCCTCCGCTGGAAGGAGCCAGCGTACGGAAAACCAGTAATGAGCCGTCGACAATCTTTTTATTATACCAGGTAAAGCTGATGCCCATCCTGTCGTTGGCAAAACCAAGATCGGCACCCATTTCAATTTCACTGCTGCGTTCAGGTTCAATCAACTGGTTGCCCAGGGCAGTGTTGATGTTATAAGTAGCCAATCCGTTGATAAAGTTGGAACTGTAGCTGGTAAACCTGGAATAAGAACCAATACCTGAAAGGTTGCCCGCCAGTCCCCAGGAGGAACGTACCTTGAGGCTGTTGAACCAATTGGCGAAAGAGGCTTTACGCCAGAAATCAAGTTCACTCACCAGCAGGGTGCCGCTCACTTTTGGATAAATATAGCTGCGCTTTGTTTTATCAAATACGGTGGAACCATCGATGCGCGCGGCCAAAGTTAGGTAGGCTAAGTTGTTGTACCCAAGTGTTTGCTGGGCAAAACCACCGTAAATAATCTTTTTATCGAGGGAATAGCGTTGCGGAAACTGAACAGCGGCTCCATTTACAGTAGAAATACCGGGCAGCAGATCGCGGCCTTCGGTGAAGTTGCCGGTGATTCTCTGTGTTTGCTGGTTAAAGCCTACTGTGGTTACAGAGCTGAACTTATTAAAACGTGCCTGGTAGGTTATGTTCAGGTCGTTGTTGATAAAAAATGAGTTTACCAGAGCGCTTGAGGCATATCCTTTGTCGAAGAATCCGGTATTTACCCCACTGTATGGGTAGGGTTTGATGTAATTCCTTCCTTCCTGGCTGTAGGCATCTACTCCGAGGGTATAGTCTATCGACAGATTTTTGACCGGCTTAATCTTGATCTGCAGATCGCTGAGGGTGCGGTTTACCTGCTGGGTCAGGTCTGTTTCCTGAATAATGCTCAAGGGGTTTACCCTTGTGGGCTCCACTGCTTTGAGGTTGCCTGCAGCATCACGCTGGGTAATGTCGTAAATGTTATTGGAGATGTTTACGGAATTGATGGGGCTCCAGAAGCTGTTGCCGTTGGGTTTTTCGTTTGAAAAACTGTTGCTGTACATAATTCCCCCGGAAATGCTGAGGTATTTCGATACCTGCTGGTCTATGCGTGCTTTGAAGTTGAAGCGGCGGAAGTCGGTATTCCGGATGATTCCTTCGTTTTTGAGGTAACCGCCCGAAAACACGTAGCGGGTTTTCTCTGTGCCGCCACTCATGGAGATATAGTTATCAGTTGTAAGGCCTTTGTGAAAGATCTGGTTTTGCCAGTCATAACGGGTTACATCCACGAGGTCTGTTGCCAGTGTACGCACGGCACCATCGGGTCGGGTATAGGTAAGGGTTGGCCCACCGGAGAAGTTGCTGATATTGCCCAGGCGGAGGGCTGCAGAACCAAACTGTTTTCCGTAGGTGGTGATGTACACTTTCTTCCGCAGTTCATTTACACCAATAGTGGTGCTGAAATCGACCTTTACCTGCCCGGCTTTTCCTTTTTTGGTGGTGATGAGTACAACACCATTGCTTGCCTGGCTGCCATAGATGGCGGCGGCGGCGGCGCCTGGTATGATGTCGAGCTTTTCGATGTCGTTGGGGTTGATATCAGCCATCCGGTTGGTACCGATGGCGGAAGAACCACCAGCATTGATGTTGAGGTTGGTTACGTTTGCCGTAGTGTTGCTTACAATCACACCATCAATGACATAGAGGGGTTCGGTGGAACCGCTGATGGTGCTGGTACCGCGCATACGGATCGAGATGGACCCTGCGGGATCTCCGGAGGTTTGGGTGATTTGTGCACCGGCAACCTTTCCCTGCAGGGCACCGCCAATATTGCCGGATCCGCTGTTCTGTAGTTGCCGTGCATTGACGCTGTTAACGGTGTTGCCGAGTTGCTTACGTGTAGAGGTAAGTGTAGAGCCAATTACAACTACTTCATCCATACCCAGTGCGTCTGCGCGCATGGTGAGGTTTACGGTTATGGTATTTTCATTGTTAACGCTGAAGGATTCAACCTTTTCTTTGAACCCAACACCAGATGCCACCAGGCTGTACGCGCCCGGCCTGAGTGATGTATTGACAATCTCATAATTGCCCGATACATCGGTTGAGGCTCCGATTGCCGTATTTTTTACGGTTACGGATATGCCTGATATGCCATTGCCTTTCTCATCGGTAACCCGCCCTTTAACGGTTACCTGTGCCATGATGAATGTGGAAAACAAGATTCCAGCAAGCAGTAACATACCCTTTGTCATCAGCGAAAACTGAATTTTTCTCATACAAAAGATAAATTTGATTAATTAATGTGGTTAACAAAAATAACAGCAAAAACTAACAATGGTCAGATAAATTTGTTTGAACGGGATTGTATTTTTCAGTTATTTCTCTTCCTGTTGCCAAAAGGTGCCACATTGGTGGTTTTGTATTCCCCGTCAATACTATTACTTTTGTTTCTGAATAACCATTGCATATGACCAATAGTAAACTGAGCCAACTGGCAGAAACATTGACCGGAAGTGAAATCGTTCGGCTGGGAAATGAAATTAAGGAGAAAATGCGCCTTGGGGAGAAGATTTACAATTATACGATTGGTGATTTTGATCCTGCTATTTTCCCGATTCCCCAGGGTCTGGAAGATGATATTATACAATCCTACCGGGATCATAATACGAGTTATCCGCCTGCAGAGGGGGCTCTGGAGTTACGGAAATCGGTATCTTCTTTTATCAGTAAATACGAAGGACTGGAGTATGGGGTTAATGAAATCCTGATCGCGGCGGGCGGGCGCCCTTTGATCTATTCCCTCTACCGCGCTATTGTCGACAAAGGTGATAGGGTAATTTATGCTGTGCCATCCTGGAACAATAATCATTATGTTCATTTCATGGGCGGTGAGCATGTTATGGTTGATGCACTTCCTGAAAATAATTTTATGCCTGTGGCGGCGGATATCAAACCTCACCTGTCCGGGGCTTCCCTGCTGGCGCTTTGCTCGCCGCTGAACCCTACAGGTACTGCATTTGTGCGTGGCGAACTTGAGGCGATCTGTGATATGGTGATTGATGAGAATAAACGGCGTGGTGATGGCGACAGAAAGTTGTACCTGATGTACGACCAGATGTACTGGACACTTACTTTTGGGGATACGGTGCATTATAATCCTGTTACCCTTCGTCCGGAGATGCGTGCGTATACCATATTTATTGACGGTATCAGCAAGGTTTTTGCTGCTACGGGCGTGCGTGTGGGCTGGGCAATGGGACCGGATTATGTATTGGCTAAAATGAAGGCCATTAACAGCCATGTAGGGGCATGGGCGCCCATGGCCGAACAGAAAGCTGTGGCCAATTTTCTGTTGCGTGATGATGCTATCCAGGTTTATATGACAAGGTTTAAGGCTGAAATTGAAGAAAGACTACGCCGGATTTATGAAGGGTTTAAACAATTACAGGGAGAAGGTTTTTCTGTCAACGCTATTCCTCCGCAGGCTGCCATCTACCTTACTGTTCAGTTTGCTCTTGCGGGTAAAACCGTAGCTGGTGGTGCACACCTTGAAAACCAGGCCGATGTAACTGCCTACCTGCTCAACGAGGCCAAATTAGCCGTAGTGCCATTTTATGCATTTGGTGCCAGCCGGAGCAGCAACTGGTACCGTTTGAGTGTGGGTACCTGCAAAAAAGAAGAAATCGGCGATATGCTGAACGGACTCCGTGCAGCATTGGCAAAACTCCATTAAGCTTACTCCTTGTATTTCCTCCGGTAACTTTCTGTTGCATGTAACTCCCGTTGTAGTATTCTGTTGCGGGGTCATGCCCGTATTCAGGGATCCTGGTCAAAAAATTACCACTTAGTGGTATTGTGCGGGTCAAAAAACAGCCGTCTCTTTGCAATATACACATACATCGTTGACCTGCTTAAAAAAAGATACACCTATTCGAAGCGTTGCCCGTTTGATTTCCGGCCATTGCTGGACTATAGAGACATCTTTGTAGATTTTTCTCATGCTTGAACCCCCTGCTGATTCTTCAGTGGGGCTTTTTTTGAAAGCGTTTTATCCTGTCGTTGTTGTCATGATGTATCTTACTTCCATGAGGAAACCAGGTTGGTGTCTGGTAGCGGCAAATGGTCTTTCCGGAGATGTATTTGTATTGTTTCGGGTGCACTTACCAAAAAATTTACCAAAAAATACTAAATAAATTAGTGTTGAAAAGAAAAACCACCTATCTTTGTTACTCATTATACATTTACAGGATTAAACCAGATACATCAATTAAAATTTTAAAACATGGTTAACGCAGAAAAATTAAAGGCTTTGAAACTGACGATGGACAAGATCGACAAGGATTTTGGCAAAGGATCGGTAATGTTAATGAATGAGCGGTCGCATATTGAGCAGGAAGTTATCTCAACGGGTTCGATTGGTTTGGATGTGGCGTTGGGTATTGGCGGGTTGCCAAAGGGCAGGGTTGTTGAGATTTACGGCCCTGAGAGTTCAGGTAAAACAACTGTGGCGATTCATGTGATTGCTGAAGCACAAAAAAAAGGGGGCATGTGCGCGATTATAGATGCGGAGCATGCTTTTGATAGTGCATATGCACAAAAGCTGGGTGTTGATATTGATAACCTGCTGATTTCGCAACCTGATTACGGTGAGCAGGGGCTTGAAATTGCCGATCGCCTGATCTTATCCGGAGCACTTGATGTAGTTGTTATCGACTCTGTGGCTGCACTGGTACCGAAGGGTGAGCTTGAGGGCGAAATGGGTGACAGCAAAATGGGTTTACAAGCCAGGCTTATGAGCCAGGCACTTCGTAAACTGACAGCAACCATCAGTAAAACGAACAGTTGTTGCATATTTATCAATCAGTTGCGCGAAAAGATAGGGGTTATGTTTGGTAATCCGGAAACGACAACGGGTGGTAACGCGCTTAAATTTTATGCATCTGTACGTCTTGATATTCGTCGGATGGCGCAGATTAAGGATGGTGATGAGGCAGTAGGTAACCGTGTAAAGGTAAAAGTGGTAAAGAATAAGGTGGCGCCACCATTCCGTCAGGCAGAGTTTGACATCATTTTTGGAGAAGGCATCAGCAAAACAGGGGAAATCATAGATATGGGTGTAGAATTGGGTATCGTGCAAAAAAGCGGCAGTTGGTTCAGCTATAACAACGACAAGCTTGGACAAGGCAGGGATACGGTAAAGCAATTGCTTACTGATAACCCGGAATTGGCAAATGAAATTGAACAAAAGATCAGGGAAAAGATTAAAGAATCACAGGCTGGCTAAGCAGCACCTACTTAAACAACCTCCACTCCGTACCTGCGTCCCCCTGGCGGATGCGTTAGTAAGTATAGCCGTCCCCACTTTAGTGGGGATGGTTTTTTATTGAATCATCTGTACGACCTTTGCCATATTTACTCCCCGAACAACAGTACATGAACGATGAATCAGACAGCAAACCGGCAGCAACGAATACTCTCACTGCTAACAGGTATGCCCATATTGGTCTTATAGCTGCAAACTTATTTTTTGCCATCAATATCAGTGCAATAAAGCACCTCACCGGAAATGGCTTTATCAAGCCACTTGCACTTAATCTGGTAAGAATTGGAGGGGCTGTTCTCTTATTCTGGCTCCTGTTTTTGCTAAACCCCTCTCCGATAGAAATGCGTAAAAAAGACTGGTTACGCCTTATCGGGTGTGCATTTTGCGGTATTGCTTTGAACCAAATCCTGTTTGTGACCGGGGTATCACTTACGTTGCCAATCCACTCTGCCCTGCTTATCCTCATCACGCCGATTCTCATTACAGTAATGGCTTCGGTTTTTCTGCGCGAGGGTATGACGGTTAAAAAATATGCCGGTTTGCTGATGGGTATTTCTGGTGCGGCAACACTGGTATTGTTCAGGCAGCAATCTGTGGCTCAGGGTAGCCATATATTGCTTGGCGACCTGCTGGTAGCCGCCAATGCGCTTGTTTATGCTGTTTATTTTATAATGGTAAAACCGCTGATGAATATATACCCGCCCATTCATCTCATCCGGTGGGTATTTACACTGGCATTGTTTATGGTTTTACCATTTTGCTGGCAGGATTTCATCGCAGTACATTGGGAAACGTATACAATTATTGAGTATGGTTGCCTGGTGGCTGTAGTGGCTGGCGGTACTTTTTTGGCCTACCTTTTCAACGTCTATGGCATTAAAGTACTTGGGCCGGGCACAGCAGGGGCATACATTTATACACAACCAGTTTTTGCAACGGCTATAGCTGTTGGCTTTTCAGGGGAGTCGATAGGTATTTATATGCTTATAGCAGCAGTATTGATTTTTTCAGGTGTATATTTTGTTACCTACAAGAAAAAGAAAGAGTTTTGAATATGCAGAACGCGATTATCATTGCCGGTTTGCCTGAGGAATATATTGCCGCTGTTGCCCTATTCCGGGAATATGCGGAATATATCAATATTGACCTTTCATTTCAGCATTTTGATGACGAACTGGCGAGTCTGGAACAGGTATATTCTTTTCCGGCTGGCGGAATATGCCTGAGCCGCTCTGGTAATAGCTATACCGGCTGTGTGGGTTTACGAAAAGCGAAGATTGCTGAAGGGCAGGTCGCCGAATTGAAAAGAATGTATATTCAGCCGGATCAACGGGGTAAGGGCACGGGAAAACGTTTACTTGAAGCTGCAATAGCCTTAGCCATAAGGTGTGGGTATAAGAAAATTGTACTGGATACCCTTAGCCATATGGAGACGGCCATCCATCTTTACTCTGCTTATGGTTTTTATGAAATCCTTCCTTACTACCACAACCCTATTCCCTCTGCTGTATTCTTTGAAAAACGGTTATAACCTTGTGTAAAACGAATAATTTATTAGCTTTACCATATGTCAATTACTTTTTTCAAAAATGTAATTAGAGTCATTCCCAATGGTTTTACACTGTTGGGTCTGCTTTGTTACAGCAGCCTTACGGGGGCTGTTCAACCTGCTGATGGTGCAGTGCTGAATTATACGCAGGTCATGTTTGAGTTTGATGAGGTGCCGGGTGCTGATGTGTATGTACTCAGTTGTCATGCAAAGGGTTCCGGGGAAATACTCAGGCGACGTATATCATCACTGGCTTGTGCAATAAACAGCGGACTGAATTTTGGCGGGCAGTATCAGTGGTTTTATGAAGCTTTCCGCAAGGGTAAACTTATCTATAAGAGTAAACCTTTTGACTTTAGTATTGCGCAGAGCTTCCTTGTAGTCAGGGATCAGTTCAGGTACAATGTGCTTTCCCATATACCCGACAGTTTTGAAAATAACCTCCTTTTTATCGACTATCTCGGTGTTGCTATTAACCGCCAGGGGGAACCGGTATGGTATATGCCTTATGACTCTGCCGTTTTTGGGAAAGTACCCAATTACCGGAACCTTACCATGACAAAAAATGGTACGTTTACATTTTTAAAGGGTGAACAATGCTTCGAGAAAAGCATGGAAGGACTACCCGTCTGGCAGGGTCCTTCTGATGGAAAGGTTTCTGCTGCAGACAGGGAATGGTATCACCACGACTTTCTGAAGAGCATTGATGGCACTTATTATGTTTGCAGCTACCAGTACGACAGCACGGAGAATCCTTTCAACCGTTCTGAAAAAATATGGGTGCGGTACAATACAATTATTGGGTACAATAATGAGGGACAAGTACGCTGGTCGTGGAATGAGAAAGACCATGTGCCTGTAACAGAAATACTTAAGTCTTCGGGATCACTTACCGGTTCTTCGAGTGGTACACATATGAATGGCTTTGCCTGGAACGAAAAGGAGCAGTACTTTATCATGAGCTTTCGGAATAACAGTACCCTGTTGAAAGTAGACAAAAAGACGGGTAAAATTATGTATCGTCTGCGGGGTGATGAAGGTGATCCTTTTGTTAGCGGATCCCGTTTCTATGGTCAGCACAGCCCGGGTTTTACCCGGACTGGTGATGTTATTCTGTATAATAATAATGCACAGCCTGTATCAGATAAGACGAAGCGCCTGTTTCCGAAGGTTATGCTTATGCAGATACCCCAGGGCAAAGCAACACCACGTCTTTTATGGGAGTATGAATGTGTGATGAAAGAGTATCCCGACGGGTGGGTAGGGAAGGAGGGTTACGCTGAGCAGTTGAACAATAAAAATATACTCATTTGTGTGGGTGGGGCGAATAAATTGCTCGAAGTGACCCCGGGCAAAAAAGTGGTTTGGGAGATGAACTGTGAGCTGCACAGCAGTAAGGAAAATAAATGGGTTCCTTTCAGTAATTACCGCAGCCATTGTACAAGTTCGCTTTATCCGCAATACTTTACTGTGCAGCAGCCGGATGGCAGGTGGGAGGTGGGGAAACAAAACAGGTTCAGCATCAAACTGAACAACGATGGTACGGATACTGATACCTATACAATAGAGTGGTTCAGCAACAATGTTTTTAAACCCTTCAGCACAACGGTAACAGTAAAACCCGGGGTATCTGTATTGCAAATTATTCCGTTAGTCAGGAATCGCCCGGTAAAAAAGGAGGGTACAAAAATCGCTGTTCTACGCGTCAGTTCAGGATTGAACCCTACCGGAGTGAAAGATTACACGGTAAAAATTATATAACCCGAACAAATGTTTAGTAGGAAGGCTTTAAGCCATTTTTTTTCCAGTAATCAATAATCGGCTGAAAAGGGCCGAACTTATGCTGCATTTCAGAAAAGGTATCGGCAAACGGGGCATGGCCATAGTCGATGGCTTTTTCGGCAGGAAAAGGATAGTCTATTGTTTTGGGGCTTGGCCGCTTGTGAATGCGGTCGTCATTTATAAAACTGGCAATGTCAATCGCTTCCTCATCTGTAAGTATGGGTTTGAAATAAGTGGCCTGATCGTTGGGCATATTGGCCTTCAGCCACCTGGCCTGTTTGATAACACGGTGCATACTACTTCCTGGTTGGTAACCAAACTCGCCCCATAAAGGAGGATAGAGATATCCACCATTACCCGGCTTGAAGACCCCGGCCCCATCTTCACCGTGACAACGCAAACACTTTTCGGTGTATAGCTTTTGTCCTTTTTCGGGGTCTCCGGCGCGTGGGGAAAAAGTAATTGTAAGGTTCTGAAAACCGTTCATGTTTCGATCTTCGGGTTTAACCTGGCTGTTGATCCATTTGAAATAACTCAAAAAAGCCAGCATTTCTTTACTGTCCAGCGGTAAAGGTCTTCCGCTATGGGGGCGCATTACACAATTGTTTACACGTTCGGCGAGTGAGAGAACCTTTGCCTCTCTTGCCCTGTATTGCGGGTAGTGTTCATGCGAAAGCATCAGGCTGAATGCATAAGGCTTTGTTCCTGCGTCCTGATGACAGTTGGTGCAATTCATCTTATTGCCGAGGTATTGTCCATTTTTTCCTTCAGGGCCAATATAATATGCTGTATTCAGCATCAGGTTCCTGCCGTAGCGCACCATTTCTCCAAACTTATCATTGGGTATTTTGCTGGTATCCGGTGGCCGGTAGGTACTATCAAATCCTGCACTTATTACGGGGGTATTATCTGTTGCAGTATTGCAGGCGGTATATCCAATTGTAATAAGTAATGCCAGAAAAATAAAAAGCGTTGAAAATATTTTCATGAAAGTGAATACATTTATTGATAAACGACCCCATGGATCATAGTTGTTTATAAAACCTTTGTTTACCTTAACTTGGGATATTCAAAAAACCGGAATGTACATATTCTGCTATTAAAGTCTTTCCAGTGATTGATATCCGCTTCTATTGCAAAAATACCACAGGTGGGCATATTATCAATCCTGACCCCCTCACAAAGTCCATTTACAAAATCTGTAATACCGGGATTGTGGGAAAATAAGGCAACATGATTTGCGGGGCCGGGCAATTGCCTGATGACGCCATAAAATACTTCTGCGGGCGCATGGTAGAGTGCTGACACAAATTGTATGGATGCAACAGGGGTAGTAAATATACCGCAGAAATACTCCGCAGTCTGGCGCGCTCTTCTGGCCGGGCTTGATACAAATGCTTCAATCGGAATATTTCTATCCAGCAGTCGTATTGCCATTTCAGGGGCATCGGAGTGTCCCCGGTCGTTGAGTGGCCGCTCAAAGTCATTTCCCAAAAAAGTTTGGTCGCTTTTGGCGTGCCGGATAATGAGTAGCGATTTCAATATCTTGTTTTGATTTAAAGCTAAGAAAAATAACAATGTCCGTTTATAGGGTTCGTAAGTAATCCTGCAGCAGGAATACGAGTATTCCCATAAAATAGCCCAGTAGTGCTAACCAGCCTATTTTTTTCAGGTACCTTAAAAAATCGATTTTTTCCAATCCCATGGCTGCAACTCCCGCTGCCGACCCTATGACGAGGCAACTGCCTCCTGTTCCCGCACAGTAAGAGAGAAACTCCCAGAAATAATGATCCGTTGGGTATTGTTCCAAACCGTACATACTTTGTGCTGCGGCAACCAGTGGCACATTGTCGATGATAGCAGAAAGCAGGCCGATAAGTATGGTAATCAATTTAATATCTCTGATAGTATCCTGCATCCAACGGGCAAGACCACTGAGTAATCCTGCTTCAGACAAAGCTGCAATGCTGAGCAAAATGCCCAGAAAGAATAAGACACTTGGTGTATCAATTTTGCGCAAGGCATGATTTACTGAGAGCAGCCCCTTTTCCGCTTCGTCTTTTCCGCGGTGAATAAGTTCGGTGATGCTCCACATAAGACCAAGGCCAAGCAAAATACCCATATAAGGCGGTAAGTGGGTAATGGTTTTAAAGATAGGTACAAACAGTAAGCATCCCAACCCGACCCAGCATACAATTTTACTGGCACGACTATGTGTGGCCGTAAAGTCGTCAGTATTGTTTTCTGTATTTACGCCCCCCCCTTTTACTTGCCTGCTGATGAGCCAGGCAGGCAGGAGCATTGATGCCAGGCAGGGCAGAAAAGTTTTTAATACAATATTCAGTGCGGTAACCTGTCCGCCCAGCCAAAGCATTGTGGTGGTAATATCGCCAAGAGGCGACCATGCTCCCCCGGCATTGGCGGCAATGATAACCAGTCCTGTAAAGCGGAAACGATCGTTGCGATCCGGAATAATTTTACGTAGTAAAGAAATCAGTACAATGGTTGTGGTAAGGTTATCCAGCAATGCGGATAAAAAAAAGTAATAAAGGCAACAAGCCAAACGAGGGATTTTTTATTTCGTGTCCGGATGCGCCGGGTATTCAGATCGAATCCATCATGGGCGTCAATCAGCTCTACAATGGTCATGGCGCTCAGCAGGAAAAAAAGAATTCCTGCCAGCTCACTCATATGATGACCGAGTTGACCGTTTACCCAATGCTCATCTGTTGAATACAGTGCGAAGACCGACCAGGATAAAACGCCACATACCAATGCTGATGCCGCTTTGTTGATCCGGACGAAATGTTCGGCTGCGATTGCTGTGTATCCCAGGATAAAAATGATGATGAGTAGCGTGGTCATTTGGCCGGAAAGGTACAACAATACGTGGTTTTTGAGGTCAACGTCTGCTCAGTATCCCCTTACATTCTTCCCTTCCATAAAATTCATAAAAGCCCTGTTGCACACGCGGTTGCCACCCGGTGTGGGGTAATTGCCGGTAAAATACCAATCTCCCTTATTGTTGGGACAGGCCATGTGCAGACTCTCGATAGTTTGGTAAATCACATCAATTTTGACATCTATTTCGGATGGGGTAATGAGCTGGGCAATTTTAGCAGAAATCTCCTCGTGGCTAAAGGGTTTATATATCCTGCGAACGAGATTTTCTTCGTGCAGCAAGCCATTGCGATGCCGCTCTTTACATAACTCCAGAGTTTCGGTGAGGAGATCAAGCTGGTTTCTTTCCCGGAGCAATTCAATGGCCGCTTTAAATGCAATGAAATCGCCCAGTTTGCTCATGTCAATACCATAACAATCGGGATAGCGTATTTGGGGGGCAGAGGATAGAATGATGATGCGTTTGGGGCCCAGGCGTGAAAGCATGCGGACGATACTTTCTTTGAGTGTTGTTCCGCGTACGATAGAGTCATCGATAACCACGAGTGTATCCTCCCCTTTCCGTACTGTACCATAGGTGATGTCATAAACGTGCTGCACCATTTCATTCCTGTTGTTGTCTTCAGTGATAAATGTTCGCAGTTTGACGTCTTTAATAGCTATTTTCTCAAACCTGATTTTGCGGCTGATCATTTCCTGCAGTTTCTCAGGATCGATGTTATTTCCCCAACTCAGTATTCTTTCCACTTTGATCTTTTCCAGATAGTCGCCCGCGCCTTTGAGCAAGCCATAAAAAGCTGTTTCGGCAGTGTTGGGGATAAAGGAAAAAATGGTATTGCGGAGGTCGTAATTGATGGCTTTGAGTACCGGTTCACTGAGGTAACGACCGAGTGCAATCCTTTCCTGATAAATCTTTTCGTCGCTTCCCCGGCTGAAATAAATCCTTTCGAAGCTGCAAGCTTTTCTTTCCTTAGCCGGTACTATTTCTTCAATACTGTATTGTCCGTCATTTTTTACGATAAGGGCAGTTCCGGGCATCAGTTCCCTTACTTCGTTTTCTCCAACATTGAACGCTGTACGTATGGCAGCTCTTTCGCTTGCGGCAACAATAACGTCTTCGTTAACATAGTAATATGAAGGCCTGATGCCATGCGCATCGCGCATAACAAAGGCATCCCCGTTGCCCATTATTCCACCGAAATGAAATCCTCCGTCAAAGAGGGGAACGGCTTTTTTCAGCACTTTCACAATATCTATCTGATGGGGCAGGGCTTCGTCTGACCGCACGATAAAATGGTGCAGGACTTCCATCATGGCAGCGAGGTCGCTCTGACGCTGAAATTCTCCCGGATCAATATTCACGAGGCCAAAAAGTTCATCGGTATTGACTAAGTTGAAGTTGCCGGCAAGTGCCAGGTTTCGGGCGGGAATGGTATCGCGTTTGATAAACGGGTGGCAGAACTCCACATTATTGCGGCCTTGTGTGCCATACCGAAGGTGCCCCAATAATAATTCGCCAAGAAAATTTACATGTCCTTTCAGCAGACCGGGGTGGTTTTTGATATCGGGCTGGTATTTTTCCAACTCAGCGATTTCTTTTCCTATTTGGGAGAAAAGGTCGGCAATGGGTTGTGGTGCATTGCTGCGTATCCGATGCATAAACGGATACCCGGGTTCGGTATGCAGCTTTATTGTGGCGATACCAGCACCGTCCTGTCCACGGTTATGCTGCTTTTCCATAAGCAGGTACAGCTTGTTAAGGCCGTACATTACTGTTCCATATTGTTGCTGGTAATAGCTGAACGATTTCCGAAGACGAATGAAGGCAAGACCGCATTCGTGTTTGATTGCATCACTCATATTGCGTGAATGAGTCGCAAAGTTAAGTGTATTCGCAAGGCATGTCAAAATAAAAATCCCGGCCAACGGCCGGGATGATCATATTATTGATAAAAATGGTCTTATAAACTATAGCCCGCTTAGGCAAATGCCTATCTGGAAAGGCTTGATTTCAGGACCAACCCCGTCTTTCAGGAGGTTGTTGACCTGATAACTGCCAAATAATGAAAAATTACCATAACCTACTCTTGCGGTAAGGGACAGTCTTGTACCATTAAAATAACGCTTACTGGATTCCTTTTCTGTATAAGCATTGAGGGTTCTGCCCGATTTGTCCTGTAAGGTTTTACCCTTGGTATGTACGTTCAGCAGGGTTCCTACTTTTACGCCCAACGCAGCCTTTATGCTCTTCTTGTCGTTTTCGGGGTCTGCGCAAAAACGTAATTCGATAGGAACTTCGAGATAGGCAATTGCGAGCTTATACTTTTTAAAGCGGTTAGAAGAATCGAGGTTTGTAAATGGCAACCTGCTGGCAGTGGATTTTACATCGACATTTGTATTTTTGAAAAACATACTGCTTGTACTGACACCAATACCAAAAGCAGCGCTTAAGCGTGGGTTGCCTTTAAAAGGCTTATCCAGCATGATATACAGATTCAGTCCCCGGGAAAGCCCTTTGAAGCGGTTGTTGATGCTGTCGGGCGCGCCTGTCCAGCGATCGCTGCTGAGTTGCAACATAATATGATCGCCGGCACGATTGGCCAGATCAACTTTTGACCAATCTTTCTTTTTCTGGGCATTGGTGGTTACTGCGGTAAAAAATATGATTGCAGCAAGTATAACTTTCTTCATATATGAATTTGAAGATGCAAAATAACGGCAAATAATCTAATGAATAGTTAAAAATGACGTCTGTGTTGTAAAGGAACGTTTTTCAACCGGTTCATTTTCAAAAAGAAAAAGCCTCAATTGATCATTGAGACTTTTCCTTTGGTGGGCCCACCTGGGCTCGAACCAGGGCCCACCTGATTATGAGGCCTCTTAACGCTGGTTTGATATGGTGCCATGTGACACGATAACGCTGATTATCAGCGATTTATAGTTATTAGAAAAACACAATAATCCACACAAAAATACATTTTGCGTGCAAATTGCGTGCAAATTTTTCTGTAACTTTATCTTCCCTAAAGGTACCAAAATGAAAAATACCAGCGTAAAAATATCGCTTGACACACGCCGTGCAAAAGCGAACGGCACCTATCCGCTTATTTTGCGCCTGACGCACAAGCGGAAAACAACATCCATCAAAACAGGCATTTATCTTAAAAAAGAAGATTGGGACGCGGACAGGCTTGAAGTCAAAAAATCGTACAAAGGCGCATCTAATGTTACCCGTCTGAATAATGAAATTCAAAAAAAGAAAGCCGAGGCGTTAGACAGCATTCTGAAGCTGGAAGAGAAAGCCAAGCGTCCATCACTGTCGGTTACGGATATCAAACACCACATTGACCCGAATGCGTCGAGTCAGTCATTCTATGGGTTTGGTGATAAGCTGGTCAAGGAATTGATGACCGCCGAACGGATTGGCACGGCAAGGACGTACCAGCTTGTGTTGAATGTGCTGCGGAATTTCAACAAAGGCAAGCCGTTTGACAAAAGCAAAGGCGGCGACCCTAAAAAGACGAAGTTCAAGCCGGACAAATACCCGGATTTGACCTTCGAGGAAATGGACTACACTTTCCTGAAGAAGCTGGAACACTATCATCTTGCAGCGGGCAATGCCTTCAACGGGTTGGCGGTGTATATGCGTACCATCCGGTCAATGTATAACCAGGCGATTAAGGCCGGTGCCGTTGATAAAGCCCTTTATCCGTTTTCTGATTATAAAATCAAAACCGAGCCGACACAAAAGCGGGCGTTGGACATGTCGTATCTGGCTAAAATCATCGCTCTTGAATTACCGAACGATCATCCCGCCTACGATGCACGAAATTATTTCGTGGCCAGTTACATGATGTACGGGATGAACTTTGCCGATATGGCGTTTTTGCAAAAAACGGACATCATCAACGGGCGCATTCAATATCGCCGCCGCAAAACGAGCAAGCTGTACGACATCAAAATATCGGAGGGGCTTGCGGATATTTTGGCGCATTATATCCAAAGAAACCCGGCATCAACATACATCTTTCCTATCATCAAGCGGGAGGGGGCGGTGTTGCGGCAACGGGATATCCAAGCGAGGCGCAAGGAATACAATGAAAACCTAAACACAATCGCCGGGATGTGCGGCATCGAGCAAAAACTGACCAGCTATGTCAGTCGTCATTCCTTTGCCACCAATGCGATGCTGTCCAATGTCCCCGTCAACGCCATCAGCACCATGCTGGGACATTCGAGTTTGAAAACAACAGAGATATACCTGAAATCCCTGCCGTCCAATATCCTTGACGAGTATAATGCAAGGATTTTAGAGATTAAGTGATGGGAGTTGCAGATGCCGATTTTTAGTGGATGCGGTTAGATGCCTGTGTCTTTCAGTTTGTCACCAATTTAGCAAAAAAGGTGACATTCCAAAATAAACTACTTGCGAACTGGGACTGAAACCTTGGGAAAAACCAGTTTAGTGTCTTTTTGTTTGCAAATCCCAGATTATTCTCTTTTTCTACCTTTTGAAATTTTAAAGTTCATTTTTAGTTTTGCAAATAACCATGACCCATCCCGGTTTAAAAAACAACTAATTTCCGTACCCACAGTACTGAAATCCTAATTTTTTTAAACTTTCTCTTGCATCGGTTTAAATTTTGTGCTATATTCGTACTATGAGTACGGAAAATCACTCTAAAATAAACCAACTTCTGGCTTCGCTCCCTTCCGGTGTTGTTGTACAATCATCTTGGCTCAATGCAAAGGGGTATAGTCTTGACCTGCAACGACGGTACCGGAAAAGCCTATGGCTTGAGGCCATAGGCCCAGGTGCCATGATCCGTTATGGCGACACCGTCGGCTATGAGGGCGGTATATACGCCTTGCAACAATCCGGCCTCCATGTTCACCCCGGTGGACGCACGGCTCTGTCACTTCTGGGGCGTGCGCATTATTTGGAACTGGCTCCTGATAGGGTTGTGCTCTTTGGGGGGTCGGGTGAATCATTGCCCGCCTGGTTTCAAAAACATGATTGGGGTACAGAGCTTGATTATCATCAGACGTCCTTCCTCCCTGGCGATATCGGACTTACCGTTTATGAATTGAAAAACTTTTCAATCACCATATCATCCGCCGAACGGGCCATCATGGAATGCCTGTACTTGAGCCCACAAAAACAGGATTTCATGGAATGTTACGAGCTGATGCAAGGGCTGAACAATTTACGGCCCCAATCCGTTCAGGCCCTGCTTGAACACTGCCGTTCGGTCAAGGTCAAACGCTTGTTCCTTTATATGGCTGAAAAAGCAAAGCATGACTGGTTCGGGTACGTGGATTCAGACAAAATAGATTTAGGAAAAGGAAAACGCAGCATCGTGAAAAATGGCGTTTACTCGGCAACATATCAAATAACCATACCAAAAGAACTGCACGATGATGATAGCGGAACCATATAAAAAACAAGTCGCCCTTTTATTGGCGGTATTGCCCGAAGTGGCCAAGGAAAGCTGTTTTGTCCTTCACGGCGGCACGGCCATCAACCTTTTTGTGCGCAACATGCCCCGGTTGTCGGTTGATATCGACCTGACCTATCTGCCGATTGAGGACAGGGTAACGACCTTGGCCAATAGTGCTTTGGGCCTTGAACGGATAAAAACACGCATCGAAAAAACCCTTCCCGGTGTGCGTGTTCAACACAAAAAAGAAACCGGGAAACTGCTTATATCCCGCCACGATGCGTTGATCAAACTGGAAGTGAACCTGGTCATGCGCGGTACATTATCCGCCCCCGTTACAATGACTTTGTGCAGTAAAGCCCAAGATGAATTTGAAGCGTTCTGTGCGATAAATATGGTGCCGATGGCACAATTATTTGGCGGTAAAATTTGTGCGGCATTGGATCGGCAACACCCCAGAGACTTATTCGATATCAAATATCTGTTGGAAAACGAAGGCTTCACCGATGCAATCAAACGAGGGTTTTTCCTGTGCCTGCTCAGCAGCGACAGGCCCATCAACGAAATCCTTGGCCCGAACTTCCAAGACCAGCGATTGGCCATGGAAAACCAGTTTTCGGGGATGAGCGATGCGGCGTTCAGCTATGAAGAATATGAAGGTGTCAGGAAAAAACTGGTGGAGACAATCCACAAAAGCCTGACGGATAGGGACAAAGAATTCCTTCTTAGCGTCAAAAACCTGACACCTGATTGGGGGATATATGATTTTGAGCGTTTTCCGGCGATTGCGTGGAAACTGCAAAACCTGCAAAAACTCAAAGACACCAATCCCGAAAAACATGCAATGCTGTACCGGGAATTGAAAAACAAACTTGATAGCTATCGCCAGTCTGAATAAGAGTTATTCCAGTGCGACCCGGTATGGGATAATAACGAGACATCGAATGTTTGTTTCGAAACGATGGATCACGCAATCGCACCCATGGTTTGTATCGGTGTTTTTAAAACAGTTCCCCATAGTCAATCGCCAGCCAACACCCAGCCCCTATTTCTGTGAATCCACGGGAAATGAAAAGTTCTTTTCTTTTCACGGCATCCGCTGCAATCCCCCTGCCGCTCATTGACCCAAAAGCCCCAACAGCGCGTCGCAACGATGGAAAATCAGGGGGCTGTGGTTGATTTAACATTTTTTTGACATCTGATTTTTTTCCTTATTTTGCAGGAATGATAAAGAGCAAGCATGCTTAAACACTACGAACGAAAACGAATTAGAATTTACGAGAATAATCTTACAGACTTAACTGGTCTTAATGTTGAAGAGGTTTATTCATTAAGTGGTATACTAGCGTACAAAAGCATAGCTGAGATTCAGGCTACAGGTAAAATAGCAGGTGATTATCCAATGATACAGGTTAATGTTAAATGCAATGATATTAAACTGGTATGTGGTATAAATGTAAAGGATCATTATATTTATAATCAAAAGATTGAAATAGAAAATAAGGGGAATGGTATTGGGGCTCAAATTTTTGAAGCGCAAGTTAATGAAGCGATCAAGCATAGATTTAAAGAAATTCGTTGCTACGCTTGGGGCAGTTATGCTGAGATTGATAAATTCAATGGTTATATTACTTGGGGCAGGTTTGGCTTTGAAATGGTTGAAAAAAACAATCAGCCGCCTAAAAAATATATTGAATTTTTATCTCATGAGGGGAAAAATTTTATGACTATTTTTGAGTTATTAAATACAGTCGAGGGAAAGGAAGTATGGACTAAAAAAGGATTTCCATGGGATGCTATTTTCTATTTATCGGATCAATCCGACTGTAGGAAGAATTTCGAACTCTACAAAAAATCAAAGTATTCTTAAAGAATAGAATAAGTTTTTTCTGTCAATTTGCGTCGTTTATCTTCAAGTGAGTCGTTACTCAAGCCTTCTAGTTCTTTTAAGAAATATGTTTGGCTTTCAGAACATAGCTCTAGGACATGTGTCATATCTTTTCCTTGAAGAATAAGACTTATGAGCATTACTTTATAGGTTAACTCATCGGTTTGATCATCTATGTCAGGCATAGTATCCTCTTGAATTAATGTCGAATTACTTCGTGACTCAGCTATAGATCGTAATGGGAAATTGGGATTTTGTGAAGAGCCTTGATTTAAAAAACGGGATAGAGGTTGTATATTGCTTGCTATTGTGTTGACATCATTACTATATGAGAGGGCTATTTCAACAGGCTCTTTTTTTGCATAAAATGGTATTCTGATTGTGGGTACGTTAAAGCCGATTGAAGCGTTCTTTCTATGTTCGGATAAGCCTAACTTTTTTTCTAATCGACGATGATTCCGTTGATAATGCCAGCCACTTGTAAAAAAAAACACACATGAATTAACTCGCCCCTCAACAACATCACTAGAACCAGGAATACAATTTAATAATCCAGCTTTCATTATCAGACTGAACCCAATGGTACCTAAATGTTTATGATGCATCTTTCTGAGATTCGTTTAGGGGTAAAAAGAGTAACAAAAACTTAAACCTGAAATAATATTTGGAAATTACTCCAAATCAAAACGAAATTATAATCAAATTATTAGTTTACAAATTTTTTTTGGTAAATTCTATTTTTTATGAAGTATTATTAATTTATCATTGAGTAAAATTAGGAGTTATTAAAAAAATTTGAAAGAAATGTTGTGTTGGGTTAAAAATGTACTATTAAAACTGTAAGTATTTCTTAAATCAAAAAAACACTAATTCTTTTGTTTACCTTAGTAACATGTACGTGACTATTCGTCGTTTTTCTATTAATATGCTTCCGGAGTCAAAAATTGGTACAGCTCATTGTATTAGAGATCCCCTTATTACTAATAATTAACTTGAAAAATAAAACTTATTTACTCAAATAGTGCTCTTAGAAAAATAACTTTTGCCTAATCAGATTAACCAATGGAAAGAGTTTCTCTTTATTACCCAGCAATTAATTTTCCCAATAATACATGGCTGAGAACTGCATTACTATATTCTGATAAAATATCGACAATTGTTCCTCATGAGAGTTATTCAGATGCTAGCATAAATGTAGAAACGCAAAAAATAATTGACGCAGGACTATATCACCCGATCTATGCCTTTGACGCTATAAATAGCAATGCGAAAGAATATCGAATTCTTGAAAAAAATTTCTTGAGCGTAATAGATGGAAAAGAATTTCAAAATATAAAAAAGAAATATATAAAAGAGAAGTATTACACTAGTGGCATAAATGATTATAAGTTGTTTACATCTAAATTCTCTCATAAAATTGCTGATAAGTTAGAAAATCTTGGGCTTATTAATGACAGAAATTCTGACGAAGCTTATATTGAAAAAACTTGTGCTTTTATATATATGTCTATGCTTAGCGATTTTGCTGCCAGAGTTGATAACAATTTGATTACAGTCTCAACCGATAACCATGAATTTGAGAAGCTGGCTTTTCAATTTTTCCAGCCGACCGGGTATACTCAACGATTAATGATTGAAAATTGTTTGCCAGTACCTAATTCAAATGTAAAAATTGAGAAAATCATTGCTTTTAAACAAAAACGTAGAGCTGAATTAGCAAATTTTAGAGCTCAGTTAGATTCTTTGCAAAAAGAACTTTGTGAATGTTCAAGCATTGAGCAACAAAAATTAAAATTGATTCAGTTTAAAGAGAGAATAGAAAAAGATGTGTTGGAGATTAAAAAAATGGTTGGCGATTCTTTTAAAGAAACTATTTTAAAAAGCTTGAGCTCTCTTTTGGAGGGCACTCAACCTGCTTTATTTGGCACGCTCGCAAGTGCTGGCTTGATGACTGCAGGTAGTATAATTAATCAACCAAACACCTTGGTGGCAGGTGGATTGCTGCTGGTCGGAACAACGATTTCTTCATTTAAACGCATTAGCCGAAATGCTGAATCTCATAGTTCTAGTTTTTTATTTTATTTACAGAGAGATGGATTTTCTAAGTTTAAATAAACATTTCAATTGCATTTTCTGATATTATCAGAAACCATTGCCCCAATGCCAAAACTTTTTTGATTTCATCCAAAACAGTTGAGAGTTTTATTGCTACACCGCAAGGATAAATACCCCGTCCAGCTGCGCTTGCAGGGGGCATCGCGAGTGGCATGTGTGAGCTGAGGCTAATTAATTCAACCACGATTCAATGATGCATTAGCCGGTATCGCTTTGATCCTCATCTCCCAACTCGGGAAACAGGAAGGTGGCTTTTTTCAAACGATAGACCTTGGCGATGGCGACTTTATCGGCGATGGAAAGGGTGCGGCCGGGGTCTTTGATTTTGCGATAGAACGCTGCCTGGGAGATGCCCAGGACGCGCTCGATCTCGGTTTTGTAATATTTAGCAATCCCAGGCTCAAGAGTGCGGTGAAAGTCGTGCCATTTATTCCGCTGCGTTTTTCTGGTGACCATTAAAGATGTTTTTTGTTGATGACGGTGATATCGTTCTATAATCGTGTATAGGTGATGGTCACAGTATAGGTGATGCCCGCCTCGACAAATGCCAAACTTATTTTCAACGTCGTGGTATTCAAGACAATAATAGTCCACAGATCGGCATCAATCGCCAGAAAGGTGTCGTTATTGTTTAGGCCCCAGGTGCCGGGAACGCTCTGCGGATCGGTGGGATTACATTTGCTTGGCCCTTCATCATATTCTTGTATTCCGTTCGGTTTGAATGTGACAATGTTGTCTTTTTCACAGGGGCGCAATACCGGAAACGCATCGTTTTCCGTGATTCCATCGCCATTTTGATCATAGGCCGGGGAATACATCATGCCCGATATAGACCAGCGCCCAAGCAGTAATTCCGCGCGAGTTTGCGCCGATTGCGGGGTATCGTCGGTTTTGGTACAGGCCGTAAATCCAAAGCCAATAAAACAAAATAATGCCGTTGCAACAATTTTTGTATTCATGTTTTGATTATTTTGATTTTAACAATTCTTCATCCTTCATATTCTTCAATAACCGGTGTACAGTGTTGATGTGCCACTGCGCTGTGCCGCCATGATAAGTGGGTATCTTGCGGCGGTTCAGTGCATTCCGAAGATCCCGAATGGTGATAACCCCTTCGCGGCGCAGCGCATGGATAATCGGTCGCATGGACAGCGCAAAGTTTTTCGCCGCCCGCTTGTTTTGCACCGATAACACCGTTGCGCCATAGACGCCCAACACCACACCGCGCTTCTTTGCTGCGTGCAAGGCCGCAATGGTGCGCAGACTGATTTGATCGCGTTCATGCTCGGCAAAGGCCGCCATAATATGCAGCATCAATTTGGTCGCATGCGGGTTATCGGTGGCTACAAAGTCAACCCGCGCCTCCATCAAGGTAGCAATAAACGCGACATTGCGTCCCAACCGGTCGAGTTTTGCAATCAACAAGATCGCGCCGCTTTGTCGGCATTGCTGTAACGCGTCTTGTAAAACCGGTCGGTCGTTTTTGCCCCCTGATTCAATTTCAACACAGGCATCCTGCAACACAAGCCCATGTGCCGCCGCGTAATCCTGTACCGCGTGTTGCTGTGCCGCCAGGCCGAGGCCGCTGCGCCCCTGGCGTTCTGTTGACACACGATAATAAGGGATGGCGTGTTGCATGATGGTCTCCATCATCGCGTTCACAGGTAAACCGAGGATTACCTTTGAACACGAAAGGGGGTTTAACGCCACTAATCACAAGCGGGTATGGGGGGATATGAGAGGGGTATGGAGATGAAACGCCTGTAAACAAAGGCGTTTCGCATAGCACGACGATGAAACAGGTCATTGACAACAGGCGCTTTTGTTCACACATAAACCTCCGTTTACACATGAACAAATTTTTTTCTAAAAAAAGGAATCCTAATCCCGTTCTTTTTCGTATGTTTTGCTTTTCTGCGTGGCCTGTTGCATTTGCTGCAAGATATTCTGCCGTTCTAAAAAAGCATCTGTTTCTTTTTTCTGCGCCTCTTTCAGGGCTTTGGTTTTTTCACCATCAACGCCCCATGTGTCCTGCCAGGTCTGCCTGTCTCGTTCCATTTTTTCCTTGAGCGTGTCGGGGATTTTTGATTCCCCACCACAGGCTTTCATGATCTCGATTTCATCCTGCATCAGTTGCGCTTTGGACTCGTTATAGGCTTTGGTAAACGCTTGCGATTCCTGTTCATGTTTTTTTATCAATTCTTCCCATGTCATGGTTGTTGGTTTTTAATTTTTTTAACCTCAGAGATACACAGAGTTAAACAGAGGTTTTTCTACATCCGGGCTTGGACCGGATGATTCAAAACAGAATAAATATCGCACAAAGCGACTTGCCACTTTCTCTGTCTATCCCTGTTTAGCTCTGCGGTTCAATTAATTCTATCATCTTTCTTGCTGTTTGTTTTTTTCCCTTGCTTGTTGCATCTGGTCAATCACTGTCTGCCGTTTGTTTTGCCTGTCCCGCACATCGGCGATGGCCTTTTTCTCTGTTGGCAGTTTCAGACCAAACAGTTTTTCACGCACCGCTTTTGTGTTCACCTTGTCCAATTGCCGCACCAGGTCGAATGACCGTCCCGATTCATTCACCACCATAAAGGGGCGGCGTTTTTCCCCTGCAGCCAATCTGTATCCCGCCGCTTCCGCCGTCCGCATAAATGTTTTCCCATCCGCACTGAACCGCCAGATTTCGGAGAGGGTTTGTTTCATGTCGGGGCGGTTTTCGTTGCGCTCCGGCGTTTTTGTATGCTCAAAGATTTTTTCCATTTCGGTTCGGGCCCTGTCCTGCGCCAGGCGTGAAAATTTATTATCAATCATTTTTCCCCGCTCATGGTCGTAACGTTCCCAGACGACATGCGCATGGGTACGGCCCTTTTTGGTATGCAGCACAATCACACGACGTTGATCGGAAAGTTTCAGTTCCATCGCCAGAACATCGGCGGCACGGTGCCATTGCTCTGCTGTCATCTTCTGGTCATCGCCATAGGCGGGATTTATCTGTGCATGATACAATCCCTTATCGGTCTTGGTCAGTTCGGCGGTGATATTCATGGCAAACAATGCCTCATGCAGATGTTTGTCTTTCGCCTTGTCCCGTCCACATACATCCAAAATCTCAATGCGGTCGTTTTCACCCTTGGTCAGCAGATACTGCCCCAATTGCCGCCCGTTGCCCCGGATGCGCCCCCTAATCACCATGACACGTTTTTTTTGCAATGAAAATTTTTTTAACCGCAGAGACAGACAGAGTTAAACAGAGGTTTTTTTGCATCCGGGCTTGGACCGGATGATTCAAAACAGAATAAATATCGCACAAAGCGACTTGACACTTTCTCTGTCTATACCTGTTTAGCTCTGCGGTTTATACTATTTTTGCCGATCTTCGCTGCTAATTTTCAACGCCCCCTAATCACCATGCGACAGGATTTTGATAAGGTGTTGCGACAGTGATTCAATTTGCGTCAATGCGTCGTCAATGATCTGTTGCGGCAACGGAGCCGCATCGTTCTGCAACCGGTTCATGACCCGGGCTATTTGATTGATGTTGCTGCCGATTTTGCCCAAACCGGCCAGGCCTTTTATCAACGCCGCGCGTTCGGGGGTTGCCTTGCGGTGCAAAGGTTGTGCGGACAGTGCCTTGCCCCGCACAAAATCGCTGATGCTCAGACCGGCATTATCGGCCACCGCCTGCAACGATTTTTTCTCCGCCGCTGTGAGGCGCAGCCGCAGCATGATGCTGCGCTTTTCTGTTTCACCTTTATTCGGCCGTGCCATGGGTTATATTTATCATCAAGTTTTTTGTAGCGAAGTTTTGAAGGTTAGAAGATTCAAAACAATGGGTATGAAACAATGTAACACATGCCGATTTGCCACTCTCTTCAAAACTTCTAATCTTCGCTACATATATTATAGACATTGATTCAACACCCTCACTGTCTGTCTCTGCGGTTCAAAATTTTTACATTCACCTTATCCCGGGCGGGTCAAGGGTGGGTGCCCCATCCCTTGCAAGAAAGGCCGTGAGCCAAAAACACCCAAAGATTTTATCTGGGTTTTTGTAGCGACACACCACGTTTTGCAAGCCTTTCCAAATCAAACTCTTCACTATTTTAACGCTGTTCTTTCGTCGCAATGATAAGGGTTTCTGTTGGGTTAAAAAACAGGAAAAATCCTGTTTTTTATATCATTTCTGCCCGTTAGATTTGTCACCTTAAACCACACTAAAACCAACACCGTCATGACACAACCAGCAAAAAAACACTGGTCTGGCACCAATGCATGGGAATTGAAAGAACTCTTTCGCTTTGAACGCTCCAAGGGTATGGGTGTTAAATTTGTTCTGTTTATTGTAGCGTTTTATCTTGGCTCGACTATTCTGGCCGGGGCCTTGTTCGGTTATGCCAGGGCCTATAATCGCTTTATGCGACCAAAGGGTGTATTGCCGACTTTTGAAAACCTGCCCGCTATTGTGAAATGGGCGATGTTTCTGGGTGGACTTGCCAGCATCGTCGTGCAACTGGCCCTTGCTTTTGGTGGCATGTTGTTCTATTCGCTTATTTTTGGCGGTATCTATGCATCAGAGACACTGGTCTTCATGGTGATTAACGGGATTCTCAATCTGTTGTTTTCGGTTGTCGTGGTGATTTTCTTTCGGCGTTGGCAGATTGGCATGAATAATATCATCGTCGAAAAAGATAAATTTGGCTCAGCCCGTTTTGCGACTATCGAAGAGTTAGAACCCTATTACAAAAATACCAGCAACAGTGTGTCGGGCATTCATATCGGCGGAAAACATTACCGGTTTTGGGACAAGGGCCATATCCTGACTGTGGCGGGTACACGGGGCGGCAAAGGCACCAATCTCATCATTCCTAATCTGCTGGGTGCCAGTGAATATCAGGGGTCTTGGGTCGTGATTGACCCCAAAGGCGAAAACGCCGCCATTACCGCCCGGTATCAGCGTGAGACCAAAAAAAATGTTGTTGTTCTCAACCCGTGGAATCTGCACGGTGATATCATTGGTGAATCCCGAGCGTTTAATCCGCTGGATATTCTGGCTGATATTACCAGTCCGCATTTAGTGGATGATGCACAAATTATTGCCGAAATGATTGTGCCGATTGATCCCGGTGAACGGGACAGGTTTTTTTCCGACAGCGCCCGATCGATTGTGACGGGGTTATTGTTACATTTGGTCACCAGCCAGCCCAAAGAAAAACAGCATTTGGGGACATTGTGGCAATGGGTGCGTCTGAATGGCGATGATTGGCGTGGATTGATTGCGGATATGGCGGTGAGTGAAGACCCCGACCAGGGTGCCATTATCAATGGTGCCGCCAATGAAATTTTGAAAATGATCGAGGCCGGTGAACGCACCTTCGGCAGTATCATCGCCACGGTATTGCAAAGTACCGACTTCCTGAAATCACAAGCACTGCAGGGATCGCTTGTATCCGATTACGACCCTTCGGCGCTGTCAGACGGCAACACAACCCTCTATATCATTATCCCTGCTGACAAATTGCAAAGTCATGCACGGTGGCTGCGCCTGATTGTGACGACCTCGTTGCGAGCCGTTATCCGAAAACCAAAAAACCGGGTCACGTTTTTACTGGACGAGTTTGCCGCCCTTGGTTATCTGTCGGAAATCGAAACCGCTCTCAGCACCTATGCCGGGTATAACGTCACCGTCTGGCCCATTTTGCAATCGCTGGTGCAGTTGCAGAAATTTTACAAGGACAATTGGGAAATCTTTATCGCTAACACCGCCGTGTGCCAGTTCTTTTCCATCCGCGATAGTTTCACAGCGAAGTATTTTAGTGAAATGATGGGCAAAACCACCACTGTTCTGTACGAAACCGGGTTGCTCAGTACCGGCAAAGTTGAATCAACATCACGCTCCCTCATCACCCCCGACGAACTCATGCGCCAATCCGGTACGCACATATTCGCCACCATCGCCGCCATCCCACCCACATACTTCCGCAAAAAACCGTATTACGAAACGCCGTATCTCTTAGAGAGGGCGGACAAGAACCCGTATGTGGGGTGAGGTATATTGTAGTATTTAAACTTTAGAAAATGACATAAACTAACTTTTTAATTTATAGCTTGACTAATCTAACTTTTGATATAAGTTAGGATAACTTATAATGTTTCTAAGAGGCTTAATCTTGTATCAAAATATTAATAACATGAAACAGTACAAGTATTTCTCGATTATCACCGGCATTTTTGCCGCATGTTTGGTTATTTCCAATATTCTGGATTCAAAATTCTTTCAGATAGGAAACACAGTTTTCCCGGCAGGAATTATTTTGTTCCCGATTGTTTATGTTTTTGGTGACGTTTTTACCGAAGTGTATGGATATTCGCAAAGTCGTAAAGCCATTTGGACAGGTTTTTTTGCATTGCTTATACTCGTGATATCGCTTGAAATTGCAAGAAGATTACCTGCGGCATCTTTTTGGCAAAATCAAGCAGCATTCGATTCAATATTGGGGAAAGTTCCAAGAATCGTACTTGCCTCCATTGTCGCTTATTTTGCGGGAGAATTTATCAATTCATTTACATTAGCAAAGCTAAAGGTAAAGCAAAATGGCAAAGCTGTTGCCATCCGATTTGTAGCTTCTACAATAACGGGCCAAGCGGTAGATACACTAACTTTTATAATTATTGCATTTGCAGGGACAATGGCAGTTAATGAAATGGTTCAAATATTTCTTTCAGCTTGGCTTTTTAAGGTTGCGTGGGAAGTTATTGCATTGCCTATAAGTATCCCTTTAGTTGCTTGGTTGAAGAAAGTAGAGAATGAGGATTACTATGATAAAGAAACAAATTTTAGCCCTTTCAAACTCTCTTAAAGTGAAATTTAAAAATGCAATTGGCAAAAAAGATGTTTTTGACTTCAAAGAAAATTATTGTAATGAGAACGAAACAATAGTAGAGATTATAAAATCCGATTTAAAGCAATATTTTAAATCACCCATTTTAGATGTTGGTGCAGGGATTGGAGATATTGCTTTTAAAGCTTTGGCTGACACTAAAGTAGTTATGATTGATGTGAATAATATATCAAGACATGATTACCCTTGTAGGCCACAGCACCAAAGGAAAAAATGTGATTTCTACGATTTTGCAAGTAAAGAGAAGATTAAAACGTATCCGTCCGAGCAAGTACATCTTTAAGCTTATTGCATTAGCGTCCACTTATGTGGCAGCAGTTCTTCAATCCTGTTGATGGGATGATTACTGATACGTTGCAGTATATCCCGCAGCCAGACAAA
>JAAFIK010000057.1 GCA_013298665.1 Chitinophagales bacterium
ATGTAATGGACAAGTACATAAAACACCTGACGAAGAGGTTGAAATTACAGCCAAACGGCTGGTTGGCGACTCGGTCGCTAATATCAATGGTGAAATCCGGGGAATCTTTCAGGACTCTAAAAACAATCTTTGGTTCGCATCCAATGGCAATGGTGTTTTTAAGTATGATGGAACAACAATTATCAACTATACACAAAAACACGGACTGAGTAGTAATTATGCATGGATGGTAAAGGAAGGAAAAGATGGAAATATTTGGTTCAAGACAAATGTTCGGCCAAAAGATACCGATGCAATTTGTTGTTTTAATGGTTATACATTTAAAACCATCAAACCAGACACAAATGTGATAAGTTATGATTTTAAAAAGGGCGAATTATTATTTGACTATTATTTCGATGGAAAATCACTTTCAAAAATCCAACTTCCCCATACCTCATCAATAAAAGACGATGTAAACAAAAAACACCATTATGACATTTACGGGACTTGCATAGACAGAAACGGGAATGTATGGTTCGGAACACCAACGGCAGGCATTTGCAAGTATGATGGCACAAACTATACCTGGTTTGATAAGACAGAATTAGGCTGCGCCATCCGGGATATTTATGAAGATAAGAACGGAACAATCTGGGCCGGTAATAACGGAGAAGGATTGTTTAGATACGATGGTAAGAACTTTATCCATTTTTCGAAAGAAAAAAACTTGCACAACCCCGATTTTAAAAAATATCCAATCGGAAAACCCGGGCTACTGTCAAGGGTATGGAAAATCACAGAAGACAATCAAGGTAATCTATGGGTGGCAACTATAGACAATGGTGCCTGGATGTATAACGGCAAAAAAGTTATTAATTACACATCAAAACATGGGTTATCGTTAGCAGGGATTGGTATATGGACAATATACAATGACAAAAAAGGCAAACTTTGGTTTGGAACAGAGGGCGATGGCGTTTATACTTTTGATGGAAAAAAATTTAATAAATTTAAACTTTGACGACAGAAAAAAGAGCAGCACCCGACAAGGGCTTACATGGCCATTCATACCATTTGTATGTTTGGAGGACGGCAGTTTTCTTCACGAACCGGCTTCGTGCGTCATTTCAGGGGTTTTCAAGACATCATAATTGTTAATGACAGAGATCATGGAGAAGTTTATTTTTAGATTGAGAAGACTTAAGCCATTCCAAATTTTCACCATTTTTGTTCGATACCTGCTTGGGACAGCCTTTGTTTGGGCAAGTATTTTGAAAATCAGGGGAGTACGATTTACACCTAAATCAGGCGAGCATATGCCTATTGGTTCATTATCTCATCTTTTAGAATCTATGTATTGTTCCGGCTTTTATTGGTATTTTATCGGATGGGGACAGTTTGCAGCAGGTTTTTTAATAATGTCCCAAACATTCAGCACATTAGGCGCTATTGTGTATTTCCCAATTATGCTCAACATTTTTATCATTACTACATCTTTTCAATCATCTGAAATTCTGACCATTACATCTTTAATGCTTCTCGCAAACATATACTTGTTATTATGGGATTGGAATAGACTGAAATTCGTAATATTACATAAACCAGGTGAATATGTTGACCAGGCAACTCCGTTTTCAACACAAAAGATCTGGACTTATGCAGGCATATTGTTATGTATAGCCATTGCAATTTTTCGAATAATGAGTACAAACTATATTAGTTCATAAAGAATACACTACAATAAACGACCGAGCAACATTGGAATACATGATGCGGGCATAACTGAACATCAACCAAACAGGATATCAACAATATGGGTAATCAACACATACTGTCACCCCAACAATGTGAAGCAATACTGAAGGTATTGGAAGATCGTTTTGCGCAAAACATGAAGCGCCACAAAGGTCTTGCATGGGCCAAAATACAGGCAAAGCTGGAGTCGGGCGGGCAGGTGAATACTGAAAAACTGTGGTCGCTGCACGAAATGGAAGCAACGGGCGGTGAACCGGATGTTGTTGGATATGTTCCGGAAACGGACGAATACATTTTTTATGATTGCGCGGCAGAAAGCCCCAAAGGCCGCAGAAGTGTTTGTTACGACCGGGAGGGATTGGAATCCAGGAAAGAATACCCGCCGGCAAATAATGCTGTTGATATGGCGGGGGCAATGGGCATTGAACTACTTACGGAAGACGAATACCGGGCTTTGCAACAACTGGGGCATTTCGATACGAAAACATCGAGCTGGATAAAGACTCCGCCAGCCATCAGGAAACTGGGCGGGGCACTCTTTGCAGATTACCGTTACGGCACTGTTTTCGTTTACCACAACAGCGCTCCCTCATACTATGCCGGCAGGGGATTCCGTGGCCTGCTTCGGGTATAGCTGCGGAACAACTTCTCCTCTATTGCACCACCACCATCCGCTTTGTTTCAATAAAGCCATCAGCACGCAATTGCAGATAATACAACCCCGGCCGCAGCGACAACCGTAGCTCCTGCTGCATACCATAGAGGGTACGACGTGCCACCACCTGGCCCGATGGTGTAAGGATGGTAAGGGTACTGTTGCGCAATGCTATTGCCTGCACCAGGGTAAAATTGCCCCGGTTGGGGTTAGGATAAATATTGAAGCCGCGGTTGCCCGGGGGCGCAATCACCACCAGCGAGGCACTGGCCAGGGCACTGCAACCATTGGCATCGGTATACGTATATTGCAGGGTATGACGGCCACGACCGGCTGCGGCAGGATTAAAACGGCTATTGGTTACTCCGGTACCGCTAAACTGTCCGCCTGCCGGACTACCCACCAGCAATAATGGCTGGTCGCTGGCATATACCGTATCGGGCAAACTGAACTGTGGCACGGGCAGGGTAAATATCCTTACCTGTATCGTATCTCTGGCGGTACAACCATTGGTATTCGTTACAAGTACCGAATAGCTGCCAGTGGTATTGACCGTGATACTTTGTGTAACAGCACCATTGCTCCACAGGAAGCTGCCGCCGCTATTCCCCGCATTGAGACCCGCGCTTCCGCCGCACTGGCTGATATCGGCACCAAGGTTCACCACGGGTAATGCCTTAATGGTGACCTGTATAGTATCTGATGCAAAACAGCCGCCGGCGTTAGTAACTTTTACACTGTACATGCCAGATGCGGCTACAGTAATATTCTGCGTAGTTGCTCCATTGCTCCACAAATAACTGCTGCCGGAGTTGGCTGCGTTTAATGTTACATTGCCGCCGCACTGCGTTATGTCTGCGCCAAGATTCACGGCTGGCAATGGATTGATGGTCGCCTGTATGGTATCTGATGCAAAACAGCCGCTGGCATTAGTAACTTTTACACTGTACATGCCAGATGCGGCTACAGTAATATTCTGCGCAGTTGCTCCATTGCTCCACAAATAACTGCTGCCGGAGTTGGCTGCGTTTAATGTTACGTTACCGCCGCACTGCGTTATGTCTGCGCCAAGATTTACTGTTGGCAATGGATTGATGGTCACCTGTATGGTATCCCTTTGGGTACACCCATCGGCATTGGTGACGCGTACACTATAGCTGCCGGAAGTATTGACGGTAACCCCCTGTGTAGCCGCCCCATTGCTCCACAGGAAGCTGCTGCCGCTGTTCCCCGCATTGAGACTCACAGTTCCACCGCACTGGCTGATGTCGGCACCAAGGTTTACCACAGGTAGTGGTTTGAGGGTAACCTGTATGGTATCGCTGGCCGAGAAACCATAACTATTGGTTACGCGTACCCAGTAAGTACCCGATGCTGTAACATTGAGACTTTGCAGTGTATCGCCTGTACTCCAGGCAAAGCGGGCTCCTGCATTGCCGGCATTAAGCACCGCAGCAGTGCCGCAGATGGAAATATCCGCACCCAGGTTTACCGTTGGGGTACCGACATATTTTGTGCGGGTGGTATTGGTGATTACCGGGGCATTATAGTCGAAATAAATACCTGCCTGGTTGGTAATGGAATCGTTGAGCTGGATATTGGCCAATGGTTTGATCCTGAACTGTACCGCACCATGGCTGAGCGGTTCATTCCGGTTGCTGTCTGCCAGCAGGATATTGTCAAAATAAAAGGACAACAACCTGCCGCCGCTGACAACCGGCTTTACCTTATGTGTGCTGCTCACCAGTTCAAAACTGCGGATGTCGAGTTTATCGGAGAGCATATCATCAATGCGGATATTAAAAGCGGTATCATTTCCCGTGTTCTGGAAGCGGATCGTATATTCGAGGGCCTGGCTTTTCTTATCAATCGATACATTACCGGCTAAATTAACCGCTTTGTCGTTCGGGTCAAATGCACCACGGATGATCTGTTGCAAGGTATCGTAGTTATTGGTCTTCAGAGAATCAGTGGCAACGGGGTATACGACAGCAAGACTGGTGACCTGTTCGCCTAAGGGAGTATTGACATTTACGCGAAATTCTACCACAAAAGTGGTGCTTGTACGCGGAGCAATATTGTTGTAGGCAAATACTAATGTATCTGCAATAATGTTTTGTGGTGGTGGTGTAGCCAAAAGATAGGTAAAGCGATCGGATAGGCGAAGATTGACCGTTCCCGTTTGGGTAACCGTACCATAGTTGGTAATTTTCAACAAACACTTCGCCCCAAAGCCTGGCCGTACCGGTGTTACCGGAATGATGTCAACACCCATATCCACCACACCCGGAATGGCGGTAAAAGCAAAATTTTTACTGCGCAGGTGCTGGCCAAAACTGTTCGTAGTAATACTATACCCGGGTACCGGACTAAAAGTATAGTAACGGGGTATACTTAATGGTGCAAAGGTAAAACTACCTGTATCGGTAAGGCATTGGTACATTCCTGCGGAATCGGACAAAGCGGGGAACCGGGTACCCGGTATGGTACCGATAGGAAGATTAGGTACCGGAGGTTCGCCGGGATCCATGCTGCCATTGCTGTTCAGGTCGTAAAATGCATACCCGGATACAATATTATAGGCATTGTTTACGCGCGAGAGGTTGGAATATCCTCCCATATTGTTGGGCAGACCGATAGTGTCGATACCATTTACGATATTCTGGCCATCCACATTACCCTCCACACCGATGAGGTTTCCGGAAGGGTCCGCAGCAATGGCGGAGTGATTGCCGGCATTGGCATTGGTAGACGTCCAGGTGATATTAAGGGCACTGTCTAACTTATACAGGTGCGACAATACATGGTAGTAGTAGCCATTACCCGAACTGGTGATGGCCGACTGCTGGTAAAAAGGGATGGATTGATTGGCTACACCGGTACCAAGGTAATCGTTCGGGAAAAGTTTAAATACCTCTTCCGTGCCACTGGTATCGTACTGCGCTGCATAATACACTTTTTTATTGCCAACACCGTACGCAACCCCGCCAAACATGAGGGTATCTTTAAAAGTACTGGCAAAAATGATTTTACCCTTATCATTACAGATCACCCGTGCCGTGGGTGCATCGCAACCACCCATACAGTTAGGCTGGAGGGTATTGAAAGTGATGTTTTTCACCCATTTAACACCTCCGGTTGATGCATTTAAAAGTGTAAGAAAGTTGGTACCCTTATTCCCGGTGATGAACGTCCCATCAAAGTTGATGGTGGTGATATTGGAGGTGCCGGCAATAGCCACCTGGTTATTTTTAACCGCAATGGAAGTGATCCTCGTACGATGCTGAAAATCTGCAGGTATGGTATAGTTAAAGGCTTTGATCCACTGGCGGTTACCATCTTTATCCAATTTGGCCACAATCATGAAGCTGCCGGGGTTGGGAAGATATATCGTATCACTGCCGAAAATGAGCCTTTTATTCGTATGCTGGAAATTTATAAAAGCCGTTGGCCCAACCACACCGGTCACATAAATATTGTCCTGCTCATCCTTAGCCATCTCGCTGCTGTACACGTCTCCAAAGTCGGTACCGGTGGTATCTATCCACTTGAGTGTACGGCTCCAGAGCAGGTTGCCGGTAAAATCAAATTTACTAACAGCGCCCTTTGTACCACAAAATACATGATTGACAGAATCAAAACGGCCATTGGAGGTATAAATATTACCGCTGTTATCTGTAATCACCCCGGCAAAAGCAGCCCCCCATACATAGGGTGAGTTAGTGTTGTGGGTAAAGATTTTCTGCCATACCTTATTGCCTTCGCGATTGCGCCTGGTTAAAAGCCCCCTGCCCTGCCCGGGCGAAAGAGTGGCGTCCTGTACCGTAACAAAAAATTGCTGCGCATCAATGGCAATGCTGCGGATTTGCCCCTGATTGACCCTTGTCCAATCCCAGGACTGGGCAAATGCGAATGAAGAGAAGAGGATTAATAAGTGGAGGGTAAAAATTTTCTTCATGTAACAAATCTATCGGTTTTTGGTAAGGATGTCAAGAGAACAAACGATTTTCTGCCACCAATATTGCACGGATATCATTACAGGAATAGCTGTTTTTACCCGCTTTCTTTATCCATGGGCTTTTCCACTACCACCACCAGATCTTTAATGTCAACTGTTATCGGCACCACCCCCACCTGCAGGATGGCTTTCTTTCCCCTGATGGCTTTCACTACCCCTACCTGACGGTTTTGCAGCATCCTGGCCTTATCGCCCACCCGTATTTCACCACCTGTTTCCTCAAACTTCTCATTCAGTTTTTTCTGGTGCTTTTCTGCCACCTGCTTTTCTTTCTGGTTAAACAGTAAGGCATGTATCAGTTTTACCACCTTATCTTTATCTTCTGCCCGGCGCCATTCTATAACCATGGCTTTGAGCCGGCGCTCCATATCTTTGAGGTAGGTCAATTTATCTTCGCTGAGTTTATTCTGGTGTTTCAGCCGCTCTATTTCCTGGTTGTGCCGCTCTTTGTCCATTACCTGCTGCATCTCCTTCTTCAGCCGCTCATTCTCTTTCAGCAGCTTATGCAATTCGGCTTTGTCCTTATCAATTTTCTGTAAATCCTGCTCTGTCCGGTTCAGCAGTTTATCCAGCGTAAAGTGATCTTCATCCACCAGGCCGCGCGCTTTACTGATGAGGCGCTTATCGAGTCCGATCCGCTCTGCTATTGAGAAGGTATAAGAACTGCCCGGTTTACCCACCACCAGCCGGTACATGGGCAGCAGGTTTTTCTCATCAAACTGCATGGCGCCATTGATGATACCGGGTACTTTGTTGGCCATCACTTTCAGGTTGAGGTAGTGGGTAGTTACAATACCAAAACTGTGTTTATGTGCCAGTTCTTCCATAATCACTTCGGCAAAGGCGCCGCCAAGATTGGGGTCGCTGCCGCTGCCAAGTTCATCAATAAAGAACAGGGTTTTGCCATTGGCCGTTTCCATAAAATGTTTCATGTGCTTGAGGTGAGAGGAGTAGGTACTCAACTCAAACTCCAGGCTCTGTGTATCGCCGATATGGATCATGAGCTGCCGGAAAATACCCATCTCACTCGTTGGCTGCACGGGTACGAGCAGCCCGGCCTGGAGCATCAGTTGCAGCAGTCCCACGGTTTTGAGGGTCACCGTTTTACCACCCGCATTAGGTCCGCTGATGACGAGAATACGGTTTTTGTCGTTCAGGGTAAGGTTGATGGGGATGGTCGGTTTTCCGCTTTGCTGGTTGTAGAGCAGGAGCAAAGGATGGTAAGCCCCTACAAGGTGTACATGCGCACGGTCGGTAAGCTGGGGGTAATTCCCTCCCATGGCAATGGCAAACTTTGCCTTGGCATGGATAAAGTCGTACTCACCGGCAATATCGTGATAGCCCTTTAGCAGACCGGCATATATACCCAGCTTCCCCGTCAGGTCGCGCAGGATGCGGTAGACCTCCCGGCTTTCGTCATTTTCGAGGGAAAATATGTCATTGTTGAGCTCCGTTGTTTCCTCGGGTTCTATGAAACTGGTACGACGGCTGTCGCTTTCACCGTGCAGGATGCCCTTAATCATGCGCTTCTGTTCGGCAAATACCGCCAGTACACGGCGCCCATTCATAAAACTTTCTTCAATATCCGTCAGGTAACCCTGTTTGTTCAGCTTACCCACGATCCGGGCAAACACACGGCGCAGTTCGCTCCGCTTGCGGAACAGCGACATCCGGATGCGCTGGAGCTCTTCACTGGCATTGTCGCGCACCACACCATACTCATCCAGTACCCCATCAATCAGCTCGGCAATCACTTTCTCATAATAACTGTCTTCCACCACTTTCGCCATAGCAGGATAAGCGAGACGCCGTTCATTGTCTAACCAGCGAAAGATATTGGCCGTATTTTCTGCCAGTTTTTTCAGGTGCATAAACTGCTCGCCATTGAGTACCGCACCGGGTATCGATAATAATTTAAGGTCCTTGGAAAGGTTCAGTACAAAATCGTTGGGGAAATACATGCCGCTTTGCAGCATCAGTTTGTATTCGTGTGTTTGCTGCAGTTCGGTTTCAATAAAATCGCGGCGGGTATGAATACGCAGGGCTGCCGTTTTGACTTTCGCATATTCTGTACGGCAATAGGTATCCAGGAAGGTCTTTACCCGCTCAAACTCCAATTGCACCAATGCCGACTCCGGAAAATACTTCATAACGCTTATTGACATACCCCTTAAGGCGTGCAAAGGTAGGATCAATTTGCGGAGTTTACCGCAGATCAGTCGCCCTTATGCTGTTTATCGTCATTACTCAAACATTTGTGCAAGGTCATCCAGGCTATCGGATACACCCAGTTTTTCAAACATATCCGGTGTTCTTTTCACCTCCGTATCCTGCGAGCGTTGTTTATAACGTTTGAAGATGTTGATCTCATCGGCAATGCCGCTTTTGATCATCGCCCTTTTAAAGGTTTCATCATAAATGGTTGCGGAGTACGGGCTGCTTTTATAATTGACATCTATAGCATCATACACAAGATCAAACAGTAAAAAATCGGCAGCAGGCGTGCGCAGAAAAGCCTTGGCTACCCAAATGTACTGGGGAAGCAGTTCAAACAATATCCCACCTGCTTCGGGATCAACCCCCGGCCGGTCGTTACCGGAAAGGTAATCGCGTATTTCTTTTTTGTACCCATTGTTTTCCGAGAGGTAAATATCCCACCGGATCTGGTCTGTTGCAGCCAGTTCAAGATGCGTACGGAGGGTCACTTCAAAATTGGCGATTTCAGCTTCAATATCGTCAAAAGTAACTTTAATGGATGCGGGCAGGGGTACGATGGCACAGTAGGCTTTGGCCATCAGCATGTCTTCCGTATCAGCATCCCTCCACCAGGAGGTTTTGAACTGGTAAAGCGGCTCTGTATTTTCGTCCATAAACACCAGCCGGGCAAAGGGCCCCACCTGATCGTCGTGGGCATAAAACCTGGTGATGTCATCACTGGCGAGCGACAAATCTTTGTACCGCTCTTTTTGCGGCGGAGGTACCCCGAGGCGGTAGCCGTTTACTGCCACGAGGTGGAGGTCGCGCCACTCCCCTTCCAGTTTAAGCCCGAGTAATACGGGTATTCCCATCTTCAGGTAAGCATATACAAAAGACTTCAGGTATTTCGAGGTCTGTTGTGTCATATTGAGTATCCGCAATTCGGAAACAAGCCCCGCCGAAAGCACGGCCTTGCAGATCTGGCTGATCTCAAGTCCGCTGCTCGGAAACGTTTTACCCGTATGGTTGGAATCGAATCCGGCTGAGATGGTGATCTCGCTCGGGTTGGGCGACAGGCTGTTGAACAACTGACAGGTTTTTTGAAAAGTAAACCAGAGTGCTGAACTGGCACAGGTACCTACAATACCATCCTGCTCCTGGTACGGCAGTGTTTGCAGCACCAGGTTTTTCCCAAACAGGTTGATGTGGCAGGGACGCAGAGCAGAAAAATGTCTTTTTGCTTTCGCCCCGTATGTACTGAGGAGTGTGGTACCGATAATACCGGTGGGTAATGGCTTCACCACAATATACCCGAGGTAGCTGCTCCAGTCAGCTTCATACAGGGCATCCTTACCCGTAACCATATTGATGAACTGCTTTTTGTCGAATGTTTTGCTGAAAAAATGCACCCGCCGGCACCGCTTGGGATAATCGCGGTAACAGTTGGCATAGTAATTCATATAATCACTGAGGTAGGCCTTACTGGTATATTCATACTCAATCAGGATGAGTTTAGCCTGTAAACCATTCGGGTCGTTGAAGAGATAATTATAGAAATACCGGATATGGGATTTCTTTTTATTCTTGTCTGTATTGGTATGTTCGGGAAGGGTAAGCGCTTCTATAAGCGCAGTATACCATTGTCCGGCACTGGTTCGGGTTATGATTTCAAATTTGCCCAGAAGATCGTTGTGATTGGTCATAAGTTATATAAGTATGCAGCGGTCATAAAAAAGCCCCATTGCTGGGGTAATACGGGACAATAAAAAAGATGCATCACAGAAAACGGGCACGCATCGCATCGGGAGATACACGGGTACGTTCCCTGATCATTTTGCGGTGTTCGTATAACCGCGCGAGCGATTCTTCAATGCCTTCAATACTATGTAATGACACCTCTTTTGCTTTTGCAGCGGTGAAAACGGGTTTACCGTCTTTGATGGTATATTTTAGTTTTGTTACTTTCATAGCTGATCGTTTAATCCTTCAAACAAAATTCAAATTTACAATAAACAAACACAGGGATAAAATTATTCATTTTTTTTGAACATTTTATGATTTTATCCCCACAGTCCTGTTCTTGCTAAAATACATAGCAATACCCGCTTATTCGTGCAGCACTATTCCCGGAATGGCTATTTAACCTGCAGTTCTTCCCAGGGCGTGGTACCATCTTTTTCGCGGGTAAAAATGAAATCGTTGCTGCTGAGGAGTACAATTTCGGCAGTGGTATATACCTTACAGCCCTCCATGAGATGGCCGCCTGTCGTTTTACCGGTACTGTCGCTCAGGCTGAGGTGCAGGTGGCTCCCGTTGACCGATACCGTACCGGTAAGGCTCACAATTTCAAAATGTCCCGAATCGCTGCGGGCATCCGGCTGGTTGGCAAAGCGGAGCTGGTACACCACCAGGCTGCCCGCACAGGTACTGATCCACCCGGCTTTGATCTGGTGGTCGGTTACATATTGCTGGATTTCTTTTTTCAGGTCCTGCCCCGGTTTTAGGCGGAAGGCATGTGCGGTAATGGCAGACATGGGCTTTTGATTAGAAGGTTGACAGGAGAACAGGCAGAGCAGTACCCCAACAGACAGCAGGGCAAAACAGGTCTTCGGGGTCTTCTTTCGGACAATCCTGCAGGGTGATGCATACATTTGTTAAACTTTACTGTGCAAACATTGTTCTGCAAACTATGGAAAATACCTTTACGTAGGTAAATGCAAAAAAACAAAGATGAAAAAAACAATATTGGCGATTGTACTTGCTGCAACGGGACTCAGTTTCTGCGTACAACGGCCTTCTGCATCAGCCAATCCATTAAAGCAAAAAGCAACAACAAACATGAGTGATTCAACAACAACTACGGCCACCGCAACTTTCGGTACCGGTTGCTTCTGGTGTACAGAAGCGGTATTTCAGCAACTCAAAGGTGTGGTGAAGGTAACCAGCGGCTATAGCGGCGGCGGTGTGGACAAGCCCACCTATAAACAGGTATGTTCCGGTACCACGGGTCATGCAGAATGTCTCAACATCGAATATGACAGCAGTGTGATCAGTTTTGATGAACTCCTCGAAGTATTCTGGCAAACACACGACCCGACCACACTCAACCGCCAGGGTGGTGACGTAGGCACGCAATACCGCAGCGTAATCTTTTACCATAATGATGAACAAAAGCAAAAGGCAGAGAAATACAAAGCGGAATTAGACAAAAGCGGGGCTTTTAATGATCCGATTGTTACCACACTCGAAGCTTTTACCCGGTTCTATCCGGCGGAGGACTACCACCAGAATTATTACAACGACAACAAGAATACCAATCCTTATTGCAGCATGGTCATCAGACCTAAACTGGATAAATTCGAAAAGGTTTTCAAGAATAAAATCAAAGGTCATTAGGCCAGGTACTGTTTTCCCGGACGCATCCGGGAAAAACCATTTTAACCAATAATAATTATAGCCTCCTTCGGGGGGCTATTTTATTTCCGGTCTGCCGCAGGGCAACCTGTTGACGCCATTGCCTCTCCTGCACCTTTGCCGGGATTACCCCATTATTTTGGTATGTTTGTCAGTGTATTATTCCCATCACATTCAAAAAGACAAACTATGCAACCCAAAACAACGCGCATCCTTTCCACGGTACTGATCGTATTGCCCGCGCTCATGCTCCTGGCCAGTGCCGGGGCTAAACTGGCTGCGGCACAACAGGTGGTGGATGCGCTCACCAAAACCGGTTTTATCCCTTTTTTCCCCCTGCCTGCACTGGCTATACTGGAGTTGGTTGTGGCAGCACTGCTACTCATCCCTAAAACGTATAAGATTGGGTTCTTTCTCGTTAATGGCTACCTGGGCGGAGCGGCGGCCATTGAAATAGCGGGACAAGGTTTTCCAATCGCCCTTGTATTGCTGAGCATCATCTGGGTGGGGGTGTACCTGCGGGACAAGACCATGTTCATCACTGCACCACGAAGCTGATACTGCCGGCAGGAAAAGCCATCGGCAAACAGTCGCTAAGCACTGATTTTTTTATACCACCGGAACAAGCCCCGGGTTAAAGCAGTGGCATCAATCAAACGGGCAGCACGGATCTGCAGATCATTTCCGGGTTGATAGTGGTTACCGGGAATCAGCCAGTCGGCGTATTGTTTTGTATTGGCAAGTATATGGTTGATGGTAAAGCCCTTGCGCAGTGATTTTGGAGTGCGGAGAAGGCGGTGCGAGAGCGAACGGGCGTATTGCCGGATCCAGCCAATACCATTGGCCTCAATAACCGTGGCAAATTGCTGGTTATTGGCCTGAAGCATCATCATAAAACGTACAAACTGTTCCATGGCGAGCAGGATAGTTTGATCGGATGAAGTTTTGGTGGTACTCTGGTGCAAACGATAAGAAAAGCAGGTACGCGGGGAAGTGGCTTTGTAGCCGGGATTGGTCAGCCTGATCCAGAGTTCAAGATCGGCAAAAAGCAGACTGGGATAGTAAGTGGGTATACCACCCACCAGGTCATAATCGGCCGCACGCATCATAAAGCCTGTTCCCATAATATCTGCCTCGCTACGCAGAAAGGACTGGAGTAATTCTGGTGCTGTTTCCTTTATGTCCATGGGTTTGCACGCACGCAAATACTTACCTGTACCGTCGATATAATTAAAATGACTTTGGTAAAGCCCCGCATCCGGATATGCTTCAATAAGCGTCTTCATTTCGGCGAGGTAATGCGGCTCCAGCAGATCGTCGTGGCCAATGAGGGTGATGAAAGTATTTTTGCTGATGTTGCGGATGCGCGCCCAGTTACCTTCAATAGACAGCGCCTCATTGGAGGGTATCAGCCTGATTTGCGGATGCGCAAGCGCAGTGATCCATTCACGCGTACCGTCGGTACTGGCATTATCCAGTACCACCAGTTCAAAATCGGAACAGGTTTGTGCGAGGATGCTGCTGATACAGTCCTTCACATATTCGCCGCCATTGCGTACGGGCAGTATGATGCTGAATGTTTTTGTTGCCATATCAAACGCCTGTTTATGCGCTGAAGACGGGCAGCATTGCCTCAGCCTTCATTTTTCAAATAATCAATATAGGGCGCAACGGTTTTATCGAAACTGTACAACCGGGCAGCGGCATAACAGGCCAGCCGGTAATGATCGTAATTGGCTTCAATTTTTTCCATGGCCTGCAGTATCGTTTCAGGTTCGTAATCGTTGACCAATACGCCTGCACCAAGCTCTTCAAGAAAGGCAAAAGCAGGAATATTACAGGCAATAACGGGTACACCTGCTGCCAGTGTCATAAACAACTTGCCCGATGGTGCTGTGGCATAGTTGAAACTGGCGCTGATGATTTCCCAGGAATAAAAACAAAAACCAATGCGAAACTTTGACAAATAATCCAGGAAGGAAGAAGCGGGCAGGTAATCCTGGTCGATGCGGATGCGGCCCTCCGATATGAGGTGTGCGTATTGCGTGTTTACCTGTGCAATCGTTTTTGCACTTCCCCCACCCTTCAGCACCAGCCGATAGGCAGGATAATGGTCAAAGAAAGCGATACAGTCAAATACGGCCAGCCGCTTGTCGAGCGCACCCGCCCATATAAAATCCTTCCGGTCGTAACGGGTAATACTCTCCTCTTTAAACACCGGAGCATTCTGCACATAAAACACAGGGAGTTGCCGGCCGGGGAAAAGATACCCGTACCGCACGGGGGTCTGGATAAAGACGGACTTCACCAGGTCGCGCCTGATCTTGCGGTGAAGGGGATTGGTGTTGTTCTCAATTTCGAGCGACAGAAAATGAACGGCACCGTATACCTGCTGCGCAATATGGAGTGCCGGAAAATCTGTGGCAATATTGATGTCCCCGCCAGATCCGCTCTTCTTCAACGCCCGTTTGAGCAGGTATGGCAGGTATTTATTGTAATAGAGATAATGGTACTCCATCCGGGGAAATATTTTCTTCAGCAGCCCGGATAGTTTGGAAAGGATAAAATCGGTTTTTTGAAAAAACTGCTTCAGCCAGTAGTTCGTTTCGAGATAGATGATCTTGCGCGTTTCATCCTTCTGTTTGGTCATGGCCTCGGGTTTGAACGAGAGGATGGTTACGTCAAAATCCGGTTGCATGAAATCGTACAGGTTCAGTATCGAAGGCTGATAAATGATGTAATCGTTGAGCGTGATGATGAGTACTTTCTTCTTCATATTATGCATTCATCATTTTGGCTAAGGAATGAATATCGGTTTCGGGTATCCAGCCGAGCGACAGGATAGTAGCGGGGTTGGACACCAGCACCCGGTATTCGGCGGTAAACCCGGGTACCGGATCCACATGATCCTGCCAGTGCAGACCGTGCAGGGCAAAACAAATGTCAAGCCATTCGGCAATGGCATGGGCCTTACCCGTACCAATCACCGCTTCAAATACTGCTTCCTGGTCAACAAGGGTCATAATACCGTTGACAATATCGCCGGCAAAACCAAATTCTTTCTGCACAGTAACATCACCAATCTCCAGCCTTTCTTTACTGCCCGCAGCGATGCGCTGAACGGTGTCAATAATTTTACGGTTGATATGCCTGGCGGTGCGGTACGGACTATCGTGGTTGAAGAAATAGCCTATATACACCCGTATGCCCAGCGAGCGGTAATACCTTGCCGCATAAACAGTATGGATGCGGCTGACGGCATAAAGACTTGTAGCATCAAAGGGATCCGTTTCGTGGATGGGCAGCCCGGTATTTTTAAACTGGAGACCGCTGCCGGACAGAAAAACCCTGGCTGACGGTGCAAACTGTTTTACCGCTTCCAGGATGTGCAGGCTGCCGGTGCTGATGGTACCAAGATGTGCCTGCCAGGCATCGTGACGGGTGGTGGAGTTGGCGGCAAGGTGAAAGATATATGCCGGCTGTTCGGCTTTGATCAATGCAGCCACCTGGGCAAAATCAGTGAGGTCGGTCTGCCGTTCACCATCACGGGTGACGCTCACCACATCCATCCCTGCCCGGCTGAGTTTGCCGGACAGGTAGCGGCCGTCCTGCCCTGCTGCGCCAAAGAGTATTGCTGTCATGCCCCTGAATGGTTAAATGCGTCTGTGCGGCAAAAGATTGTATTGACATGGGTATCTCCAAAAGTAAAGTAGCCCTTGCTGTGGAGAAATGCGGGAATGTCAGTCACTTTTTCTTCGCGGTTGGTTACGCTGAAGGTAATGGTTTCAACACAGATCACTTCGGGACGATGCCGTTCAAAATCGATCGATTGCAGTATGTCGAGATCAAGCCCCTCCACATCCAGCGAAATAAGGTTTGGACATTGGTCAAAATACCGGTCAATCACCTCATTGATATTGATCAGGGGTACTTTGATGACGCTGCTGTACTGCACACCGGATTCTTTTACCCGGATGGCGGCTTCTGCTGCGGAAAAAGTGTTCCACCCCGAATAAGGTTCGGCAAATACATAGAGATCGGCAGCAGCCGTATTGGTTAAGCCCACACCTGCTTCAAGAATAGTATCACGTTTGCGGTACTTTTTAAGGAGGGCAGAAAATGCGGGGTCAGGTTCCATACATACGCCCTTTGACCCGCGGGCATAGAAATAATAGGTATTGTTGCAGGTAAAAGGATGATTGGCACCAATATCGAGATAGGTAGGCCGCTGTATATTAAGACAACTGTAAAACAGGTAACGGATAAGCTGGTCCTCACCCGCCTGCGATCCGCTGGCGTAGATTTTACCACGCATCAGTTGCCATGATGAAAAAAGTTTACCCCTTATGCGTTGCCAGTTCATTGTGCTGTAATGGTTATAGTCATGAGAAGATGCGGCAGATCACAGGAATACAGGCAGGCATAAGCCCCCGTTATTCCCGCAGGCTACTTCTTCAGTATATCAATCACCGGCAGCGGAAAAATAAGTCCGGTGCCTTTTTCGATCATTTCTTTTTCGCGTTCTACAAACTCTGCTTTAAAATGCCAGGGCAGTACAAGGTAATAATCGGGGTTCATCGCACGCGACTCCGCTTCACTGATGATGGGAATATTGGTACCCAGCGTGAAAGCACCATATTTATCGGGATTGCGCTCTGCAGCATAAGCAACCAGTGTATGGTCGATTTTGCACCATTGCAATATGGTATTCCCCTTGGTGGAAGCGCCATAGATGTGTACCGTTTTCCCTTCCGCCTTAAGCCGCACCAGCAGGTTGTACAGGTCGTCGCGCAGGGTTAATATCCTTTCCTGAAAAGCGGCATAGGGTTTATCCGTATCGAGTTCAAGGTCAAATTCCTTCTGCCTTACGGTGTTGATTTCGCTGGCGTATTCACGTTTATCGAAACTGCCGTTCTGCACATGGGTGGCATAACAGCGTATACTGCCCCCGTTAATATCGTTAAACTCAATTTTGAAAAGTTTCATCCCTGCTTTGGCCAGGATGATCTCCAGCACAGCCAGGCTGTAGTATTCGAGGTGCTCATGACAGATCGTGTCATAACTATCGAGTTCGAGCATCACGGGCATATAGCTCATCTCAAATACCCAGATGCCTTCAGGCGCAAGAAACTGCTTAATGCCTTTTACAAAAGATACGGGATCCTCGAGATCGTAAAACATGGCGATGGACGTAATCACATCAAGCGTTTTACCCTCCAGTATTTTGAACAGTTTCTCTGAAGGAAAAATGTCCTGCACCACGATGGCGTCTTTTACTTCCTGCGCCACATCGCTGGGATCACAGCCAAACTTTACATACGAGGAGGGATAATAGCTGAGGAGTGTACCATCATTGCACCCGATGTCGAGTACAAAGGCGTTCTCTTTATGGATCATCGGCATTACCGCGTCCACAATGCCTTTAAGGTGGTTGCGCATGGTATTATTGGTACCGGACCGGTACCAATAAGCGGCGTACAGGATTTCGGGCGGTACAGAATGCTCCATCTGGAGCAGGCCACAGGCGTTCTCATCCGTTCCCGGATCGCAGCGTACGAGGGTACACTCGATCTGCCGGGTAGAAGGCATTTCTTTTCCCGGCTTTACGAATGAACCCTGCAGGTACTGTGGCCCCAACTGAATCACTTTTTTTAGCGAAGCCGAACCACAAACCCGGCAGGTTGTCCTTTTGCGAATGTGCATATACGTAGTTATTTATATTCCCCGGCATCCATGAAGATGCGGTTGGTTGTTAAACTTAGTCGCCGGCATCGCTGCTTTGCAATGCCAGCTTCAGGCGGGTATCATCACCCCAGAAATGCATCGGTTCAAGATCAGAATAGGGATAAACCCCAAGCCTGAGCGGAATAGTGCGGCCAGTCGCGGCCAGGTAGCGGTTAACCATGTCCAGCACGGTAACCGGTTGCCCGCTGCAACAGTTGATGATACCGGTAACCGCATGTTGCAAGGCAATCTGCACAACATATGCCGCTACTTTTTCCACGGGCAGGTAATCCCGCTCCTGCACACCACCACTCATTGCAAAAAAGTCTTCTCCCGAACGCAATGCGTTTTCGAGTTGCGAAAATAAGGAATTTGAATGTTGACCCTTGCCATACATATAAAAAAGTCGTACCCACCTGTGTCCTTCGGGCAATAATACGGCTAATTCCCGGCGCAGCCTGTCTTTGGCGATGGCATAGGCATTGGCTGGTGCCGGGGGCAGGTTTTCTGCCAGACAGCCCTCCGCCATGCCGTACTCAAAACAGGTGCCGGTAACCGTCACGTCGCTGAGGCCATGCTGTATAAGATTACGCAACAGAGCTGTATGCCGGGGCAGGTTCTCCTCAATATGAAAAGCGGCTTTATAATTGGGTAATCCTTCCCAGGCCAGGTGCAGCAAAAGATCGGGTGATTGAAAGCAGGTGTAATAGTTGACCGCGGGATCAAAATGGCTGAAATCGAAGGGGATATAGGTTACACGGTTAAACCAGTCCATTGCTGCGGCCTTTGTTGGATGCGCCGAACTGGCGATGACATGGCAACCCCTGCGCAGCAATTCAGCCACCACATACTGACCGATAAAACCCGTAGCGCCTGTAACCAATACTTTTTTCATGGCTTAAATAATTGTCAGTTCAGGAATGGGGATGACAAAGCGTCCACCCCACTCGCCGATATAGGCCAGTTGCGCCATGATTTCTGTACGAAGGTTCCAGGGCAGGATAAAGACATAATCAGGTTTTGCTGCTTTCAGGTGCGCTTCATCCACCACGGGTATATGGCTGGCAGGAAGAAAACGGTGCTGTTTGTGCGGATTGGCATCCACGACAAAATCGATCATATCCTGTTTAACACCGCAATAATTGAGCAGGGTATTACCCTTGGCAGCGGCACCATAGGCAGCCACCCTTTTACCCGCCCTTTTCTGGCCGATCAGGAAACTGGTCACGTCCAGCTTTACCCGTAGCGCCTTTTCCTGAAAATTGTCGTAATAAGCCATGGTATGAACTCCTTTCTGCATTTCCTTATCCAGCAAGGCCTGTACAGCCGGGCCAACGGGTTTGCTCCCGTCTTCCGCGTGTTTGGCATAGATGCGCAATGATCCGCCATGGGTGGGTATTTCTTCCACGTCAAACATCACCAGGCCCTGTGCAGCAAAAATCTGTTGAACCGTATAAAAGGACAGGTAAGAAAAATGTTCGTGGTAGATGGTATCAAACTGGTTATTGTCCACCAACTGTACCAGGTGCGGGAACTCCATGGTAATGGTACCCTGCGGTTTCAGCACAATCTTCATACCGCCCACAAAGTCTACGATATCCGGTACATGCGCCAGCACATTATTGCCGAGCAAAAGATCGGCCTGTTTGCCCCCGGCTGCTAAGGTTTTGGCCAGGCGTACCCCAAAAAAATCCACCACACAGGGTATCCCCTTTTCCTGTGCCACCGCGGCTGTATTTGCCGTTGGTTCTATACCCAGTACAGGAATTTGCTTCTGTGTGAAGTATTGCAGCAGGTAACCATCGTTGCTCGCCACTTCCATAACCAATGACGTATTGGTATAACCAAAACGTTCGGTCATCATATCAGCATAACGGGAAGCATGGGCCAGCCAACTGGTGGAATAGGAAGAGAAATAAGCATAATCACTGTCGAATATGGCATCCGATTTCTTGTACTCATCCACCTGCACCAGGAAGCACTGGCTGCAGGTATACACTTTCAGGGGGTAGAATACCTCGGGCTCATTCAGTTGCGCCGCCGTAAGAAAAGAATTGGAGGCGGGTGCATTAACAAGATCGATGAAAACGTTGGCCAGTGCGGCCTTACAAAATCGGCACTGCATAAATTATAGTCCTTTAAAATGTTGGTCAATAAGCGGGTGATTAAGGTCGCGGTCAGACAGCAGGGTCGCTTCCTGTGGCCATTGGATATTGATGGCCGGGTCGTTGTAACGCAACCCGCCCTCGGCTCCCGGGGTATAATAAGCCGAGTGATGATAGAGCAGCGCGGCATCGCTGGTCAATGCCTGGAAGCCATGTGCAAAGCCCGCCGGGATATACAGCATCTGCTGGTTACCGGCACTGAGCTCCACGCCTGTCCATTGTAAAAAGCTGGGAGAACCGGCACGCAGGTCAACCACTACATCATAAACAGCACCGGCAATACAGCGTACCATTTTGATTTCAGTAAACGGCGGCAGTTGATAGTGCATGCCGCGTATGGTTCCCTTTGCTGCGGTAAAAGAATGGTTGAGCTGCACCCATTCTGCGGTATGCCCGATAGCGGCAAACTCCTTTTTACAATACGTGCGGGCAAACCAGCCCCGCTCATCACCAAATGGTGTAAGGCTGATGGTATAACAACCATGAAGCGGGGTTGGGGTAAACGTCATACCGGAAGAAAAGATTTAATCTGCTGAAAAGTATGGGCAAGCCGTTGGGCTGCGGGTTGTTTGTACCAGCCGATTGTCCATTGTACGGCTTCGGCAGCCCGGAGCCTGGGTAGCCAGTGCAGGTCTGTCTTAACCCTGGTAATGTCCAACTTCAGCAATCCTGCTTCATGCGGGGCATTGGCATCCGATGCATCTGTCCACCTCCCTTCGCCCCAGGTATCCAGGGCAATTTCCACCACTTCTTTAACGGTAAGGTGGTCATCCGGCTCAGGTCCGAAATTGTAGGCGTCAGCAACCGCAGCATAACCGGTATGGGCCCTATTGCCCAGCAGCAAATAACCACAGAGGGGTTCCAGCACATGCTGCCAGGGACGAACAGCCATTGGATTGCGCACCGCTATTGGTTGTCCGGCCACCAGGGCGCGAACAATATCGGGAATGATGCGGTCGCGGCTCCAGTCGCCGCCACCGATAACATTACCCGCCCTTGCGGTAACGATGGCTTTCTGGTGAGTGGCATACTGTTTCCGGTTAAAAAAAGCATTCCGGAAACTGCTTACAACAATCTCGGTGCAGGCTTTGCTCGCACTGTATGGGTCATATCCCCCCAGGCGGTCTTCCTCTGTATACAGGACGTGCTGTTCAATATTTTCGTATACCTTATCAGTGGTGACGATGACTACTGTACATTTTCCCGGCAGGGTTTGCACGGCTTCCAGCAGGTTGGCCGTACCAAGGGCATTCACCTCAAAGGTTTCGGCAGGAATCTCGTAAGAGCGCCGCACCAGGGGCTGTGCAGCAAAATGAAAAATGTAATCAGGTGCAAAAGCCAGCAGCTCGGCTTTCAGTCTTGCTTTATCCCGGATATCAGCAAGGGTACTTTCGGCATACCCGGTTGTACCCAGTAAACTGTAGATGCCATTGTCATAGTCCGGAGCCAGCGCATAACCTTTTACCGTTGCGCCAAGGGTATGCAACAGCGCCAGACACCAGCCCCCCTTAAAGCCCGTATGTCCCGTCAGGAACACCTTCTTGCCGGCATAAGCCTGCTGTAAAAAAGCAGCGGTTACCACAGTTTCCATTTTGCGAGGCCATTTTGCCATAAGGCTTCAAGTTCTATCTTATCGCGCAGGGCATCCATACATTTCCAGAAACCGGTATGGTGGTATGCCGCGAGTTGGCCCGCTTTGGTCAATTTCTCGAGGGGCGTATCCTCCCACATCGTATCGCGCATATCGCCATCAAGATAATCGAATACCGAAGGTTCGAGTACAAAGAAGCCTGCATTGATCCATTTGGCTTCATCCTTTTCCTTTTCCCGGAAAGCCAGTACGGCACCATCCGGACCAATATCCATTCCCCCAAACCGGGAATCAAGCTGTACCGCTGTTACCGTGGCAGTTTTACCCGACCGGCGGTGAAAATCGAGCAGGGCATGGAGGTCAATATCACTCACCCCATCGCCGTAAGTAAGCATAAACGTATCGTTGCCGAGGTAGGGCTGCACCGCTTTGAGGCGCCCGGCCGTTTTGGTATGCAATCCCGTTTCCACCAGCGTTACTTTGATATCTTCAGCGCTGGATTGGTGAAACTCAACATCATTATTGGCGAGGTTGACGGTGAGGTCGCTGTTGTGCAGGAAATAGTTCATGAAATACTCCTTGATGACATAACCCTTGTAGCCCAGGCATACGATAAACTCATTAAAGCCGTAATGGCTGTAGAGCTTCATGATATGCCAGAGTATGGGCTTACCACCGATTTCGACCATGGGCTTGGGCCGGATATCCGTTTCCTCGGATATGCGTGTGCCAAGACCGCCTGCAAATAGTACAACCTTCATAGTAAAATTAAAGGCGTAAAGGTAGGCGAAAAGTTGATTGGTTAACAGGTACTGTGCTTACGGCATCGCCGATTAAAAAAGAGCCCTTTCTTCACGGGCGGGTTTATAACATGCGCTTAAATTTGTAGGTTTGTACGATAATATATCAAAATGGATCGTATTCAGATAAAAGCGCTCGGGCCGATAGCGGAAGCGGATATTCAGTTCGGCGATCTGACACTGTTTGTGGGGCCGCAGGCGAGTGGCAAGAGCATTTTATTACAACTGATAAAACTGCTGGTAGATAAAAAACATATCCGGAAAACCCTGGAACAATATGGTTTTGTTTGGGGGAATCAGGAGAATGCCATTTTAGACCGGTATTTCGGCGAAGGAATGTCGGGCATATGGAATGACCAGACAAGCATACATTTCGACAACAAACAATACCAGAAGTCCGATTTTCTGCCCAAAAGAAAAGAAAATGTTAAAGGTGCGGAAGAAACCCTTTTTTATATTCCTGCCCAGCGCGTCGTTTGTTTACAAAACGGGTGGCCCCGTTTTTTTACGGATTATGAAGATTCTGTACCCTATGTACTGAGGTATTTCAGCGAAACATTGCGGCAATTACTGGAAAATAATTCCGGCAAAAAGGATGATACTATTTTTCCGCAAAACCAGCGGTTGAAAGCACCATTGCGGGCTTCGATCAGCGACAGTATTTTCCATGATGGTACAATCGTACTGGATAAATCCGGGAAGAAGCGTTTTAAACTGAATGTCGGCCATTCGAGCATCCCATTTATGGCCTGGAGTGCCGGGCAGAAAGAATTTATGCCGTTATTACTCAGTTTCTACTGGCTTTGTCCCGCTTCTAAGGCCAGCAGAAAAAATGATATTAAATATGTGGTTATTGAGGAACCTGAAATGGGCTTGCACCCGGAGGCCATACAATCTGTTATCCTGCAGGTGATTGATCTCTTGTCGCGCAATTACAAAGTCATTATCTCTACGCATTCACCCGTTTTGCTGGAATTTGCATGGGCGATTCAATTATTAGGCCATAGTAAAGCATCCGATGGCTCGTTATACGAATTATTTGATGTGAAAAAGACTGCTGCTTCAGCGCATCTTTTCAAAGGCATCATCACCAATAAAAAAATACACACCTATGCCTTTAACAGGGGTGACCATGGAATCAACATAAAAGATATATCTACCCTTGATGCCGGCAGCGACGACAAAACGATTTCCGAATGGGGTGGATTATCCGCATTCAGTGCACGCGCTGCTGATATCATCTCAAAAATTGCAGCGAATGAAGCATAAGGAAGGAGCAGGTAAAGGGCAAGCTGAAAAGGCTTTTAAAACTGCTGTGGAAAGTACACCCGATATCGTTAACTGTTACAGAAAAGGATTACAGGCATTAGGTACACACAGCAAGAAGATTGCATTGGCCAATCCTCTCCTGTGCGACGGGAGCATTGACATTGATGGCTGTACCACCCGATTGTATCCTGAAGATAGCCGCTGGGATTATGCCTGTGCATACAGGGGTAAGGTTTATTTTATAGAAGTGCATACGGCAAGCACCAGCGAAGTAAGTAAAGTATTAAAAAAGCTGCAATGGTTGAAAGATTGGCTGCACCAAAGGGCGCCCCTGGTTAACGAATTGAAAGCGGACAGTCCTTATTACTGGATACAATCAAACGGTTCTGCCCTTCTTAAAACGAGTCCGCAATTCCGGAGGATAAAGCAGGCCGGACTAACACCCATACCAACCCTTAAACTGAACTGATCATTGGGATCACTATTGTATCGCAAAAACAGACCCTGTCGTACCAGCCTCCCCCGAAGCATTTACTTTGGCAATACCAGGTAATTGATGTCCATCAGCGTAGCTGCAAACCGGTAGCCAATCTCTGCAACAAAATCAACATAGTCCTGGAAGCTGGTGCTGAACTGGTCCTGGAACTGCTGCTCAAATTCAAAAAGGATCGGCATCTGGTGTTTGCGGATGGTTTGTATCGCACCCCGCATGGCAAAGATGTCGGCGCCCTGGATGTCAATCTTCATAAAACTGATCCGCCGGGAAAAGTCGATACTGTCGATGGATTTGGTGGTCACCGGTGTACCCGCCGTTGCTTTCGGATCTAAGCTGAATGAGCCCAATGTTGAAAAACGCGTAAAATCGGGTTCAGGAAAATACATCACGTCCCCATCGGTATTGTACACCGCATTGTAAAACAGGTGTACATTGTTCAACTGGTTGGCTTTGACATTTTTCTCCAGTATTTCAAATACCTTTTGCTGGGCCTCAAAGGAATACACCGCACCTTCTGCTCCCACCAGTTTGCCATACTCCACCGTCATTTGTCCGTAATTGGCACCGATGTCAATGGCGCAGGTGCCGGGCTGTATGTATTGCCTGGCCAGTGCAATCACTTCCGGTTCAAAATACGCCCCCCGGGTCATCTGCCCGGCTACAATATCTGCTTTCAGGTTTTTTGGTACGTAGTAATTGCCGATGGGGGTTGGGTGAAAACTCAGGTCTTCATATTCCGACACGCCTTTGATGACGGGTGGTGGTATGGGAATTTTGATGATGTCGTACCCACGCTTATTCAAATAGTTTCTGATCTGCTTTCTTATCATACTGTTCGGTTGAACCCCCGCGGGGTAAATCGCTTTTTTTGCAAATATTGGTATTTTTTGTGATTAATCCCTTTCAGAGGCTTCATTTCAAATTTTAATAATCGCGGGGTTGGTATCCGTTCTGATCAACAATGAGGTGAACACTTTAATTACGATGGCTTCCCTTATTTTTGCAAAAAAACGAACATGAGCGATACAAATACCAAAGGCACCATACAAACCAACAAAGGCACACTGCATTTTGAGTTGTACGATACTGCCGCCCCCGGCACAGTGGCAAACTTTAAAAAATTAGTCGCCGCCGGCTTTTACGACGGATTGAAGTTTCACCGCGTCATTCCCAATTTTATGGTACAGACGGGCTGTCCTGACGGCACCGGTGCCGGCGGACCGGGCTGGAGTATCGCCTGTGAAACAAAGGGCGACAACCAGGTACACGATCGCGGCGTAATGAGCATGGCGCACCGCGGCCCCAATACCGGCGGATCACAGTTCTTCATCTGTCACAACCGCCCCGGCACGAGGCACCTCGATGGTGTGCATACCTGCTTTGGCAAACTCACCGATGGGCTTGACGTGCTCGATACGATCAATGCGGGTGATGTTATGGAAAAAGTAACGGTGGAATAACCGCGTACTACGGTTTCCGTTCGGCAACGGCGTACACATCCCTGGTCGTTACGATTGATACTGCAGCTATACTGTCTGGTAAAGCATGCAGGTCTATACCCAGGAGAATCCCTCATTACGGATGGGCAGGGTACGCGGCCGGTCACCAGCGGCTGCCAGTGCATTGCACAGGGCGGGGGCTACGGTAGAAAGTCCCACTTCTCCTACCCCACCCGGTTCTTCCTTGCTGTCAGCAATATGTATTTCAACGGGTGGCATTTCATCATAACGAAGCAATTCATAACTGAAGAAACCATCCTGTACCACCCTGCTCTTACTCACCGTTATTTCTCCCTTCAGCGCCTGGGTAAGCGCAAAAGCAAGCCCCCCCTCCATCTGGTTCAGCAACCCATCAGGGTTGATGACTATACCACAATCGATGGCTGCTACCACCCGTGTAATCCTGAATTTTTTGGGTGCAAGTAATTCAATCTCGATCGCGTGTGCGGCATACGACTTTGCAAAAATGAAGGAATGTGTGGCCAGTCCAATAAAATGATTGGGCTTCCGGGGATCCTTCCACCCGATTTTTTCCGCGGCAAGTTTTAATACCCCGGCGATACGGGAAGGCGATTGCACATTGGCGCCGGGATCATCGCCCGTTTTGAAATCGGGCCGGTTTTCGAGGAGCGACAGCCGGAAGGCCAGCGGATCCTTATTGAGGCGCTGTGCAATTTCATCCATAAAACTTTCTACCGGGAAAGTATTGACACAGATGTCCACCGAACGGAGCCAGCCCCGGTTCTGGTTAAAATCCACGGGTGTATAACCCGTAAATATATTGGGTACCGCATAACAGAATCCGCTGTTGGCACCATCCATCTCCGGTGCATTCTTTGTATCGGTTCCTTCGGTCATATAAGCAATGGGGGTACCGAGTACATGGTGCTGCCAGGATACCAGGTTCCCTTTCTTGTCTGCCGTGGCTTTCAGCAGGTGATAATTGGCCGGCCGGTATGGCTGGCAGCGGATATCATCGGTTCTTTCCCAAAGCAATTGTACCGGCTTATCTGTTTGCCGGGCAATATTTACCGCTTCGATGGCAAAATCGAAATGCAGCCTGCGACCAAAAGCGCCCCCCATGGCAGCAAGGTTCACTTTGATGTTTTCTTTTTTAAACGCAAAGGTTTCGGCAATGGTGTTTACCGTCCAGTCGGGCAACTGCAGCCCGCCCCACAACTCACAGCGGTCTCCTTTTACCGATGCAATAAAATTGACCGGCTCCATCGTGGCATGTGCTAAAAACGGTTCGGCATAAGCAGCCGTGACCTCATTGGTACCGGCATTCTTTTTTACATTCCCTTTTTTAAATACTTCTATCGCAGGAGGTCCGCCGGCCAGGGTTTCAAATGTTTTAAAAAGCGCTTCGGTACTTTCATTATTCTTCTTTCCCTCGTCCCAGGTAATGCTGAGCAGTTTCCTGGCCTTCATGGCCGACCATATATTGGTGGCGATAACGGCTACCCCTGCCCTTACATGCATGGGGGCGCCCGTACCCTTGTAGCTCACCACATTAACAACACCGGCTACTTTCCTGGCTGCCGCATCATCAACACTAACCAGCACACCATCCAGCACCGGGCACCTTTCGGCCACGGCATACAGCATCCCGTCTATCTTAAGGTCAATTCCGTACTTTGTTTTACCCGTAAGGATATCCTTCAGCCCCGAACGTTTTTCCGGTTTGCCAATCAGCGTAAAGTCTTTCGGGTTCTTCAGCGTAACCGCTTTGGGTACCGGCAATCTGGCTGCTGCGCAAACGAGTTCACCATACCTGATGCGTTGCATGGTAACGGTATTCACCACTTCCCCTTTATCGGCAGCGCAGTTGGACACACTGGTGTTCCAGACCTTTGCCGCAGCGCTGATCAGCATCGCTTTCACCACGGCTCCCGCATTACGCAGGGTAGTGTACATACCCATCACGCTCTGGCTGCCCCCGGTATCATGCTCCCCTTCCTTCAGTGTACCGTAAGGTGCAATTTCCGCTTGTACATCTTTGAAATCCACATCCATTTCTTCTGCCACAATCATGGGCAGGGCCGTATCAATACCCTGACCCGATTCCTGCTTGGCCACATAGATGGTTACCTTGCCACGGGTATCGATCCTCACATAAGCGTTAGGCGATAAAAAGGTACAATCCTCCCCCGGCAGGGCAAGCGCAGGCAGACCGGGCAGCATAAAACCAATGGCCAGTGCCCCGGCAGCAGTGGAAGAAAGCTTAAGAAAATGACGGCGGTTGATGGTTGCTTTTTGCATACACAGGAATAAAAGGTTTATGGATTCAGTGCTTTAATGGCCAGTTGGATGGCTGATTTGATGCGGTGATAAGTACCGCAACGGCAGAGGTTTTCACTCATGGCCGCGCTGATGGCTTCAGGGGTTGGGTTTTTGTTCTTCGACAACAGGGCTGCTGCGGCCATCATCTGCCCCGGCTGGCAATAACCGCATTGCGGTACGCCCGCTTTGAGCCATGCCTGCTGCACCGGATGTGAGCCATCATCAGACAAGCCCTCAATGGTAATGATTTTCTTATTGACACAGGTACCTACCGGTCGCTGACAGGCGAGTACGGCATTCCCATCCATCATTACTGTACAGGCACCACAACTGGCTACACCACAGCCATACTTGGTACCGGTAAGACCGAGTACATCCCGGAGTACCCATAACAATGGCATATCGGCCTCCACGGCTACGGTGTATGGTGTATTGTTGACATTGAGCGAAAAATCCGGCATACTGTTGATTTTATGTTTTCAGATCATTGAACAAGAAAGATACGGGAAATTATTGACTGGTATTATACCGGCAGCAACACTCCATACAAAAAACAATACATTTGTACCCATTATGTCCCAAATCAGAAGACAGGGTATCATTGCTTCTATCGTAATCAGTATCGGCTTTGCCATTGGCTTTGTCAACAACTACCTGTTTGGACGTGCCGAATGGTTCACCACTGCGGAGTATGGACTGACGCGCAGTTTCTTCGACTTTGGCCAGGTCATCTTCGCAGCATCTTTCTGGGGTATGTCGGCCGTAGGCACCAAATTTTTCCCCTATTACAAGGCACACGCCAAAGAAGCTGATGATGATTTGCTGACACTGATGCTCGTCATTCCCCTGATCGGGTTCCTGCTTTTTCTTACCGCAGGCATTGTCTTTGAATCGTACTTCATCAAAAAATTCGGGGAGAATTCCCCCCTGCTGGTACATTATTATTACTGGCTGTATCCATTCGGTCTGGGACTTTTGTTTTTCGCCATTCTTGAAGCCTATTGCTGGAACCTGAAGCGATCGGTATTATCGGGGTTTATGAAAGAAACCGTACTGCGGCTTCTTACCTCGGCGCTGATTATGGCGTATATCTTTAAATGGATCAGCTACGACCAGTTTATCAAAATCTTTTCTTTCCTCTTCCTGATACTAACGGCACTGCTCATTGGCTACCTGAAACAGCAAGGCCAGTTCAGGCTGGTGTTCAAAACCAGTTGGGTTACGAAAAAGTTCAGGAAGAAGATGATGGTGTTTGGCCTTTTTATTTTTGCGGGCAGTCTCTGCTCCACCGTTGCGGCTTCTATCGACAGCATCATCATCGCTGCCCTCATCGGCCAGGTGGCTACGGGTGTTTTTGCGTTCAGCAGCTATGTAAGTACGCTGATACAGATTCCGCAGCGAAGTGTCATTGCGGTTACCCTGCCGGTACTGGCATCGGCCTGGCGCGACAAAAACCTGCCCCTGATCAGTACCATTTACAAAAGGAGCAGCATCAACCTGCTGCTGGCAGCCCTGTTTATCTTTGGCAATATCTGGCTCTGTTTCCGTGAGGCCATTTCCACCCTGCACCTGAAGGCCAATTTTCTGGATGGCCAGTGGCTGGCGTTTTTTTTGGGACTCAAACTCATTATAGATATGGGTACGGGACTGAACGGACAGATCATCATCACCTCGAAACACTGGCGGTTTGAGTTCATCACGGGCATACTGTTGCTGGCACTGATGGGTGTACTGAATTATTTCTTGGTCAAAAAGATGGGTATCGTGGGGTCGGGCATCTCCAACCTCGTGGCCTACACGATTTATAATGTGATCCGCATTGGTTTTCTCTGGCACAAATACCGTATGCAGCCCTTTACCATCAATACGCTTAAAGCCCTGCTGGTTGCACTATTGGGTTATCTGCTCACCTGGTACAGCACACAGGCACTTACGGGCTGGGCAGCCTTGATCTGTCGCTGCACCTTGTATTCGGGTGTTTTTGCAGGAGCAGTATGGTACTGGAACCTGACACCTGATCTGCAGCCGGTACTGCGCACGATACGCAAGCGGCTGGGGATGGGTAAAGCGTAACGGGAACCCGGCAGCTTCCTGTGCCGGTTAAACGGTTACTCCCGTCTTTTGCCCGATGGTACGGAGAAAAAGCGCCAATCCTTCCCGCTTCTGTACATCTAAAGTATAACTGATGTGCCGG
>JAAFIK010000058.1 GCA_013298665.1 Chitinophagales bacterium
GGTTGTTCGTGGGGTGACTTTAGGCGCCTATGATCACCAGTCATATCCTTTTGATGAGTTGGTGGAGGATCTTGGTGTTCAGCGGGATCTTAGCCGCAGTCCGCTCTTTGATGTGATGGTGGTTTTACAGAATAATGACCGGGGGGAGAGTCCTGCGGAAAACCAGCAGAAGGATGAACTGAAGGTGTCAGAATTTGAAGGCAAAAAGAATCACCTGAGTAAGTTTGACCTGTCTTTTGATTTTATTGAAGTAGGAGATGAAATACAGTTGAAGCTGGAGTTCAACACTGATATTTTCACTTCGCAACGGATATCAAGAATGATTGTTCATTTTGAACAGTTGCTCAGTTCAGCCATGGCAAGCCCTAATACCAGCATCGGAATGCTTGAACACTTATCGCAGGAAGAGACGCACAGATTACTGGTAGAATTTAATGATACGGCGGCAAGCTATCCTATGAGTCGATCTCTTTTGGGGTTGTTTGAAGATCAGGTTCAATTGACACCCGATAAGCCGGCCGTTGTTTTTCAGGGCAAGATATTGACATACAGAGGACTTAACGAAAAATCTACTCTTCTTGCTTCTTTTCTTTATCGCAGGCATAATATACAACCCAATGACCTGGTCGGCATTCGGCTTGAACGCAGCGAATGGATGATAGTTGCAATGCTGGCGATATTAAAAGCAGGAGCTGTTTATGTACCAATAGACCCGGAGTATCCGCAGGAGCGTATTGAGTTTATTGTTGCAGACAGTAAATGCAGAACTGTTATTGATAACATAATGATCACAGCTTTTGAAAAAGCGATACCTGATCAGCCCAGCAATGAAATAGTTTCTGAAAGTAAAAACTCTTCATCCTGTGCGTTGATCTATACAACCGGATCAACCGGAAACCCCAAAGGAATATTCATTTCTGATATCAATATCCAAAACCGGCTACGCTGGATGTGGAAGGAATTCCCTTTCAATACAGAAGAAGTTTGTGCAGCAAAAACTTCAATAAGTTTTGTTGATCATTTATGGGAAATCTTTGGTCCATTACTTAAAGGGGTACCGCTGGTTGTTTTTACCAAAGAAACCATATTAGATACACCGCGGTTTATTGCTGAACTTTCGGAAAACCGCGTAAGCCGTATTGTACTTGTACCATCTTTTCTTCGTCAGATACTTGCGCATGAAGACTTGTGCAGGGAAAAGCTGAATGCAATTCAGGAGTGGACCTGTAGCGGAGAGGTATTGGATACGCAACTGGCAGAAAAGTTTTATGCAGTATTCAGCAATGCCAGATTATTGAATATTTATGGATCTACAGAAGTTACAGCGGATGCTACTTATTTCGATACTTCCCTGTACTATGGAAATGGCATACAGAAAAATATACCCTTGCTTTTTAATCAGGATCTCGGTAACTGTCTTGATGTTGCTACAAAACCTGTTCGTAATTCAGATGCGGTTATTGAACAGATTGATCGGGCAGGTGATCAGGTGGTACTGGGAAGTATTGACATTCAACCGGTAACAGCAGAAGAGTATGGCCAGTTTATTAAGAGATCCGTTTTGAAGGGTATTGTTAATGTATCTGCCTCAAAGTTTATCGGGCATATGACAGGACCCCTGCCACCATTACTTCAGGATTTGGGAAGCCTTATGTTATCGTTTAATCAAAATCTTGTAAAAATTGAAACCTCCGGAGTAGGTACTGATCTTGAACGTCAATGTTTAGGAATACTGCATCACCTTGTATTTAAAAATGATCGGTCTTTTTACGATCGTTTTCTGCAGGATCCTTCTCATGCGCTCGGTATTATTACTGGTGGCGGAACGATGTCTAACTTCTCTGCGTTAAGCTATGCGTTGTCCACCCGGTTCCCGCCCTTGGAGAATTTTAATGGGTTAAACGCTGTAGGTATTGCCGGGACGCTGCATTTTCATGGGTACAAGGGCGTTGTCGTTATAGGTTCGCAACGCTGTCACTACTCTATAGGAAAAGCGCTAAGGCTGATGGGTCTGGGCACCAATCAATTCGTCTCTTTTGAGATGAGCCGCCATGATATCAGCAACGGTCAAAAAGCATTGGGAGCCATCATCGCTCAGCAAAGGGGGGCAGGGATGTTTGTACTTGCAGTAATAGGGGTAGCCGGCTCTACCGAGGCGGGCAGTATTGACCCGCTTAAGGCAATGGGAGAAACTGCACAGCAGTATGGTGTTCATTTCCATGTTGACGCAGCTTTTGGCGGAGGTTATCTTTTCTCCGACAGGCTGGCTTATAAGCTTTCAGGAATATCTCTGGCAGATTCTGTTACCATCTGTGGGCATAAACAACTCTATCTGCCATTGGGTCTTAGTGTTTGCTTATTCCGGAGCGAGTCATTGGTGCATGGCGCAGAAAACAATGCAAAGTATCAGGCAAGAAAGGGAAGTACTGACCTTGGCCGTTATACGGTAGAAGGTTCCCGTTCGTTTTTATCTTTTGTTCTTCACGGGGCTCTGCATATTGTAGGTAAAAAGGGATATGCAGAGATTATAGAATCTAATTATGAAAGAGCCCGATTATTTAAAACCCTGATCAGGGCCACTGGTTGTTTTGAGATTTTTGAAGAATCAGATCTTAATATTGTTTTGTACCGGTATATTCCCGTTGCTTATCGTCAAAAGATCCAGACCGGGGTTATTCTGGAAACATACGAGGAAGAGAAAATCAACGAACTTAACCGGAAGCTTCAGCAACAACAATTTGCCGCTGGAAAATCTTTTGTGTCTTATACAGAAATCCGTAAAACGGAAAGTTCTTCTCTATTAGTTATGCTGAGGGCTGTACTTATGAACCCTTATACAAGAAAATCGGATTTGTCGGAAATACTTATTGAGCAAAGTATTATTGCATCTCAATTGCTTGGGGATACGGAAGATCCGCCAGTTCAGGTTTCATTATCCGGAAAAGTTCATATTGGCCGACCAATAGCAAATACTAATGTATATATTCTCAGTCCTTTTAATAAACTTGTACCGGAGGGGGTTTCCGGAGAGATATGCGTGGGTGGTGCCGGGCTGTCAGCCGGTTATCTTAATCATCCGGAGTTGATGCAGGAAAAATTTATCGACAATCCTTTCCAGCCCGGAGAGCGTCTTTACAAAACCGGTGATATTGGCCGGTGGCTACCAGATGGTGATATTGAGTATATAGGCCGGAAAGATGACCAGGTGAAAATACGGGGTCACAGAATCGAACCTGGTGAAATCGAACAGGCATTGCAACGGCATCCCTGTATTAAAAATGCTGCTGTTCTTATGAAGCTTGACACTAACGGAGAAGGCGAACTGGTAGCGTTTTTAGTGACAACGGCTGATGATATTAATCTTGCAGAAATAAGAAGTCATTTGGGCAAACTAATTCCCGCATACATGGTTCCTGCCCGCTTTGTTCAACTGGATGAACTGCCATTGACACATAATGGAAAGGTGGACAGGAAAATGCTAAAGATTTCTGAAGGCAAACTCCTGTCTGCTGGTACCTATTATATTGCTCCGAGAAGTGAAGTTGAGAAAAAACTGGCGACCATCTGGGAAAATATATTAGACAGAGACAAAGTCGGCGTAAAGGATGATTTTTTTAATCTCGGTGGGCATAGTATAAAGGCAACAAGACTTGCCGGACAGATCCATAAAACTTTTGAGGTTAAAGTGGCATTGCGGGATATTTTTATTAACTCAATATTTGAGGATCAGGCAAAATTAATTACTGGTGCCGGAAAAACTGCTTATGCCTCTATAATGCCTGCCACCGAAGCTCCAGATTATGAATTATCAAGTGCACAAAAACTGATCTGGATTTCAAGCCAGTTTGTTGAAGGAAGTGTGGCTTATAATCTTCCGAGGGTATATGTTTTTGACGGCATATTAAATACAACATCCCTCTCTTATGCATTCACCAAACTGATTAACCGGCATGAGAGCTTACGGACTGTTTTCCGGGAAGATGATCATGGGAAAGTAAAGCAGATTATCCGTTCTGCCAACGAAATGAAGTTTGGCATCAAGTATGAAGATCTCCGGGAAACGCATGGCAAGGAAGAAAGAATTAAAGACCTTGTTTTATCCGGGCTCATCAAACCTTTCGATCTTACTGCCGGCCCATTGGTAAAAGCCACCCTTTACCAGGTGGAAGATAATAAATGGGTGTTCAGCTATGTTATGCATCACATCATCAGCGATGGCTGGTCAATGAATGTACTCATTAATGAATTACTTGCCCTGTATAATGCACATAACAGAGGAGAAGATCACAGCCTACCGGCGCTCAGGATACATTATAAAGATTATGCTGCCTGGCAACACGAACAGCTTAGCGGAGAACGCTTGAAGTATCACAGGGAATACTGGAAAAGTCAGCTTGACGGAAAATTGCCTGTATTGAATCTGCCATATGATAGAACACATCCACCCGTAAAAACATTTAACGGTGGATCTGCCGGAAAGATTTTCAGCAAAGAAGTGAGCATCGGTATTAAAACAATTACCCAGAAAGAAGGATGTACCCTATTTATGGGACTACTTGCTGCAATCAACACCTTATTTTTCAGATATACCAATGAAACGGATATAATTGTGGGAACGTCTGTTGCAGGGAGGGAACATGCAGATCTTGAGGATCAGATTGGTTTCTATGTAAATACCATGGCACTTCGCACAAAATTCAGTGCTGGTGATTCATACATGGAACTCTTACAAAAAACACGACAGGTTGCTCTTGGTGCATTTGAGCATCAGGTTTACCCATTTGATGAGATTATAGAAATGCTGAACCATCAATGGGATAAAAGCCGGAACCCGCTTTTTGATGTGGGGATTATGCTCCACGATCACGAGGGAAGCAACGTTAAGGAAGAGCAGCGGTTAAGTGAACTGAGTGTAAAAGCATATGAAGGAATAGATAACCTGCCTAGCCGGTATGACCTTGTTTTTAACTTTGTTAATATGCCGGACGGGCTTCAGCTTGGTCTGATTTACAACAGCGACGTTTTTGACAAAGAAACCATCGAAAGAATCGGGGATCAGCTAAATCATATTCTGGAAACCGTTATCGAAAATGGCAATATTGCACTTGGCGACATATCTTTTGCACAGCACCTACCTGCCCCGGCGAAGTTACCTGCCCTGCCAGCAAATCCGGGAAGACAATCACAAACAATTATAACACTATTTGAAGAGCAGGTTGCAAAAATCCCTGATCAAACAGCGATTGTAACAGCAAAAAATGCGCTTACCTATAAAGGTCTTGATGAAAAAGCCATACAACTGGCGGCTTATCTTTCTGCGGTATGTAAAGTGGAAGCCCAGCAAGTTGTAGCCATTGATGAATTGGATGAGGAACGGATAATCATATCATTACTGGCAGTACAAAAATTGGGTGCCGGATATATTATCCTTGATCCCGCAATACCAGCAGATCGGAGAAAAAAAATCCTTTCTTTATGCACCTGCCGAACAATGATTACAAATGAGTTGCTGCAGTCATTCAAAGCGGAACACCGGAATTTTACGCTTGAGGGAGTTGCGCGGAAAGATACAAATACGGATCTGCTGTGTGTACATTATACAGCAACGACGGAGAATGTTAAGGTGATACCAGTAAGTAATGATGCTGTGTCAGATAGCATCCGTCAGGTTTCGGACAAAATGGGTGTAAGCGAAGGTCTTGGCTTTGGATTATTTTTGCCACTTTCCGACGACCTTGCCCTACTGACCCTTTACACATCTCTGCTTACGGGTGGAACACTCTCACTTTTCAATACAACCGCTATTACCGGTATGCCCACCGGGGGGATGACCAATCTGGATATTGTGATTATGCCAACCGAATCATGGCGGGGTTTACGTTTACGCTATAATATCGAAATGCTGCCTCACCAATGCCTGCTTCTTGGTGGAAATGAGTTACCTTATTCTAAGCCATTACCTGTAGAAGGGAAGGCATTTTATTATTACAGATCACCTTTCCTCAGTAAAGGACAGTTCCTTATAAAGATTGATACAAGATCATGGGCACATGATATACAACTTGAGCAATGGTTCGCGGGCATACAGGCTTATCTACTGGATGATGCCGGCAGGATTGTACCTGCTGGTGTTACCGGGGAAATCTGTTTTGCTTTGCCTACATTTTCTGGTAAACCTGTTGTAGAAAATGCAGCACAGGAATTAATGCATATGCAGGATATCCTCATACCAGAACGGATGATATACAGAACGGGGGATACAGGACGTGTTTTACGAAATGGAACAGTAGAAGTGCTGGGTGCAAAAGAGACATCCGTAAGAATAAGTGGATTCCGGGCGTCAACTAGTGTAATAGAAAATGCCCTGATGAGTTATGATGGTGTAGATGATGCTATTGTAGTGAGGAAGCAAAAAGAAAATTCCGATACAGAATTAATTGCATACATCATTACCAAAAGGAAGATGAGAGTAGCCGACATACGTGATTTCCTCAGTAGTAGACTGCCTGCCTATATGATACCGGCATACTGTATGCTGATGGACGATATGCCATTAACAGCAGAAAACAAGCCTGATCATAAATCGCTGCCTTTACCGGAAAGTATTGATATGCTCCGGGGCGTTGAATATACGGCACCCCGTAACGAGATCGAACATAAAATGGTCGATATCTGGAGCGAGATATTAGAAATGGAGGGAAGCAGAATTGGTATCCGGGATAACTTTTTTGATTTGGGTGGACATAGCCTTCGTGCGATCAGGTCGGTACTGACCATTCATGAAAAATTTGGTGTCGAAATTGACCTGCCAACTTTCTTTAATGATCCCAATATCGAAGCACTTTCAGCCGAAATTGGTAATATCCTTTGGCTGAGGGAATCTGACGGCGAACAAACAGAAATGGAAACCACTGTAATATAAAGTCACTTTTCCCTGTTCTAAAGAAAATTCTTTAAAATCATTGTAATAAAATTGGTGTATGAAAAATGTTAAGACGCTCATCAGCGATCTAAGGCAGTCGAATGTAAGGTTGTCTCTTAAAGGGGAAAATATAGAAATTGATGCACCCAAAGGAGCACTTACCACGGAGATGATAAGTGATATACGGATGCAGAAAGGAGAGATTCTTGAGTATCTCCGGAAAAATCTTGGTAATGCTGTATTTAACCGGATAAAGGCCATAGAAAAAAAAGATTGCTATCCAATGTCTGCTTCTCAGAGAAGATTGTGGATACTGAGTCAGTTTGAAGGTGGGAATAGCGCTTATAATATGGTTAATGTTTTTGTATTTGAAGGTGCACTGAACAGAGGCGCTGTTTCTTATGCCTTTGAAACCTTATTACAACGCCATGAAATTTTGCGAACAGTTTTCCGGGAAGACAAGGATGGGGTTATCAAACAATATATTTATCAACCAACGGAATTGAACTTCAGAGTGGGGTACCATGACTTAAGGAATGATACAAGGCAGGAAGAAAAAATCAGGGAGCTGCTCAGTCATGAGGCGGGAGATGCATTCGACCTGACTGTCGGCCCCCTATTGCGGGCTGCACTTATTCAGCTTGAGGATGAAAAGTGCATATTCAGCTATACGATGCATCATATTATAAGCGATGGTTGGTCGATGGGGATACTGATGAACGAATTGCTGGTTTTTTATAACGCTTTTGGAAACGGATCCGGCTTGCCTCTCCCTGAATTGCCAATACAGTATAAGGATTATGCAGCATGGCAGCAGGAACAACTGACCGGAGACTCCCTTATGGCCCATAAAAGCTATTGGTTAAAGCAGTTTGAGGGCAACGTGCCGGTACTTGAGTTGCCGGGTGATAAGCCGAGGCCTTCAGTAAAAACGTATAATGGTAGTGCTGTGGGTGTTAAAATTGAAAGTCATGCTGCCCAGGGTATAAAATCGCTCTGCCAGGAAAACGGGGCAACCCTTTTTATGGGGCTTGTTGCTGTAATTGATGCCCTTCTTTATCATTATACGAGTCAGGAAGATATTACTATTGGTACTCCCGTTGCTGCCAGAGAGCATGTTGACCTTGTTAATCAGATAGGTTTTTATACAAATACTTTAGCATTACGAACGAGATTCAATGCTGACGAGGATTTTTCCAGGCTGCTGAAAAATGTAAAACAGGTAGCATTGGGTGCTTATGAACATCAGGTTTTTCCTTTTGATGAATTGATTGAAGAATTAAAGTTTAAGCGTGACGCCAGCCGAAACCCTCTTTTCGACATTCAGGTCGTTGTGCAAAATGCCCAAACGGATAAAAGGGAGGATGCCGGGGAGTCTTCCGGAAACCTCAAAGTAAGTCAGTATGACGGCTCTGGTGATACAGTAAGTGTTTTTGATATGGTATTTAACTTTGTTGAACTTGAAGAAGACCTCCACCTCAGTATTGTATTTAATACTGACATATATGCTGAGCGTACTATCAGGCAGCTTGCCGCCCATACTTCGCAGATCATGGAGGCAATTGCTACGTATCCTGAAATACCTGTTCGGCAATTGTCTTTCCTGAGTACAAAAGATAAAGAACAATTATTGAATTTCAGTACAGGAAGAAAGAATGTTTTTCCTGGTAAAACAGTTGTTGATCTGTTTACCGGTATTACGAATAAAGTACCGGAACTTCCAGCAGTAGTTCATGCTGGTCAGCAGCTAAGCTATAATACCGTTCAGGTGTTGTCTGGCCGCCTTGCCGCTTATCTTACGAACGAATTGCGGCTTGAACCGGGCGGGATGGTTGGCGTAATGCTCGATCGGTCGGGAAATACTGTTATTGCAATACTTGGTATTATGAAAGCGGGAGGTATATATGTGCCAATAGATCCCGGATACCCGGTATCACGGAAGGAGTTTATGGTGCGTGATACCAGAATGCGGATCCTCATTACACAAACGGATTATATTTTTGACGTTGCTTATTTTGATGGTACCGTATTGGCAATAGATGTCCAGTTGGACACGATGAAAAGTAGTGATCAAAGTATACCCGGTGCGGGCGAAACTGCTTATGTGATTTACACCTCCGGCTCTACCGGCTCACCCAAGGGTGTAATGATTGGACACCGTGCGCTTGCAAACTCTATTCAGGCTCAACAGGAAATATTTAATCTTAAGCAGCACGATCGATGCCTGCAGTTCCTCTCTTCCTCTTTTGACGTTTCAATTTTTGAGATATTTATATGCCTTACCACTGGCGGAACCTTGTATATCGTTGATGAAGATGACAAGAAAGATCCCATCCTCCTTGAACAGTTTATCAGTAATAATGCGGTAAATATTGTTACACTTCCAGCAGCATATGTACGGATGCTTGATTTCGCCGGGCTGTCGTCTGTTAAAAAGCTGATTTCAGGAGGGGAAGCCATCAGCCCGGGAGTAGTGTCTGCTGTTTCGAAGTACCTGACCTTCTATAATGCCTATGGCCCTACCGAGTCGGCCATTTGTGTGAGCATTTTCTGCAATGAAAACGGAGAGTTGATTGGTAATAAGGCAACACCTATTGGTAAGCCTGTCCCGAATACACAAATTTATATTCTCAATGACCGCATGGAATTACAACCCATTGGTGTGATTGGCGAAATATATCTTGGTGGAGATAACCTGGCAAACGGTTACCTGAATAACCCGCAACTTACATCAGAAAAATTTATACCGCATCCTTTCCAGAGTATGGACTGTTTATACAAAACCGGCGATATGGGGCGATGGCTGCCTGACGGGAATATTGAATTTATCGGAAGACAGGACGACCAGGTAAAAATACAGGGTTTCCGTACTGAACTGGGTGAAATAGAGGCAGTATTGCAAAAGCACCCCGGCACTATATCGGCAGCAGTGATAACAAGAGCCATAACACCAACAGACAAAGAGCTCGTAGTCTATTTTACCGGGTTGCCCGATTTGAGTACTGCGGATATAAAGGCTTATCTGAATGAAATGTTGCCGGCACATCAGCAACCTGCTTACATTTTGCGACTTGATGCTATGCCATTAACCATCAATGGTAAAATTGATAAAAAAAATCTGCCCGACCCGACCCAGGCAGGAATATCTGCTGAAACCGGATATGTAGCTGCGAATACAGCAACAGAACAGGTTATGGTTAAAATTTGGGAGGAAATTCTCGGGCGCGAAAAAATAGGCATTAAAGATGATTATTTTGAACTGGGCGGAAGCTCATTGAAGGCAATGGTGCTTATCAAAAAGACGCTTGATCAGACAGGGGTTTCTTTGCCTATGAAAATATTATTTGAACAGAAAAACATTGAAAGTATAGCGAAGTATATCGACGATTTGCCGATCGCAGCCGGTCGTCAGGAACAAGTGCGGCCACTGAGCGAATCAGACCGGGTCGTGGAAGCCTCTTATAACCAGCTTATGTATTTCTCCGAATGGAAGTCGGGTGATGAGGTTGTGGTAACATGGTATGCTTATGATGTTTTAGATATTGATATATTTCGTCATGCCCTCAATCAACTCATCAGACGCCATGAAATTTTGCGGACAAGATTTGTTTATTCAGGCAATAAAATTATGCAGCATGTAATTGATGCGGCCGAGGCTGAATTCGGAGATCTGCCTGTTGCAGAAATTGATACGACCGATGCGATGAATGAAATAAGCAGGATAGCACAGCAACAAAATATTAATCCTGTTTCCGAAGCCCTGTTTTTTGTCAATTTGTATAAAACGTCTGCCGGAAGTGTATGTGTTATGTTCAGGATGCATCATATTATTACAGATGGTTATTCTGCAGGTATCATACAAAATGAGTTGATGACCATCTACTCGTCAATCAGCCAGCACGTTTTGCCGGAACTTACGTCTTTGCCGTTTCAGTACAAAGACTTTTCTGCATGGCAAAGAAATTTTATTGACAGCGAGAATGGAATTGTACATAAAAACTATTGGCTAAAGCGGTTAAAGAACTTTAACCCGAAACTGATGTGGCGTGAGGAAGTACCAGCACATTCTGACGAGAGTGGCTGTACAATAATAGAAGGAATTATTGAAAAGGAACGTTTAGCTCTGCTGGATCAGTTTTCAAAAGCCAATGGCATTACGCGGCCATCTTTATTACTGGGCGTATTTACCTTGTTTCTGAACCAGCTAACCGGCCAGGAAGACATTACCATTTTCACTACGGTTTCCGGTAGAAACTCTTCCGCTTTAGGCAGTCTTGATGTTTCCGGTATTATTGGCTTTTTTGCCAATTCACTGATGGTGAGAAACATTGTTGATGAATATAAAACCGCTGTTGATCATTTGCATCAGGTACAACATAATTTTCTTGAAGATCTTGCTTACGATGCTTACCCTTTTCAGAGATTATTGTATGAGCTGCCAGATATATCAGTCACAAACACCTTTCTGCATTCAACAGCTTTTTTCAACTACCATAATTACAGTTACTATAGCGATACAGATTATACTCCGGTATATGGTGACGGAGGATTAGCCATAAAAAAAACCGATACAATGAAAAATGCTTTTGGTCTTATAGTAACTGAATATGGAAATTGCTTAAAACTGGAATTTGCTGTTAATTCAGAACAAACCCTTAATACCATTGGTAAAGAGACTCTGAACAATTATTTTGTTATGCTGAGAGAAGTGTTAACCGGTTATGAGAAATCCGTTGCCAGAATAAAAGAAATAGTTGTCAACGTACCCTGCTGATAGCGGGATAAACTATTATACAAAGCTTAAATCTCTATTGCGTCAATAAACATTACACACAAAATATGGAACAAAAATTATGCTATCTCAAGCCCAATGTTGTAATTGAACCGTTGGTACAACGCTGGTATGCATGGTCACACCTGATTTCGCCCGCTACTGCTGCGATGAATGTAAAAGGCAGACATTTGAAAATTATGAATTCTTATATCCAATCCCCACAGATACATGCCGCTGCCGTACTCAACCCAAAGATGCTGGGTGGTCCGTTTATGGACTATAAAACTGACCGGTCGGCAGATGTAAAGAAGCTGAAAGAGGAAACACTGCAAAAACAAAAAGATTCAATTGCAATAGCAGATGCAGTTGCAGAACTTGACCTTATGTTAAAAACCAGTGCTAAAGGTTACTCACTCGAAGCCCTTTACGAAAAAGTACCTGATATTTTAAAGGGTTATGTTGAACTGGTGTATGACCTGAACAACCAAGCTTCATTCAGGCTTTTTGAAAGCCTTCTTTACCGGAGCCGGTTTTACGATAAATCCGTACAAAGCATTGCTTTGTGGATAACAGATAATGACGAACGACCGTTTTGCCTGAGTACCCCAAGATTAGATGCTGAAAATATACTGCATCTTAATCTGCCACTTGACCATAATGGGATTGATGTACTGAGTAAAATGAAAAGAAATCCAAGACCTGTTGATGAGATAGCCGAAATACTGCGCATAGAAGATCACGATCGCCCGCTTTTTGACACCTTTTTTACTGAAAAGCAGCATCCGGCTTACCGTAAGTATGACGGGCCGTTTGTGCGTATGCGTTATTTTGGCCATGCCTGTATCCTGATTGAAACAAAAGATGTCTGCATACTTGTTGATCCTTTAATCAGTTATTATGGTTATGAATCCAGTGTCAGTCATTTTTCTGATATTGATATTCCGGACGTTATTGACTATGTGCTGATTACCCATAACCATCAGGATCATATCCTTTTTGAAACACTGCTGCCCCTCCGTCACAAAATCAGGAATGTCATAGTTCCAAGAACAATGACAGGAGCACTTCAGGATCCGAGTCTTAAGCTTGTATTCGAGCATGTTGGATTTAAAAATGTGAGGGAGATTGGTGAGATGGAAGAAATGCGTTTTGGAAATTGCTCGATTACCGGAATACCATTTACAGGCGAACATAGTGACCTGAATGTGATGGCGAAAACCTGTTATCATATTGCTATTGATCACTTTACTTTTCTTTTTGTTGCAGATTCCAGAGTGCTTGAGGCTAAGCTTTATGAACATATCCACAGAATCACGGGTGATGTGGATGTGATTTTTCTCGGCATGGAGTGTGATGGAGCACCGCTTACCTGGCTTTATGGCCCTCTCCTTACAGAAGAGCTAGCCCGGGATAAGGATCAGTCCAGACGCTTGTCCGGTTCAAACTATGAAAAGGGAATAAATCTGGTAAACATTTTTAACCCCAGGGAAACATATGTATATGCAATGGGGCAGGAACCATGGCTGGAGTTTATCAGTACGGTACGGTATACCAATGCTTCGAATCCGATTATTCAGTCAAACATGCTGGTTGAGGAATGTGCAAAGCGCGGAATAATCGCAGAAAGATTATTTGGCGAAAAGGAAATCCTTTATCAGCGTGAATTGCAGCCGGCTTAGTTTCCCGTTCAGCGTTATGCGGGTGTAGTAAAACATGTATAAAACACAATTGACCCGGGTTTGTCTAAAGTAAAAACCCGGATTGAATATAGACTATGAAAAAATTATTAAAAATGCTTTTGCCTATGCTTGGCAAGACCGCTGTTGCCAAGTATATCCTGCTGGGAATCTTTTCCGGCTTTTGCAGTTTCCTGTTCATCAATTCTGCAACAAGGGTTATCGGACTTATCATGACAGGAACATTTACCAGTATCAGTAAGGAGTATATTGTTATTTTTGCGTCAATTATACTTCTTTTTATCTGGGTTCGGAGAACGCTGGCAATAACGATAATCAACTTATCGCAAAATCTTTTCTGGAAACTGCGCAAAGAAATCCTGTCTTCCGTATTAAAGGCCAATTATCAGCAGCTTTCTGCCAATAAAACAAATGTACATACGGCAATCCTCAGTGATGTAAACACACTCATTGATGTTTCACTAAGTGTTATTGATTTTTTTACGGCCACAATTCTTGCTATTTCATGCCTTGTTTATTTGTCATCCATCTCCATTGTACTTTTCAGCATCACTTTCGCTATTGCATTGATTGGGATGACGGTATACTACCTAAGTTCGAATAAGAATGCACAACAATTTCAGAAGGCCAGAAACCTGGAGAATAATTTTCAAAAGCATTTTGTTTCCATACTGGATGGGTTTAAGGAGATCTATATGGAACCACGGAAGGGCAATTACCTTTATAATAATAAAATCAGTGCCATTTCAAATGAGTCGCTTACCAATAACATAAAAGCCTTTACTGGTTTTCTGAATAACCAGATTACCGGCCAGGTGCTCTTTTATGTGCTTATTGCGGCAGTACTGCTCATCTTTAGCGTTGTATTGAGTATTAGGCCTGCTGATACAGTGAGTTTTTCATTTACTCTACTATACCTGTTGGGTGCAATCGAAACAATAATGTCACTTCTCCCGGGAATTGCCAGGGCAAAGGTTGCATCAGCACACCTTATGAAACTTAAGAAGGAGCTTGAGGATGCCAACTATGATCATATTACCTATGGTGAAGCTATTAGCCGGGAAGACTTTTTGAATATATATATCAAGAGACTTGAGTTCAATTATGGTGATCAGGAAAAATCATTTGGGATTGGCCCGATAGACTTCGATATGCATAAAGGCGATGTGGTTTTTATTTATGGCGGTAATGGTAGCGGGAAGACAACTTTTATCCATACTTTATTAGGCTTATCACTGCCATCAGCGGGCGAAATATTTTTAAATAACAATCTTGTTTCCCGCAGTAATTATTCTACTTACCGGAGCGCTTTCGCAGTTGTATTCAGTGATTTTTACCTGTTTGATGAACTTATTGGTATAGAAAATGCTGATCTGTCCAGATGGGCCTATTATCTGTCGATTTTTGAACTTACCGAAAAAGTAAAACTTGAGGGAAATTCATTTTCAACTACCGATCTTTCTACTGGTCAAAGGAAACGTTTAGCACTGATTGCTGCACTGCTTGAAAATAAGCCAATACTGGTTATTGATGAATGGGCAGCAGACCAGGATCCTTATTTCAGAAAGAAATTTTATACGGAGATCATTCCCGTTCTCAAAAATGAGGGCATAAGTATTATTGCCATTACACATGATGATAAATACTATTATTGTGCTGATCGCCTGTTTAAAATGGATTACGGTAAACTGATTGATGAGACCGTTGAAATCGGGAATACCGTTTTAAGCCACTGATCAAACCAATACTGTCAATCTTTCACCATTTTATTGCATCTGCCTTTTCCGGCATATTTAAAGAGTGATATTATAATGAGAAAAATAAGCGCCGCATTTTTATTTCCGCTGATAGCCCTTGGTATACTCTGTTTTGCTATGTCGCAGCCAATGTTTAACCTTCCGCCTTTTGGAAAGTTGCTGGATCCTTTTAATGGTGTTGTCCGGAATGGGGACGATCTTAGCCTGAATCAAAAGTTTAAACTGATCCGGCTTGGGGGAACGCGTGATTCAGTGAATGTTTTTTTCGATGATCGGAAAGTGCCCCACATTTTTGCAAAAAACGAAACAGATCTTTATTTCGCACAGGGATATGTTACAGCATCTTTGCGGCTCTGGCAGATGGATTTTCTGAGCTATAATGCAGCAGGACGACTAGCTGAAATATTCGGGAATGATTTACTGGATTACGACCGTAATCAACGCCGCATCGGAATACCTGATGCTGCCAAAGCCTCACTGGAATTTATGGAAAAAGACAGCCTGACACGTAATGCGCTGAATGCCTATACGGCCGGGGTGAATGCGTATATTCAAAAGCTCTCTTATAAAACAATACCGGTTGAGTATAAGATTCTTGACTACACACCTGAACCCTGGAGTAATTTGAAGAGTGCGCTGATCATGAAACAAATGGCGGCAACACTCTCGGGGTATGAAGAGGATTTCAGTATGTCGAACCTGATAGTTGCCCTTGGGGAAGACAAATTCAACCGGTTATTTCCCGATTTCCCCTCGCCCAGTACACCCGTAATGAACCGGTATTCTGATACATCAACAGCATATTGCCAGATTCAGAAGCCAGCTTATCTTGACTATGGTTTCCTGTCTTCGAATGCTTTGGTAGCAACCAATAATTACAATCCCAGGTTGGGAAGCAATAGTTGGGCGGTATCCGGAAAAAAAACCAGATCAGGGTATCCCATATTATGCAGCGATCCGCATCTTGACCTTACGTTCCCTTCAATCTGGCTTGAGATGCAAATGTCTTCAGCAGAAGTAAACGTATATGGTGTTACCATTCCAGGTACACCCGCCGTTATAATTGGCTTTAATAAAAATATTGCCTGGGGGGTTACAAACGGAGCAGATGATGTAAGGGATTGGTATAAACTTGAGATCAGCGAAGACTACAGTAAGTATAAACTCGATAGTCAATGGGTAGATCTTGGCTTTACCGTGGAAAAGATAAATCGTAAATCGATGCTCCCATTTATGGACACGATTTACCACACCGCTTTTGGCCCGGTTGTAAGTGACGTCCGGTTTCCCAAAATGCTACCTGCCCTCGTTAACTATGCGTCAAAATGGTCCCTGTATGATCCATCGAACGAACTTCTTGCCTTTATCAAGCTGAACAGGGCTTATGATTTTAAAACATACCAGGATGCAATCCGGCATTATGCCTCACCTGTTCAGAATTTTACTTTTGCCTGCAGGGACGGAAATATTGCTGTTAATCACCAGGGAACTATTGCCGTCAGACAAAAAGGGCAAGGACGGTTTGTTATGGATGGGCGATCTTCCATCAATCTTGGTGAAAAGAATATTCCTTTTGACAGCCTTCCGCATATGCTTAACCCTGATTGTAATTACGTAATATCCGCCAATCAACATCCGGCCTATCCTGGTTATCCTTATTACAACAATGGATATTATAGTGAAAACAGGGCCAACCGCATTAAAGATATATTAGATAATGGAGCCGTATTCGATATTGAGCGCATGAAAGCGATGCAACTGGATAATATCAACTCATTTGCCGTAGCCGCGTTACCCGTTTTATTAAAACAATTCGAAAAAAGTAATCTTCGTGGAGAAGAAAAGAGATTAATGGATAATTTATCTACCTGGAATGGGGGCTATTTTTCTGATAGTAAGAATGCTGTTTTGTTTGAACTGTGGTGGAAAAGCATAAGAGAGGTTTCCTGGGATGAGTTTAAGCGATATCCCTTTTACGCAAAACTGCCTGATGATTATATATTGTTGCGTATGATTCAAAAGCAACCACTTGATGACTATTTTGATGTGGAGAGTACCACGGCAAGAGAATTAGCGGGAGATGTTGTGCGAAGGGCTTTTGGTATTGCATGCCGGATCTTTAAAACTGCAGCGTCTTTTGGCATTGATCAGTGGGGCTGTTATAATAATGTAAGTATAATGCATTTGACCAGGATAGACGCCTTCAGTAAACTGCACCTGGCCTCATCCGGCCACCCGGAAGCAATCAATGCAATGTCTCCGGGTTGGGGACCTACATGGCGTATGATTGTTGAGCTAGGTAATGAACGGCCGAATGCAGTAGGCGTTTATGCAGGCGGACAGACGGGTAGTATTGGAAGTCCATACTACGATAATTTTATAAGTAACTGGAACCAGGGAGCGTACTATACATTAAATTTTTACTTATCCGGTGTAGAGGCAAAAACCGCTTCTACCACATATTGGCTTATACAATAATATTTTCCTGCAACTCTTTAAACAAATTCTCTTGCGCAAAAAAACTTTCGGTTCAATTAAAACAGCAGTTATAGTGCTGCTGATTCTTTTCCTTACGGCAAGGGTAGGGTTATTTCCATGGTGGGCCTTTATTATACCCGTTTTTCTTACGGGTATGCTTGCTGCCTTACTTAACTGGAAGCTACCGGCTTTTAGCATTGGCTTCTGGACTGGCTTTATGGTGTGGTTCGGATTAAATCTTTACTACGATCAGGTGTTGCCTGGGGCTGTTCTAGGCCGGATAGCCTTGTTGCTTAAGGTGTCCAAATTTTTACTGGTAATCGCAGCAGGTGTTGCCGGCGGCTTACTGACAGGCTTATCATTGCACGCGGGAACACTCTTTTGGGTGAATACAAAAGAAATATCGATGACCCAAAAAACATAAAGCATTGATTGTCATTGTTTTATGTCTATGTTGCGATGATTTTTAAAATAGTCTTCCGCAATAAAATTAAAAAGCAAAGCAAATAATTGTTTCGTACGAAATAATTCATACCTTAGTGTTATGAAATCAGAAAAGACCACTCAGGATAAAAAAGAGCCTACAAAAAGTGAACTTCAGATATTGCATGTATTGTGGAAGTACGGACCAGGTACGGTGCGGTTCGTGAATGATACCTTGTCAGCAAAGAGAGATGTTCAATATACATCAACCCTAAAGTTGATGCAGATTATGCATGAGAAGGGAATATTGAACCGTGATGATAGCTCAATGAAGCACATCTACAGTGCAGCCGTTGAGGAAGAGAATACCAAAGGATACTTACTTGAAAAGTTTGTTGATACTATTTATCAGGGCTCTGTTAGCAGTTTGATGATGCAGTTACTGGGCAATGGTAAAGTTACGCATCAGGAAATGGCCTCTATTAAAAAAATGATTCAGGAATTTGATTCTGAATAACCGTTATAAACTGGATTATGCATTACTCCCTTATTGAAAATATGTTGAGCAGGGAATTGATTCATGCACTTTCCCGGATGCTGATACACTCGCTTTGGCAAGGACTCTTACTGGCAATACTCGCCGGCGTTGTTGTTGTATCGACCAGGAAAGCAAAGGCTGCTGTTCGATACAATTTGCTCACATCACTATTCTTTGGATTTGTTTTTCTGGCGGGATATACATTTGTTGATGCGTTCAATCACTATAATGCTGAACCAGTCAACCAACCCGCTGCTATAGCAGTTGCAGAAAGTAGTACACCAGTATTCCCTGCTCAAAATAGCGTTTCGGCAGCAGGTGTCGTAAGTAAACTTCCCGAAAAGGGAATAACCACAAGACTAAGCGACTTCTTCAACAGGAATACTGATTTGCTGGTAGCCATTTGGTTTATCATCTTCAGTTTTAAATTCATACAGACAGTACTTCATATCGGATACATCTACAGGGTCAGGAATAGCCGGGTATATGAGCCGTCGCCCTGCTGGAAACAGTTGCTCGTTCAACTTTCGTCTGCTTTGCACATTAATCGGGAGATAAGGCTTCTGCAGTCAGAATTAGTTAAAGTACCAGTGGTTACCGGTATGCTAAAGCCGATTATACTTATTCCGGCAAGCCTGTTGACAAAACTTGACGAGGAGCAGATAAAGGCAATCATTTTGCATGAACTGGCGCATATAAAGCGTAAAGATTATTTTGTTAATATATTGCAGAGTTTCGCACAGATTATTTTCTTTTTTAATCCTGCGGTTTTGTGGGTTTCGTCGCTCATCAGGGACGAGCGCGAAAATTGCTGCGATGATATTGCGATTGCTGAAACGAAAAGTAAAAAGAAATTTCTTGAGGCACTTGTCTCCTTTCAGGAGTACAACATGGGCTGGGCATCCTACGCAACTGCTTTTCCGGGAAGAAAAAGCCATCTTTTGAATCGCGTAAAGCGGATTGTTTACAATCATAACAAAACACTTAATAATATGGAAAAGATATTTTTAACAGGAAGCATACTGGCACTTACCATTACGTTTTCTGCAATCGGAAAAGGTCAGAATAATACCACAACACACACAGCCACCATGAAAGCAGATACAACCATTTTTCCCTATAAGAATTATTACCGGGCCGATATCTCGGAAGGGTCAACGTTAAAACTTGACCAGGACAATCTTCACAGTTGCTGTATCGTAAAGCGTGAAGGAGTCGTTTATCAAGTTAATGTTAAAAGCGGAAAACTGGAGAGTTACTGGATTGATGGTAAGCCGGTTACTGCTGATAAGGCCGCATCTTACAGACCATTTGTTGACAAACTGGTTGCGCAGTATTATGGAAAAAATGGCAGCACCGGTAGTACTGCTTCGGGTATAGAAGCACAGGCCGAGCTGCAGGCCGAAGCAGATGTAATGAAAGAAGTATCACAGCATATCAGTACTTCCGATCCAATATTGCCCATTACAAAGCGCCCGGATACATTGAATGGCGGGTCCATTATTCTTGATAAGGGCAGCATACGCTATTTCAGCAATGGCTATGAGGTTGTGACTGCTACGGGAGATAATAAAGTGAAAGCTATCTATTACGCCGGTGAGCGGATGATCGGTGATAAGTTTAAGCATTACGAGACACTAGCCAATCAGATTGTTAATGAGCAGCAAAGTCTTTATATGAAAAAATTGCAAAGCGAGGCTAAGCGGCTTGGTACTAAAATTGATTATGATAAGGTATGGACACCGCCAATGCCTGATCCTGCACCAAGGCCAACCCCAACCCCTACCCCTGGTAAAGAGTAATCTTTAACTGTTGAGTACTACGGTAGAATATGTAAAACTAAAACCCCTTTGTCCAATACTACGACGGGTATAATTATGCCAAATTGTTAATTATGAAAGGCTTCCCATCCATATTGTTTCTTTTTACTTTGCTGCTTTTAAATCCCCTTCAATTTTTGGGTCAGCTTCAGCACCCCATAAAAATCAGAGGTAAAATAACCAGCGTGGAGAAGACAGTAATTAGCAATGCTACAATTTCCCTGCTGAACCCCAGGGATTCAGCTATTGTAAAAATTGAGTTAACCAATGAAACAGGGTTGTTTGAATTTGATAAACTGCTTGCAGGAAACTACCTCCTGTCTATTACATCTGTTGGATACTCCAGGTATTATACTGCTCCCTTTGTTTTGAAAGCCAGCGATTCACTGTTTGTTATGCCGGTAATAACGCTTAAGAAGGAAGATACAAAAAGCCTTGGTGAAGTTATTGTTGTGGCAAAAAAGCCATTTATTGAACGGAAGATCGACAGAACAGTGGTGAATGTGGACGCGCTGATCAGTAACGCGGGCACTTCTGCAATGGAGGTACTTGAAAAGTCGCCGGGTGTAACAGTTGATGTGTCAGGAAATATCAGCCTGAGAGGAAAGCAGGGCGTTGTTGTTTTTATCAACGACAGACCCACATACATGTCTGCTGCTGATCTTGCCAATTATTTAAAATCCTTACCCAGCAGTACGCTTGAGCTGATTGAAATTATGACAAATCCCCCGGCAAAGTATGAAGCCTCAGGCACAGCAGGTGTGATCAATATCAAGCTGAAGAAAGTAAAGACAAAAGGGTTTAATGGAACCATTAATACAAGCTATGGCCAGGGTGTATATATGCGCACCAACAATGGCGTCAATTTTAACTACCGGATTAACAATGTGAACCTGTTCAGTAATATCAGTTATAATATTTTCAATGAATTCCAGGACTTAAGGATTCAAAGAACGTTTCTGAAGAATGACGGATCACTCAATAGCATGTTCACACAAAGATCATATATAAAGAAAGAACGGTCAAGTCAAAATTACAGACTCGGGCTGGACTATTATGCATCGAAAAAATCGACGCTTGGATTCGTGATTAACGGTTTTATCAACCCCTATACAGCCACTACCACCAACGACGCAAGGGTATTGAATGGCGGGATGGTGCTGGACTCAACAGTTGAGGCTAAAAATAAGTCTGCGGATAAATGGCGAAATGGTAATGTCAATGTTAACTATGCGTATAAATTCAACAACTCAGGGCGCGAACTGACTTTTAATGCAGACTATGTTGATTACAGATTCAGTTCTGAGAAAAATTTTTTAAACAATATCTTTTTGCCAGGTGGCAACCTGAAATCGAGCGATCTGATCAATGGTGATCTTCCTGCAACAATAGGCATCCGGACTGCAAAAGTTGATTATACACATCCACTTAAGGGACAGGCGACCTTTGCAGCAGGGGCGAAGACAAGCATGATACGGACAAATAATACGGCGGAATATTTTAATTCAGTATCGGGGGTTTCTGTGATTAACAATGACCTGACGAACTATTTCCGTTACCGTGAAAACATAAATGCGGTGTATGTGAATTTTAATAAAGAGAGTAAAAGATTTTCATTCCAATCCGGTCTTCGTCTTGAAAACACTTCTATAAGAGGGCGCCAGTTGGGAAATGCAGTTAAGCCTGATTCCTCATTCTCAAGAAAGTATCTTAATCTTTTCCCAACCATATATCTGTCGTACCGGGCAGATAGTGTGAACAGGAACCAGTTTAATTTTTCATATGGTCATCGTATTGACAGACCGGATTACCAGGATATGAACCCTTTTGTCTCTCCTGTTGATAAGTTTACTTATTTTTCCGGGAATCCCTTCCTGCAACCAAGTTTCTCGCATACTATCGAATTGTCGCATGCCTATAAAAATACCATAACAACAACACTTCAATACACAAATACGGTGAATATAATCAGTGAGACAATTGAGCAGACAAATGGTATTTTTACAAGCAGGCCTGGAAATGTAGGGAAGCGGATTAATTTCAGTGCTTCTGTCAGTGTGAATGTTGCACCAGTTGACTGGCTGTCCATACAATTCTATACGGAGCTGAACAGGGCAAGGTTTAAAGGTATTTTGTACAACCAGCCACTTGATGCAAAGACATTGTTTTCTATCAGTTATATCACCAATCAGTTCAAACTTAGTAAAACCTGGGCAGCGGAACTGTTAGCCTATTATCAGTCCACAACAATTTCCAGTCAGTTTGTTGTAAAACCCCTTGTTGTTGTTATAGCAGGTATTCAGAAAAAAATCTGGAAGGAGATGGGGTCTGTAAAGCTGAGTTTAAAAGATATTTTTTCGAGTTATCGTCCCCAGGGCACCATCACCAACTTGTCGAATTCGGCTGCAACATTTTTCAACTACCTGGATAACAGGGTACTAACGTTATCATTTACTTACCGGTTTAATACGGGTAAGGGGCTTGCAGCCAGGCAGACCGGCGGAGCCGAAAGTGAGCAGAACAGGGTCAAATCCCAATAACGTTATGTATTCGTCATGTTTTCGCCGGGTCTCAGTATCGGACATCAACTTTTGTGTTACGCTAGTCTTGTACTATTGCAACACCAGGCGACCTGATGCTGATTAGTACACTATTTTGTAATAATTTTTCCCTGTGTAATACAGGATAATATATCCGCTTTTTTCTTATGGCTATTTTCCCGGTGAATTAACCACATATGTAGCTCCCGGGAGTCTCACTATAGTCATTATCAAGTAATATCTAAATTTTTTTAAATGGACAATCGTGCAGCCATTATTACGGGTGCAAGCTCGGGTATCGGACGATCTGTGGCCTGGCACTTCGCAAAGAAGGGCATCCGTATGATTCTGAATGGGAGGAACAGCGAAAAACTTGAAGAACTTCAACGTCTTATAATGGAAGCCCCCGGAACTGCAGACTGCAGAATTGTTTGTGGCGATGTAGGGGATATATCCGTTACTGAGGCCTGTATAACTGCATGCAGGGATGCCTGGGATATAGATCCATCAATATTTCTTGCAAATGCGGGCAGGGGCTTACCGGGTACGGTGATCAATTCGGATCCGAAGGAATGGGATAGCCTTATTGACACCAATATTAAAGGAGTGCTGAACCAGTTGCGGACGATAGGAACAGCGATGCTGGGGACGATTACTCTGGATCGTGATTTTATTAAGTTTCCCCTCGATATCATTGTTATCGGATCTACGATTGGCCGAAATGTTTCGCCTTTTAACTCCGTATATGGAGCAACCAAGTTTGCTACCCATGGTGTAACCGAAGCATTGCGCAGAGAACTCGGGCCACACGGTATAAGGGTTACATTGATTGAACCTGGCATCGTAGAGACGAATTTCCAGGCATCTGCCGGGTATAGTAAGGAATGGTTTGAACAATATGCTCAGGACATTGGCCCCGTTCTTATTCCGGATGATATATCCGGCCTTATCGGCTACCTTATTGATCTTCCGGGAAATGTAAATCTTGAGAATATCACCATACGCCCTACCCGGCAGGCATACCCATAGTATTGCATGCTTGCTATGAAACTGTTCGCTTATCATATCAGGAACCTGATACTGTTTATACATTAGTAATACTTCAGAACAAGTAAGTTGAGGAACAACCGGTTCTTCGGCACATCCATTTATAACTTATTCACACTCGATGAAAGAAAATCACTCCAACCTGGCCGAACTATTCAGATTCGTGGCAGAAAAATTTCCCGGCAGGACAGCACTCAAAGATCATACTACAGAACTGAGTTATGCAGAACTCTATAGCCGTGCTGCTTGTGTTTCTGCGGCCATCGCTGCCAACCGCTTAATGCCGGGAAGCAAAATTGCCTGTATCAGTAAGAAAAACGTGGAAAGTATCATTGTATTCTGGGGGATACAACTCAGTGGCTGTATCGCTGTTTTTCTTGACCATGAAGACGGCAGGCAGACGAACGAGTCAAGACTGAATGTTGTTAAGCCGGCTGCCATTGTTATGGATGCGGAATGTTTACAGCAGATGACAATTTCGCCCGGTATCATTTATTTTGATTTTGGCGATATCATATATACCGGATCGGCAGCTTTTTCCAATGAATACATTCCTGTCATACCCCCCGGAGAGCCTGATATTTGTTATATACTTCTGACCAGCGGAACCACAGGTGTTCCCAAAGCGGTTCAGGTTACACACACTAATGTACTTCATTACACCTTTGCGATCTATGAACGGATAGGACGTCCGGTAAATGTAAATGCGGCTCATGTATCTACTTTTTCGGCAGATCTTGGATTAACAGGATTGCTGATAGCATTGGTGTCGGGCGGTATGCTCAGGGTTATGAGTAAAATTGAATCAACTGACCCGGCATTGTTTACAGATGTTATCAATTATGACCAGGTGTCACTTATAAAGATTACACCCACACATTTACTTTCGCTTTTAGGGAACAGGTATTCTCCTTTTAAAACGCCGGTACAAAATATCATACTGGGTGGTGAAAAACTGAGCTGGAAAACGGTGGATACCATTTGCTCTCTTGGTGTGTGTAAGAACCTGTTTAATCATTACGGGCCAACAGAAACGACTATCGGCGCGCTTGCATTCAGGATTGAAGACCCGGGAACAGGATATCCAGAAACGCATTCTGTTCCAATAGGCACTTCGCTGGGGGATGGCATATGTTTCCTGGATGAAGATGCCACCACAGGAGAGCTTTTTATAGCGGGACCTGGTGTCAGCCATGGATATTTTAACAATGAACAGGAGAGTCGTGAAAGATTTGTAACAAGAGTAGTCAATGGAAAATCCACCATTTGTTACCGGACGGGAGATATTTGTAAAAGACTACCTGATGGTAATTATGAGTTTTTATACAGAAAAGACAGGCAGGTAAAAATAAAAGGCTACCGCATAGAGTTGGGTGAAATCGAAATTGCACTGTCTGAACATCCCAACGCTCAGGATGTAACCGTACTGATCAGCGATAAGGATGAGTATAGCATACTGGAGGCCTATATCAGGGTACTGGAGGGCATAACTATTACCGAAGAGGATCTCCGCCAGTGGTTAGGGGAGCGACTGCCAAAGTACAAAATACCTTCGCGAATTTATTTCTATCAAAAAACACCATATAATTCCAATGGAAAAATTGATATCAATACACTCAGGAGCCAGGTTATCAGTGATGTTGATCCGGTTTTGATTGAGGATAATCAGGATCATGGAAATCTGGGCTGGCCCTCATTGGTAAGATCTTCCTGGCGTAATGTGCTGCATAAAACCAGCGTGGCTTTAAATGATAATTTTTTTGAAACTGGCGGCGACTCCCTGCTTGCCATACAACTGATCGGACGACTGCAACGGTATGGCTACAAAATACATATTACAGACCTGAACAATAATCCCATTTTGTCTGACTTTATCCAGACAAAACCCCCGCGGATCATCAATAATGATATGGGTGGTTTTTCAGATAAAACGACAACATATCTGACCGTATCTCAGCAAAAAATACTCCATCAAAAAAGATTTAATCCCGATCATTACTGCCAGACAATTCTGTTTGAATGTAACAAAGCAATCAACACAAGAGAGATGGCAATTGCTTTTAACCAGGTTTTACAGTGCCACCTGCAGCTAACTACTGCGTTCAGCAAAAAAGATGATGTATATAGTATCGGCCCCGGGATTGCCTCAGGTGCAACATTGGGAATAACCATGCTCGACAGCTCAAGGTCTTCAATCGAACAGATCCAGCAGGTAGCTGCAAATCTTTTATCCGAAATTTCTGTTTCAAGCGGTAAGCTTTTTATGGCACATGTATTTATTGACCTGACCGGAAAGGATTATATATACCTGGCCTGTAACCACCTGGTGGTGGATGTTATTTCATGGAATATTATTATTGATGAGTTGCTTGACTACTACGAGAAGGGATTGACCGGCCTTAAGCCTGAAATTGCCTCAGAAAACGGAGTTGTTCATTTTTTAAATGTAGCGGGTCGTTGGTCAAAAGGTGAAGGAGCTGAGGGAAAGCCAATGGAAGTATTTCACCTGCCGCCACCCCTGCATTATATACAGTATGATAATACTGTAAAAGTGCTGAACATTGGTTTGCCGGATCCCCTGTCTGTGCAATTGCACAAGCTGGAAGAATCAGGATCAGGCACTTCCGTAAGCGGGGTTTTATTAGCCGCATTCTCGGCTGCCATACTGGATGAGTTGTCACTTTTACAGATTTCTGTTGATGTTGAATTTCATGGCAGGCCACAGCATGAAGACCTGCCCGACCTGAGCCGCTCGGTATCATGGTGGGCCACTACCGCACAACTTAATCTTGAATCTGAGGCCCTTAGCCCTGCATTTTGCACAAAGCTGATAGAGAAAAATGCTGCTCTTGCTAACAGCGTTCGTGCTTATACCAATGCCCTGCCGGCTAAGCCTTCAGAAAAGCCTTCAGAAAAGCCGGATATATTATTCAACTATCTTGGCCGTTTTGCCGATAAGTTTGGAAATTATGTTACGGGTGAGTTCAAGCCTGCCCCGTTCAACTCAGGCCCAACACGTAGTAAAAACTCGCTTGAAGAATACAAGCTTTATTTTACTTTTCGGTTTATCGGGAATATTATTTTTATTGATGTTCAGTATCTGAAAAGTTATTTTTCTGCGGCTAAAATCAGCTTGATAGCAAACCGGTTTTTTAATCATTTGCTTAGGTACATGGCTGCAGGAGATCATCAACAAATGCGGCCATCACTTCTGCACAGTAGCATGCCATCTGTTGGCCAGCCATTGTATCATTTCCCGAGTAACTCCCGGAGACAAGGTATGAGCAATCCGGCAACTTTGTTTCTCACAGGCAGTACCGGGTTTCTTGGAAACAGGATATTGGCAGAGGTAATAAAGGATCATGGAATCAAAATAATCTGCCTTATACGGGCAAAGGATCAGCGGCATGCCGAAGCCAGGCTCAAAGCCAGTATGCAGTATTATCACCCTCACCTGTCATACGGGGATTATGAAAACCGTATAACAGTGCTTTGTGGTGATCTGTCATTGCCTCAGTTCGGTCTTGATGAAAATGATTATTGGGAACTGGCGACAGGTGTGGACATAATTTTACATGCTGCTGCAGATACTAATCTGATGAAAAACTATTCAGATCTGATTGCAGCTAATATCAATGCAACAGAAGGTATTATTACTCTTGCAGGCAAGGGTAGAAAAAAGGCATTACATTTTGTTTCTACATTGGCGGTATCCGGGTATTCACCAGATGGACGAAGTAAAAACTTCTCTGAATACGATTTTGATTACGGACAGTTTTTTGTTTCTGATTATGAAAAATCCAAGTTTGAGGCAGAAAAAAAAGTTCGTGCATTTTTTGATGCCGGGGGGGCAGGAAGGATATACAGGGTAGGTCATATTGCGGCAGATTCCGTAACAGGAAAGTTTCAGCAAAATATTGATCAGAACAGGATTTACCAGGTTATTAAAGGTGCTTTACTGCTTAAAAAAGTGCCACGAACCTATTGCGAAAAGATTTCTTTTTCTTTTATTGATGTGGTTGCCAGCGGTATTGTTCTTTTCGCAACGGAAATGGCACGAACAACGCATCGATGCCTGCATATTGAAAATCCTGAGTATCATTCTTTTATTGCTGTAGCTGATATGCTTGCGCGCATGAATTACAATATTGAAGTTGTTGAAATGAACGACTTCAGGACAGCCGTTTCTGCTTTTGACGGATCGGATGAAGATAAAAAAACAGTTGCTTTGATGTATAACTGGGTACAAAGGTTTATTGACTTCCCAAGAAATACCAACTATGTTCAACGGGAATCAATCGACCTGCTTGCCAGATGCGGGTTATATTTCCCGAAAATCGACCAGAAGTGGTTTTCGAGAATGATGCATGAAGCGGTTAAAACAACCTTCCTGGATCCGCCCCCGCCAATCAGCAAGGCGATCCCCGAGTTATCGCATAGGCGTCAAGCTAAGGGATAATTCACACAGGTGGAAAAATAGTGTGGTGATGCTTTTTAAAAGAAAAAGCAACTTGTAGTTCTAAACACATTTTACAATGTCTACAAGCTGCTCTTC
>JAAFIK010000059.1 GCA_013298665.1 Chitinophagales bacterium
TTGCCGATTTCGATCCTTACCAGGCTGGCAGTATAATTAATAGCGGGGTTATTAAAAAGCAACAGTTTACACATAAAGGGAAATGGAGTTTAACAGGATGGTTGGCAAATGAAAAAGAAAAAGGCATATTTGAATACAAACAGTCTGAATCTGAAGGAAGTCACAATATTTTGACATTTTTTGATAATATTAAAGATTTGAAAGAGGGGACATACAAATGGAATGAGCAAACCCAACAATTTGAATACCAAAACCCAACTGTAAATAAATAAATTATATGAAATTATTTTTTTTGATTGCAATCTTATTTTGCAATCTTTGTCACGGTTGTACGGGCATTAAATCTGATACAACCCCCGCTAAGTATAAGTATAAAACACTGATTAAGGAGGATAAATATAAAGCACATACATCTATATTAAAAGATAGTATCAGATTTTTTATCAAGGAGAAAAAATTTGCCTACTATCCAAAAGAAAACGACACTTTAACCCAGATTATAATAGATACAATTTTATATAGTCCAAAATATGACAAAGCAGCCTTTTTTGTAATTACCCAAAATTCAAATGCAAAATCACTTAATCCAGGTAATGCTAATGAATATCACTATGATGCTCATTGCTTTATAGCAAATTATAGCGACAGTAATAATTTTTACAATATTTTTTGGCTGGATCAATCAAGTCTAAGTAACTATCATAATTTAGGTAATACCCGCCGTGATATCCGCGATCTATATTTCAAGGACTTTAAGACCAGGCAAGATGGCTATGGAAATAGTCTCTACAAATACAATATTGATGATATAAGGTTTTGGGATGGGCCTGTGTGGATCATGTATTTTGATAAGTAGTTGTGCAGTACTAACTATCCCAACCACAATGGCAACCTCCCGGTGAACAACAACCCCAATTGCAGCAATACCAGCGCCATCAAACAAACCGACAACAGCGACAAACTGTACCGGATGAACAGCAGTAACACAGCCAAGACGGGTCTGGGTATTACGCTGAAGGTAATGCTTACAGTCCAGCTTTAGCGGGAGCGGGCGATAAGATCGACATTTTTGGCCGCAGCTACTACAAGCAGGGCAACAGCGGAGGCAGTGCGGTAAATACCAATATCCCGGTGCTGGATGTAATCAATGGCTTGTTGCAGGGTGGCAGCCCCGCAGCGGGTAAGGCTAAGGCAGCGGAGATCAACAGTATTGCGGGAGGAGATATCACAAACTTTTTGCAGCCCCAACAACGATGCCCCCATTGTTAACAATAATCCTGTCTGCGGAACAGGTACACTGTGTACCACGGCCAGCAGTGCCTATGTATACTCCAAAATCCGGGTTTAACATTTAAAAATGATAAAATACCGTAACTTTAACCCTGCAATGAAAAAGGGATTTCATTTTATCCTGGCTCTGGTTTACCTGCTCTCCACCTCCGGCGTGGCGGTTGAGACGCATTATTGTATGGGCAGGATTGTTGATACCCATTTCTTTGTACAAAAAAACCAGCCGGAACCGCCATCGGGTATGTGCGGCAAAGCAAAGCCCACCAAACGCAAATGTTGCCACAACGATCTGCAGTTTTTCAAAACCGATGATGTACACAAAAACCCCGATATCGTTGCTGGCATCATCACCATAAAGTCCTGCAATGCCGTATTACCGGATTTCGCACTGATTACACCTCCTCTATCATACGAAAGCGCTGCTGCGGCTTTCTGCTCACCTCATCCCCCACCCGATATCAGCGGTCCCCCGCTGTACCTCAGGTACGGGGTGTTCAGGATATAAACCATCGGCACCGGGCTTCCCGGGTTCGCTGTAATGGTTTATCTATTGATTTCATTCAAACACAATTATCATGAAAAAAATTATCGGTATCATACTGCTGTGCATCACTATACAGGCACAGGCAGAAGTAAAACAAGTGGTTATACAAGCGGGTGGACTTACCTGCAGCATGTGCAACAACGCCATCAACAAGGCACTCCGTACACTTCCCTTTGTAGGCGAAGTGGTGTCTGATATTAAAAACTCGTCTTTTACCGTCAGCTTCAAACCGGGCAGTGCCGTGGACTTCGATGCCATGAAGAAAAAAGTAGAGGATGCAGGATTTTTTGTCACCAAATTCTCTGCACTGGTACACTTCAGCCAGCAAGCGGTTGAAAACGACAACCATGCCATTGTTGATGGCCGGGTATTTCATTTCCTGAATATCCGGAACCAGGTACTCGATGGTGATAAAATGATACAAATACTCGACCAGGGGTTTGTAACACCCAAAGTATTCAAAAAGAACAATGCCCTTACCAGTGCGGAATGTTACAAAACCGGGGTGGCCGGTATGGCATCTGCGGGCATAGCAAAGGGTACCCGGATTTTTCACGTAACCATTTAACAACCACACCCCGCCTGGCGGCGGGGTAAAATTTATACTATGAAATGGATCATCATGGCGGTATTGCTTACGCTCCATGCGCAGGCAATGACGCAGGAATTATACGTTTCTTCCGAGCCGGCAAGTAATATGCCGCGGGGCAGTATTGCGGTGCGGATGGGCAATAAGGTGATGCGGATGGAAAAAAGCGATGCCTGGCGCTACCGGGCTGAGCCGGAGATCAGGATCGGGTTGTCGAAAAAACTTATGCTCGAAATGAAAGGATACATCGGTACTGCCTACACCGGCAACCTGCAGGTGGAAGGTGGCAGCCTCTATGCCAAGTACCGTTTCTTTTCGGTAGATGATATCCACGAGCATTTCCGGATGGCGGCTTTTGGAAAAATAAGTGTCAGCGGCAATCCGGCGCAATACCTTACTTCGTACACTTATTATATCGATCACAACAATGGTCTGCCACCGCAGGCACATACGGGTCATCGTGCACATCTCTCGGGCGATTATGACCTGGATGGCAACCATTCAGGTGCAGAACTGGGTATGATCGCGACGCAATTGAAAGGGAAAGTAGCTGTGTCGGCAACGGTATCGGCAACAGAACTGGTGAACAATATCGGCAGTAAACGACCGCCGGGACAACCGCAGCGCGGACTGAATTACAGCTTGTCCGCCGGAAAATTGATGCTGCCCAAAACCTATACCAGTTACCGGCAGCTAAACCTTAACATTTATGCTGAATTGCTTGGCACAGTATTGGGAAATGCACAAGGTAGTTATGCCGATTTTGCACCGGCGGTACAATTGATCTTCAACAGCGTGGCCAAGCTCGATATCGGAGCAAGGTTTAATGTTTGGGGCAATGTTCACCGGATGAATACACAAACTTATCTTTTGCGCATAGAGTATAATTTTTTAAATGCATTAAATCAACATAAAAAATGAAGAAAGCAGGATTTCTGGCAGCACTGCTGCTGTCGTTTACCTTGATTGCTGCGGCACAACCTAAAGTTGGCCAGGATGCCCCGGACCTAACCCTGCCCAATACCAATGGAGATATGGTTAAACTATCCTCATTCAAGGGCAAAGTGGTATTACTCGATTTCTGGGCCAGTTGGTGTTTTCCCTGCCGGCAAAGCATTCCTGCGGTAAACAAGTTGTACGAAAAGTATAAAGCCATGGGTTTTGAAGTCGTTGGCCTGTCGGTAGACAGTAAAAAGAAGGACTGGCTCAAGGCCATCAAAGCCCTGAAAATGAAATATACACAGGTGAATGATAATGGCGGGTGGAATTCGGCTGCAGCCGCACAATATGGTGTGGAAGCGATACCGGCCACTTTCCTGATCGACAAAAAAGGCCGTATCGCAGCGATTGATGCGGAGGGTGCCGATCTGGAAGCAAAGATTGCGGAATTGTTGAAGTAGCAGCAGGATAAGAAGTATGAAGTAGCAAGATTACCCCAGTCCTGTTACTTCATACCTTGCGTCTGACATCCCGGATCTCAGTACTCAATGCCATTTACCCCTTCAATACCGGTTCATCCTCAAGATCGGTTACCAAACCATTGTATTCCACTTCAAAGAAACCACTAAACATCTTATAGGTTCTTTTGGCGGGCCAACTCCCTTCATCGGGAACCCAGTCGCTCAACTCATTCATGAAAATGCGGTCATAATGCTTTTTGATATAGGCCGCTGATGCTTTGTCCGACATTGTTTCGGGAATAAGATAAATGTTGTGCCGCGGTTTGGCGGGTTTTTTAAAGCCGCCGTCAAGTTCCGCTACCCATTGCCAGAAAGCGGGTGTACAACGTATCGTAACTGCATTACGGTTGATGATCCCTTCTTCGTACTGCGATGCATCATCCATATCTTCGTCATGAAAATCATCATCATCCATACCACCGGCTTCAAGGGTAAACGCTTCCAGGCTTTGGTTCACCACTTTCACCACCATTTCTCCCTTCTCATCCTCCTCCAGCGTATAATCGCGTATAAAATCCATTTTATCCGGAAACAATGCCAGTTTAGCTTCCATCATGGTCTTTACCATTTCTTTGTCATCTGCTCCCAGACCCGCTTCCCGGGTAACACCTGCAAACATTTCGTCAAAACCCGGAAAGCCGAGCGCTTTGGAGAGTGCTGCATTCCAGGCAATAATGGCCAACTGCAGTTTATCTTCCACATCTTCCGGCAGGGGGTACCTGCCGGTAAAAGGCCGGGTTAATGCCAGCAGCATTTCAGCGTATGATTTTTCCCGCGGAGCCTCATTACCGGGTGCAGGATTATTGTCTTTTCCCGGGAAGTTGCCTTTTACGATTTTCATTGTCAATGTTTGAATGTAGCTGTGAACAGCAGTTCCCGGCTATGGTAAAGATATTATTTTTTTTGATGAGCAGAATGTTAAGCGGAACCGCTGCCATTGCTGATGCAATTATTTAATAATATGAATACACCCGGTAGTTCCTGATCTCTTGTCTGGTAAAGCCTGCCCCCGAAATGGCCGGTAAAAAAAAATCATGCCGCACGGTAATTATTTTTATACATTGCTGCGGGTAAACCCTTACTTTTATCACCAAATTAAATAAGCATATCATGAAACGTATAGGTCTATTGGTTGTACTGGGTATTCTCGTAGTGGTTTTATTCCTTGGTTGCAATGGCTATAATGGCCTTGTAAAGCAGGATGAAAGCGTAAAGAAGGCCTGGAACAACGTACAAACAGAGTACCAGAACCGCGCAGATCTGGTGGGCAATCTTGTCAATACTGTAAAAGGTGCTGCGAATTTTGAACAGGAAACACTTACCAAACTGGTGGAAGCCCGTGCCAAAGCCACTTCGGTAAACCTGAAGGCAGACGATCTCTCGCCCGAAAACATAGCCAAGTTCCAGGCTGCCCAGAGCCAATTGAGTGGTTCACTAAGCCGTCTGCTGGCCGTGGTGGAAAACTATCCCGACCTGAAGGCCAACCAGAATTTTACCAAACTGCAGGGCCAGTTGGAAGGCATTGAAAACAATATCAAAAACTCACGTAAGGTTTTCAACGAGGAAATCAACGGCTACAATACCAAAGTGCGTTCTTTTCCTATGAATATTCTCGGCGGCATGTTTGGCTTTAAAGCCAAAGAAGGTTTTAAAGCTGATCCCGGTTCTGAAAAGGCGCCGGATGTAAAATTCTGATGCTGTCATGGGTAAAAAAAGATACGCTGGTTATATTGCGGGCGCCATACTGGTGCTGCTGGGTATTTTTATGATCAGCACGTACAATAAACTGGTGAAGAAAGAAGAAAAGGTAAAACTGCAGTGGAATGAAGTGCAGAACGCTTACCAGCGCCGGCTGAGCCTTATACCCAATCTTGTTAATGTTGTGAAAGGGCAGGCCGACTTTGAACAGGGCACACTGCAAAAGATTGCAGAAGCCAGGAGCCAGGTGGGCAGTATTTCCATCGACCCGAATTCGGTAAAAGCAGATGATTATAACCGCCTGGCAGCAGCGCAGGACAAGCTGGCGGGTGCGGCCAACAACCTCATCATTTCCATCGAGAAATACCCTTCATTAAAGGGTACCGATGCTTTTGCCGGCTTGCAAACGCAATTGGAGCGTACCGAAATGCGCATTAAAGTAGCGCGTCAGGATTTCAATGAAGCTGTTCAGCAATACAACCAGTCTGTACGCTCTTTTCCCACCCAACCCGTAGCGGCACTCTTTGGCTTCAAAGCACAGGATGGGTTTACGGCTACAGGCGGCAGTACCAGCACAGAAATTAAATTTTAAAACCTTGGGCATCCTTTCCTTTTTTAAGAAAAAAGCATTTTTTACCGCCGCACAGCAGGAGGTGATCGTAAATGCCATACGCGAAGCAGAACGTACCACCAGCGGAGAGGTAAGGGTATTTGTAGAAAGCAAAAACTACCTGGTGCATACGATGGATCGTGCCAGGGAAATTTTCTTTCAACTGAAGATGCAGGAAACGGAACATCGCAACGCGGTACTGCTTTATGTGGCCGTGCAGCACCGGGAACTGGCACTCTTTGCAGATGAAGGCATTTATCAGGCAACCGGCGCCGCTTATTGGGATGCCGCGGTAAAAGACATGATTGCCCGTTTTACAAAAGAGGACATCAGCGCAGGGATTGCCCGTTGTGTGCTGCAGATCGGACGAACCCTGCAGGAAAAGTTTCCTTACGAAAAAGATACGGACCGGAATGAACTGCCGGATGAAATTGTATTTGGTAAATAAACCATTTCCGGGGGAAAAGCCCCGGGCATCAGCATGAAAAAAGTATTGTACAGCATCTGTTTTTTACTGGCCGCCCTTGCCGCGGTGGCGCAAAGCGGTTTCGACGCGGGTGCCCTGCTGAAAACCCCTCCGCCGGGTAAACTGGTTAACGATTATACCAATACGCTTACAGAAGAGCAGAAAGCCACCCTCGAATCAACACTGGTGGCCTTTGACAAAGAGAGTTCTACGCAAATAGCCGTCGTGCTTATTCCTACCCTGGGTGGCAGGGGTATATCCGACTATAATGTAGCACTCGGCAGGGCCTGGGGGGTAGGCAATAAAAAATACAACAATGGCGTGGTGTTGCTTGTGGCCAAAGACGATCGCAAGATGGATATCACCGTGGGCTATGGGCTTGAAGGCGAACTGACCGATCTTACCTGCCAGCAGATCATCGATCAGGAAATAAAACCGCAGTTCCGCGGACAGGATTTTTATGGCGGTATCAAAACTGGTACCGATGCCATCATGAAAGCCGTACAGGGAAAGTACAAGGCTCCGCCCGGTTATTACAAAAAAGGCAGCGCCGAGTGGTCGGTATTCAAAATCGTATTCCTGATTTTTGTCATCATTATTGTCCTCGCTATGCTGGGTGGCGGCAATAATGGTTCATTCATGAGCCGTCGTGGCTTTACCGGCTGGAATGGTCCCGTATTCTGGGGTGGCGGCGGCAGCGGTGGTGGTGGCGGTTCCTCCGGTGGTGGCTTTGGTGGTTTTGGTGGCGGCAGCTTTGGTGGTGGTGGTGCCAGCGGAGATTGGTGAGGAATGGATATGAGACGGTGAGATGTGAGAAACAAGACGGCGGGGCGAGACATAAGTATCAAGACGGGTTCATCCTGATACTTATCACTGCTTATCCTGCTGCCTGGTACTAAGTACCGGGCGTTCCAACAACTCTCCAATTGCTATATCAATATCTGCTGCTGAGGTTCGCCAGTTCACAAACGCTGCCCTGATACAGGGTATCCCCTTATAGCGTGAGGGCGTCATAAACACCCGTCCACTGGTATTCAATGCAGCCAGTACTGCTTTGATCCTTTCCTCCCTGCCGGTCTCTTCCTTCGGCGTAAAACAAACCACGTTCAGCCGTATGGGCGCTGCCAGCACAAAATCCGTTTCGGCGGTTATGCGTTGCCCGAATAACTGTGCCATGGCAATACTGTTGTCTACCATCCACCGGAATCCGTTCTTACCGTAAGCGATTAACGAAAACCAGGCTGCCAGTGCCCTGAAGCGCCTGGAGTTTTCCGGGCCAAAGTTGAGGTAAGAAAACTGATCGTCGGGATTGCCAAGATAAGGGGCATTACCGTTTTGGAAAGTCTGTACCTGCAACCGGGCATGTACTCTTTTGACCAGGTACACCGCACTATCATACGGCACATTCATCCATTTGTGGCAATCCACTGCAATACTGTCGGCGCCCTCCCACCCTTTCAGCAGGTGCGCATATTGTGCCGAACAGGCGGCGAAACCACCAAAAGCGGCATCAATATGCCAGTAAAAAGGGACGGTTTCACGCAGTGCTGCAATGGCCTGCATATCATCAAAATCAACACTGTTCACCGTTCCCCCACTACTGATCACGATGGTCGGATGGTCTGCATGCAGCAGCAACTGTGTATGCAGGTCATTGATGTCCATCGCCTCCCTGCTGCCCTCCATAGTCTTTACCGGGATGATGTTGTTGCTGCCCAATCCCAGCATAGCCAGTGCTTTTACGGCTGAAGAATGCGGTGTGGCAGAAAATACCTTAATGGGTATCTGTATGCCATCACGCGCTGTATCGTTGCCCTTAGTCATCCCCGCCCATTGGCGGCCAACTGCAAGACAGGTGAAGTTTGACATGGTGGCACCCGTGACAAACCCGCCATTGAAAGTATCGGGTAACCCGAGTAATTGCAACAGCAGGGCAATGGTCTGTTGTTCCAGGTGTGCAGACACATCTCCCGGGCCAGACAGTGTTTGGGTATTCTGGTCAAATACCGTTGTCAGCCAGTCACCTGCGATAGCCGCGGGCGTAGTACCACCCGTCACAAAACCCCAGTAACGCGGACCGGAGGAGGCCACAAGGGTATCTGCAAAATGCTGGTAAAAATGATCGAGTGCTGCCATTGTGCCGGCACCATCCTCACCCAGCAAAGGTGGGTCGAGTTTCGGCTCGGGCCGGTTGTTGGGGATAGTATCCAACTGGTGAAGGTAGGTCAATGCCCTTTCCTTTACCACAGTAAGCAGATCATTGATTTGCTGATGGTCTTGTTGCAGAGCTGTGTACATGATGAAGACTTTTGATGCTGAAAAATAACCAACCGGTGCCGGTAAGAAGTTCCCGGTAATTTGTTGTTCGCGCAGTTAACCAAAAACCTGTTCATACCACACCCGCATACCGGGCACTGTATGAACAGGATAGCCATTATTCTTTTATACGTTATGCCGCTTACGCTTCTGCATAAGCGCTTACCGGTTCGCAGGTACAAATCAGGTTCCTGTCGCCATGCGTGTTGTTTACACGCGCTACGGCAGGCCAGAATTTATTCTCGCGCACATAAGCCAGCGGGAAGGCTGCGGTTTCACGACTGTATGGTCTGGTCCAGTCGTTACTGCAAACCACCGCCTGTGTATGCGGGGCGTGTTTGAGTACATTGTCTTTTTTATCGCCTTCACCTGCTTCAAGTGCGGCGATCTCCTTACGGATGGCAAGCATCGCATCGCAGAACCGGTCAAGTTCGGCTTTGTCCTCACTTTCTGTAGGCTCAATCATGATGGTACCGGCCACGGGGAAGCTCATGGTAGGTGCATGAAAGCCATAGTCAATCAGGCGTTTGGCTACGTCTTCCGCCTCTACTTCTGCAGACTTTTTAAAAGGACGAAGGTCTACAATAAATTCATGTGCACACTGTCCGTTGTGATTGGTATAAAGAATATCGTATGCACCCTTTAGCCTCGCCATCATATAGTTGGCATTGAGGATCGCGTAACAGGTGGCATCTTTAACCCCTGTTTGCCCCAGCATACGGATATAGCCGTAAGAAATAAGCAGAATAGAAGCTGAACCATAGGCGGCACCACTTACTGCACCGCTGCTCTTGCCACCGGTATTGCTGATGTGTCCGGGCAGGTATGGTGCCAGATGTGCCTTTACACAGATGGGCCCCATACCAGGACCACCACCACCATGAGGAATGGAAAAGGTTTTGTGCAGGTTGAGGTGACAAACGTCAGCACCAATCAGCCCGGGTGCGGTGAGCCCTACCTGTGCGTTCATATTGGCGCCATCCATATATACCTGTCCCCCATGCTGGTGAATGATATCGGTAATCTCTTTTACCGTTTCTTCATACACGCCATACGTACTGGGGTAGGTAATCATGATACCCGCGAGTGTGGCGCTGAATTGCTCAGCACGTGCTTTCAGGTCATCCACATCAATATACCCGTTCTCCAATGCCTTTACCACCACTACCTTCATACCTGCCATTACTGCGCTTGCAGGATTGGTGCCATGCGCGCTGATGGGGATGAGCATGACGTTGCGCTCGTGGTGACCATTGGCAAGGTGGTAGTCGCGTATCGCGAGCAGTCCGGTATATTCGCCCTGTGCACCACTGTTGGGCTGGAGGCTGCAGGCGTCAAAAGCGGTGATGGCACAGAGATAATCACTGAGCTGCTGAATCATTTCCGCATAGCCCTGTGTTTGTGTTGCCGGTGCAAAGGGGTGAATATTGCTCCATTCCGGCCAGCTCAGCGGCATCATCTCGGAAGCAGCATTGAGCTTCATGGTACAACTGCCAAGACTGATCATACTCGTATTGAGCGACAGATCCCGGTTTTCCAGCATTTTGATGTACCGCATCATCTGGCTTTCGCTGTGGTGGGTATTGAATACCGGATGTGTCAGAAAATCGGATGTGCGGGTAAGCGAAGAGGGAATATGGGTAAGTACACTGTCGAAGTCCACACCAAAAGCCACCGGATCCGTATCATTCTCAAAACTGTTGATGATGTCAAACAAGTCTTTTGCAGTAGTGGTTTCATCAAGCGAAATGCTGATGTGCTGATCATCTGCGTAGTGAAAATTGAGGAGTTGCCGTTCGGCTTTTGTGCGGAATACAGCAATGCTGTCAACTGTTACAGTAATGGTGTCAAAGAAACTGTCACTCACCAGGTTGTACCCCCGCTGGAGCAGTGCCTCTGCAAGGGTTTGTGTGAGCAGGGCGATGCGTTTAGCAATACTTTTTAAACCATCCGGCCCGTGATAGACGGCATACATGGCGGCCATATTGCTCAGCAGTGCCTGGGCCGTACAGATATTGGAAGTTGCTTTCTCCCGTTTGATGTGCTGCTCGCGGGTTTGCAAAGCCATACGCAGGGCACGGTTGCCATTGGCATCGATACTCACGCCGATGATGCGCCCGGGGATGCTGCGTTTGAAATCTTCTTTTGCACTGAAGAAGGCAGCATGCGGACCACCATAACCCAGTGGCACACCAAAACGTTGTGCCGATCCACAGGCAATATCCGCACCCAGTTCACCCGGAGGTGTGAGCAGGGTAAGCGCGAGCAGATCGGTGGTCATCACCACATAAGCACCCGAATGGTGTACACGGTTTATAAAAGCACGGTAATCTTCCACCGCGCCATGTGCATTGGGATATTGCACCAGCGCACCGAAATAAGAATCATCTATGATCGTGGTACGATAATCCCCGAATACCACTTCCACCCCGATGGGTTTTGCGCGGGTGAGGATCACGTCTTTGGTTTGCGCAAAAGTATTGTAGTCAACAAAGAACTTTGGTTTGGCAATGGCATCACCCTTGTTCAGTTCCCCAAAAAACAGGTGCATCGCCTCGGCTGCTGCTGTGGCTTCATCCAGTAAGGAAGCATTGGCTAAGGGTAAACCGGTAAGGTCGCTGACCATGGTCTGAAAGTTGAGCAGGCTTTCCAGACGCCCCTGGGCAATCTCTGCCTGGTAAGGCGTGTACTGGGTATACCATCCCGGATTCTCAAACACATTCCGCTGGATAACCGGTGGTACGATGGTGCCATAATAACCCTGCCCGATATGGTTGCGGAAAAGTTTGTTTTTTTGTCCCAGTTCACGGATATAGCCAAGGTAGTTGTACTCGCTCATGGCCGGGGGCAACTGAAGGTCGTACTGCATGCGGATATTACCGGGAACGGTTTTATCAACAAGGGTTGCCAGAGAATCTTCGCCGATGGTTTTGAGCATTGCGGCTGTGTCTTGCGGCGTTGGGCCGATGTGTCGTTGGGTAAATTCCTGTTGCTGTTGGTCGAAAAGATTCATATCAATAATTTTTAAGCGCTGCTATGCAGTTGAAACCATAAAACCGAACGTTTATTACAGCTGCGGGCAAAGCGATCATTTTGCGCTGCAAAGGTATGGCTGATCGGTGAGAAAAACAGGCTTTTGTTGAAGGTTGGGGATTGTATGGGGATTTGGTGCAATTGGCCGTTCTTTGCATTATGGAAAAGGATTGGCAGCAACACTGGCAGCAAAAAACAATTGCCAACCAGAAGCAATATAAACGGTTTCTTGCGCGTGCCGGCAAGAACAGGGTTTTGCAGCAATTACCCCGGTTGCATGAGGAAGCATTTGCAACCGTAAAATGCCTGGATTGTGCAGCCTGCTGCAAGAATTATTCCCCCCGTTTTAAAACGCCGGACCTGAAAAGAATCAGTAAACACCTGCGGATGAGAGAGGGGGCCTTTATTGAACAATATCTTCTGCTGGATGAAGACGGGGATTATGTGGTGAAGACCAAGCCCTGTCCCTTTCTTGGTGCAGACAATTTTTGCAGCATATATGCAGTACGCCCTTCTGATTGTCAGCGCTTTCCGTACACGGACGAAGACGTGCTGGTAAAACGGCAGGCGCTTACGCTCAAAAATGCCACCTTTTGTCCGGCAGTACATTTTGTGCTGGAGGAACTGATCGCGAAAAGCTGAACCGCAACCTGCAACCACCACAAGAAGAATCTTTACGAATTATCCATTACCTTAGCCCCGTATTCATCGCCAGTACCATGACTTTATACGGCTTATACGTATTGGATGCCGCCGGTTGGCTGGAACGCAACCTGTTGAGTTGTCCGTTCAAAAAGTACCTGCATATCGAATGTCCGGGTTGTGGTATGCAGCGCAGTTTTGTGGCTTTACTCAAAGGTGATCTGCAGGCGAGCCTGTCGCTTTATCCCGCACTGATCCCCATATTGTCGATGTTTGTTTTTCTGGTACTGCACCTGCGGTTGAAGTATACACATGGCGCCAGAACCCTGCAATGGCTGTTTATTTTTAGTATGGCGATTGTGGTTTTTAGCTATATTTACAAAATCATCAACGGAAAAATATATACGCTCGGATGAGTTATTATAAAGACACGGGTAAAGACTACCTGACTTTCGACAACCCTCAACAACAGCAGGTACCCCTGCCCAATGCTACCGCGGTGCTTGTACTCGGTATCCTTTCCATTGTTTTCTGTATTTTTTATGGCGTTATCGCAGTAATCCTCGGCATCATTGCATTGGTGCTGGCCAATAAGGACAAGGCACTGTACCGCGACTTCCCCGACCGGTACAGCCCCGGCAGCTTAAGCAATCTGAATGCCGGCCGGACCTGTGCCATCATTGGCCTTTCGCTGGGCATTCTTTTTATTGTTGTCATGGTTATTCTGCTGCTCCTTGCAGTTTCAATAACACACCCATATCGTTTTTAATATATTTATCACCAACCAACCAACTATTGATTATGGATTATCAAAACCCCACACAAACAGGCGGCCCATCAATGGGGCAGCAAAAATCATTACCCAACTCCACAGCGGTGCTTGTATTGGGTATACTGTCGATCGTACTGTGCATGTGCTACGGTATCATCGGTCTGGCCTGCGGTATTATTGCAATTGTACTGGCCAAAAAAGATAAGCAGTTGTACAACAGCATGCCCGATGCCTATACCATCGGTTCGTTAAAAAACCTGAATGCCGGCCGGATATGTGCCATCATCGGGGTATGTCTTTCCTCGCTTTACATCGTTTATGTCATTTTTATCCTCGCCACCATAGGTACGGCTATATTGAGCAACCCCTCACATATATTCGAGCAATACCGGTAAACAATAATTACAGTTATTTTTCAGGAGCAGCCCATGTGGCTGCTTTTTTTTATGTATGGTTTTAACCGGTTGGCGATCAGTCCGTTAAAAGAAAGCAGTGCCGGTTTATGCCGGAAGCAATATAGATTTTTATGTATACAGCAATTTTTTGTTTTGCGTTTATCAAAAAAATATTTGTTAAAAAATAAACAAAAATAAAAAACCCTTGTTAGAATATACAAGCGCCGCGCTAAAACTATGATATCCTCTTTGTTTAACTAACTAAACTCAGTCTTACTGAACGAGCAAACCTGTATTATTTCTTAAAACCAAAAAAATCAAATGATGAAAAAGATGACACTCAACGCCATGTTAACCATGGTCACACTCTCTGCATGTCTTTTCGCTTCCGGTCAGGCAGTACGCACAAAAATTCCGACCACACTCAATGATGCCGCCTTACCTGCTACTGAAGCCATCCGCGCCAGTACGGGGTTGATTACACATTACGTAGCGGGTACCGTTGGTAATTTCAATGCGGCTGACCAATGGATCGGTATCGGCCAGCCCCTTGCCAGTCTTTACGGGGAACGCACACAATGGGGAGGCCAGGCCTTTATCAAAGCGCTTCGCCAGCAGCCATCCCCCTCCACCACCAAAGACGCCATCATCGAATGGGGCAACCAGGGCGGGGAAATGCAGTTCCGGTATGTTACCAACCCATTATCCTCCACCGGGTTTATTAAAATCCATTCGCTTACCAGTGCAGGTAATGCTTATTATGGGGCTGCTGCACCCCCCATATTTTTTGGTACGCCAAAACTGGGGATCAATACCACGAATCAACCCGGCATCAACTCCACATCGCTGACCAATACGATCAGTACCATTAACGGGATATTCCGCACTACGGCTACAGCACCCAATACTTATGCGGTGGGCGTTTATTCAGTAACCAATGCCAGTTCCACCAGTAATACTAATTATGGCATGCTGGCCGTAACAAGCGGTTCCGGTGCAGGTACAAATAATTATGGTATGTACAGCGTGATCAGTGCGCCCAACACCAATAACAACTATGCTGTTTATGCGAGTGCGCCTACCGGCCCCGTACCCGGTTCTAATTCCTGGGCTGCATTTTTTCAGGGCAATACATTTGCTACCGGTCTTTATATCGGGTCAGACATCGCATTGAAGACGGATGTAAAACCGGAAGCAAATGCCATGGATAAAATACGGAGAGCAAACCCGGTTACCTACTTCTACAACAAAGAAAAAAGTCAAAAGGGATTGAATCTGCCTGAGGAAGAACAGCATGGTTTTATCGCCCAGGAGTTGAGGGAGGCTGTTCCCGAAGCCGTGAGAACAGCGAGGTTTTCTATTCCTGATCCTACAACGGGACAGGAGATGGGTTCAGAAGAATACCTTTGTGTGAACTACATCAGCCTCATTTCCATCCTCTACAAAGGTGTACAGGAACAAGACACAAGGATAAAGGAACTGGAGGCAAAATTGGGCATCAAAAATGCGGCCACTACAACTGCTAATGGCAGGGAAACGCTTGCTGAAGAAGGCCGGATTACTATTGCCGCGGGTACTTTTGACAAAAAAGAATTTACCCTGGCGCAGAATACCCCCAATCCTTTCTCTGCACAAACCACTATACGCTACAGCCTGCCCGCCGGTGTAAAGAACGGTACCATCGGTATATTCGACCTTAATGGCCGGATGCAGCAACAGTATAACGGGCTCAACGGCAGCTCGCAGCTCATCATTGATGGCAATACCCTGCAGCCTGGTATTTATATTTATTCTTTGCTGGCTGAAGGACAGGAAGTAATCAGCAAACGCATGATCCTGACGCGTTAATCTCAAATTTTGCATCAGCCAGATTCGTCTTCGGCTGATGCCAACAAAAATGGATCCCCCGGTATTAATCGTGCCGGGGGATCTTTTTTCTGTCTTTTCAACCCAAACAACCCAATACAACTGCCCTACCCTTTTATGAAGGTGAGGGTTTGTGGTATTTGCTGATCAACGCTTACCATTACCTGATAAAAGCCACTGGCCAGTTTGCTCACATCAATCGTGTTGGTAGTACTGCGCAGTATACCACTGAGCAGCAAACGGCCATTGGCATCTGTAATGCGGTAAGCCGCCATGGTACCAACATCCGGTACCGTTAGCTGCAATACATTGTCCACGGGGTTGGGGGCAACACGGATAGCAGTTGTACCTGTTATTGCTTTTGGTATCGCCTTTGTTGTTGCCGGAGCTGTATTACCCGTACGCGGCAAAACAAAGATGGGCAGAGCGCCGGAGAAAAAGAAAGCAAGGTCAGCCCTGAGCAGGCCATTACCGGTACCAAAATCAAACCCTGTCTGGAAACCGGGGATAGCGGGATCATCCATATCCTGGCAACTGCTGATGAACCAGTTTTTGATCTGCGCGGCCGTAGCCGTGGGAATGGCTTGCTTCAGTAATGCCGCAACAGCCGCCGCATGTGGTGCCGCAGCAGAGGTACCCGGAAAATTCGGGAACCCATCACCGTCAATATCAGCATTGGGTAACCGGGCCGGTAATGGAAAGAATGAAGTATTGCCATTGTCCACCGAAACGATTTCCGGTTTTCGCCGTACCGCATTGATCACCTGTCCGTTGGTATTGTAGGTTACCGTCATCCCGCCTGCCGAACTGAATGATTCGAGCACGGGCAAAGGCGTACCAAAAATGGGTGTAAACCTGTAATCGGCAGCGCCGCAGGTGATGGCTGTAGCGGCATTGAGGTGGCCGGCAACAGGGCCATTCCCCGGCCGGTATTCATTAAAAGCAACATTGCCCGCAGCGAGATAGGTGTATTTGATGCGCGCAGGTGTTGTACCGGCTTTTACTTCTATCTGCAGATCAAGCACAAACGGCACATCATCGCCATTGCCCAGGATGATGAAATCCACAGGATCGCCGCCGATATTGCTCCCTGCAGAACTGCCCAGGAATGAACCATCGGCAGCATCAAAAATATTAATGCCCAGATCAGCGGTGGCACCCTGCCCGCCATTCACAGAGGCATACCGGTCTGACCAGTGCAGGAGCAGCACCAACTGTGCACCCGGTGCCAGGGTGATCCGTTGCGTATTGTCCACACCCGATGCCGCAAAATTATGTGTCCTGCCACCCGCAGCACCTGCAAGATTGGCATTTTTGAACGGCGCCTCATAGCTTTGCCGTGCAAAGTTACCGGCAATCGTAAAATAGATTCCCCCTGCCGCTGAAAAATTATCGATGGCACGGTTGGCAAGTCCATCCTGAAATACCGGTTCACTCAGGTTGAACACATCGTCAACAATAATTTTACAGCCCGCATTGCGGAGCGCATTGATGGCATTTGCAAACCCCTGCTGTGAAAAATCACCGGCATCCGCAAATGCCAGTTCAGCACCCGGGGCAATGTCGTGAATGATCTCCAGCATACCCCTCCCCTCATCTGTAGTGGATACCAGCCCGCGGTCGCTTACCACCTGCACCGGTTTGGTAAAACCATTGGGGTTGCCCGCGCCCGGCAGGTTGCCGCTGGTAACACTGTTTTGTGCACCCTGACCCGAGCGGTTATAACTGTCGGAGATCACGCCTATTTTTACCCCGGCACCGGTTACCCCATAAATGGTCCGGACAATGTCACTCCGCAATGCACGGTCGCCCTGTGTAGTCGTGGAACCAATCGCTGTACCCACCCCCATAACCGGGTTGACCATTTTTACCATCGGCAGGCTCTCGATCGTACCCACCCACACAGGATCAATAAACCCATTGATGACGAAATCGGATTGAGAAGTGATTTCCAGACCTGCGGCTTCGAGTATGCGCAGGCTCCGCTGATCCTTCTCGCGCAGCAGGAGCTGTACACCAATCCTGTTGCCGCTGGTGAGTAAGGGGGTAACTCCCTTTAACTTTCCGGCGATCTGCTTACTCAGCTCTGCCAATCCTGTATGGCTAACCCCCGTTGCGTCTTTTTGCAACAGGGCCTTTTCGCTTTGCTGTTTTAACACGCCCGAAAGCGTGGCTGATGTGTTATCCGGGTTGAGTTGCCCAAAAAGAATCGGGCTTTTACGTTGTTGCGCAGTGCCTGGAAGTGAACAGCTTATCGCGGCACAAACGATGCAAGCTTTGATGAGTTTGTTTAGCATGATGTTTTTGTTTAATACAGCAATATTAAGCGCGATAGGTAATGCCCGCATCAAAATGACCCCATACAGCTAAGATATACCCGTAAGAAACCGGAATTAAAATGAATTGATCAGCCTTTGTAAAAATTCAGGATTGTTCGGGGTGTTTTTGCTTCATCCAGCTATCAAAAGCAGCAAGGTGTTGTATCGTATTACGGGGTATGGAGATACGGTTCAGGTGTTTGTCATTAAAATAGTGCTTTATGCTTTCGGGCAAACCATCATAGGCGGCTGTACCGGTCTCAAAGCGCGCCGCCAGCATTTCGTCCGGTGCCTGTTTCGCTTCAGCAATGAATAAAACATTACCCGACTCCAGGTTACCATTCTCGTGTGTATTGCAATACTGGCCAAGACAGAATACCGGCTTCGTTCCATAGCCCACGGCCATTTTAATGTGCAGGTCTTTTTCGCCGGTAACACTGTCGCGCAGGTTAAGCACCACAAAGCGCTTGCTCGCATCCATCGCATAAGTGCCCGTATAGTCTTTCTTTCTGCTGTCTTCAAATGGCAGGTTCCTGATCTCCACCCGGGCATAATCATAGATGTGCAAAACCAAACGCCCGATTCCTTTGGCATCCCAGATGTACATCCACCAATGGGTATTAAAAAACTCTGCATCTTTTCCGTACAATTTGTGGGCAATCTTGCTCAGCAAAGCGTCCTTATCGCCAAACACATAGCCCGCTTCTGTAAAGAGCAGGTCAAATGTTTTCTCGATGGCGAGCAGATCCTTATCAGAGGGCCGGCAGTATTTTTTCCGTTTTACCGACAGGTTTGATTCGGCGATACCGGTAATTTCCGAAACCTTTTTGGGCGTAAGCTGTATAGCATCAAGCACCAGCAGTGCAAGGTTCATACGGCTTTCATTATTATGTTCATTTCCTGTCATGACGTATAAAGAATATCAAATTTAACAAAATTCAGTATAGTTGACCGATAATCATGTATTGTTCGCTTACTGTGGTTTTCTTTGCTACATTTGAAAAAAAAGTCATGCATCGATTTTACCGGAAGCTTTCTCTCCCGCTACTGTCCTTCATACTGTTTCAGGGTTTTGCCCATGCCCAATCTCAGGATCCTGCCTCCCGTCTGAATGATATGGACACCCTTATTGCCCGTGCCCTCAAAACCTTTCATGCCCCGGGCTGTGCCGTGGCCGTGGTGTATAAAAAAGCAGTCATTTTTTCCAAAGGCTATGGTGTTAAAAATATGGAAACCAAAGCGCCGGTAGATGTCAATACCATATTTGCCATTGGCAGTTGTACCAAGGCATTTACAGCAGCCCTTACCGGCAGCCTGGCCGCAGCAGGAAAATTGAATATTGACCAACCCGTTACCCGTATCCTTCCCGGCTTACAGTTTAAAGATGATGCATTGAACAATGGCGTAACCCTGCGCGATATGATGTGTCATCGTACCGGTCTGCCCCGGCATGATATGGCCTGGGTCAGCAATAGCACCACACCCAGAGACAGCCTGCTCTACCGTATCCGGTTTTTTGAGGCATCGGCAGGACTGCGCGAGCGCTGGCAGTACAACAATTTTATGTATATGGCACAGGGTGTAATCGCAGAAAAATTAACCGGTAAATCCTGGGAAGACAATATTTCGGAAAAATTCCTCACCCCCCTGGGTATGCAACAAACCACCACTGCCATCAGCGGACTGATCAGCGGAACCAACGCTGCCTTACCCTATATGTATTACACAAAGGACAGCAGCATTAAAAAAGTACCCTACCTGAAACTCGATAATATGGGCCCGGCAGGTTCAATCAACAGTACCGTTATGGACATGAGCCGCTGGATAATGGCCTGGATCAACAGTGGAAAATATGCAGACAAGGAAATCATACCTGTTGCCCACCACCAGGCAGCAATGACACCGCAGGTATCCGCAGGCGGTGCACCCGACCCAAAAACACCGGATGTATTCTTCAATGATTATGGTTTTGGCTGGTCAATGGCTTCCTATAAAGGGCATTACCGCGTAGAACACGGTGGCAATGTAACCGGCTACAGCGCCAGTGTATGCTTTATGCCGACAGACAGTATCGGGATCGTGGTACTGACCAACCAGAATGGTTCAGTTATACCTTCAGTGGTGCGCAACAGCATCCTCGACCGGCTGCTCCATCTACAGCGCACAGACTGGACGGGTTTTTTACAAGCCGCCCGGGCCAAAGCCGCTGCTGCTGCCAAAACAAAAATGGCTGCCGATAGTGCTTCGGCAAAGGTACTGCCACCCATACACCCCCATACCGCATTAACAGGAACCTATATAAATGAAGGTTATGGCGCATTGGAAGTACTGCTGCAAAAAGATTCCCTGCGTTTATTGTTTAATGGCAATCTTTTTGTGCTGAAACACAAAACCTGTAATATTTATACCGCCACCGGCGATGAAGCCATTACTGATGGTGAAGTGCTGCCGGTAATGTTCCGGTATAATTCTGACGGTGAAGTGAACGAAGTAGCCCTGGTCAATTTAGAATCTGCCTTGAAAGAAATCATATTCACCAAACAACTCACCACCATCCGTATTGCAAAGGATTCTCTGCGGCAATATACCGGCAGCTATGACCTGAGTGGTGGTGAATTGAAAATATACAGCAAAGAGGATAAGACCTTATTTTTACTGGTACCCGGACAGCCTGAGTATGAACTGGCCGCTGTGGCAAAAGATGAGTTCAGGTTTGCTAAACTGGAGGGGTTTGGTCTGCGGTTCAACCGGGATGCGGAAGGCCGCATCATCTCTTTCCTGCTGAAACAACCACAGGGTAACTATACCGCAAAAAAGAAATGATATGCAGATAACGGGCGTAGAGATTTATGCGTACAATATCCCGATGCGGCCCTTTGCCATATCGCTGGGTACGCTTTATGAGGCGCAGAATATACTGGTCAAAATATTTACTGATGCGGGATGGACAGGTTGGGGCGAAGGATCTCCCTTCCCGTTTATTGTGGGGGAAACACAGGGTACGGCTATCGCGCTGGCACAGGATTTTGCAAAGCTATGGCTGGGTAAAGATCCTTTAGCCATTACCAGCCGGATGCAGGAGCTCCACCAGTACGTTCCCTTCAATACCACTGTCAAAAGCGCTTTTGACATGGCGCTCTACGATATTGCTGCCCAGGATGCACAACTGCCTCTGTATGCTTTTTTGGGCGGACATAAAAAGGTGCTGCTGACCGATGAAACCATCGGGGTAGACAATGCCGAAGCCATGGCAGCGCGTGCATGGGTACTGCAGGAACAGGCTGCGCCATTTATCAAAATCAAACTCGGCAAGGGGAATGACGCTGTTGCTGATATCGACCGGGTAAAAGCCATCCGCAAAGCTATCGGCACAACCATACCCCTGCGTCTCGATGCCAACCAGGGATGGTCGGTAGACAATGCCATCCATATACTCAACAGCCTTGAAGGCGATAATATCCAGTTCTGCGAACAACCCGTACCCGCGCACGACTATGCCGGGCTGAAGCGGGTACACCAGGCGACCACCATCCCCATCACTGCAGATGAAGCCTGTTTCAGCAGTTTGCATGCGCGGCAACTGATTGAAATGGATGCCTGCAGCCATATCAACATCAAACTGGCCAAGAGCAGCGGCATCCTTGAAGCCATTGCCATTGCAAGGCTGGCAGCAGCAAATGATATGGACTGTATGCTCGGCGGCATGATTGAAAGTAAACTGGCCCTTACTGCCAACGCACATTTTGCCTGTGCATTTGACAATATTGTTTTTTATGACCTGGACTATTGCTTTCCGCATACCATCGATCCGGTTGCGGGGGGTGTCCAGTTTGAACACCGTTACGCCATCCATCTGCCGGATACGCCCGGTATCGGCGCCACAGTAAACGAAGATTTTCTTGCGCAATGCACCCGATATACGCTGTAAATTATGCCGCCACTACTCACCATTATTTCGCCGGACAATCATTTCATGCTGCTGGGATTACTGGCACTTATTGCCTGGTTTGGTGTTACGGGCGACAGACGGGGCTGGTTCAAAAAAATCAGTGGCGTATTGATTGCCATGACGCTGAGCGCACTGCTGGCCACATTCGGTATCATTCCAGCGGCATCAAATGAAAAAGTGGCTGTACCTGTGTATAATGGTATACTGCAGTATTTCGTACTGCTCGCCATCCCGTTGCTGCTGCTCGACGTACGCCTGAAAAAAATATGGAAGGAAAGTGGGCGTATGCTTGGCATCTTCTTTATTGGTGCAGCCGGTGTTGTTGCTGGCGGATTGGTTGCAGGCCTGGTTGTTCCACTCCCTCATACCGATGCCTGGAAACTGGGCGGTATCCTTACCGGCACCTATATTGGTGGCAGTATGAACTTTATGGCACTCAGTAATATGTACAATTACACCAGCAATCCGCTGTTTGCCTCTGCTGTGGCCGCGGACAATATCATGACGAATGTCTATCTCTTTTTACTGCTTCTTTTGCCCGGCTGGTCCTGGGTGGCCAAGCGATTTGTACCCTGGCAGGAGCCGGCAGAACAGGTATTGCCAGGGACTCCGGAAACGATACCAACACCATTAAACATTCCGGTAACAGAAAAACTGTTGCTGAGCATGGGATTATCGGCAATAATAGTAGCAGCGGGTAAATTCCTGGGCGCATACGTTCAGCAACTCGCAGGTAGTGATACCCGCCCGGATGTGCTCTTTATTACCGTTATTGCTGTTGCAGCAGCCAATCTTTTCCCCCGGTGGCTGCAACCGTTGCGTGAACTCGCCTTTGAGGCCGGGTTGTTTATGCTGTATATGTTTCTCGCTGTAGCAGGCAGCAATGCCGATTTCAGCAAACTCCTTGCTGCGGCACCACAGGTATTTGCCATGGTGGGCATCATCATGGGCGTTCACCTGAGCGTGGTACTGGTATTGGGCAGGTGGCTGAAATATTCCATCTATGAAATCGGGCTCTCGTCCTGCGCCAATATCAGCGGGCCACCGGTATGCGTGCCGCTTGCTGCGGCTTACAAAACACGCAGCCTTGTTACCCCCGTTATCCTGGTAGCCATACTGGGCTATGCCATCGGTAATCTTGCGGGTTTTTTTACAGGCTGGCTGCTGCAGTAGCCTTAGCAAACATGAGTATCTCCTCCCCTTTTCGATAATACGGCATATCGTATACAAAAAAGCTGCCCCCGGAGGAGCAGCTTATGTAAGCGTATATTATATACTTAGAAAGAATAGCGCAGCCCCAGTTGCATCTGCCACACATCCCCAAGGTTTGCACTCTTGCGGGTAGTTGCATAATCAAGGCTGCGGTTTACCAGGTTCATCCGGAAAATAGGATATCCCTGTGCGTTGAGGCCACGGGCAGCCAGCAGGGCGTTGTTGTTAACCACATCACCCACACCACTGCGGTTGCTCAGCAGGTTGCCAAGGTTGAAGATATCCATACGCAGTTGCAGCGAATGTTTCTGGTTGTTGAAACGCTGGCTGATTTCCTGCGAAATGGAAAGGTCAAAACGGCTTATCATCGGCAGGATACCACCATTACGCTGGGCATACTGACCTGTGCGCTTGCGCAGGTATTCATCCTGCTGGATATAATTCCAGTAAGCATCCTGTTGCTGTTCTGGTGTAAACGTGATATCATCGGATGTCGTTGTCGTTCCGTTATTATCCGTCCAGGTTTCAAAGAAGGTTTCAAATTTGTTCCTGGGAACATAGATCAGGTCGTTACCACTCACCTGGTCTCCATTAAAGTCGCCGCTGTAAACATAAGAATAACGACCCTGTGTACGCGACTCGTAGAAGAGGGTAAATGTAGTACCCAGCCGCTTCAGCCACTCCACGCGGTAATTGATATTGGCGATAAAACGGTTCTGCAGGTCGTTGTTGCTGAAGGCGAGATCGGGGCGGTTGTTCCCGTTTACCGTGAGGTTGTCCCTCCAACTGCTGAAGGCGATAGATCCCGCACTGATGATGTCTTTGGCAAAGCCGCGATTGTAGGCTACCATCCAGCCAAAGTTCTTGCGGAACGGCCTTTCCAGCTTCAGCGTCAGGTTGCCGGTATAGCCTGCATCCGTATTCCGCATTACTGTGGCATCTGTGATTTTGGCGTTGATGCGGTTGGCATTATTCTGTGCTGCACCCGACAAGCCAAAACCCGGGAACATCGGGCGGGTATCTGCACCCTGGAAGCTGGCAGTTGATGCGCGCAGGTTGGCATTAACATAAGTAACGTTATTGATAAACTTGCTGTAGATGAATTCAGCAGAGGCAATGATACCACCGGGCAATTGCTGATCGATGGCCAGGTTTGTCCTGAAGATTTGCGGAAACTTAAAATCCTTATCGGTTACAGCAATATTGTAGGAAGGTGCCGGACGGGTAACCGTTGCGGGTACCCAGCGGTTGGGATCAGGATTGAAGGCATAAGCCGTTGTATTGGTGGAAGAAATAGAACCACTCTGTACACCATTGTTGCCCATCTGGTTGCTGATCCATACAAAAGCAGGGCGGCCACTGAAGAGACCAACACCACCACGGATCTGCGTTTTCTTTTTACCATTCACATCCCAGTTGAAGCCCGCACGCGGATTTACCAGCACCTTCGCTCCCGGCAGTTTTGCCGTATTCAGCGGAAGGTATTTACCATCCTCATCACGGAAAGCGTAGTTGAGTACCGAATCGTTGCGGATACCGGTATTACCAAAGAAAGGAATGTCAAAACGTACGCCATATGTGAGGCTGAAATTTTTGAAAGGAGTAAACTCATCCTGGATATAACCACCCAGTTGATAAGCCTTTGTCGTTGCAGCCCAAAGTGCGCGGCCATCCTGTGCAGAATAGGTGAGCGCATATTGCTGTAGCTGTACGGGGTTGGTGGTAATGGCGGGATTGGCCAGGTAAGCATTGGCAGAGGTATAAAAATCAGCCAGTGATTTAAAGGCATATTGTCCGTACAGCGTTGGGGTAAAAGAGTTGAAGAATTTGAACGCCTCAAAGTTTACGCCCATCGAGTAAGTATGTTTTTTCCGGAAAATCTGCAGGTTGTCCTGAAACTGCCAGGTATCTGTATTCAGTTTATTATTGGGTGTAAAAGGCTCGTATCCAAACGTGATGTAGTTACGGCCGCCTTCCAGGATATCTACCAGGGGAAAAATACTGCTGCTGCTGCTGCGGTAATCGCGGTTGGCCGTATAGCCAAAGATGATATTGTTACTCATGCGGTTGCTGAAATTGCTGTTGATCTCGGCAATGGCGCTGTAAATATCATTATTGATCACATAGTTACTGTTACTGTATGTCATCGCAAACAGGTTGTCGCGGCGGCCATTAAAACCACCGGAATTGCTCACCGGTACATCGCGATAGCTGCGCAGGTAGTTGAACCGGAAACTGAACTTATGGATGCTATTGATATTCCAATCAATCCTCGCAAGCGCTTTGTTACTGTAGGTATTGAGTTTGTAGCCCTGGTAAGCACCGGGGTTATAGTTAAATCTGGTCTGGAGAAAAGTACCGAGGGCATCAAGATCAGCCGCTTTCACACGGGTCTCATTGGCATCGGTTACTGTATTACCATCATTGGCAACAAAGCTCACTCCGGGATCGTTTCTTCTTTCTGCTTCACCATTGATGAAGAAAAAAAGTTTGTTTTTGATGATGGGACCACCGAAACGGAAGCCAAATTGTTTAACGTCGAAACTGGCAACCTGTATCTTGGTTTTGCCCGCATCCTTACCCACATAACCTTCGTTACGCTGGTTGTAGAAAACAGACCCGTGAAAGGCATTCGTACCACTCTTGGTAACTGCATTGATACCCGCTCCGGTAAAACCCGCTTCCTTTACACTGTAGGGAGACAGGTTCACCTGAATTTCTTCAATAGCATCAAGGGAGATGGGGGTAGAATTCGTTTGACTGCCCGGCAAGGCCTGTAAGCCAAAAGAGTTGTTGAAGATAGAACCATCAATGGTAAGGTTGTTGAAACGATTGTCCATACCCGCAAAAGATGTACCGCTCGACTGAGGGGTAAGCTTGGTAAAATCGGTAAGGCTGCGCGATAATGTAGGCAGACTTTCAAGCGTACGACGGCTGATATTGGTACTGGCACCTTTACGGTCGGCGCTGATCAGGCGGCGCGCTCTCGGGCCATTAGCAGTAACCACCACTTCCTGAAGCGCCTGGTTCGCATCTGTCATCTGCACATCAATCTTAGCGGGTGTACCCAACTGGAGGTAAACCTCATTGTAGGTTTCGGGTTTCATACCCACATGGCTGATGACGATGGTGTATGGGCCACCAATACGCATACCCGGGATGGTAAAATTCCCGTCTTTGAGGCTAACGGTTCTGTATTTTGTACCGGAAGGCTCGTGTACCACTTCAATGGTGGCACCATCAAGGCCTTTTTTGTCTGCCCCGGTAATCTTACCCGTAAGGCTGCTGGTGGTTACCTGTGCCCACAAAAGGGTACTGGCAAGTATCGCTGTAGTCAATAACAGCAATGATTTTAGAAATCGCATAGTTTTTAACGTTTGTTTCGCGCCGCAAATGTCCAACATATTCCCCAAAGCCACTTTAACAAATTGTTAACAAGCAGGATTTTGTGCAAAAAACCATATAAAACTCCCCCGGAAAAGCAGTTTTCCTGATGTGTCCCCCTTTCCGGAGGAATGGTGCACCCGATAAAGATCATTTTCATCCATGCACATCAAATCCCTGCCCGCCACCCGAATTGACTGCTATGCGGGAAAGTTGCAGGTCATATCCTGCCAGGGTTTGCTTCGGGGCACTCAATTGCCCCCGGCAACCAAACAATATCCCATCACTCCGATTGTTCAGCCCTTATCCTTTCCCCATCAAAAAAACACATTTAATACATAGATAAATAACTATCTTTGCATCTTAATACAAATACAAATGCCGGTTTTAACAGACAGAATAGCTGCAGACAAATTATCAGCCGCCGTAAATATGCTCAGGGTAATCGCGCACCCCGTAAGGCTAGCCATTGTGGATCTGCTGACAGAAAATAAGCGGATGACCATACTTGAGATACAGGAAGCACTCAACCTCGGGCAGGCGATTGCTTCACAACAGGTTACTCTGATGGAAGATAAAGGCGTGCTGGTCGCGGAAAAAGTGAGCAGAAACAAATACGTCTCCCTGCGCTTCCCGAAAATGAAAAAAATTGTGGCCTGTTTAGAAAACTGCTGCAACGACATTTGATTTCTTCAGACTGTATTATAGAAACTCAGCGCTCTGTACATGCAAATAATCGGTTTTACATTAGCCATCATCATCGGCATCGCACTCGGGTTAATCGGAAGCGGAGGCTCGATACTGACCATCCCCGTGCTGGTATACGTCTCGAATATTGCACCAGGTATAGCCACTACCTACTCACTTTTTATTGTTGGCATCTCCGCCCTGACCGGAAGCTTCAAAGGCGCAAAAGATCATTTACTCGATTTCAGGATGGCGTTATATTTTGGTTTACCCAGCGTGGTTTCAATTTTTATCATGCGTAAATTTTTGCTCCCGCTGCTGCCGGATAATTTGGGTACCATTGCCGGGTTTATCCTTACCAAAAACATGCTGATCATGCTGGTCTTTTCCATATTAATGATTGGTGCATCCTTTTCAATGATACGAAAAACCCATCCTGCAGCAACTATGTCTGTCCATGTTAACCCCGGCGCCATCATCAGTAAAGGAATACTCATCGGATTGCTTACGGGTTTTGTAGGCGTAGGGGGAGGTTTTCTCATTATCCCGGCCCTGCTGTTCTCAGCAAAACTCCCGATGAACAAAGCCATAGCTACATCTTTACTGATCATTGCTGCAAACTCGTTGATTGGTTTTGCAGGGAGTATGGATCATATACAGATTGAATGGAAATTCCTGTCGGCATTTACCCTCTTTGCAGGTATGGGTATTTTTGCAGGATTGTATCTGCGCAAAAAAATCAGCAACGAAAAACTAAAGCCTGCCTTTGGCTGGTTTGTGCTGGTTACAGGCGTATATATACTGCTGAAAGAATTACTCATCCCATCAATAGCCAACTAATGCTGCGTTTTAAACATACCGAAATGTACATACAAACAACAAATAAAATTAAACCAAGAACCATATGCCTGATTTTATAAAACAGCCCTGGCATTGGGCAGTTGCAGGGGTTTTAATCGGGTTAACGGTTCCCGCACTATTGCTCATGGGCAATAAAAAACTGGGCATCTCATCATCACTCCGGCACCTTTGTGCCATGTGCATCCCTGCCAATCTGCCATTCTTTAAGTACGCCTGGAAAAAAGAAAGCTGGAATTTATTTTTTGCAGCCGGTATATTGCTTGGCGGTATCATTGCCACGCAACTGCTGGGCAATCCAAACCCGATCGTCGTAGCCGACAGTACCAGGGATAGCCTGGCTGCACTTGGCATTACCGATTACAGCCGGATCATGCCTGTACAGCTATTTTCAATTG
>JAAFIK010000006.1 GCA_013298665.1 Chitinophagales bacterium
TTTTCACCCCCTATCCAGCGCAATGCAGACGGGGTGATATATTATATTGCTCATACCCCTGGCTACATACCATTATCTTGCAGCGGCAACTTTACCCGTATGGTACAACCTTTTCCGGGTGCGGTATCAAAATCGATGGCGGCACCGATCAGCGCTGCCCGGTTGGCCATGGTTTTGAGACCGATACCCGTTTGGCTGAGGTTTAAGCCCGCGGTACTGAACCCCTTACCATCATCGGTAAGGGTAAGCACCAGTTGGCCGGGACTGTAGGCCAGCGTTATGCTTATGGTTTTGGCTGCGGCATGTCTGACGGCATTGTGCAGGGCTTCCTGCGCCATACGGAAAAGCACCACTTCTTTTTGCGGGTTGAGCGGAGCGGCAATACCGGTGCTGCTGAGGCGGGTTTGGTACAGCCCGGTTTTTTCGAGCATGTCCAACTCGTTGCGCAGGGCTGCGGCAATGCCGATATCGGTAAGCTTATCGCCGTGTAGGCTTCGGCTCAGTTGACGCAGGTCTTCCATGGCGCGGGTAAGCTGGGTCTTGCTGGCGGCAATTTTTTCTTCCGGCTTCGGGGGGTCGCCATCGTAGAGGGTAAACAGGTTGAGCTTTACAAGGCTGAGGGTTTGTCCCACATTGTCGTGTATTTCCTGGCTTACGCTGCGGAGGGTTTGTTCCTGTATTTCGAGCTGGGTACGCAGGAGTTCCTGCTGGAACTGCGTTTCTATCCTTGCCTTTTCTTCGGCATGCTGCCGCTGCCGTTGCTGGCTGAGTACAACAAAGCGGAAAATAAACAGGTTGAGCAGCAATACAAAGAGGCTTATGAGCAGGATGGTGAGGACGGGTTCCATGGGCGGCGGGGTTTACTGAAAAATGCCAGCAGTATTGCGGCGATGAAGAGGATAAGGTTGTGGAAAAGCCAGAGATTACCCGCCTTGCCGTCAAGTGTTTTACTCAACGGCTTGTACAGGATAAAAATAAAAAAGCATACACTGTAGTACAAAAAAAGACTGGCCGTAACCGGGAGCAGTACCCTGCGGTCGCTATCCTGTGCAGCGGGTTGCTGGATGGCCTGCGCAAAATACCGGAGACAAAAAAAGCAGATGGCAAGTGCCATGAGGGAGAAGCTGAGGCTGTTGAGTCCGCTTCTGTCTTCGGCAAGGATCAATACGACCAGTATGCCCATGGCAACCATGGTGGCCATGCGGTAAAGCTGGTAGCGCCGGGCGGCAATAAGGGGTTTTAATTGTTGTAAAAACCACGCGGACAGCAAAAGAAAGGATAGTGCGGCGTTGGATTTATAGAGGAAAATATTATTGCCGGGAAACAGGTGCATCCATACTTTGGCGAGTCCGTTAAAAAGCACCTGTACGGCGAGAAAGCCGGATAAAAAATAAAAGCCCCTTACTTTTTCTCCTTGCTGCAACAGGCAGTACAGGAGGCCAAGTAAGGGGCCAACGACATCTAAAACTGAAAAGATCATTTTCACTATTGTCATAGATCATACTTTAAAGCGGAAGGGCTTCCAATGGCGGATCCATTGGATCAGGGGGAATGGGCATGCCCGTTGCGTCCCTCATAACGAAAGATACAAAATGTTGGGTAGATGGTGCAGGCCCTGCTATTATTCTGGAGCTGAATTCTACGGAGACCTCCCTTGGGCTGAGTAATGTTCTGCGATACATATTCAGGGATACGTATTTCTTAAGCAGCCCTGTGCTGATGGAAAACTTTGACGCATATCTCAGGTCTTCGTGGTCAATTTTTTGTATTGCGGCCAATCCTTTCCACCCGGGGGGATCAGGACAGGCGGCAACCGGGCGGATAGGCTCAAAAAGTGTATTGTCCGGCCGGAAGGCCTGTGCGCAGATGTAGGTTACATTCCTGCCCGTCTCAGGATCCGGGAAGCCCGTCAGCGACAGCACCAGTCTCGGGCCAGCAAAGCCACTGATCAATGGCTCGAATTCGTCCTGGTTAAATGCAAATAGAAGTGGATTGGCTGCTCTGGGAGCAGTTACCCGGGCATACTCTTCAAAGTTGAAGATAAAACTTGCGTTTGCCATAATTTAAAATTTTATTGGTTAAAAAATAATTGAACCCAAACATAGCAGCCCTTTTGTGTTTCAACAATAGCGGGGAGCGATTACCGTGATTACTGCCGCAGATACCGTGTTTATACCTGCGCAAATACCGTTCAAATACGCTTTTATCGCCGTATGGCCTGCGCTATCTTTATGGCTTCGCCTTTGCGTGGCGTAACCCGGAAATCCTCAGCAGCATACCAGGCACCAACCAAAAGAAAAGCAGTACAATAACCATTTAAACCGGATTATTCATTATGATATCTACTACGAACCGAAACTCCTTCAAACACATGCGTTTCCCCGAATTTTCTTCTCATCGCAGGTTGGCTGCGTTTTCAAAGAAAATTCTTGCGGGAACGCCTGTCTTTATTGGATTTTCGTCTCTCGTAACGATTCCTGAGGAATAATCCGGGTTTTAACAACTTAAATTTTACCAACATGAGCAACAAAAAACCTACGTTCGAATCGGTGAACGCACATTTTGAAAAGGCTGATCTTACACCTTATGCAGCCGGAGGTCAAAAACATTTTTCGGCTGCCAGTGCGGCGGCAAAACCTGGCGATGTGTTGAAGAAAATATGCAGCATCTACCAGGTGGTGCGTCCGTTTTTAGCCCTGGCATCAACCCTGCCGCTGATACCGGCCAAATGGAAAACGGCCATCAAAACCTTTATGACGCTGATGGATACGCTTTGTCCGGCTTAAGGATCCAACTGCGGTAGTCATTTGCCCCCGCAAGAATTTATGACACTACAGGCTGTGTTGATTATAACACGAACCTGCCCCCGGGCAGGTTTTTTTGTGCATACCGTGTTTTCACCCTATGCAAAATCCGTGCTTTCACGCTGTGGCCTGCAGGAGCAATTGTACAGTTTTGCAGCAACAATTTTATTACACACTTAAAACCAACCCAACATGCCCATTGCTGCCCCACTTACCGATGCACAGGCCCAACAGTTACAGGCCAATATCCTGAAAAGCCATGGCCGCGATTATGCCGTTCACCTTTTTCTGCAGTTTGATGCTGTACATCGCGCCGGAATAAGGGAATGGCTGAAGCTGCTGAATATTACTGATGCGTTTACGCAATTGGAAGATACCCGGCGTTTTAAAGAACTCCTGAAACTGTCCAACACTAAGGGGATGCCCTTTGGGCAAGCGGAAGCGGAGGAGCTGGATGATCTGTCTGGCAAAAGCCTCCGCACCGTTTATTTTACGGCTACGGGTCTTGTACAATTGGGTTTTCAGCTCGGCGGTTTTGAAAAGTCCTTTATTGATGGTATGAAGACGAGCAAAAGGGTATTGAGCGACCCCGATCCGGAAAAGTGGGAGTTTTCCCGATCACCGGCGCAGGACATCAGCGCCATGCTGCTGGTGGCGTGCAGCGACCTGGAAAAACTGAATGTTGAGGTGAATACGCTCATCGCCGGTTTGCCGCCCGGTGTTGCTGTTGTACACAAGCAACGGGGGGAGGTACTCCATAATGAACACGGTATTGGTATTGAGCATTTTGGTTATGCTGATGGGGTAAGCCAGCCCCGGCTGGTGGAGCACGATACGGTTGTGGCTAAAGTATGGGATGACAATATGCACCCCTTAGATGTTTGCCTGTTCAGCGACCCGCTTGTTACCGGTACCGGGGATGCTTTCGCGAGCTACTTTGTCTTCCGCAAACTGGCGCAGGATGTAAAGGGGTTTAAAGATGCGGAGGAGGGGCTCGGGCTTGGTGAAAGAGGGGGTGCCCTTGCGGTGGGGCGTTTTGAGGATGGTACGCTGGTGACCCGTCATGCAGAAGAGCAGGGGATTAAGGACGAAGCTGAATTGCAGAATGATTTTGACTATGCTACCGACAAGGAGGGCAGCCGCTGTCCCTACCATGCGCATATACGCGCGGTAAATCCACGGGTAACCATTGACGGAACTGTTAATGCGCGTATTGTACGCCGGGGTATGCCTTATGATGAGGCGGGGCGTAATGGCGACCTGAACTGGCATCCCGATGGGAAGGTGGGACTGCTTTTTATGTGTTTTCAAAAGAGTATTCAAGGGCAGTTTGAGCTGATCCAGGGCATGTGGGCGAATAAGGGCGATTTAACGGGACTCGGCATCAACAAAAGGGTAGCGATCGATCCCATCATCGGCCAGGGCAATAACCGGCGGCAGCAACAATATCCTGTAAAATGGGATGAGGACATACGGCAGCACCGTTGTAATATCAAGGGCTTTGTTACGCTTAAGGGCGGCGATTATTTCTACGCGCCAAGCATCACTTTTATTCATAACCTTTAATCTTCAACGCATGAACAACAAGACAATCAGCGCAATACTTTTTTTATCGGCATGCTTTCTAACCAATGGCCTGCGGGCGCAGTGGTACAGTTATACCGAGTTTAAAACTACCGGGATCACTAAAACGGTTAAAGCAGGTAAGGAGAAAAAAGATGCAAAGGGAAACCTTATCGAAAAAGCCGGTGATCAAAAGAAACTCTGCAACATTACAACCGAACGCTTTCCGGGAACAACAGCAGAGGCTAAGGCTTTTTTTGATGTGGAAACACCCGAGCGGGATTCTACGGTGGATTCATTGAAGAAGGAGGTAAAACTTATTGATACGCTTATTGCGGAACTGACAAAAACAAAAACGGGGGATAAGGCATTCGACACCCCTATTGACAAAAGGATCGCTGTTTTTAACGAAAAGAAAGCTGCCTTAGCAAAGGAGATTGCAACGGAAGAAAAAAGGGTTGCAGCGGTAAGCAGTAAGGAGGGTATTTTCTCGCTTGAGCATGCCTACCTCAACTACCTCACGCAAAGCAAACGTATTGCCGTTTATTCGGAAGTGATGCATGATTATATCGGACCGGTGCGGGTATCGCTCGGGTTGATGTTTGCCGCACCTGCTAAAAAGGATTCGGCAAAAAGCACCAAGGCTTCTGATTCGGTGTGGGAGAAGAAATCATTTATCGATAAGTTCCGCAGCGGCGGGGGTATTGCGCAGCTCAATTTCAGCTATCCGCTGCTCCACCTGCAGATCAGAAAATATGCGGACCTGAAGCTTTTTGCCACCCCGCGCTTTGCGATAGACATACCCCGGGAAGACACGACGGTACAGCGCTTTGCGCACCATACCCAACTGAATGCCGAAGCACAACTCAAGATCAATACGCTCGAGGAGAATTTCACTTTTCTGCTTTGCTGGAAGGGGATGATGGCCTGGGGCAACAGTACTTTTTACGACAATATGGGTTTTGTGGGCAGCTCGGAACGCAAAAGGTTCAACTTCAATACCTGGACGGTAGGGTTTATTGCCAAAAAGAAGGTGGCTGTTTATTATACCTGGTACAGTGGCGATACGCGGGCCACCCGGCAGGTGGGAGAAACGAATAACCATTCGCTGACCACCAATTACAAGTTCTGACCCGCAGGGCGCTGTTGGTTAAATATTACCCACCTTATGTGAACCGTTATATAATGTATATTCTTTCATCACCTAAATCAATACATCATGGACAGTACTTACAAACTGGCGCTTGCGTATGCGCTTGTAGCCTTGTTTGCCTTTATCGCCATCCGCCTCGCGATTACGACAAACATCATCAGAGATATCAGTGTTATTAAGCCCCCAGAGCCAAAGCCCTACAGTTTTGGCCGGACACAGCTCCTGTTCTGGACGCTGATCATCTTGAGTTGTTTTATCTTTAACGCCATAATTACGGGCGACCTGCCAAAGCTCAACAGCACTGATTTGATGCTGCTGGGTATTTCTTTGGGTACTACCACTTCGGCTGCTATGATTGACACCAACGACATCAAGCGTGACCAAGGCAGGGCCACGGGTGTGGTGAGTGCCAATACCCGGCACCAGGACAGGTTTCCGGGTAAGGATTTTTTTACCGATATCCTGAGCGACCAGGAAGACAATATCAGCATCCACCGTTTTCAGACATTGGTTTTTAACATCGTCATCGGGGTATTGTATGTGTCAAAATTTGTTGGGGAGCATGGTAAAGTACTTCCTGACTTTACGGCAGACAGCAATTACCTGCTTGCCCTGCTGGGCATCAGCAATACGGGCTATGTTGCTTTAAAAGCGGGGGAGAATGCTAAACGGTAGCTGCGGGTGCACCGGCAGCAGACAAATAGGTAAGTAACGCACCTGCCTGATTATACAGCGACAATACCAGCAAGGGATCATCTGCCACGCCGCAGGCGTGGCTTTTTTATGGCCTATTGAAACACGCTGTCGTTAACACCTTTGTTGATGGTATAGCTGCTGAAGCTGATTTCTGCACGCCCCTGTTTGTTTTTATCGGCCGCGGGGGTGTTGTTGCTGGTGCCATCGTCAAAGTCGAAGGTTACGCCCTTGGGCAGTTTATAATCGCGCGTGTTGAAGGAGAACACCACTTTGTCGGGCAGGCCATAGGGGATATACTTACCATAGGTCATCTCCAACTGGTAGCTGCCATTGGTTTTGGTAGTGGTTTTTGATTTCCGGATGATGAGGTTGGTTTCGTCGATATAGAGGGTGGAGAGGATGACCTCGGCATTGTCATCTACCGGCAGCAGTTTTACCACTTTTACCGGTTTGCCGTCTATCTTATCCATACCCGCATCCAGTACAGTGTAAGCAGTTGTATTGAGTAATGCCCCCACATTGATGCTTACGGCGCCCCTGGGTACAAAGGATATCCCTTTTTCGCTTTTGATTTTGAGTTTATTGGGCTTTTTGTAATACACTTTGATGGTGGATACCGGCACTTTCAGAAAGCTGACATTGGTCTTCATCTGTCCGGCTGCTTCATAGTCGTTTACGAGGTCGATCTTTGCTTTTACTTTTTGTACCAGTGCGGTTACATCCTGTGCCTGTGCGTTGCTGGCACCTGCAAGCGCCAGCAGGGAAAATATCATCTGTTTCATATCCTTTTGTTTTTAACTCAATACGTCTTTTTTCCGGAATACCCATATAGCGGTGCCCAGCAGCACCCCGATATTGGCGAGGAGCTTGAAGAGGCTGTTGCGTATGGCGGGCCAGTTTTCGAGACTGCCCCTGATGGGTACCCCCTCTTCATCCACCTTAATGTAAAAGAAGCCCTTCCATCCCACAAGATCGGAGGTAAAGAGCCAGGGCTTTATGTTTTTATCGATAATGGGTACGTTGATGTTGGAAATGACGGTACATACGATAACGATACATACGGAGGCAACGATGGGGCCGATGGAGTTTTCGGCAAATACCGACAGGAGCAGGGCAAGTGCTGCTATAACGGTAAGCGCCACGGTGGCAAAGCCAAAGGCCGCAACATAGCGCCAGACTACATCATCCTGCTGGATGAGGAGGATCTGTGAGGCATCGCCCTTTACCCGGAAAATCATCATATCGTCCACCCCGAAGATGAGCATGCTGAGCACTAAGGCACTTACGGCCATCCAGAGCAGGAGCATGGTGGTAAAGATGACGGCGGCAATAAATTTGGCGAGGATGAGTTGGGTGCGGCTGAAGGGTTTGGTGAGCAGGAGGCGCAAGGTGCCCATATTGGCCTCGCCGGAAATGGAATCTCCGGCAATAAGGGCAACGAGTATGGGCACCTGTACCAGGAGTGTGTTGAGGATGATGTAACACATAAAGTACCCGTTGATCACTTTCTTCTTGTCGAGGTCAAAGTCGAGGTCCACATTTTGCAGCATCAGCTTGAGGTAGCTCTCGCCATCCATTTTAAAGGCAAACTGAAAAACGAGACAGAGTGCGGTAATGACGGCAAATGCGATATAGGTGCGCGGGCGCCGCGATATTTTAAACAATTCAATCTGCAAAAGTTGCCACATGCTGTCCGGGTATTGTTGTGAGCGATAAAAAATATTCTTCAAGCGAATGTTTGGGTACCAGGCCCTGCAGGGATATGCCCGCGTTTACCAGTATTCCGGCCAATGCAGGTATCTCGTTGCGGTGCATTTCGATGCGGATGAGGGGTGTACTGCTTTTAAGTCTTGCTGCCCAGGCACTATCGCCGATCACGCGCAGGGCTGCTGCGGTATCGGGCGTATCCACCTGTACAATGGTCCTGGCCGGGTCGAGCAGTTCGGCTACATGGCCCTCCACTACTTTACGGCCCTTATTGATGATGAGCATGCGGTTGGCCATCAGTTCAATCTCGCCCAGCAGGTGGGAGGATACGATAACGGTTTTACCCATTTCGTTGCTCAGGCGGAGGATGAGCTGCCGCATTTCGGCAATCCCCTGCGGATCGAGCCCATTGGTAGGTTCATCAAGTATAATTAAAGAAGGATCGTGTACCAGTGCTACGGCGATACCGAGGCGTTGCTTCATGCCCTGGCTGAAGTTTTTGACCTTGTCATGCGCCCGGTCTGCCAGGCCTACCAACTGCAACTGGTTCATCAGCAGTGTTTTGGCTGGCCGGATGCCGCTCATACGCGCAAAGATGGCCAGGTTCTGCCAGGCGGTGAGGTATTTGTAGAGATCGGGCTTTTCGATGACGGCACCTACGCGGCGGAGGATATCGTGCCGGTTGGCTGCAAGCTCCTTATCAAAAATATGGATGCTGCCCCCGCTGCTGCGGATCAGCGTCAGGAGCATCCGCATGGTGGTGGATTTACCTGCCCCGTTTTGCCCCAGAAAGCCATATACATCGCCGGGCATCACGGTAAACGACAGGTCGTCAACAGCGGTAAGACCCGGGAATTTTTTGGATAAATGGCTGACGGAAACGATTGGAGACATATACCCGGCAAAGGTACAGCATGACCGGGGATAAACGCTGAAAAAGGAGAAAAACACTGCTTAATTCACTGTTCTTATCCGGCGGCCGACAATAAAAAGATCGTCCGGGCGTTAATACCAGTTCAAATTCAATAGTGTTGTGAAGAAAATCTACTTTCCCCTTTGTATTGCGCTCCTGCTGAGCTTTCCGGGCTATGCCCAGCTTACGGTGACTGCGTTTGCGAATACCCCTACTGTTTGTGCCGGCAGCGGAACAGCCATCAGCGCTTCGGCTTCTCCGGTTGGTTATACCATCTCTGCCATTCCCAATACCCTGGCACCCAACCAGGGCATCAATATGCTGGCCGATGCCGGTGTATTTATGACAACAGCATCTGCGGGTTCTACGCTTGACGATTGCCGTTGGGATGCGATTACCCTTCCTTTCAGTTTCCGGTTTTTTGGTACGGCTTACACCAATGTCTGTATATCTTCCAATGGCTGGATCAGTATGGGCAGTTCGGCGGGTACTACTACCGGTATGGGCTTTACCCTGCCCAATGCCACTGCTCCCAACAATGTTATCCATGGCCTCACAGCCGATCTTGACCTTCGTGGTGCCAGTGGCGGCAGTCTGGAATATTTTGAAGATGGCGTTGCACCCAACCGTTCTTTTGTGATCAGTTATACCAATGTGCTGTTTCGCACGGGTGGCGGCAGTGTCAGTTTTCAGGTGGTGCTGAAGGAGAGCAGCAATATTGTTGAGATCCATACAAATGCGTTTACCAATACCACGCTTGCGAAAGCACAGGGGGTGGAAAATGCTGCCGGAACGGTGGCAAATACCGTAACCGGCCGCAATAATACCACCAATTGGGTGCCTACGGGTTTTACCAATGGCTATCGTTTTACCCCCGATGTGATTACTTTCTCCTGGTCGCCGCCAACCGGGCTCAATACCACATCCGGTGCTGCTGTTGTAGCCAGTCCGTTGACAACGACAGTTTATACCATCAATGCCACCAATACCGTCTCCGGGGCTACTGGCAGTACCACTGCAACGATCACGGTTGACCCGGCTTCTTTCACCCTGGCCGGCACCCCGGTAGCGGGTGGTGCTGCGGTTTGCCTGAACAATAGTGTTTCAGCAACGGGAACCGATTACCGTAATAACAACTGTAACCTCATTGCATCGATACTGCCTTCGGGTGCGAGTCCTGTCAGCAATGTGGTGAATACTTGTGTGAGGGTGGATACGGGCGCTACCAAAAAAGGTACGGCGAATCTCTATGCTGCAAGAAATTATGATATTGAACCACAGGTGAATGCGGCTACGGCTACGGCAACCATCACCCTCTATTTCCTCCAGTCGGAGATGGATAAATTCAACCTGCGGGCGGCCGACAGCGGGCATACCCTGCTGCCCGCCGGTCCGTCTGATGCAACGGGTATTGCCAACCTGATCCTGCGCCAGTTTCATGGCACAGGCACCAGGCCGGGCAGCTATTCGGCGGGTACTTTTACCGATTTCACCACGGCTACTGCGGGTGTTACGGTTACCTGGAATGCGGCGAGAAACTGGTGGGAGGTTCGTTTCCCGGTAGCAGGGTTCTCGGGCTTCTACCTCACCAGCAAAAAAAGCGCACCCATACCGGTTACCTTAGAATATTTCAAGGGCAACAAACAGGGCAATGCGCACTTACTGCACTGGAAGGTAACCTGTTTGTCCACTGCTGTACGCTTCAGCCTTGAGCGCAGCGTTGACGGACGGCAGTTTGTTTCTATCGGAGCTTTCAGTGCCACGCAACTGCAATGCCTCCAGCCCTTCAGCCAGACGGATGCCCAACCCGCAGCCGGACTGAATTATTACCGCCTGGGTATGACCGATGCGGATGGCAAACAAAGCTACAGCAACGTGGTAGCCTTGCTGAATAAGGAAAGCGGCTTTGATGTGGTTAATATTATTCCCTCGGTGGTGAGTGGCGACAGGGCTACGCTCAACATCACTGCGGCATCCAATACTCCGGTAGATGTACTGGTAACCGATATTGCCGGTAAAATACTGCAGCAGCAGAAGGTCGGTCTTGCAATAGGCAGCAATGCCGTTGCGCTTAATACGGGTCGTCTTGCAGCAGGTACTTACCAGGTGACGGTATTTGCCGGTGGCCGCCGTTCGGCAACGGTAAGGTTTGTGAAGCAATAGAAAAGGTATGGAGTAGTACTCAGTAGTTAGTACTGAGTCTGGATTGTCCTGCATCTTGTGTCTTGTCTCTCACATCAGGAATAGTAGCCCGATAAGAAGTAGCAGGAAGAACCGGTACGTGGTATTCAGCCGCGGGGTTGAGGAGTATATGTTATCAAAAGGCCAGGATTTTCAATAACTGTAAAAGCTGTTCCGCAAGGGATGGCTTTTATTATAGTAGTAAGAGGGTAAGCAGCAAGCAGCAGGAGCGGGCAGTCTTTTATCTTATAATCCTGCCTCTTGGATCCCTGCGGCTCATATCTTGCTATCCGGATTCATATAACTCTGCAGGGCTTTTACATACTGTTCAAAGGCATCGATGCCTTTTGTGGTGATCCTGCAGGTGGTGAGGGGATAATTGTCTTTAAACTGTTTGGCTACATCAACATAACCGGCGTCTTTGAGTTTGTTGATCTGTACGCTGAGGTTGCCCGCAGTGGATCCTGTTTTTTCACGTATAAAGGTAAACTCTGCCTCCTGCACACCAATGAGCAGACTGACTACGGCGAGACGCAGTTGTGAATGTAATATAGGATCAAGGTCTTTAAACATTCGCGGCTTTCTTTTTTTGGTATTTTCTCCACAAAATGATACCGGGTACCAGCCACATCGCCACTGCCGCAAAAGCTGTGAGCAGCATATCTGTATCCATATGGGTATATACACTGGCGATACAGCAGAGCCAGCAGACAATGCCACCCCAGAGCATGGGTTTGAAGCGCATGATGGCACCGGTAGTTACCGTGGGGATACCATAGAGCAGCAGCATGATGGAATGGGTAAAGCCGCTGAGCTGGTAATAGGGCCAGGTACCTGTTGTGTTTTTGTAAAAGCGGAACACTTCATTAAGCTGATTCATTACCACAATATTGATGTGCGACATGAGGAAGATGGAAATGCCAAAGCAGAGCCAGATATAATCAATCACCCGGTCGTCGTAACTGCGGGCCCGGCGCATCCGCTTTTCATAAATGGTGATCCATATCTGTGGTATGATGGCAATCAGGGTCAGGAGCCATATGTCAAAGGGGAGTTTCCAGCCCCAGGTAATCCGTCCCCAGGTAACGAGGCTGCACAGGGCAATCACCGAGCCCCAGAGCATCGGGCCAATACCCGTATCGTGAAAACTATTTTTGGCCCTGTTGAGCATCCGGCTGATGAGTTGCAGGCTTTCCTGCTCCGACATTTGTTTATCTTCAGGCATATCAGGTAATGTTTGGTTCTTGTTTTTTATGTTTTGCCCGTAACAGGTATCCGGGTATGATCCAGGCGAGTATTACCGCAAGCCCGAGTACCAGCAACTGGTATTCGAGCGTTACAAAACCGGCTGCTGCAGATAATAGCCAGCAGGCTATACCGCCGGCTTTCAGCGGGGTAAAACGCAGGATGACGCCGGAGAGAAAAGTGGGCATACCATAGAGTACGAGGAAGGCCGGATACATTTTATCCCACAAATTATTTTTGCTGAGCAGGAAGCCCATGGCCATCATCATAAAAGCAAAGCTTACCCATACATAGCGCCTGATTTCATCGGTATAGGTAACCACGCGTACTTTTTTCTTTTTTCGCGACAGGTAAATGATCTGGTAAACAAAGGCTGCCCAGGTGGTCATCCAGATGATTTCGGGATGTGCGCCAATACCAAAATGCAGCAGGAAGAAATGGCCTGTACTGCAAAAAAGGATTACCCATCCCCACAGTAAATACAAAATACCATCTTCACTGAAACGGTTGCGTGCCTGGTGAATCATCCCTTCGATGACCCGGAGGCTTTGTGTAGCCGAAAAATTATTTTCCTGCATAATGTTTGCTGTTGAAAAGCAGGTGACGCCCGTGCATCACCTGCTTCAGGTTGGTTTATTTGCAACCGGCGAGCATCTCCTGCGCCTGTGCCTTACCCCAGTTGGGATGCAGGGGGGAGGCAGGTTTAAAGGTATCGAAAAGTGTTATTGCTTTTTCAACCATTGGTTTGGCTGTTTTGCAGCCGCCGCCAAACTGCTCGGGCGTATTCCGGAGGTTTTGTCCTTTGATGAAATCGGGACGGGGGTTGGTGGGATCCTGCTGCTGTGCCATTGCGAGCGCTTTTTCTACTACGGGCAGAAACTGCATGTACCGCTGCATGGGGTTTACCATCATGCGCAGGGTGGCAACCATACTGCGGAGGCAGGAAATTTCTGAGTTGTTTTTTTCGAGTGAGTCGGCTGCATTCAGCAACTGCTCAGCCTTATCGGCAATACCATCATTCTCTGCGGGTTTATTGTTGGTAAAACCATAAATGATGGTGGCGTGTGCGGCATAATAATACGGCAGCCACTGTGTTTTTTCGGTACTGGCAATGCGTTCAAAACTGGCTGATAGGGCCTGGTAGTCGGCGGCTGTTTTAGAAAGTTCAAATTTAGCCAGGTTCGCTCCCATGGCTTTCTGGTACTTTTCGCTCTGTGCAGCAGCGGTAAGGGTAGTGATGAGACAGGCAAGGGAGAAGATTATCCTTTTCATTGTTGTTTATTTTTTTGTATGAATAGATGATAAATGTTATACTGCTTTGGTATCGCCGGTCTGGCGCCGTTTGAGTTTTTCGTATTCGTTTTCCACAAGGTTGACCCCGGGAAAGATATAGGCACTGGCATAATGAAAGGCCAAACCAACACCCCAGCCCAGCATTGGCCATACCGGCCAGGGCAGGTAATCAAAGTCATTGCTGTAGTAGTGCTGGTGGGTAAAAAACCAGATGGCCCAGAGAAAGGCATTGACAATCAGGTAAGAAACCAGGTGCGACCTGAAGGAGGCCCTTTTCCGGGCAATTTCCCAAAGCACCGGATCTTTCCCTTCCGGTACTGTCTGATAGTTGTTGTGCGACATGGTTGTAGTTTTTATCCCTTTACGGGGTGATGAATGATTATATTTATAAGTTATTGTTGATGGCATCCTGCGTACGGTCGATGCCAAAACTCAGGAAGCAGCCGATAAAAACAAAGCGTTTGCTGGGGGGTGTTACGGCTTCTTTTCTCCTGCCATCTGAAGAGTAGTTGTAAGAGAACACCTGATTTTGCCCCAGTACATTGTTGATGCCCAGTACCCATACGGCAAATGTTTTTGCATTCTTTTTACCAATGGTCGGGAGGTAGTTTACGCTGAAGCTGAGGCTGTTGAAGTTGATCGTTCTTCCTGCATCGGTCACCTCATATTTGCCGAGTGTGTTGTTGTAAGCGATCCTGTAGTACGGCCGGCCTGTAGCAAAACTGTAATTGGCGTTGAATTGTGTCTTCCAGGGCAATACAAATTTTTTCACTACAAAATTGGCCGTGTGTGCTGCTGCAAAATTGGGTTCGATTGCCTTCGGGAAGTTCAGGAAATCTCTTTTGGTGTCTAAGAAAGAATAAGAGATCCAGTAGTCCACATCCCTGATCGTTTTACGGTCGCGCCAGAACAACTCAAAGCCCTTTGCATAGCCACTGCCGTTTGTATTGGTTGCTACCTCACGACGATTAACATCCGGCGCAGTTTTATACAGCGCCGCATAGTCTTTGTAAAAGAGTTCGGTACGGAAAATGGTTCCCTTACCATTTTTCTGGTATTGCAGGATGTAATGGGCAGCCTTGGAGAAATCGAGGTTTGCGTTGCTGGTGGGCAGGTAACGCCTTTCCGGGTTCTGGTAAAATATGCCATAGGCAAAGGAAGCCTGGCTGTTATCGGCAAATTTATACGCTAATGATGCACGCGGGGCAATGTTCCACCGGTTCATTAAGGCGGAGTGCTCAAGACGGGCACCGATCTTGGCGGCAATATCATTGGTGAGGTACACATCTGTTTCGCCAAACAGGGCGCTCAGGTTATCTTTTATGCTTTCACCATAGCGGTTGCCATTATAGAGGGTATAGGTGATCTTTTCTTCACTGTAGAAATGGTCGGCACCAAACCGGACAGCACTGAGGCCTTTAAGTTTCTTTTCCACCACCACACGGCCTTGTGCATAGAGTGCCCTGTTGGCCAGGCTGAAGTTTTTGAAGGCGTAAAAGACAGGGCTGGTAATGAGTGTGGGTTTATTTGCCGCATCCTGTACATTATTGGCAATATCATCTTTATTGGTACCCATACTGGCCGACAGGGTGATGCCCCAGCCATTTTTTAACCTTTCTTTCCAGCTCAGGTTGTGGTACATATTGGTGTTGCTGAGGTCAAAGGCATTTTTCAATACGGCAGAGTCAATGTCCCGATTACGGAAACCGACCTTGTTGGTGGCGAAATAGCCGTAATACTTCACAAAGCCCCCGTTTTTGGTTTTGATCCTGAAATTAGCATCCAACTGGTGAAAAACGGGCAGTTGAAAGAAATCCTGTTTTTGTTTGATGACAGCAAATGCGAGGTGCAGATCGGTATAGTTGTAAGAAAACCCCCAGGATGAGCGTTTGTTTTTAGCCAGTTTCTGGATACCGCCTCCCAAACCCACTACCGAAGCACCGAAGTCGGCAGAACTCTGTTCGGGCAGATCCTTGCTTTCGAGGATAAGTGCAGAAGACAGGGCCTGACCATAGAGTGCGGAGTACCCACCCGCGCTGAATATGGTACCTTTGAAGAGAAAGGGGTTGAAGCGCCCCCGGGTGGCAATACCCGGGGTACTGCTGTAAAAGAAGTTATTCACCAGTGCTCCGTCAATAAAAATTTTACTTTCTGTAGCGGTGCCGCCACGAACAAACAAACCCTCACTTTCGCCCACCTGCTGGGTACCGGGCAGGGTCTTGAGGGCTCCCGTAATGTCTGCATTGGCGCTGGCGGTGGTTACAATATCGAGCGGGGTGAGTACCGTGGCCTTCTTTTTGTCGCTGGCCTCGAAAGATCCGGCGGTGATCACCACGGCTTTAAGCTCGGTTACCAGCTCTTTCATACTGATGGTAAGGGTAATGGCGCTGTTGGCAATGGTAATTTTCTGCTCAACCGACCGGTAACCCGAACTGGTGGCTTCCAGCACCTGTTCGCCTTTTTCGGTGGTTTCAAAGCTAAAGTTACCGAGAGAGTCGGTGGTAGCGCCGTCATACGAATTGCGGATACTGATGCTTACCCCGGGCAATGCTTTATTTTTATTGTTAACGACCTTTCCGGTAACTTTAACCTGTGCCTGTAAGGCTGAACTTAATAAGATGGCTATAACGATAAGTCCCCTGTACATGTTTGTAAATTTGTCACAAACATAAAGTGGTTTATAGTATAAACCAAATATTTTACAATCTTTTTTTGCTGTAATCACTTGATAATCAATGATGGCATCTACGGATTTGATTCATAAGTCGTTGATTATCAGATGGTTGATGTGATTTCACCACAACTGCTTTTATGTTGTTTATATCTTGCGATTTATACACATCGCATAAAATTAATTTTTTTATGTGGCCGCAATTTGTAATTTAGCAGTAGAATTTAATGGGTTAGTAAGTACAAAGGGTCTGCTTTCAGCAGGCTCTTTTACTTTTTACAAAGTCCCGGATATCCTGCTGTTGTCATCTTCATTTGATGTTTTTTATTCCGGTATTGTTTGTTTAAGTATTACCTGTCTTTACGGTTCCGGTCAATTTCTTATTCGCCATAACGATTGCTTACTTTCGTGTTTGCAATGTTGTGAACAATGAGTAAAACAAAAACAAGTTTTTTTTGCCAGGCCTGCGGACATGAAAGTGCGAAATGGGTAGGCAAATGCCCTTCGTGTAATGAGTGGAATACTTTTGTGGAAGAAGTGGTGGTGAAAGGAACGGATAAAAAGAATGAAGCGGAATGGAAGGAATACAGCAATGGCCGGTTGAAAACGATTTCACTCAGCGAGGTCAGCAGTAGTGAAGAAACAAGGATCATTACACCTGATGCGGAGTTTAACCGTGTGTTGGGTGGCGGCATTGTACCGGGTAGTCTTGTACTGGTAGCAGGCGAGCCGGGCATAGGAAAGTCCACCCTCTTTCTGCAGAATGCTTTACTGTTGACCGGCATCACCACGCTTTACATCAGCGGCGAAGAAAGCGAGCAACAGATCAAGATGCGTGCCGACCGGCTGAACATCAGCAACGAAAATTTTTACCTGCTTACGGAAACCAATACCCAGCTCCTTTTTAAGGAAATCAAGAAACTGCGTCCTGCTCTTGTGATTGTTGACTCAGTACAAACCCTGCAATCTCCTTATGTGGAATCATCGCCGGGCAGTGTATCGCAGATCAGGGAATGTGCAGCAGAGTTTCAGCGGTTTGCCAAGGAAACCGGTACCCCCGTATTCCTGATCGGCCATATTACCAAGGATGGTAATATTGCGGGGCCTAAGATACTGGAGCATATGGTAGATACGGTATTGCAGTTTGAGGGCGACCGTCATTATGCTTACCGCATTCTCCGGACATTAAAGAACCGTTTTGGCTCCACGGCTGAACTGGGTATTTATGAAATGACCGGTACGGGTATGCGTCCGGTAAGCAATCCTTCTGAAATACTGATCACACAGAAAGAGGATGCACTGAGTGGGATAGCCATAGCGGCAACGATTGAGGGTATGCGCCCCCTGCTGATAGAGGTGCAGGCGCTGGTTACACAGAGCGTATATGGCACTCCGCAGCGTACCGTGAGCGGGTTTGACCTTCGTCGCCTGCAGCTCCTGCTTGCCGTACTTGAAAAAAGGGGGGGATTTCATTTCGGTATGAAAGACGTATTTGTCAATATTGCGGGCGGGCTCAAAGTTGAAGACCCATCAATAGACCTGGCTATGGTTTGTGCATTGCTGAGCAGTTATGAAGATGTACCGCTGTCACAACATATCTGCTTTGCGGGTGAAGTGGGGCTGAGTGGCGAAATCCGTGCGGTTAACCGTATTGAGCAGCGCATTGCGGAAGCGGAAAAACTTGGTTTTGAAAAGATCATCCTCAGCCGGTATAACCAGAAAGCCATTACGGGCCGGCCAAAAGCAGGTATAGAGATCATTGCTTTGGGCAAAGTGGAAGAGGTATATCAATACTTATTTTAGCTGCCGATAGTCCCAAACACTTTGCTTAGCCGATAAAATATTGTATTTTTCGCGGCATGAAACAAAAGGTGCATCTCGTACTCGGCAGTGGTGGTGCAAGGGGCATGGCTCATATCGGTGTTATTGAAAGCCTCGAAGCAGCGGGTTATACCATCACCCGTGTTACAGGTTCATCGATAGGGGCGGTGGTGGGTGCCATGTATTGTGCGGGACACCTGACCACTTACAAAAACTGGCTTTTAGCACTTACCCGGACATCTGTACTCCGCCTTTTCGATTTTACCATCACCCGTAAGGGGTTTGTCAAAGGACAAAAAGTATATCAGAAATTACAGTCTTTTACCGGCGATATCAATATTGAAGATATGCGGGTACCGTTTACGGCGGTAGCCACCGATATCGGTAACTATGAGGAGGTACACTTTTCCTCCGGAAAATTATATGATGCCCTGCGCGCTTCCACGGCCATACCCGGTATGTTTACCCCTGTACAGTGGGAGGACAGGCTACTGGTGGATGGAGCCGTGCTGAACCCCCTGCCCCTCAACCTGGCTTTGCCGGAAGCCGATGTGCTGGTTGTTGCAGTAAGCCTGAGTGGCGCCTCGCAGGATCAGCCACACAAAAGGGGCAAGCCGGCCCAGTCGGGTATCATCGACTTGTTGAATACCTCGTACGATTTTACCCAGCAGCGATTGATACAACTGACGATCGAAAAATACCAGCCCGGTATGCTGGTACAGGTGCCAAGGGATGTGTGCCGTGGTTTTGGTTTTCACAAGGCTGAGGAAGTGATCGAAGCGGGCCGGGTTGCTTTTGCGAAAGCGCACAGCAGTTTTGTTGCTATTCACTGATGTTGTAATTTCATCCTGCCTTAACGTATTAATACCAGTAATGTATGAAACTCATCACCCGCCTGTTCAGGGATGCCCTGCACCTTTTTTACCCGCATACCTGTTGTGGTTGCGGCAGCGATCTTTTACCGGCAAACAATCTGCTTTGTCTCTCCTGTCTGCATGAACTGCCACATACCCATTTCGCCCGTCTGCCCGGTAATCCTGCGGAGAAACTTTTTACGGGCCGTGTAGCGCTGGAGGCCGCCTTCAGTGAATTGTATTTCAGCAAAGGCGGATTGGTACAGCAATTGGTACACCAGTTGAAGTACAAAGGCCATACTGCTATCGGGCATTTTTTGGGGGAATTGATGGGGCAATCCCTGCTGGGGGCGGAACGCCTGATGCCCATAGATTACCTGGTACCCCTGCCACTTTTTGCGGACAAAGAATACCGGCGGGGTTACAACCAGTCCGGTATTCTTTGTGCCGGTATGCACAGCAAGACATTGATCCCCGTCAGTACCGGCAACCTCATCCGCAAACGGGCAACCGAAACGCAGACACGCAAGCACCGTACAGCCCGCTGGACGAATGTGGCCGGTAGTTTTTATGTGAATGAACCATCGCTTTTTGAAAACAGGCACCTGTTGCTGGTGGATGATGTGGTGACCACGGGCGCTACACTCGATGCCTGCGGACAGGTATTGCTGGCTATACCGGGTGTACGCCTGAGCATTGCCACGCTGGCCATTGCCTGAAACGATGTCAGTCCTGACCAAAATTTTGTAGATTTGTTGCGATGAAGCAACTCATATCTATTGTGTCTGCCCTTGTTATCTTATGCTGGGTAGCATCCTGCAAAAAAGACAGTCTTATCACCAGTGGTGATGCGCGGTTACGGTTTAGTGCAGACAGCCTGAAGTTTGATACTGTTTTTGCCAGTACAGGCTCGGTTACAAAATCGTTCAAAATCATCAACGAGAATAACCAGCGGCTTAAGCTCAACCGGGTAAAACTGATGGGCGGGGCTGCTTCGGCCTATAAAATGAATGTGGACGGTATCGCCACTACTGAAGCCAATGACCTGGAAATTGCTGCGAACGATAGTATTTATGTCTTTGTTTCCGTAAACATCAATCCCTCCGCGGCCAACCTCCCCTTTGTGGTAAGCGACAGCATACAGGTAAGCTTTAACGGGAATACCCGCTTTGTGCAATTACAGGCCTATGGACAGAATGCCCGCTTTCTCCGTGGCGTGGTACTGACGGGGAACAACACCTGGAACAAAACCCTTCCTTATGTAATTCTTGATGGGGTACGGATTGATACTACGGCTACACTTACTATTCTTCCGGGTACGCGCATTTATGCACATGCCAATGCCCCCATACTGGTGGATGGTACATTAATCATAAATGGTACTAAAACGGACAGCGTGGTATTTGCAGGCGACCGTATTGACCCCGATTACCGCGATCTGCCCGCGGGCTGGCCGGGTATTTATTTCCGGGGCAGGAGTAAAGACAATGTACTGCGATACGCCGTGGTGAAGAATGCCTACCAGGGTATTGTGGTGGATAAGCCATCGGTCAATGCCAACCCTAAGGTACGCATGAGCCAGTGTGTACTGGATAATATTTATGATGCGGGGATACGCTGTGTCAACAGCAGTCTGCAGGCCGATAACAGCCTCATCAGCAACTGCGGAAATAATGTCAACCTCATCTATGGGGGCAATTATACGCTAACCCATTGCACGGTAGCCAGCTATTCAAACCTGTATGTGAACCATAAAAATCCCGTACTCATCGCAACAAATGCGGCAACACAAAACGGGACTACGGTAACGGCCAGCCTCAACGCGGTATTCCGCAACTGCATCTTCTGGGGTGAGCTTGGGCTGGTGGACAATGAAGTGGTTGTGAACCGGCAGGGTGCAAATGCTTTTGCGGTATTGTTTGAAAACTGTCTTTACAAGGCGCTGAGCGATCCTGCCAATGCCACACTGACGGCAGTCGTTAAAAACCAGGCTCCCCGGTTTGACAGTATTAATGTGAATAAACGCTGGTACAATTTCCGCGTCAGTAACCCTGCGGCACCGGGCGTCAACAAAGGAGCAGCCACGTCTTTTCTGAAAGATCTTGATGATAAGAACCGCAACGTTGGCTTGCCGGATATGGGTTGTTATGAGCAGCAGTAGGGGGCAGGCCATACTGAATCCGGTACAGGGGTTTAAGCGGTTACAGGAGTTTATAGCGCGCGCTAATATTAAACCAAGCCTGTCTTTGACACTTAAATAACCCAATCCCTCCTTCAACCAAAATACCATTATCTTTGTTTATTCAAAAAAGTAATTATGCTTAAAACAATTATCCTGGGTACTGTGTTGCTCTCCTGCGCAGCACAATCCAACAACAACACCAATATGACGACAACAGTAACACCAGTTGCACCTGCCGCGGCGGCTGTCATTTATGATTTTAAAGTAGAAGCGTTAGACGGCACTACTATTAATTTTTCTGCGTATAAGGGGAAAAAAATACTCATTGTCAATACCGCTTCGGAGTGCGGGTATACTCCCCAGTATAAAGGGTTACAGGCCTTATACGATAAATTTGGCGGTAAAGTAGTGGTGATCGGTTTTCCGGCCAACAATTTTGGCGGGCAGGAACCAGGCACCAATCCGGACATCAAAACCTTCTGTACAAAGAACTATGGCGTTACCTTTCCCATGGCGGCTAAAGTGTCTGTAAAAGGTGATGATATTGCCCCCATCTTCAAATGGCTGACCAGCAAGAGCCAGAATGGCGTTATGGACGCCGAAATCCGCTGGAATTTCACCAAGTTCCTGATCGATGAAAACGGACATCTTGTGGCAAAGTTTGACAGTAAGGTAGAGCCGATGAGTGAAGAAATTGTAAGCAAACTGTAAAAGACTGCTGCTACAGGCAGCCATTTTATTGATACAACAACCGGGGTCAGCAGATCCCGGTTGTTTTTTGCCCGTTACCTCCGTAGGGGTATCATTATTATAGTATCTTGCGGCAAAAACAGGAAATGAGGATTTCACAGGTCTTATTCAAGTCGTCCAAGCAGGATTATAAGGACGTGGAAGTGCAGTCGCAGAATTTTTTGATGCGTGCCGGTTATATCCGGCAGTTGGCTTCGGGTATTTTTTCTTACCTCCACTTTGGCCAGCGCAGCCTGAAAAAGATTGAACAGGTATTAAAGGAAGAAATGAACCGTATTGGCGGTGATGAAATCTGTATGCCCGTAGTGCATCCTGCTGAAATCTGGAAAACGACCAACCGCTGGTATGAAATTGACGAGTCGATGGTGCGTTTTCAGGATCGTTCCGGCCGGGATATGGTATTGGCGATGACGCATGAAGAAGTGATTGCTGATCTTTGTGTTACCGAAATCGACAGCTACAAGCAATTGCCCAAATTAGTTTATCAGGTATATACAAAGTTCAGGGATGAGGCTCGTGCACGTGGCGGCCTGATCCGTGTAAGGGAGTTTACCATGAAGGACTCGTATTCGCTTGATAAAGATGTGGAAGGCATGATCAGGCAATACATTGCTCATTACAACAGTTATTTCCGCATATTTGCCCGGGTAGGTTTGCCCGTGGTGGCCATCCAGAGCGATACGGGTATGATGGGCGGGCGTATGGCACATGAGTATATGTACATTACCCCGATTGGTGAGGATACGATATTCATCAGTGATGATAAACAATACAAGGCCAATAAAGAAATTGCTACGTTTAAAAAGGATGTGCCCGTACTGGCAGCGCAACCGGTAGAAAAAATACATACCCCCGGTGTAAAAACAATTGCTGACCTGGCTGCGTTTATGCAAAAGCCGGAAAGCGAACTTTGTAAGGCTGTTTTCTATACGGCTACATTCGGGGATATGGAAAAAGTGGTGTTGGTATTGATCAGCGGGGATATGGAAGTGAATACCGTGAAGATGGAAAAGATCATCAAAACAGATAAGTACCGGGCTTCTACGGTTGAAGAAATTGCGGGTATTGGTGCGGTAGCCGGATTTGCCTCTGCTGTGGGGATTGACAGGCGTAAATGTATGGTTATTGCCGATGATATGGTTGCTGCATCGCTGGATATGGTTGCTGGCGCCAATGAAGCCGATTATCACCTGGCACATGTGAGTTATGGCCGCGATTTTACTGCGGATGTGGTGGCTGATGTAGTCAGCGCTTACGATGGGGCATTGAGTCCGCATGACAACACCGGTCAATCCCGGCTGCATTCCGTGCGTGGTATCGAGGTGGGTAATATTTTCCAGTTGGGTACCAAGTATACAGAAGCTACGGGAGCAGTCTATACTGCAGAGGATGGCACACGTAAGCCGATTGTTATGGGTTCTTACGGTATCGGTGTGGGGCGTATGCTCGGTTGCCTGGCTGAGGAGTACCGGGATGATAAGGGGCTTTGTCTGCCCGTGTCTGTTGCGCCATACCATGTTATCCTCGTAGTATTAGCCGATACGCCTGAGATTGCTGCTGAAGCCGATGCACTGTACTTGCAATTGAAAGAAGCGGGTGTGGAAATATTGTACGACGACCGTGATGGCAAAGCGGCTTCTGCGGGCGTAAAGTTTGCCGATGCCGAACTCATTGGTATCCCCCTGAGGATTACGGTATCCAAAAGATCAATGCAGAATGGCGGCGCCGAGCTTAAACTGCGTAAAGGTGGTGAGGCGGAAGTGGTGGCGATCAGCGCCGTACCGGACCGTGCCCGGGCAATCATTGCCGGTTTATTTGCCGAGCTCAGTAATGGTGTTGTACAGGCAGAGGAATGGGCTTCCTGATCAGGATCAATACATAATATATGTAGTGAGGTTGTCTCAAAATAATGGGGCAGCCTCTTTTTATTTTACAAACCAGTCCTGACAGGGCTCCTGGCATTGGTTCTATTTATGATTTGAGCCCTTCTTTTATTTGTAAATCCGGTTTTTGAGGCGGTTATCCATAGGTTAACCCGGCAATTTTGTGGTATCATTCACACAAAAGCAATTCAAATGAAAAAGATGACGATTTTACTTGCCGCCATTATCTGCAGCACACAGGTGGTGTTCGCACAAATGCCTGCACTCAGGGGGTCGGGCGTATTGATTACCCGCACTTACCCGCTTAAAGGATTTGACAAACTGGCGCTGGATAACCTGGATGGGCGTATTGATGTGGAAGTGGGGAAGACCTTTTCCATATCCGTATCCATCGATGACAACCTTGATCAACTGCTTGCCTTACAAGTCCAAAGCGGCAAACTCTCGATCAGCCTCAGGGGAAACGAAAACAACCGGTTGTACGTTGAAAACAGCAGTATTCGTATAAAAATAACGATGCCGGAGATTAGTGTGCTGCAGCACAATGGCAACAGCCGGCTGATGATTGATGGTATTGCAGGACGTTATTTACGGTTGGAAAATATGGGCAATGGCCAGGCATTACTCAAAGGAACGGTTGATGAATTAGATATCGTTAAAAACGGCAACGGGGAGATTGATGCCCGGCTATTATCCGCGAAAACTGTTGCCATTAAAGCAATGGGTAATGGGGATACCCGTATCAATACAAATAATGCTTTCAGGGCCAATGGAACGGGTAACGGAGACGTCATCAATTATGGCAAGGGTATGGCCGCAGCCGGGTCTTCGGTTGAGGGCAATGGCAGCATCAGCAATGCGGCTGGTACACAGCGGTAATGGCTGAGGCGGTATGCCAGGTTCAATTATTTTAATCTTAAATACAATATGATGCGCAATCTTTTTTTTATCCTTTTACTGGCTGCGCCGGGTTGTTTACCCGCACAGCCCGCCAATGTGGCTGCCATGTTTAGCAAGCATATGGCAGGAGCGTGGGTCGGCACCCTTACGTATACCGACTACCAGGACAGTACACGTGAAGTGACCATGCGGGTACACAACCTGATAAGTTTTAGCGGGAATATTGCTACAGAACGTTTTTGTTATACCGAACCCGGAGATATTGTTGAGCATTGTGAAAACAATCGCGATACGGTGATGCTGCTGCCTGATGGCCGGTTCTGTTATGATGGCAGCGACTGGAAGGTTGCTGAACAAAAGCAGAAGGGACGTTCGTACCGTGTGGTTTTAGAGCGGTGGGGTATGGATGATGAGCGGGAAGCCTTTATCCGGAAAACCATCACCGTCACGCCTACGGTTTTGATTACAAAGAAAGAGGTTCAGTTTAAAGGACGTGCCGACTTTATCATACGGAATACGTATCGTTATGTACGGCCGGTAAAAGAGGGCGAGGTGCCAACCTGGTAATCCAGGGTACTTAAAGTATGCCGGTAAGCAAAAGCCCCGCACTGTTTAAAGTGAAGGGCTTTTGCTTGTATCATCCGGAGTGGATAATTATTCCGGTACGTCTGTAATATTTTCATCCACCGAGTTGGCCACCATTCTTTTACTGAGCTTACGCAGGGGATTGCTGCGTTGCTCGGTAAATTCGCGGCGTGCATGGATGATGTCGATGCAGCGGTATACAGCCGAGCGGAAAGAAGATTCATCCGCCTGGTTTTTACCGGCAATGTCGAATGCCACACCATGATCGGGGCTGGTGCGTACACCGCTGATGCCTGCGGTGAAGTTGACGCCATCGCCTAATGCCAGTGATTTGAAGGGAATAAGACCCTGATCGTGGTACATGGCCAGTACGGCATCTGCATTTTCATGCTGCCCGCGCGCAAAGAAGGCATCGGCGCTATAGGTGCCGAAACAGAAGATGCCTTTTTGCCGGGCTTCCTTAATGGTTGGTTTAATTACTTCTTCTTCTTCACTACCAATAAGTCCCTCATCACCGGCATGCGGATTGAGCCCCAGTACGGCAATCCTCGGTTTGTCGATGTTAAAATCTTTACGCAAAGACTGGTCAAGCAGGCTGAGCTTACTGAGCAGGTTGGCACGGGTAATATGTGCGGCAATGTCTTTTACAGATACGTGTTCCGTGAGCAGGGCTACCCTCGTATTATCCGCCACCATCAGCATTAATACATCCTGAACGCCAAAAAGATTTTTGAGGTAAGGGGTATGGCCGGTAAAATTGAAGGCTTCAGATTGTGTATTTTTTTTGTGTATCGGAGCCGTTACCAGTCCGTCAATACCGCCATCCTTGAGGGCCTGGGCGGCAGCAACAAGACTCAGTACTGCATATTTGCCGCCTGTATCGTTGAGCTGACCCGGTGTTACAGCTACCTCTTCTTCCCAGCAACTGAACAGGTTCACCTGCCTGGGATTGATGTTGCTGAGGTCGCGTACAGCAGAAAAATTCAGGTTGATATCAGGCATGCCTTTACGGTAAAAATTAATCACTTTATTGCCCGCAAAAACCACCGGGGTACAAATGTCAAGCATACGGCTGTCGCCAAATGTTTTGATGATCAGTTCTATGCCGATGCCATTGATGTCGCCGCAGGAAATCCCGATGACGGGCTTTTGCTCATTCGTTATACTCATATTCTTTGTTGATTGTAAAACACCTTAAAGCTGTAAAGTTAAGACATCCGTTTTTCTGCGTTCTATAATAATTTTTGAGCATGACTGCGCGTAAAAGCCCGTTTTTTGGCGTTTAAACATCGTATTAATACGTGGATTACTACTTTTTTTTGAAAAAAAAGCCGGATAGTTTGGATAATCACTAAAAAAATATTTATCCTTGTACCAGAAATCAATATATCCAAAAAGAAAAATTCGCTCCAGCATGAACAAACATGTTATCCTAACAGCGCTAGGTCTGTGTGCTATACTCCATATCGGTATTGCACAAAACAACACCCCTTATTACCACCACCAGCGGCGCTCTCCGGTTCTTACAGAAACAGATCCCTTGCCTGCAAGTTCGGGACAGAGTGGTACGGGTGCCAATTACGATGTTAAGTACCACAAAGCATTCTGGCGTATCAATCCGGATAGTTCGGTAAAGTATATCCGCGGCTATGTGCAGACAAATTTCCAAACGATTGTGGCGAATGTGTCTTCGATTACGTTCGACATCAATGCTGTTCTCACCATCGATTCCGTACGTTTTCGCGGGGCAAGACTTGCTGCGGGTAATATCACGCGTGCGGGCAATATTGCCACTATCGCACTTGGTACTACATTAGCCAACAATGTACTGGACTCCATCTGGATCTACTACAGGGGTACCCCGCCTGCTGTAAGCGGGGCTGCAGAGGGTTATCAGCGAACAACTGATGCTACTACGGGGCAGAACTATATTTATACGCTTTCAGAATCTTATGAAGACCGCGACTGGTGGCCCTGTAAGGCAGATATGCAGGACAAGATCGATTCGATGGATATCATCGTAAATGTACCCTGGACGGGAGCAGATACCTTCTGGGTAGCAACGAATGGTAAGCTGGTGGATTCCACCATCAATGGCTCAAGCCGCACGTTCACCTTCCAGAACCGCTACCCGATGGCTTCCTACCTGGTGTGTGTATCTGTAGCACGGTATGATCGTTTTTACCGGCCAAAGGTGGTGGTAGGCAGTACAAACCTGCCCGTAGTGTATAACATTTTCAGGGGTAAAACAGCCGGTACCATAACCAGTATCCTCAATGCTATGGATGTACAAAGCCAGGTACTTTCTGCCTTTAGTGCAAAATTTGGTGATTATCCCTTTAAACGCGAGAAGCATGGTTATTATGAGGGTCTTGGCGGTGCCGGGGGGATGGAACACCAGACTTTTTCGGCAATGGCCTCCAATGCACTGACCAGTGCTTCAACACTCTCACACGAACTTATGCACCAATGGTTTGGCGACAAAGCCACTTTTGCTACCTGGGCCGATCTTTGGCTGGCAGAAGGTTTTGCCCGCTATGGTGAAGCGCTGGCCGGCGAGCTGGTACCCGCTACAGGGCTCGACCCGGTTGCGGAGATGTCATCAGCAAAAACAAGTGCAAGGAGCATTACCACCACACCTACCCGTATCACCAGTTTTACGACCTCCAACCTGGTATGGTCTAATAATAATATAAAAGCCGTTTATGATCGTGGTTGTATGGTGATATCGATGTTGCGCCGCCTGAGTGGCGATGCCAAGTTTTTCCTGGCCTGCCGCAATTATCTGGATTCTGCAAACGGATCAGGCTATAAGTCAGCTACTTCCGACTCATTAAAAAACAATATCTCCAATGCAATGGGTGGGTATAACCTGACCCCGTTTTTCAACGACTGGGTAACCGGTGTCGGGCATCCTACCACGGTAGTAAACTGGAACAGCTATGCCCCCAACAGGCTGGCAGTATCCGTTGCTTCACAAACCCGCACTGCTGGTTCCACCGCCACCTATTTCCGCAACGTAATACCACTTCGGGTGCAGGGCGCATTGGCCGGACAGGATACGATGATCGTATTTTATGATGTGGATGGTAATAACCTGGCTTATGCAGGTAACGGCATCGGTGCAAATGTGCCGGGTAACCAGCTTTCTTACACACTTTCTTTTACGCCCACTACTGTAACTTTTGATCCTTTCAACTGGAGCATGTCTGCCGGTTCTACCGTAAATGTAACCACACTTGATCTTCAGGTGCTGGACTTTAATGTTCGCCGGATGGGTGGTTTCAATGAAGCTACCGTTACACTTGATGACAACAGTACCAATACTCCGGTAATCCTCGAAAGAAGTCCGAATGGTAACGATTTTACAGCAATCGGAACCATGATCCTTCAGCCACAAACGGGTACGGCCAAAGCTTACCGCCTGAATGATAACGCACCTTTGTCTGCCGATAATTATTACCGGGCAAAGTATAAAAATGCAGGTGGTGTATGGGTTTACAGCCGTACGATCAAACTGACGGGGGATAAAAAAAGCGGGTTCAGTATACTTAATAACCCCGTTACAGATGGTAAACTCGTGATCAGGAACAGCAATGCCGGATCGGGTAAGCACTACCAGGCAGAAATATTTGATGCTGCCGGTAAGCTGGTCATCAGGATACCTGCAGGATTACAGACCGGGCTTACCACTATCAATGTAAGCCGCCTCAGCCGGGGTACTTATGTGGCACGTATTGCCTCCGACAGTGGTGCAGAAGAAATGATCAGGTTTGTAGTCGAATAAAAGGTATATGTAATATATTATCCGGAAGGAAATAAAATAAAATAGTATCTGGTTCGTTAATACATTCTTAACGAACCAGATACTATCATCCAATATCGGTTTAAAAAAAATATCCAATAGTATGAAGCAATGTTTACCCTGCTCAGGCAAACACGCATGGCTCCTTTGTCTGCTTTTCATGGTCTCCGGCCTTACCGCCCTTGCCCAACCGGCTACATACAGTATCCCATTCAGTATTGGACGTAACAACTGCGGCAGCGGCGGCGGTACCGATTCGGTTTATTTCTTTAATTATTCGGCTTCGAATCTCACCAATAATTATGCCCCCGCTGGTTGCCGACCCATACTGAAAACCAGCTATGCGCCGCTGAGCGGCTATGCTGCGGCCAGTCGCCCCTTTATGATTTTCGCAGCCAGTGTATCTTTTAATCCAAGGGATCAGCGGATGTATTATGTATGGACGGATTATAATATTCCTGCACCATACAAATCCTATATCTGGCGCTGGGATCCTACGACCTGCCCCACAGCAGCGGCCGGATTGGATACTGTACGCACGTTTAATTTTGATATTGGCGGTATTACTTTCGATAATAACGGACTCGCCTGGCAGGTAGAGTTTTCCGGTGCGGCACCTTACAAGGCTTACCTGCGCCAGTTGGATTTTGTTGCGGGTACCATTAATGGTGCAGATACCTTAGACCTGCTGCCCGGTGCCGGTGGTATTGGCGATACCCTGTATAATGTGGGTAGTGGTGATATTACGCTTACGCCGGATGGCCAGATGTATTTTATTTTTGACAATAAACTCTATACACCCGATTACGGCAGTTATAATAACCCGACACACCACCTGAAGTGTACCTATATCGATACTGTACGGAGACCAGCCGGTGCCACAGCGCTGGTAGGTTTGTCTTTTGCCGATGGTGACCTTGTTGCTTCGTATTCACCAGGTTGTATTTACCGGAAAGTAAACCCTGTAACCGGCGATACCTCAGCATTGAATTATACGTACCCGGCCAATAAGGGTGTGCGCTCTACGGATATGTCGCAGATCAACTCAGGTGTGGGCGTGGCCAAAAAATTAGTTTCTGTAACCCCAACAGGTACCCCGCTCCAATACGATGTGGTGTATGATGTATATGTCAAGAACTACGGAAATACGCCTATCAGCAACCTGCAGGTCACCGACGACCTTGGCGCAATCAATGGCAATGGTAACGTGTCTAATGTAACCACAACCATGATGACGGTACCGCCTCCGCCAGGTATTGCGCTGAACCCGGGCTATAGCGGTACTGGCGGAGGAACCAATAGAAACTTACTGGCGTCTACAGGACAGGTACTGCGTAATTATCCGGTAGACAGCAGCAGTTTTGTTATCCGGATCAGTTGCCGTTTGTCGAATATCCAGAATGGCATTATCTATAACAACCAGGCGGTGGCTACGGCCAATGGCTTTAATAATTTTGCCCTTCGCGATTCTTCCACCAATGGTGCTGTACCCGATCTTAACAGCAATGATAAACCCGATGATGCGGGTGAAAGCCAACCAACGCCATTTGTCATCTTTATTGCCTCAAGCGTTCCCCCCTGCGCTACGCTGAGCCAGGTATTGTACACCCAAACTTTTGGCACGGGTACCGGTTTGTCTGCTACCCTGCCCGCCACACCCACTGCCAGCACTACTTATACCGGCAGTACCGCACAACCCCTTGCCAATAACCGTTTTGCCACCACCGACAGTACACAGCTTGGTGATCTTGCCAACTGGATTAAACTGCGCGATCGTACCGGTGATGTAAATGGCCGGATGATGGTGGTGAATGCCGATGCGCCGGCCGGCTTTTTTTACCGTGATACGTTAACCTCCTTATGCCCCAATCAGCAATACTCATTCTCATTTTATGCCGCCTATCTCGGTAATACCACTTTAACGACACTGTGCAATGCACTTGGCGGAACCAGCTACCCCAAGGTAAAGTGCAGGGTGCGGGATCGCTTTACCGGTTTGATTATCACCGAAGGACTTACCACCGACATCAATACCAATACCTGGCAATTGTACGGGGTAAAATGGGTAATGCCCCCCGGTTACACCGATATCATCTTTGAGATGATCAATGCTGCACCCGGTGGCTGTGGTAACGACTTGGCGATCGACGATATCCAGTTTGGTATCTGTAGTTCCAACCCTGTAGCGGCACTGAGTACGGTTACCTCCGGTTGTATCGGCGGCAGTACCACTTTTACCGCTTCATTGGCTTCTGCAGCAGATAGTGCAGTTATCCCGGGTTCCAAGGATTTCAGGTGGGAAACCAGCTCTGATGGCATAACCTGGACGCCGATTGCCGGTGCAAATGCCGTTACATACGTAATCAATCCCCTGGCTGCGGGTGATGTGAACCGTTTTTACCGGGTGCTTATTGCTGCTGCGGGTAATATGGGAACACCTACCTGCCGTTATACCTCTCCCGGTTTTTTCCTCACGGCAAAAGCGGCTTCAGTTCCGGCTGGTTCAGCCTCGAGGAGTAAGAATAATTTCTGTCCCGGCGACGCCGTTACCCTCAGGGTAAACGGAGGTACACTTGGCGCAGGCGCAAGCTGGAGATGGTATGCAGGCAGTTGCAGTGGTTCATCCATTGGCAGCGGCACCAGTATTACCGTAACCCCTTTAACCAGTACCACTTATTTTGTAAGGGCAGAAGGCGATTGTAATACCACTACCTGTGTGTCGGTACCCATTACCATCAATTGTGATATTGATGATGACGACGATGGTATTCCTGACCTGGTAGAAAACAGCGGTACAGATATTGAAGGTGACGCTGATTTTGATGGCATTCCCGATTGGAGGGATTCCGATATACCGGGTTTTACAGATACCAATAGTGATGGTGTAGATGATCGTTTCGATTTTGACCGTGATGGTATCCCCAACCAATACGACCGTGACAGCGATAATGATGGTATTCCCGATGTGGTGGAAGCCTATGGTGTAGATACGAATGGTGATGGCGTTATTGACAGTTATACCGATACCGATGCAGACGGGTTCTCACAAAACGTGGATGGTAATAATACCGGCCACCTCTTATCCGGCAGCGGTCTTAACATACCCGATCTTGATGGTGATGGCCTGCCCAATTACTTTGATACCGATAGTGATAATGATGGTATTCCTGATATTATCGAAGCTGGCGGTACCGATGCCAATAATGATGGCCGTGTTGATGGTACATTTACCGATACGGATGCAGATGGTTTCCTTGATGCCCTTGATGGCAGCATCGTTGGCAGTACGCCGTTGCTCCGTACGGGTGTTGATCCGCTGGGTAATGGTCGTGCGGGCAGCTATCCGAATAAGAACTTTGATGGTGATAAACGCGCCAATCCCTATGATCCGGATAGTGATGGTGATGGTATCGCAGACGTAATTGAAGCAGGCTTCCCCGATGCCAACTTAGATGGCTATGTGGATGCACCCTATAATACCAGGGGATGGGCAACTTCAATAGCCGGAAGGGTTTCGCTTGGCTTACGCAACACCGAAAGCGTGGGTAACCCTGATTACCTCGACATAGACGCAGATGGTGACGGCATCCCGGATAATGTAGAAGGGCAGACCACCAATGGCTATGGCTTCCCGGCCTATGCTGATGCGGATAGCGATGGGCTTGATGACGCATACGATAACCGACCGCTCGCCTTTGGTGGCTCCGGTATCTTTGTTATCGACACGGATCTGGATGGTACACCCGATTACCGCGATCTGGATACGGATGCAGATGGTCAGCCAGATATTGTTGAGGGTAACGATTTTAACCGCAACCGTCTGCCCGATGATAATGTTTCCCTGACTGGCCTGGATACCGATGGTGATGGCCTCGAAAATCGTTTCGACTCCAGCAATGTATCCATCAAAGGAACCTCATACAATATGGGTACTGGTGGCAGTACATCGGGTGATGCGACGCCAGGTTCAAGAAGCCCGGTACAGAAATCGTATGCCATACAGACCGATCGCGACTGGCGCTATGTAGGCTATGTATTACCGGTACAGTTCCTTAACTTCTCGGGTGTTTTACAGGATAATACCGTGCCGCTCAACTGGACGATCATTACACCGGAAGCAATCGATCATTTTGACATAGAACGCAGTACAGATAATACCACCTATACCAGGGTGGGTACCAACAGCGATCCGGTTACGCTCAACCAGGAGCAGCAGTTCAGGTTTACCGACCAGCTCAATGGGGTATCTGCTGAAATCATTTATTACCGGCTTAAGGTTGTGGGCAGGAATGGTGCCATCAAATACAGCAATGTATTGGTACTGCGCCGTGGCAGAAACAATGCTACCGTGGCCATCATGCCCAACCCTGCCAATGACCAGGTGACCATCCGGGTGTACGCCGAAAAGGATGCATTTATGGAGATCCGCCTGATCGATAATATCGGCCGTACAGTGCTGCAGCAAAAGCAGCAGGTACAGCGCGGAACCAATACCATACAGCTCAATGGCATCGACAGGTTCAGCGCAGGGTTCTATTCACTGCAACTGGTCAACAATGGTCAGCTCATTACAGAAAAACTGGTGATTCAACATCATTAAACCCCCTTTGAACCATTATACAACAGATCCCTTCCCTTAACCGGGAGGGGATTTTGTTATCTTTGCCGTTCATGTACACACTAAAAAAATCGCTTGGTCAGCATTTTCTCAGAGATGAAACGGTCATCAACAGGATTATTGCTGCCCTGGGTGAACTGCCTGTTACCCGACTGCTGGAGACCGGCCCGGGTGGCGGAGCACTGACCAAACGCCTGCTGCAGCTACCCGGCATCGAGTTCAAAGCCGTGGAAATTGATGAGGAAAAAGTAACCTACCTGCAACAGGCTTATCCCTCGCTTGCCGATAAGCTGATTCACAAAAGCGTTCTTGATATCGACTGCCCGTTCGATGCGCCTTTTACCCTGATTGGTAATTTTCCATATAACATTTCCACGCAAATCCTGTTTAAGGTATTAGACTGGAAGGAACAGGTGGAATACATGATCGGGATGTTTCAGAAAGAAGTGGCTGAACGGGTGGTGGCTCCGGAAGGAAGCAAAACCTATGGGGTAACCAGTGTGCTGGTACAGGCTTACTATGATGCGGTTTATCTCTTTGATGTTCCGCCCGGAAGTTTCGCCCCTCCCCCCAAAGTAATGAGTGGGGTGATCCGGCTTTCCCGTAAGGCAACACCGGTGGCCATTAAAAGCGATAAGGCATTGCGTATGCTGGTAAAAGCAGCTTTTAACCAACGGCGTAAGCAATTGCGTAACGCTGTGCGGGGACTTTTTACCCCCGGGATATTACAGGATGACATCTTTAATAAACGGGCCGAGGCGCTGTCTGTAGCAGATTTTGCCGCACTCACTTTTCAAATGAATGGATGATTACAAGTCTTCAGCACTTACGGGTAATTTTCATTGCAGCAGCCTGTAGTGCCGGCTTATCCGCTTGTTATTCCCCAAGGTATGTGTATAGCCCTCCTGCCACCAATGTACCCGATCTTGTGCAGAAAGGCGATTCTAAAATTGGTATATACTATTCCACTGGTGCCTTGGGAACCAATAGCGGCAGGGCTTCCAAACGCAGTTTTTACAACCGTGGTTTTGACGCGCAAGGTGCTCTTGCCCTCACCAACCGGTTGGCCATATTTGTAAGCCAGAGTAACCGGTATGAAAAAAATGATGGGGACTTTAATGGACTGATCGATAGTTCCGTGGTGGTATATAAAAGAACCCTTACAGAGTTGGGTGCCGCTTATTTCCGGAATAGTAAAAATAAAGTCACGGGCTTCCAGCTTTCGGGCGGGGCAGGGTTTGGCCGTTATGCCTTTACCGACAATGGGAGAAGCATTGGCAATCAGCCCTTCAGCAGGTTTCACCAGGCAAACGTTACGCGTTTATTTTTTCAGCCCGCCTTTCTCCTTCGTCCCTCACGCCAATTCACCACCATTCTTGCAGCGCGCATATCCGGCATTTTTTTTAATCGTATCCGTACCAATTATACAGCCGGCGAGCAGCAGGCTTTTTTATTGGACGGACTCGAACAGGATGGGCGGGTATTCTGGGAGCCCAGTCTCATCAATAGTTTCGGTTTCCGGAACTTACCGGGTATCCGCATCGAAATGCAGTTGGGTTTTACCTCACTCATCAGTCGCCGGTTTATCGACTACCGTACGTTTAATTTTTCATTGGGCATCGTGGCCGATTGGCGACGGCTCACCGGCACAAAGTAACCGCCATTTTTACCCGTATCATGCAATGGCAATCTTCAGGTGAGGTGAAAATCAAATAAGTACAGTACAGACCTGTGTTTGAAGGAGTTTTGGCTTGCAGTAGATTTTCTGTTGCGTAATCCCGGTTTAACTCCCTTTAGTTGTATTTTTGCGCCAACGGTTGTACTGCTGCCATATCAGCAGGGGTTGGTCTGTGTACCTGCCCTGTTGCCGGTACAGGTACACCGGGTTTAAAATACCAACAATAGTTTATTATGTCACGCACACTACAGCACAAAGTACGTATCGTTACCGCCGCAAGCCTTTTTGACGGCCATGATGCCGCCATCAACATTATGCGCCGCATCATGCAGGCCAAAGGTGCTGAAATCATCCATCTCGGGCATAACCGCAGTGTTCATGAGATTGTGGAAACAGCCATAGAGGAAGATGTGCAGGGGATTGCCATTACCAGCTACCAGGGGGGGCACGTTGAGTTTTTTAAATATATGAAAGACCTGCTTGAGCAAAACGGCTGCGGTCATATCAGGATATTTGGCGGTGGTGGCGGCACCATCCTTCCCTCAGAGATAGATGAACTGCATACCTATGGCATTACGCGCATTTACAGTCCCGATGACGGGCGCCGGCTGGGGCTGGAAGGGATGATTGAAGACGTGGTGCAGCAGTGCGATTTTTCACTGAACGGAAATGGCGTCTATGAAAATCCGATGACGCTGGGCGAAGTCAAAGACATACGGCAGATTGCCCGTCACATCACGAACGCAGAAAACGGCCTTGGCGCAGCAAAGGCGCAGACCAATACCACCACGCCTGTACTCGGGATCACCGGTACGGGTGGTGCCGGAAAATCTTCGGTAACAGACGAGATTGTGCGGCGTTTTCTGAACGCTTATGCGGATAAAACCATTGCTGTCATTTCTGTTGATCCGAGTAAGAAAAAAACGGGGGGCGCCCTTCTGGGCGACAGGATACGGATGAACGCGATCTCCTCTCCCCGGGCATATATGCGCAGCCTTGCCACCCGCGAAAGCGACAAGGCCCTGAGCCGCCATGTGCAGGAAGCCATTGACATTTGTACTGCTGCTGGTTTTGACCTCGTGATCCTGGAAAGCGCAGGCGTAGGGCAGAGTGATGCCAGCATACTGGATTATGTAAATGTGAGTATGTATGTGATGACACCCGAGTATGGCGCCCCTTCACAATTGGAGAAAATCAATATGCTGGATTATGCGGATGTAGTCTGCATCAATAAATTCGATAAGTCGGGCGCACTTGATGCCCTGCATGATGTACGCAAGCAATACAAGCGCAACCACAACCTCTGGACGGCAAAAGATGAAGAGCTTCCGGTGGTGGGTACCATTGCTGCACAGTTCAACGATGCCGGTGTAAACGAATTGTTTGAACGCCTGATGGAAACCATTGCAGCGAAATGTGATGTGCGTTTTGCAGGCGATATTGAACACCATGCACACATCAGGGAAACGGCCAGTAAGTCGCAGATTATACCGCCATCCCGCGTACGTTACCTGAGCGAAATAACAGAAGCCGTACGTGAGTATAATGTATGGGTGGAAGAACAGTCGGTATCTGCCAGCAGCCTTTATCAACTGGATGGCGCAATAGGACTTGTGGGGGAAAATGAACTTTTAACAGCGAAATACAACTCCGTTTCCGGGCAGCTTCACCCGGATGTAAAAAGACTGCTGGACGGCTGGAAACCATTGCAGCAGAAATACATGGCCGATACCTTTGCCTTCCCGGTAAGGGATAAGGTGATCCAGTTGCCGCTCACCTATACCTCGCTTTCCGGCACAAAACTGCGCAAAGTGATATTGCCGAAGTTCAAAGACTGGGGCGATATTGTAAAATGGCAATTGCAGGAGAATGTGCCTGGCGAGTTTCCCTATACAGCCGGTGTATTTCCGCTGAAACGTGATGGCGAAGACCCCACCCGCATGTTTGCAGGCGAGGGTGGCCCAGAGCGTACCAATAAACGCTTTCACTATGTCAGTCTCGGCCAGCCCGCTAAAAGGCTGAGTACAGCTTTCGACAGCGTAACCCTTTATGGTGAAGATCCCGCGCATCGCCCCGACATTTTCGGTAAGGTGGGCAACAGCGGGGTTAGTATTGCCACGGTGGACGATGCCAAGAAACTCTACAGTGGCTTCGACCTCTGTGATCCCAAAACTTCGGTGAGTATGACCATCAATGGTCCTGCGCCCATCATACTCGCCTTCTTTATGAACGCCGCCATTGATCAGCAATGCGAAAAATACATTCTGGTCAACGGGCTGCGCGAAACGGTTAACGCCATTATTGAAAAAGAACACGATCCGCACAGCCTGCCCCGGTATATGGGTGTGGATGACAAGCCCGTAATACCGGAGAGCGGGGAGATGCTGGGCGCATTGCCCGAAGGAAACGACGGCCTGGGTTTGCGCTTACTGGGGTTGAGTGGTAGTGATGTGCTGCCACCCGAAGTGTATGCTGCCATTAAAGCAGAGGCCCTGGCTACGGTAAGGGGTACCGTGCAGGCTGATATTCTTAAGGAAGACCAGGCACAGAATACCTGCATCTTCAGTACCGAATTTGCACTGAAACTGATGGGGGATGTACAGGCTTATTTTATAGCGCAGAAAGTACGCAATTTTTACAGCGTCAGCATCAGCGGCTACCATATTGCCGAGGCGGGTGCCAACCCCATTACCCAACTGGCTTTTACGCTGAGTAATGGCTTTACCTATGTGGAGTATTACCTCAGCCGGGGTATGCGGATTGATGACTTTGCGCCCAACCTCAGTTTTTTCTTCAGTAATGGGATGGATCCGGAATACAGTGTAATCGGCCGTGTAGCCCGGCGCATCTGGGCCAAGGCCATGAAGTATAAATACAAGGCCAACGACCGCAGCCAGAAGCTGAAATACCATATCCAGACCAGTGGCCGCAGTCTGCACGCGCAGGAAATTGATTTCAATGATATACGCACCACGCTCCAGGCCCTCTATGCGATTTACGATAATTGCAACAGCCTGCATACCAATGCGTATGACGAAGCCATTACCACACCCACCGAAGAGAGTGTACGCCGGGCCATGGCCATACAGTTGATCATCAACCGCGAACTGGGCACTGCCCGCAACGAAAATCCCAACCAGGGCTCGTTTATGGTGGAAGAACTGACCGACCTCGTGGAAGAAGCCGTGCTTGCCGAGTTTGACCGCATTACCGAAAGGGGAGGGGTACTGGGCGCTATGGAACGCATGTACCAGCGCAATAAAATACAGGAAGAAAGCCTCTATTACGAAACGCTGAAGCATACCGGCGAATACCCGATTGTGGGTGTTAATACGTTCCTCAATAAGCAGGGCAGCCCTACTATACTGCCCGGAGAAGTGATCCGCAGTACCAATGCAGAAAAGGAGTTGCAAATCAGCAACCTTAATGCCTTTCACGAGCGTCATGCGGGCCGGTCGGCAGCCATGCTGTCTAACCTCCGCGCAGTAGCCATCAGCAACGGGAATCTTTTTGAAGCCTTGATGGAGACGGTGAAGTACTGTTCACTCGGGCAGATCACCCATGCGCTCTATGGTGTGGGCGGACAATACCGCAGGAGTATGTAAACATACCGCTATTGTTTGTATCATTGCATCAATATTTACATAACAACCCCATTATATGAAACGATTTGCCAGGATACTGTTGCGTACGCTGCTTGTGCTTTTTGTGCTGATCAATATCATCTCTGCCTTCCATGCGTACAAGTTTACCCATTTTTACGAGCGTAATGAAATCAGCAATAAAACTGATGCGCAGAAAAATGGCTGGGATAAAACCAAAGAGATCCTGTTTGGGATCAATTTTGCCAAAAAGCAAAATAACGCGCCTGACTCAGCCTTCCGGTCAGTACAACTGACCACCAGCGACAGTATGAAACTGGCTGCCTGGTATGTTCCGGCCGACAGTGCAAAAGGCACCGTGATCCTTTTTCACGGACATGGCGGCAACCGGTCGGATGTGCTTGCTGAGGCTGACGGGTTTCATAAGATGGGGTACCATACCCTGCTGGTTGATTTCAGGGCGCATGGCGAAAGCCAGGGTAATACCTGTACCATCGGTGTTGAAGAGGCCGCAGATGTAAAAGCAGCCTATGATTACATTACAGCCCGGCAGGAAAAGAACGTCATCCTCTGGGGCATTTCCCTGGGAGGTGCTACCGTTGCCCGCGCCATCAGCGAATACGGCCTAAAGCCCGCCCGCGTGATTCTCGAAATGCCCTTCGGCTCTTTGATGGATGCGGTGGAAGGCCGGCTCGTTATCATGGGTTTGCCGCGCCAGCCCTTAGCTACCCTGCTTACTTTCTGGGGCGGACTGGAGCATGGCTTCTGGGCATTCAAGCATAAACCATACGAGTATGCCAAAAAGATCACCATGCCGGTGCTGTTGCAGTGGGGACAAAATGACCCACGGGTAAGCCGCCGGGAGATTGATGCCATCTATGGCAATATCACTGCGCCCAAACAATTGATGGTCTATGCAAACAGTGGTCACGAATCGCTTTGCAAGAAAGAGGGTGATAAATGGATGACAACTGTAAATACTTTTCTGAACCAGTAATGCAGCCACAATCCATCGCTATTGCCGACTACACCTATGTGTTGCCCGATGCCCGCATCGCCCTGCACCCGCTGCCGGAAAGGGATGCGTCGAAACTGCTGGTGTATAAAGACGGGGTAATCCAGGAGGGTATTTACAGGGATATCGCCGGGTATCTGCCTGCCGGATCACTTCTGGTATTTAATGATACAAGGGTGATCAATGCACGACTGCGGTTTAAAAAACCGACCGGTGGTAATATCGAACTGTTCTGCCTGGAGCCATCCGACGCCATCAGCGAATACAGTACGGCTATGAACCGCCAGGGTAATGCGACCTGGAAGTGTATGGTTGGCGGCGCGGGGAAATGGAAAAGCGGCACATTGACAAAAAACATATTGATACAGGATACGCCTGTACAACTGGAGGCAGTGCTGCTTGAAAAACTGCCGGATGCCCGGATAGCCCGGTTTTCCTGGACACCCGACCACTTGAGTTTTGCCGAAGTGATTGCTGCTGCGGGTGAAGTACCCTTGCCACCCTATATCCGGCGCGGACAGCAGGCGGACGATGCCGAACGTTACCAGACCATTTATGCCCGGCTTGACGGATCGGTGGCTGCACCCACAGCCGGACTGCATTTTACCAATACGGTATTTGAGCAATTGGCTGCCAAACATATCGGTACTGCCTTTGTAACCCTGCATGTTGGTGCGGGTACTTTTAAACCGGTGAAGGCATCCGTGATGCAGGATCATGAGATGCATGCCGAATGGATATCGGTAACCGTTGCAACCCTGCAGGTGCTTATCGATCAGTGGCCAACGGGTATAGTTGCGGTGGGCACCACCTCGCTCCGCACCCTTGAAAGTTTATATTGGCTTGGGGTGAAGGTATCGGTCGATCCGGGTCTGGCGCGCCCGGAACTGGGCCAGTGGGATGCCTATGATGCCGCGCTGAACAATGCCGGCTTATCGGCCATCCAGGCCCTGACCACCTTACAACAATGGCTGCAGCAAAACAGGCTGCAGCAAATCTTTACCAATACCCGCTTACTGATCGCGCCCGGCTACCGCTTCCGTATGGTAAAAGCCATCGTCACCAATTTTCACCAGCCCCAATCCACCCTGCTGTTGCTGATTGCCGCTGCTGTGGGCCCGGCATGGCGGCAGATATACGATTATGCATTGGCAAATGATTTTCGTTTCCTGAGTTATGGTGACGGAAGCCTGCTGTACTTAGCCCCTGCTGCTGACCAATAAAAAAGCAAGGGGCAAACAGCCATCCTAAGGGTTGAGCGCAGTCATCGCAGTGGTGCCATTCCAGGAAACGGTTCCCAATTGGGCAACACTTCCATTGAATGTACTCACTTTCCACATAACCCCACCCTGCACGATGTACAAAAAGCCACTCCTGGCGGTCATGGCCAATGTGCCTCCCCAGCCTTCAGGAAATGCACCAAAGGGTGCTACTGAGCCATTGCTTGTACTCACTCTCCATAAAGTGCCCCCCTGCACTGCAAAAACGCCTCCGTTGGTAGCGGCCATGGCCTCTGTACCTCCCCAGCCATTGGGATAAGCACTGTAAGTGGATACAGATCCATTTACAAGGTTTACCCGCCATAAGGTACCCCCCTGGATGGCATACATAAAGTTGTCAAGTGCTGCCATGGCCTCTGTGCCTTCCCAACCATAGGGGTAAGCACTGAATGGTGCCCTCGCTCCGCTTGAAGCGGTAACCCTCCATAGCGTTCCGCCTTGAATAGCATACAGGAAACCGCCCCATGCGGTCATCGCATCTGTGTTTGCCCAAACAGAACTCAATTCTGTAAAAGCACCACTCGTTGGGTTAAGCCTGTACAAGCTGGGCTGGGAATAAGTATTCCCTGCTTCGATGATGGAATAAATTGACCCGCCTGTTGAGGCCATTGCAATATTAGGTGGCTGGTCGGGATTAAAGAAATAACCGGTACCCGAAACTGAACTGATGGCAAGGGTGCCATACCCCCTGCCCACATAGAGGTCTTGCGGGATAAATGGCGGATAAGGCGCAGGTAAGTCTCTGGCACTGATAGAAGGCTCAGGCTGACGAACCGGCATCATTGCTGCCCCGTCTTTTTGAGCAGGCTGGGGTACAAGTATTTCCTGGCGCTTGCAGGAGCAGACAATAAAAAGCATGGCGATAAGCGGGAGAATATTTTTCATACTATGAAGTGTTTGGTTCACATAAAGATATAAAATAATATGCAGCAAACAATCATCAGCTTACCTGCCGGCAGAAATCAGGCTGTTAAACCTTCCCGATTGCGGATATTCGGGTACAATGAGGGGTATGTTCCCGATCTTTGTGCCATGTTCTCCGCAAAACAATTCACAGCGCTCAGGCAGTACCTGGATGAAAAAGCAGCCCTGTACAACCAGCCCGCATTCATCAGTGATGATCCCATCAGCATCCCCCACCGGTTTACACAACCTGCCGATATTGAGATTGCGGGTTTCTTTGCAGCTACACTGGCCTGGGGTAACCGCAAAAGCATCATCAGTTCCTGCAACCGGCTCCTGCATTTGATGGATAATCAACCCCATGCTTTCTGCCTGCACCACAGCAAGACCGACCTGAAGGGATTACTCGGTTTTGTACACCGCACTTTTAATGCAGGTGACCTGCTGGCACTGATTCATTTTTTTAAACGGCACTACGCACAACACCATTCTCTGGAAACTGCTTTTACGCAATGGATGCCTGCCGGGGCAACGGATACGGAGGCTGCACTTGCAGGTTTTCACCGGTATGTGTTCAGTGATACCCGGTATTTTGAGGAGCGGACGCGTAAACATATTTCCACACCCGAGAAAAAATCGGCCTGTAAGCGGCTCAATATGTACCTGCGCTGGATGGTGCGCCCATCAGTAACGGGGGTGGACTTTGGTCTGTGGAGCAGTATTTCACCGGCACAGTTGATCTGTCCGCTTGACGTGCATGTGGCCAGGGTAGCCCGGCAACTGCGCCTGCTTTCGCGTACGCAAAACGACTGGCTGGCCGCAACAATGCTTACGGACAACCTGCGCCGGTTTGATGCCGCAGACCCGGTAAAATATGACTTCGCTTTATTTGGGTTGGGGGTAATGGAGAAAAATGCCGGACAGCCGCTTACCGGGCAATAAATGATTTCCAGCGCTGAAAATCGCGCGCAGCGCGGGACTGGAATAAACTCCGCATAACGCTGACGATGGAACCGGCCAATGCTTTGAATTGCAAACGTTTCATAACCTTGGATTTTGGACAGTAAAACTACAAAACAGCCCAAACCCCGTCAAGCGTAAATTTACCCTTTTTTCAAACCGTGTATTTTTACCCGATTTCTCCTGTTTTTTAACCTGCCGGTGACTGCTATTCAAAATACCGCAGCAAATCGCCATCGTTCAGCTTGATAAAACGGATATGGTGGTCATTCATGCGTTGCACCAATCCCTTATAATGCTCCTTTGATTTGCAGATGATCTCGGCCATGATGATCCTGTGGGGGGAAGAGTGTCTTTTTTTGTAATCCAGCCGGACGATTTCTTCTTCCCGCACCACCTGGGTAATAAAATGATCTAAGGCATTGTTGCCCGGGGGAAGTTGTACAAGAAAATGGTGCTTGAGTCCCTCAAAATCGAGCGAACGCTCCCTGATCTCCTGCATACGGCCGGCATCATTGTTGCTGCCGCTGATGATGCAGACCACATTTTTACCTGCAATTTCGTCTGCAATCTCATCCAGTGCTGCTACGCTGAGAGCCGCTGCCGGCTCGGTGATGATGCCCTCTTTATTGTAAAGGTCTAAAATGGTGGTACAGATTTTCCCTTCCGGGATGGTCAGCATTTTGCTGATACGGGTTTTGCAGATGTCAAATGTCAGGTCGCCCACCCTTTGCACGGCCGCGCCATCTACAAATGTGTCGATATGCGCTAATTTCACCGGGTTACCCGCTGCCAGTGCCGCCGTCATCGAAGCAGCGCCCTCCGGTTCTGCACCAATAATCCGTATAGCAGGATTGCAGGCATGCGTATAGGCACTTACCCCTGCGCAGAGACCACCCCCGCCTACCGGCAGCAGGATATAGTCCACCTGCGGCAGTTCGGTCATGATTTCAATGCCCACCGTACCCTGCCCTTCAATGATGTGCTGGTGATCGAAAGGAGGCACAAAGACCAGTTCCTGCGCTGCCGCGTATTGCACGGCAGCATGAAAACAGGCGTCAAAAGTAAGACCGGTAAGCTGGATCGTGACATAGCCCGCACCATACATTTTAGTCTGGTCAATCTTTTGCTGCGGCGTATTCACCGGCATAAAAATAACCCCCTTAATGCCCAGCAGTTTGCAGGAATAAGCTACGCCCTGGGCATGATTGCCCGCGCTGGCGCATACCACCCCCTTCTGCTGCTCAGCGGCACTAAGTCTGCTGATGAGGTGATAAGCACCCCTGATTTTATAAGAGCGCACCAACTGAAGGTCTTCCCGTTTGAAATACACCTCACAATTGTACCGGGCAGCATAATAGTCGCTCCTGTGCAGGGGCGTTGGCAGCACTACATTTTTGATGCGTTCGTATGCCTGTAAAAAATGCTGTGTATCGGGAGGGAGAAGCATGGTTGATCAATATGGCACAAAGGTATGTTTTTGCTGTGCAGCGTGCGGTTCTATTGCCGTCAACGCCGAAATAACCCGCTTTGTGAAGAAAAATCAGCGCCGGAAAAAATGTCCCAGCCATCCGCCCAGTTCCATCATCCAGGCGATACCGAGGTGTACGAGCAATCCGCCCCAGATACTGCCCGTATGAAAACTGATGATGCCCAGCAACAGGCCGCCAAAAAAACTGCTGATGGCTTCACCCATGGGTTTGCCGAAGTGTATGGTACAATAGAAGCAGGCTACGGGCAATATGCACTGCATCCCGCAGATGCGCAGCAATGCGAGGATAAGAAAACCGCGGAAGAAAAATTCGATACTGACAAAGTCAAACCCATAGCAGAGCTCATAAATGATGTACCGCCATCGGGTGATCCAGGCGCCGCCGGGCACCTGCTCCAGCACTTTTGCCTTGGGGTAGGTATGCAGGAAATCTGCTTGTGTGCTGGCTAAGGCAATGAGCGGAATCATCAGCACCAGCATCCACAGGTAAGGGCGAACCGATTGCAGGGGGGCTGTGCCGTAAAAGGGTTGTGTACCACGATCTTTGAGCCACCAGATGACCAGTATGGGGAGGAGTACCACAAATACCCGCAGTACCCAGTTGATACAGCGCTGGTAAAACAGGCGTTCGGGCATGGCCCATTGCCGCTCAATCAGCAACTGGTGAAAATTAAAGTTAACCCGAAAGGCAAAGATGGCCGGAGCCAGCAGCAGGATGGTCCAGAACCAGGGGTTTTTTACCCATGCCGCTTCTTTTGTAAAAAAGAGCTGCAGCAAAAAGGCCAGTACAAAAGGGATGGCATAAAGCAGGTAATAGCCTGAAAAACCACTCCACCAGGACGACCCGCCCGCCGCGTATTTTCGCTCCAACTGGTGCCAGTAGTTGAGGTAGATCAGGGTAGCCATCAGGGCCACCACCAATACAAAATAACCCGGGTGAAACGCCCGGTCATAATATGCTTTCAGGTACTTGAAAATATCGCTCATTACTTTTTTGCCCAGGCTGGTTTTTGGGCCAGTACTTTTTTATATAGGGGGCAGGAAGGGATATGCGCCCCTGGCAGGTAACCCGTACTCATCAGGAACTCATTCACGATTTCGCCACCCGTGAAGCGGAATGTTTTTTTAAACAGTTTTACCCATTCTTCTTTGGTAAGCGGATGGTGATGATCGAGCCAGTGTTTAAAACCGCCGTATTCCTTTTGTATACCGAGGAGGGTCCGGGCATTGGCGATGGCTGCATCCACCTTCAGCCGGTTGCGGATTATGCCCGCATCATTCAGCAGACGCTCGCGGTCTTGCTCGCCATAGTTGGCCACTTTACGGATGTTGAACCCGTGGTAGGCTTTTTTAAAATGGGCTTGTTTGTTGAGGATGGTTGTCCAGCTCAACCCGGCCTGGTTGATCTCCAGCACGAGTCGTTCAAACAATTCATTGTCGTCGGTAATGGGGAAACCATAAGCCCCGTCGTGGTAAATGCGGTGTACATTGTCCGGCTCGTACCGGCATACCGTATCGCAATATGATGCAGGTTTATCCATAACCCAAAAGTAGCCGAAAAATATGGCTTTGCAGCAGGGTTGTCCGGGCCGGCGGGCGGTAAACGATGCGGGCAGCACTTCGGAAAAGGGTTTACCCTTACCAGTACTCAAGGCGTAACCCAATGTAAATGTTTTCAGCTTCAGGCTTTCATGCCCTCCAGTTCTTTCTGCAGCCGGAACATTTCATCCCGCAACCTGGCCGCTTCCATAAAGTCGAGGTCTTTTGCTGCTTTCTCCATTTGTTTTTTAACCTGGCTGATGGCCTTCTCTGCCTGCGGTATGGTGCGGTATTCCACCTGTTCTTCCAGGGCGCGGTTTTCATTGGGCTCGGCCGCTATGGCATACCCGCTGCGTTCGTCATAACCTTTGATGTCGAGTACCGAGGTTTGCCCCATGATCTGTTCAATCGATTTTTTGATGGTGCGGGGGGTGATGCCGTGCAGGGTATTGTAGGTTACCTGTTTTTCGCGGCGGCGGCTGGTTTCATCGATGGTGCGCTGCATGCTTTCCGTCATTTTATCGGCATAGAAAATAACGAGTCCATCCACATTACGCGCCGCACGGCCCGCTGTTTGGGTCAGGCTTTTTTCATTGCGGAGAAAGCCCTCTTTGTCTGCATCAAGGATGGCAACGAGACTCACCTCGGGCAGATCCAGCCCTTCCCGCAGCAGGTTTACCCCCACCAGTACATCAATCACACCAAGCCGCAGTTCGCGCAGGATCTCTACCCGTTCCAATGCGTCCACCTCGCTGTGGATGTACTTGCTTTTGATGTTGATGCGGTGCAGGTATTTGTCCATTTCTTCTGCCATACGTTTGGTGAGGGTGGTTACCAGTACGCGGTCGCCCTTGGTTACCCTTTTGTCAATTTCGTCCAGCAGGTCGTCGATCTGGTTAACCGACGGGCGGATTTCGATCGGCGGATCAAGCAGCCCGGTAGGCCGCACCACCTGCTCCACCACCACCCCTTCCGTTTTGTCCAGCTCATAATCACCGGGTGTGGCCGATACAAATACCGTCTGGTGCAGCAGCGATTCAAACTCGTGAAAATTGAGCGGGCGGTTGTCTAAGGCGCTGGGCAGGCGGAAACCATAATCCACCAGTACCAGTTTACGGCTGCGGTCGCCGCCATACATCCCGCTCACCTGGGGTATCGTCTGGTGACTTTCGTCAATCATGCAGATAAAGTCGCGCGGAAAATAATCCAGCAGACAGAAGGGGCGGGTACCCGGTTTGCGGCGGTCAAAAAAGCGCGAATAGTTTTCCACCCCGTTGCAATAGCCCAGTTCCCGCATCATTTCCATATCATAGTTTACGCGTTCGCTGATGCGTTGTGCTTCGATGTATTTGCCTGAGCTTTTAAAATAGTCCGTCTGTGCGGTACATTCATCCATGATATCACCAATCACCTGCTGCAGCATATCCTTGGGTGCCACGTAGAGGTTTGCGGGAAAGATGGCCGCATTGTCCACCCGGCTGATGCGTTTACCACTGCTCAGTTCGAGGGTTTCGATGCTTTCGATTTCATCGCCAAAGAAAGTGATGCGGTAGCCAAAATCCACATAGGGCAGGTTGATGTCTACCGTATCGCCCTTGACACGGAAAGACCCCCGGGTAAAATCCCCCTGGGTACGGTGGTAAAGCGAGTTGACAAGCGCATGGAGGAAGCCCTGGCGCGACAGTACCTGTCCCTGTTCAATGCGGATGATGCCGTTTTCATAATCCGTCGGGTTGCCCATACCATAAATACAGCTTACGCTTGCCACTACGATGATATCGCGGCGGCCGCTGAGCAGTTGGGTGGTGGCCTGGAGGCGGAGCTTGTCTAATTCTTCGTTGATGCTCAGGTCTTTTTCAATATAAGTATCGCTCACCGGCATATAGGCCTCCGGCTGATAATAGTCGTAATAGCTTACAAAATAGCCCACCGCATTATCCGGAAAAAACTGTTTGAACTCGCCATACAATTGTGCTACGAGTGTTTTATTATGGGTGAGTACGAGGGTGGGCCGTTGTACGTTCTGGATGACGTTGGCCATGGTAAAAGTTTTACCGCTGCCCGTAACCCCGAGCAGGGTCTGGTAGCGTTCGCCATCGAGGATACCCTGTGTCAACTGGCTGATGGCGTTGGGCTGGTCGCCCGATGGCTGGTAAGGCGCGTGTAATTGAAATGGCATATGGCAAGTTACGAAATGCCTGTTACTTTACCGGGAATGAAAGAGGCATTATTGTATCCGGTTAGCGGAGGTACGATGGTGGCCATTGCCCTTCCGCCACATGGCTGCGGTTTGTTTGATGCCCCCGGGCTAAAGGAAATCCTATCCCTTGCTGAGGAAACACCCGGGTTTGCAAAGTAAGATGTACCCGTTATCCTGCGGGGAGTACCCCGTATAAAGCAGGGTGTACCCCTTGCAAAAGAACAGGATCGGTGTACAAAGCAATACCCTGGTGTTATCCGGCAACCGGTACATGTTGCACCATACCCCGTACAGCTTATGGTGTAACCAGAACCCGTTATGAGGCGGATGGTTCCCCGTACAAAGGAACCCGCAGTGGTTGTAAGCGAATGGGTACCCGTTATGCAACGGTAAGTGGACGTTACCCAGTACGGGGTACTCCGCGCAAAGCAGGGTGTACCCTGTGTAAAGCAAGGTGTACCCCGTGCAAAGGATCGGGCACCCGTTACAAAGGAATGGCTTCGGGTTGCTTCAGAACCCGTGGGGTTGCAAAGGAACGGCTACCCGTTATAAAGGAAACGCTCCGGGTTATCAAGGAAGGTGTACCCGTTACAAAGGAATGGCTTCGGGTTGCTTTAGAACCCGTGGGGTTGCAAAGGAACGGCTACCCGTTATAAAGGAAACGCTCCGGGTTATCAAGGAAGGTGTACTGCTTGTAAAGAAACCCAGAACCGGGAAAGGGTGGTATTATTATAGCCAACAGCCGATGATGCGGGCAATAAACCCTGAAGGGGTGGCACAATTACCCCAGGCCAATCCCTAATGTAATAAGGTTGGGCTCCGGCTTATAAAGCAATGGATACCCCCTGCAAAGCAACCCGCTTTTGGGGATAAAGCAAAACGGTTAAAAGCTACAGGTATCGCAAATCTCCCGGGTATTGCCCAGCCAGTTGTAATTGAGGTAGAGGGTACCCGTGCAACTGTCGTACCGGTTGGGGTTGGGGGCAGGACTGCTGATGGCGGTAATATTGGGCATACAGTTGCCCACGAGTACAGTTGTATTGGTATTGTTGAAAGAGACCTGTACCGAAAAACTGGTATTGAGGATATTACCGCTGCCATCCGGTAAGGTGGGGATATAACACAGGCTGTTGGGGCCTGCCGTACTGAATTGCCGGGGATAATCGCGGTAGTAGAGGATTCCGAGTGTGGGGTGGCGGAACCTGCCGTTGCATTTGACCAGGCCATCGTGCGGCGGTATGGGGGTACAGTTTAGCGCACGGGTAGTATCTTTTGTACAGGCCGGCAATGCAGCAGCAAGTATGGCCAGTAGTAAAAGTGCAGGGGCGGAATAGATCGTCATGACTGATGGTTTGGTTACACTAATATAAACAGTATTTCAAAAAGCCCGGTGGTTTTGGGGGGAGACCGGGACTAACCGGGTAGGATTTGAGCGTTGACTCAATAATACAAACCGCCAAAATTGTTCACTAATTCGTTATCTTTGCAGGATGGGAAGGACAATTATAACCTACGGTAAATACTTTGTAGATTTTTATAAAAAATTGGATGCACAAGTTCAGGAAAAAATAGAGTGGGTTATGGAACTTGTTAAGACGGCTGAGCGAATCCCGAAAAAATATTTTGACCATTTGACAAATACTGATGGTTTGTTTGAAATCAGGGTTGAGTATAAAAGTAATATTTACAGAATCATTTGCTTTTTCGACAAAGATAATCTTGTGGTACTGATAAATTCTTTTCAGAAGAAAACGCAAAAAACACCTGCTAACGAAATAAAGTTAGCTGAAGGGCTAAAGAAACAATATTTCATCGACAAAAAAATTGACCAGAAAAATGAAAGCAGCAGTACAAAAGTCAAAAAATAAAATTGGCAAATGGGATGACATTCTCGATAAAAAGTATGGCAAAACAGGAAGTCCAGCGAGAATCGAGTTTGAGGCAAGAGCAACCTCTTTCGTAATTGGAGAATTGTTAAAAGCAGAACGGGGAAAAGCAAATTTAACGCAGGAAGCATTAGCTGAAAAAACCGGGACAAAAAAAAGTTACATTTCAAGAATTGAGAACGGTAAAGCTGATATCCAATTATCCACTTTATACAGGCTTTTTGAGCAAGGACTCAACAGAAAGCTGCAACTAACTATACTTTAAAAGTACATCTCTTTGTAACGGATTCTGCGGAATCGCAAAGGGCTCAGTTTTTGGGTTACTGGCTTATGAATATGGGTGATTGCTGTTTTCTGAATACAAGCATAAAGACAAAATATTGCTTTAGCTTTTAAGTGCAGGAGCGGAAGAGATCGTCATGACTGATGGTTTGGTCACACTAATATAAACAGTTTTTCAAAGCGTCCGGTGGTTTGGGGGGAAATTCGGGTACGCTTGATCAGGATTGCTTCTTTTTTGCGTTGTTGGCGGGGGATCTGGTATTGCGATACATGATTATCATTATCCGCATCAGGAGCTCGTTGCACTGTTCCTGCGTTCCGCTGGATAAATTTTACGGTTCTCCGATTGGTACCGGGGCAATACCTGGCCTTAGTAAGGCAGATATGGAATGATAAAGATTATGCAGACGGTAACAGCAAAAAGCAAATGACGGTAAGCAGCCAGGCGTTTATCCTCAGGTTCACGCAGCACATTTTGCCAAAGCGGTTCACCAAAATAAGAACCTATGGATACCTGGCCAACCGCAACCGGCAGCAGCGGACAAATGCGGTATTGAGACAGTTGCGGCTTTCGCCGCACAAAGGTCTGGTGAAATTACCGGTAGCCATAAAACTGATGGAACGCTTCGGTATTGCCATCCATCAATGCCCGGGGTGTAAAAAAAGCAGTCTCGAACTTGTAAAAGTGTACAACCCCCGGAAGAAAGGAGATTGTAGGCGTTTATACGAAACCCACAGTGTGCGGGGCAAGCTGTGTGAGCTGAGCGTCTCAAGCAGGGGCCTGTGAGCGGCCGGGCTGAAATGCCCTTGCCTACTCAACCATTCAATGAATTCCACTCCTGCGGCAATACCTGTTACATACCATTTTTTTGGCCACCCTGTAAACATTCAAACAGACAAAATTATTCCGTAACTTCGATACACAAAAATAATAGATATGGTAATCGAAAGGACAAATAAAGAGGTTATTATCAGGCTTCCATCTTACGTTAACACAGATGGACTTCAACGTTTGGTTGACTACTTAACATATAAAGAAGCGACTGCAAAATCAAAAGCCAAACAATCTGACGTTGACGCTTTAGCAACGGAGGTTAAAAAAGGCTGGTGGACAAAAAACAGAAGCCGCTTTGTTAAATGAAAATTGTTGTTGACACCAATATTATTTTTAGTACGCTATTAAATTCAAACAGCACCATCGGAGACCTTTTATTTAACTCTGACACGCATTTTGAATTTTATAGCTGTAGTTATATGCGTTACGAAATTCAAAAGCATTGGAAAAGACTCAAAAAGATTTCAAAGCTATCAGACGAACAATTGCAAATTTCTTACACACAAGTTCTCTCAAAACTAAAGTTCATTAACGAAGAAATAATTCCGGTGGAAACATGGTTAGCTTCGGAAGAAATAACAAAAGGAACAGACATCGATGACACTGATTTTGTAGCAATGACAAAATTCCTGAAAGCTACGTTATGGACAGGTGACAAAATTCTCTACAACGGCCTCAAAAAAACAGGCTTTAAAAAATTACTCAACACAACAGAGTTACTAGCGCTTCGTACGACCAGAAGCAAGAAGTAAAACGGCATGTAACATCGGGGATTGCTGCAGGGCTGGCAGTACATTGGAGCAATGGTCATTTTATCGCTGTTGTGCTTCATCCGGGCTGGACAAACATCGCCGGATTTTTGTTTGTTAACTTATACTTTTTTCTTTACCTGCCTGCCGGCAGACAGGTTGGGCAGCGGTTGCGGTATTGAATCCAAATGCTACCTGCGGAAATAATTGCCATTTTCCTGCTGCACCTATTTACAGACTGGATATTGGGGTGTTAAACTGATACAATCATGAAATATATACTTATCATAGCCGTATGCATGATTACTGCCTGTAATAAGAATACCCATCCGGCATTTGAGTATAACCGTAACGAAAAACCCCGGATGGACGCATTTAATGACAGGGTCTTTTTTACAGCACTCAGGGAAGCGTACAGTGCTGATTCGTCAGTATTCTTGCTGATTGAGAAAAACGATGCCCTGAATCCGTATGATGGACTCTCCGCTGAGGCGTTGCTAAAGGCCGATGAATGCGCAAAAGACTTTATCAGAAAAATGCCTGCTCCGGCAATGTGTGAGGATTGTAAAAATGGCAAGAACTATTTCATGGCCTCCATCTTACACTATTACAAGAGCCGTGAACTCGAATCCATCGCAAAAAAATATTACAAAATACATTTGCGCAATAGCAGGAATGGGTAGCAGTGCTTTACAGGCATCATAACCCTGTTTTGCTTTTCGGCAGGGAGCCGTGCTGCTGGTAACTATTCCCCCCGCCCACACCTCAACAGTTTTTCTTATCATTGCCAAAAAATTACCTTGTCCAAACCAGTATATATCCTCGGTACCGGTCTCTCGCACGATGGGGCGGCCTGTATCCTTAAAGACGGCCAGTTGGTGGTGGCCATCGAAAAGGAACGCCTCACCCGCCGCAAACACGATGGGGGCAACGATAGCGCTGCGGTACAATATTGCCTTGATGCTGCCGGTATCGGTATCAGCGACCTCAGCCTCGTGGTACAGTGCGCCAATTTTGAGAAAGACGAGATCCGGAAATCGCAATATGCGGGCAAACGCCTTTTTGCGGAAGACACCGCTATCCCCTTCATCACCCTCTCGCACCACCTCGCGCATGCCTGGTCTGCTGTGGGCAACTGTCCCTTTGCGGCGGCCAATGTACTGGTGCTGGATGGCTGTGGCAGCTTTTCTTACCAGTGCGATGATCTGGCCGGACTCACCCTGCCGCCGCACGTACACCAGGGCCCTGACCTCTATGGCGAGAAAGACAGTTTTTACCATTTTGACGGACGGCAATTGCAGCCCCTCTATAAAGACTTTTCACCCATCGCTCTTTACAGCAATACCTACCCTGTAAAACTCCCCACCAGCCGCCACTCTATCGGCGGGTTTTATGCCATGGCCAGCGAATACTGTTTTGGCGACCTCAGCGATGCGGGCAAACTCATGGGACTGGCGCCGTATGGCCGCCCGGGTGTTTATACCATACCGGTCTTCAACTGCCGCGATGGTCATGTCTTTGTCAACGAAACCGTGCTGCACCAGTTTACCCAACCCGCCGATCCCCTCACCCGCCCGCTAAAAGCCCATTTTCAATATTATGCCGATATCGCCCGCTGGGTACAGGATGAGCTGGAACGGGCAGTACTGTATCTCGTTAAAGCACGGCAGACGCTGCACCCGCATCCCAACCTTTGTTATGCGGGCGGACTGGCGCTCAACGCCGTGGCCAATAAGCGCATCCTGCTGGAGTGTGGTATCAAGCAGTTGTATATCCCCCCGCCGGCGGGCGACAATGGCCTGGCCACAGGCTGTGCTTATTATGGCTGGATGGTTGCCCTGCAGCAGCCCAAACCTGCCCGCCAGCCCACGGTATTCCTGGGCAGCGACTATGGCGATGCGGCCATTGAAGCGGCTTTCGCAGCCGTAAAAGACCATCACCCTATACAAATGCAGGGCTGCACCGAAGCGGATATGCTCCGCGCTACAGCCGCATACCTGGCCAATGGTAAGGTTATTGGCTGGTACCAGGGCGGGGCAGAGCTGGGGCCGCGCGCGCTGGGACACCGCAGCATACTGGCCGACCCGCGTCTGCCGGGTATCCGCGACCGCATCAATGCAGCGGTCAAATTTCGTGAGGATTTCCGCCCCTTTGCCCCGGCCATACTGGCGGAGGATAGCGGGCTGTATTTTGTGCATGCACCGGAAAGCCCCTATATGCTGCTGGTAGATGATATCCGCCCCGAATGGCGCGACAGTCTGCAGGGTATCGTACACGTGGATGGGAGCAGCCGCCTGCAAACGGTTACGGCAGACTGGAACCCGCGTTTCCGTCAACTGCTGGCCGCCTGGAAGCAGGCGGGTAATTGTGGTGTACTCATCAATACCTCACTCAACCGCAAGGGGATGCCCATCGTGGAAACCCCGGCAGAGGCATTGCAACTCTTTACCGAAACCGCTATTGATGTGCTTGTGCTCAATCAATTTATCTTTACAAAAAACAACAATGCTTAAATACCTGCGTTTACCCGGTCGTTTTGACGTGGCACTGCTGCAGCAGGAAGTGCAGGCACTCTCATCGCCGCACTGGAAGGCGCATTACAATACCAAACACTACGAAGGCGACTGGAGCATATTGCCCCTGCGTGCCATTGGCGGCGATGCCAATAATACTTTTTCCATCCACAGTACGGGTACGGGCGCAAGCTATGCCGATACCCCATTGCTGGCGGCCTGTCCCTATCTGCAGACGGTACTGGCGCAGTTTGCCTGTGCCAAAACAAGCGTACGGCTGATGAAGCTCAATGCAGGGGCCGTCATTAAAGAACACAGCGATTATGATATGCACTTCGAAGCGGGGGAGGCGAGGTTCCATATTCCCGTCATCACCAACCCCGATGTGGCATTTTATATACAGGACGAACGCGTGGTGATGAACGAGGGCGAGTGCTGGTACCTCAACCTCAACCTGCCGCACCGCGTGAGTAATACCGGCACTACCGACCGCATTCACCTGGTGGTGGATGTACTGGTGAACGATTGGGTACGGGCGGCTTTTGCCGCACCGGGATTGCTCAAAAAGGAAATATCAGCGGAAGACACCGGCCCCAGGCACAGTGCTGCTGAACTGGAAAAGATCATTGCCGAACTGGAGCGGAGTGGTACACCGGCGGCGATGCAGTTGGTGGCACAACTGCGGGGAACGGGCTGAAGCAGGTATTTTGGTTAAAGCAACAATATCGCGCAGCGTTATGAAAAAAATAAAGCACGCCAGTACAGGAAAACAGATGAAGAATACACGAATATAATAACCTGTCTTTGCCATAGTAATGCTGTTAAGAATGGTATTAAACGAAAACTACTAAGTTTGGGCTATCGGTAAAAAAACTTTTCCCCCACCACCATCATTGAAAATACGGCCTTCTCACTATCTTACAGCCACAATGGGTAAGCAGCCGGAAAGGGTTCCCGGATGCCATAAACCCAGTATGCCTGATATGACCGAAGCGCAAATGTTGCAACGCTGCATCGACTTTTTAGCATCACTCGGTATCGCCGTGGCCATGGCTCCCATTACCACCGATACCTTTCTGCCGGGCATTGCCATCCGCAATGGCGGCCTTGTGATTGATCGTGAAAAATTCAGGTATCCCGGCGATATCCTGCACGAAGCAGCGCATATAGCCGTGGTACCTGCGGCAGACCGTACCGCACTGGATGAGCAAGCCATTGGCCAGCGCAAAGACCGCGATGCAGAGGAGATGATGGCCATTGCCTGGTCTTATGCCGCAAGTGTACACCTTGGTCTTGATCCTTATTTTGTCTTTCACCCCGATGGCTACAAAGGTGGTGGCAAAGAGATTGCCGACAACTTTATTGCCGGGCGGTATTTTGGGGTGCCCATGCTGCAATGGACGGGTATGGCAGCCTCCGCTCCGGAACTGGAAGCGGGCGCAGCACCCTATCCCCAAATGAAACAGTGGCTGCGCAGTTAGCCCATACTTAAAACCTTATTCAACAAAAAAATACAACACAATGAGTCAGCAATTCTTCCATATACCTGCCCTGCTTACCGCAGCCGAACTGGTACAGATTGACGCCTGGGTAGCGGCGGCCAGTTTTACAGATGGCAAGGCCACGGCAAGTATGGCCGCAAAGGATGTTAAAAACAATGCCCAGATCGACAGCACCGACCCTATCCTTACCGGGGAAATCCATGCCCTGCTCAATAATGCCATCGCCTGCAGTCCGCTTTTTCAGGTGGCGGCACAGCCCAAAACAGTGTATCCCTTCCTCATCAGCAAATATGTGCAGGGGCAGTATTATGGCTGGCATGTAGACAGTCCCATTATGGGCAAACCCGCCATCCGCACCGATCTGGCCATGACCATTTTTCTGAGTGATCCCGGTAGTTATGCGGGCGGTGAACTGGTATTGCAAACCGCCACGGGTAATGTGGCCTTTAAGCCGGCTAAGGGCGATGCAATATTGTACCCCTGCCAGTACCTCCATTGTGTAAGCGAAGTAAAAGCCGGTGAACGCCTGGCGGCTGTAACCTGGGTACAGAGCAATATCCCTTCTGTGGAGCAGCGTACCATCCTGTTTCAGCTCAACCAGGTACACGCCCAATTGCAGCAGCAGAACCCCAACGGTCCTGAAACCAATCTCTTATTGCAAACCTACAGCAACCTCTTCCGGATGTGGGCGGATGTGTAAGGGGGTGGCAGTTGTTTACAGGTCAATTGGGATAGCGGGGAAAGGATGCTGTTAAAGATGGGAACATGATGCCCCTCACCCCAGGTACTGCTGCAGCAACTCTTCCAGTCCCCGGCCGTGTATAAAATCGTCCTGGTAGCGGGTAATGTTATCCACGCTGGTATCGATCAGGCCCTCCTGCTGCAACTCTTTCACCTGCTGTTTTTCGCGCCAGGAAATCTTCCCGTCAAGCAGGAAGCCCAGCACAATGATGAGCTGGCATACCTCTTTTTCTGATTTTTCTGCACCACGCAATTTTTCATAATACCCCTTTTCCACCCAGTGCGCGCTTTTATGCGGTACCTCGTAAAGCTCAAACAGGTTCCTGGTGAGCAGGTAGTGGTTCTGGTGAAAATCGCGTTTGCTCACTGCAATGTATTGCAGGGTATCGTACAGCAGTTCTTTAAACGCGGCACTTGCAGGCTGGTCTTTTTTGATACGCGTACATACCTCCTCAATCAGGTTTTGCCCGAGGATGATTACCCTCGCTTCTTTCAGGATTACCCTTGTACCCCAGGCATTCCAGAGGGCAAAGATGGGGATGCCCGCAAAATCCTGCACCGCCTTGATGGCATACCGCCCCAGCACCCTTTGTATCAGGAGCTTAAACAGCATATTGCTTAGTGTCGCCTTCAGGATAAAGAAGAAGTTCCAGGCCAGCAACGCTTTTTTATTGATGCCCTGGAGCGGGTCGATGCCATAGGTCAGCACCTGTTTGTTCTTTTTTTCCAGCCCGATATTTACCAGGAGGTTCCGTTTATCCTTTTCCTTTTTATTGCTGTAGTTGAGAAAGCCGGTGGCGACGGCCACTTCATGCGTACACCAGATGTTGAGAAAAGTAAGCAGCAGCAGTTCAACCACCACCAGCACAAGGCTGTAGGCCAGCATCACCAGGGGCAGGGCAAAACTTTTGCCAAACAGCCGGATCGTTGTATCCGGAAACCATTGCGGAAAGGCATACTGCGGCAGGTACAGCAGCACTACTCCCATGGCGCCCAGAAAAGCAGCGATGGCCACCGCAATATTTTCGTTGCGCCGGATGCCGCGGATCTCATCGGCATTCAGCAGGTACAACTGGTTGTCGGTATTGACCTTACGGATGGGTAAAATGCGGTAAAAAAGATAATAAAGCAGCTTCATTGGTGCAAATATCCGGTAAAAAAAGCAGTTCCCGGTTGTGCCATCCCTGCAATTCACACCCCGGAAACAACATTTCACTCCACCCGACCGGTAATTGACAGGTAAGCGGCTGCCAAAACTTTCTGGCTCCTGTTAGTCAGGTATAAAAACATATGAATATGAAAGTAAAGTCTCTTTTCCTGATGCTCACCGGCAGCATCTTTTTCACGGGTTCAATGATCCTGTTTACAGGCTGCGATAAAAATGATGACCCCGTAGTTGAACCCAACACCATCGTAAAAGTGGCCACGGATAACGGTTTTACCACGCTGGTAAGCGCAGTACGTACCGCCGGTCTCGAAGCCACCCTCAAAGGTCCTGGCCCCCTTACCGTATTCGCCCCGACCAATACAGCGTTCTCGGCTATTACCATCCCCTCCGATGTGAACGTACTTAAGAATATCCTCCTTTACCATACCCTCGGCGCTAAAGTAGAAGCCAGCCAGGTAAATGCAACACCGCTTACTTATGGCGTACTTACCGCCAATGGTACCGATTCGGTATATGTAAAGCGCGTGGGAACTGATGTATACATCAATGGTGTAAAAGTAGCTACGGCGAATGTGCAGGCTGTTAATGGTGTTGTACACGTAATCGGTAGCGTACTCCTGCCACCCACCGGCAACCTGGTGCAAACCGTAGTAGGTAGTGGATACGATTCATTGGCTGTGGCGGTTACCGTTGCCAGCAGCGGCCCGGGCAGCGTGGATTTGCTCACCGCATTATCCAATATTAACAATGCTACATTGTTTGCCCCAACCAACCAGGCATTCAGGGATCTGCTGAGTCCTGCTGGTCTTAACCTGCCTAATATTGCTGCCATTCCAAAAGCAACATTGATTGCCGTACTCAGAAATCACGTACTGGCCAGTCGTTTCTTTGCAGCAGATATTCCAGCCGGTACCAATACCGTACCTGCCCTGGCCGGTACCATTACATTCGGCAACACTGCCAGCGGGGTTACCATTAAAGGTGCAGGTGGCAGTGCAGGTAATATTACCAAGGTAGATAAAGTGGCTAAAAACGGTTGTGTAGTACACGAAATCAGTAAGGTACTCCTGCCATAAGCCGTCATCGGTTAATAATAGTGTTTTGGGCGTAGTTAATAATAACAATAGGGCTGGTGCAAATCAGCCCTATGCCTTTTTACAATGGTTAAGAACCATAAACTGAACAGGGACTAATTTTTATAGTCATTTTGTTGTAAAAAAGGCGCCATTTTAACAAAATTCCTCAACAAATAGCGGATTGCACTGTTATGTTCACGATGTTCTCCCACAAATACAGGTATCTCTTTGTATTGCTGCTGGCAGTATATACCTATCTCAATACGGTATTCTGCCAGATTTATGCCTATTTCAACATTGATATACATTGGTACTATGCCCTTGGTGTGATTCTATTTATTACGCTGGGAACCTGGGAAGGCAGCCGGCTGACCGAACCCTTCTTTATCAAAAGTACCATGCCAGGCCGTCGTGAAAGCCAGCGTAAATTCCTGCTTTTTTTTATGGCAGGTACGTTTATTTCTGTGATGATGGCTGTAACAGCGGTTTTGGTAATGGGGGTTGGCGTACTGGGTTTTCCTGTCAGTACCCAGTTCATACCGCTTAAGCTCACCATTACTTATGCGACATTGGCCAACCTGCTTTTTCACCTGGTGAATGCCATTTTTCATTATTTCCGGCAGTACCAATCGAAGCAACTGGAAGCTGAAGAGTTGAAGCGCATCAACGTACAGGCGCAATTACAGGCCGTGAACAGCCAGATCAACCCGCATTTCCTGTTCAATAACCTTAATGTGCTTTCAGGACTTGTGCTCACCGATGCACCCGAAGCCAACCGCTTTACAGAGGCTTTCTCACAAGTGTACCGCTATATCCTTTCCAACCGCAATAAGGAACTGGTTGAGGTAAAGGAAGAACTGGAGTTCATCAGACCTTATTTATTTTTGTTGCAGAAACGTTTCCCCAATGGTATCCGGGTATCGCTGGAGGTAAGCGATCAGGCACGGCGTTTGTACATGGTGCCTGTAGCGCTTCAATTGCTGATTGAAAACGCGATCAAACACAATATTGCCACGGGTAGCCGGCCCCTGCAGATTGATATTATGGCCAATGGCAAGCAGGAGATATCTGTGCGTAATAACCTGCAACCCAAAAAAAATAAAGAACCTTCTTCCAACATCGGGCTGCAAAACATCAACAAACGGTACGAGTTGCTTTTCCATAAGCAGATCAGGATTGTGCATGATGACGAATGTTTTTCGGTAACGCTGCCCCTGATTAATGTAGAACAATCATAAATGCTGTATAGTCATGCAAGTATTCATCATCGAAGACGAAAAAACGGCAGCAGACAGGCTGATTTACCTGCTGCATGCGTATGATCCCACCATAACGGTTGCCGGTACTGCCGAAAGTATTGAAGAAGCCGTAAAATGGCTGAATACCCGTACCCCGCCCGACTTTGTACTCATGGATATCCAGTTGGCCGATGGCTATAGTTTTGAAATATTCAAACAGACCAGCCTGCACTGCCCCGTGATCTTTACCACGGCTTTCGACCAGTATGCACTTGAGGCTTTCCGGTACCTCAGCATCGACTATATATTAAAACCCGTTACGGCTGAGGCATTGGCCCGCGCCATTAATAAACTCAAGGGCCTAACCATTCAGCGATCCGCTTTATCCGGGTATGAGAGAATAGGCGATCATTTTGCACAGGCCGTACAGGCAGCCCGGTATAAAGAACGTTTCCTCGCCAAGATAGGCCAGCGTGTTTACCTGCTCAAAACTTCGCACATCGCCTGGTTTGAGGCAGACAACAAAATTGTACACGTTATCGACCGGGAGGGCGATAAATACCTGGTGGATTATACACTGGAGAAACTGGTTACGTTGCTTGATCCCGACCAGTTTGTACGCATCAACCGGCGTTTCATCATCCACCACGATGCGGTAGATCATATGAAACCCTATATCGGCAACCGGATGCAGATCAGCCTCTGTGCCGGTAAAAAAACAGAGCAGGTTGTGGTAAGCCGCGACAGGGTATCAGTATTGAAAGAATGGGCCTGACCTGTTTACAGCGCATTGATCTTGACGAGTAGTTTCTCTGCCAATGCATTGTCTAACGGCTTCAGTGTGTTATACATAACCGTTGCATTCGGTTTGTCTTTCATGGCGATATAGACCAGTCCGCTGTAGTAGTGACAGAATGTGCTGCGGGGGTCAACCACAATGCCCTGCTTCATTATGCTGAGGGCTTCACTGTTCCTGCTTTTCATGTACAAAGCATACCCCAGTTCTGAATAGGCCGCAGCCAGGCCCGCCTCTCTGTCTATCGCTTTTTGTAATACCGGAATGGCATCGTCGTATTGCTGCTTTTCATTGTAGCACCAGCCCAATCCAAAATAAGATCCCCCACTTTTGGGATTGTTCTCCACCGCCTTTTTGTAACAGGCGATGGCTTCTGTTGTTTTGGCAGGCTTGTAATTTCTGCGGTAAATATCCCCCATGCCCTTATAGGCGGTACCGTTGGTAGGGGTAAGCTCGGCGGCTTTTTTATACGCTTCAAGGGCAGCCTCATTTTTTTGCTGCTTGTACAGGGCAAAACCCAGCTCGTTGTAAATACTGGTAGTGGGTTTGATCGCGTTGCTTTTATTGAGCCATACAATGGCGCTGTCGTACTGTGCCTGGCCATTATACAGGTACCCTATCTCGTAGCTCGCCTCTGTATTCATGACATCCTGTTCCACACATTTTTTGTAAGCGGCAATCGCTTCAGCTTTCTTCTCCTGTTTTTCATACACATCACCCATTTGCTTGTAAGCTGCCGGGTATTGTGCTTTCAGTTTTATGGCTTTTTGCAGACTGGTAAGTGCATCGTCATACTGCGCAGTTTTCTTATACGCATAGCCCAGTTCAAGGTAGGCAGAAGCATAATTAGCACGGGCTTCAATAGCTTTTTTAAGGTTGGTAATCGCCGGTGCAAAGCGTGTGGTTTCATTGTAACACCAGCCCGCCTTAAAATAGGCTTCAGCATTGTTATTGAGCGCGGCCGCTTTTTCATACAGCGGCGCTGCCCCGGCATAGTCTTTATTATTGTAGAGGGTAGTGGCCTTGGCAACCAGTTCGGCTCCTGTTTCCTGTGCCTGTGCAACGATAACCGTAAATTGAATCAACAACAGCAGTGCTGTCTTTTGAAACGATAACATATACATGATTTTACTGCAAATATACAAGGCCGGGTAAAGGGACCGGCTACCGTGTAGCGGGTATATTCGTGCTGTCGGTTCAGCGGATGGCCTGCATCAGTTTCGCCCAGAAATCATTGTCAAAGCTGGACGGGCCGAGGAGAACCTGTCCGGCATCATCGCCCTGCCTTACTACTACGAGTTCCTTACTGGGTACCACGTATATTTTTTTGTCGCCCTTGCCCAGCGCCGAAATCATATCGGGTGGCGCGGCAGGTGCCAGCATTGTCGGAAACACCAGGGTTGAGGCGGGTGCCATCATGGATGATTTCCCATTGAGCCACCAGAGATACCCATAAGACAGGTTGTAAGGATTGCTGGTATTGGTCATGGCACTAAAATAGCTGTTGTCTGTCATCAATTGCGTGCCATTCCAGTTGCCTTGCCGCAGGATCAGCGAGCCAAAGCGAGCCATATCACGGGTATTGAGGTAGAGCACATAGTCCAGCCAGGTAAAATTCTTCATGCCGATTTTATCCGCCAGCCTTGTTTTTGTATATACGTTATAGTTGGTACCGGTAGCCCGGGCTACTACATCCTGGAGCAGGCGGTAAGGGGCATTGTAATAGTACCATTGTCCGCCGGCATCCGTTTTATAGGTCAGGCAGGCCGGTGTGGTACAGTTGTCATCAGGTACATTTTCATTAAGTCCGGTGGTCATGGTAAGCTGGTGGCGAACCGTAATCAGGTTTTCCTTTGCTGGTGGTGCCGAAGTCCAGCCCGTACCCAGGTATTGCGAGGTTTTGTTGTTGATGTTGAGTGTACCCTCCTGCTGGGCCAGTCCAACCAGAAAAGCCGTTACCGTCTTACCCGCCGAAGCGATGGGATACCGCGTATTGAGGTTCCAGCCATTCCAGTAGTTTTCAGCAACGATCCGTCCCTTGTAGAGAATGATTACGCCATAGCTGTTCTTGCTCTGTGCAAAACTGAGGGCATCATTCAGTTTTGCCACATCCCAGCCTAATGCTGCAGGACTTACCGTTTCCCAGGTATCGCTGCCAATGGGTGGATAATAGTAAGTGGTGGGGGGTATGGGTACAATGGGTTCAGGCTCGGGTGGTGTTTTTTTACAGGCGGCCAGCGATGTGCTTAACAGGAGGATGATAAAGATTTTGTGCATACAATACCGGTTTTGGGGCTTTTGACCATACAAACGCCGGAAAGTTTAAAATCTTGTACAGCCCCCCTTTTTTTGAGGAATCAAACCCATGTTATCGGGGGAGCGATGGAACCAATAAACGGGAACAGGCTTAGTGTCTCCTGATGCGTTCACGACCCAGGGTTAAACCCAGTTTGATATTGAAACTCATATAAGCATCATTATCGCCGGGATCACCCCGTTGATCGCCCGGAAAAGTAACTGCACCGGGGTTGAGCTCATATTTACGGTCGTTGAGCAGGAGTGCGTTGGTGAGTTTATTACCACTGAAATAGTTGGCATACAGGGTGGGGTCGATATACCAGCGGCTTACATCATCTAAATAATCTGTGGTCAGTATGCGGTAGACGAACTCAGCCCTCAGGTTGAGGATGGGTGAAAGCTCATAGCGGAAACCCACACCTACCGGGAAATTGGTTTGCTTTAAGGCATAAGGCTTGCGGCTGGGAAATTCTTTAAAGCCCTGCCCTTCCGTACGCAGGGGCTGCAGATCTACCCATTTATTGCCCAGCTTTGCCTGCGGATTGAACGAGAAATAGCCAATGCCGGCAAGTAAATAGGGGGAGAGACGGGGTGGCTCCTGGTTGCGGGCCTCCCAATTGATAAAAAGATAAAGCGGATGAATTTCCGCGAGTAATGAAATTTCGGATATACTGCTGCGGAAACTGAGGTTACGCTCATACCGGCCATAAGTAGAAGCCTTTACACTTTTAAGCAGACTGTCGGAAGCGGTTATCTTGCCAAAGCTGGCCTCAATACGCAGGGAAACGGCATTTTTGTAATTGGCTGCTACGTAAAGGCCACCAGACAGTTGGGTGTTTTTTAATACCAGGTCTTTGATAAATTTTTTACCCACCCCTTTCCGGCCACCAACATCCGTCAGGCAGTTCATAGCGCCAATCGAACCGCCGATTTCAAAAGTAAGCGGATTGTCATAGTAATTGTTGTCGTAAAAATAGTATTGCGCCTGGGTCTGCCTGGTGGATACGGCAAGGAGGAATACTACAATTCCGGCAACGATCTTAAATCTTTTCATGTAACAAAATGGCCTTTAATAATGATATGCTTGGTTTTTGCAGGACAAAAGGATTTTGTTAACACAAATAAAACGATTATTCGCCAATTATCTTTTGTTTTTGGATTTATTGTCCAAAAATTTACAGATGCTTTGCAAGTCACATTCGCTGCATTTGGGCTGCCTTGCCGTACAAATATACCGGCCATGCAGGATGAGCCAATGGTGTGCTTTGTGTACATGTGCAGGAGGAATATGTTTGATGAGTTGCTTTTCCACCGCCAGTGGTGTTTTTGCCGAAAGGGTTACCAGTCCCAGCCTTTTGCTTACCCGGAATACATGCGTATCTACCGCCATATTGGGCTGTTCGTCGATCACGCTGGTAATTACATTGGCAGTTTTGCGCCCCACACCGGGCAGCAGCACCAGTTCATCTACTGTCATGGGTACTATGCCGCCAAATTTCTCCACCAGCAACTTAGCCATACCCATCAGGTGCCTGGTTTTGTTGTTGGGGTAGGAGATGCTGCGGATAAGGGGGAACAATTCGTCGAAAGTAGCCTGGCTCAGCAATGCAGGGGTGGGGTATCGGGCAAAAATTGCCGGTGTCGTCATATTCACCCGTTTGTCTGTACACTGGGCCGAAAGTATGACGGCAACCAGTAACTGGAATGGATTGTCGTAATACAATTCCGTTTCTGCATCGGGTGCATGGGTAGAAAAATAGTCAATAATATACCGGTAGCGTTCAGTTCTGGTCATAAAAAAGTCCTTCCGTTGAAAGAAGGACAAAATTAGTTAAATCCGGCGGGTCGGCGTTAAGCCGGGGTTGATAATTCGCTTACTGCCTTTTCAGCATAAGCTAGGATGTTATCAATGGCCTGTTTGCGCGGGGAAAGTTTCAGTTGCTCCAGCCGGTTACGGCCTTCAGCAATCACGTCAAATTTCTCACGTAAACTCCAATCGGATTCTAATGCTGCCTTTATGGCAGCAGTTTTTTCCTGGGAAGTTTCATTATACAAATACTGTAACAGATCTTCCGGTGTAAAATTCTGCATAGAAACGTTGAGCTTTTTAAAGTTTATTATCCAAATCCGTAATATAAACGAGGAAGGAGAAAAATTATTGCATCAACGGAGGGAATTATTGCTTTTCCGCCGGTTCTGCAATGAGAAATACATCTTCATTATCCTTTTTCATCAGGTATTTTTCGCGGGCGTACTTTTCAATGGTTTGGGCATTGGTCTTTAAGAGGTTCAGTTCCTTATCCGTATCGGCGATCTGCCGGCTGAGGTGTTGTTCACTTTTTTGCAGTTCTTTCAGCTTTTTACGCTGTGACAGGGTTACCGAAATGTCTTTATCATCAAAAAAGACCATAAACAGCACGAAAGCGAGCCCCGCAAGCAGGTACTTGTTGGTTATCCAGGCTGGTATATGACGCAAAACTTTGATAACTGTTCAGTTGAAATCGTGATAAAGCAGGGTTGGGTATTGTTGACCACAACCCTGCTTTAATATGCTTTATTTACCAAATTTAATCTTTCCTTTTGGATAAATGCCACTTTCGCCCAGGATTTCTTCGATCCGGATCAGTTGGTTGTACTTAGCCATGCGGTCGGTACGGCTGGCCGAACCCGTTTTGATCTGGCCGCAGTTGAGCGCCACAGCCAGGTCGGCAATGGTGGTATCCTCCGTTTCGCCACTGCGATGGCTCATAATGGTATTATAGCCGTTTTGCTGGGCAAGACTTACGGCATTGATGGTTTCGGTAATGGTACCGATCTGGTTTACTTTCACCAGCAGCGCATTGGCCGTACTCGTGTCGATACCTTCCTGTAAGCGGGTAACATTTGTTACAAAGAGATCATCGCCCACCAACTGGCATTTTTTGCCAATGGTGTCGGTAAGCAGTTTCCAGCCCTTCCAGTCGTCTTCGGCCATACCGTCTTCAATACTGGCAATGGGGTATTGCTTTACCCAGCTTTCCCAGTATTTTACCAATTGTTCGCTGCTCATTTCTTTACCGCTGCTCTTGTGGAATACATATTTTTTCTTTTTGGCATCCCACAATTCACTATTGGCAGCATCCATTGCAATCATGATCTGCGAACCGGTTTTATAACCCGCTGCACTGATCGCCGTCAGCACGGTTTCAATGGCTTCTTCATTGCTCTGGATATTTGGGGCAAAACCGCCTTCATCACCCACATTGGTACTGAAGCCTTTTTTCTTGAGTACGGTTTTCAGGGCATGAAAAATCTCAACCCCCCAGCGCAGACCCTCGCTGAAGGTATTGGCGCCAACGGGCATCACCATAAATTCCTGAAAATCGATTTTGTTATCTGCATGTGCCCCGCCATTGAGGATATTCATCATGGGGATGGGCAGCACTTTGGCATTGGTGCCGCCGATATAGCGGTAGAGGGGGAGGTTGGCTTCAAGCGCCGCCGCCTTGGCTACAGCCATACTTACCGCCAGCATCGCATTGGCACCCAGCTTGGCCTTGTTGGCGGTGCCATCCAGTTCTGCCAGCATGCCGTCGATACCGGTCTGGTCGGCAATATCCCAACCCAGCAGGCTATCGGCAATGGTGGTATTTACATTCTTTACCGCCTTCAGCACACCCTTGCCCAGGTATTTCTTTTTATCATTATCCCGCAGTTCAACCGCTTCGTGTATGCCTGTACTGGCACCACTGGGTACTGCTGCGCGGCCAAGGTGTTCATTTTCTGTAAGTACGTCAACCTCTACTGTGGGATTGCCGCGGCTGTCTAAAATCTGACGTGCATGGATGGATGCAATGTAACTCATTGTGTAATTGATTTTTTGATGAAATAACGCTTTTGAATCTTCTTTCCTATAGCAAGCCTTAACAGGGTTCAAATGTAGGCAATTCTGGCGAAATGGGGGGAGGGGCGTATTTCAAACTGTCGCAAGCCGTTGCGCCGATCTTCGCTAAGCTGTAGAATTACTCCGATAGCTATCGGAGGGGAGTTTACACCTGCCGAGCGGAACGCACGGGTAGCACAAAAGCCACATCAGTGCTGCCCTCGATTCCGATAGCTATCGGAAGGTTGTCATAAGTTTCGGGTCTCCTTTTTGGTTACTTTTTGGGCGGTACGCCCAGATCGAAGCATCAGTGGCGGTACGCCCAGATCGCAGCATCAGTGGCGGTACGTCCTGATCGGAGCATCAGCGAGGAGCAAAAAGAATACATGATGCGGGTGGTTATTTTGATTACCTATACACAACAGTAAAAGCGAAAATTTGAAATGCACCGCAGGAGAGGGCATTGAGAAACGAAGTTGAGGACCAGTATCCTGCTGCCGGCAAATAAAGCAGGAAGGGCTTCACCCTTTCGCCATTTGCAACAATCCTTTCGCCAAACTAAAATTTGGCCATTCCCATACCCTGATCTATATTTATTGAGGTATACACTTTTGGCTTTACCATGCAAACGTTTATCGCTGTGCAAATGCAGGAATGATGGAAGCAGACAATTACATATACTATAAAAAATATACCCCCTGCGCAGAACTGGCGCACCATATCCAATTCTTTTACCATTTTAAAAGCCAGATCAAAAGCCCGCAACGGATACTCCCGCTGGGTACTACAGAGGTAGTCATTACCCTCGAACCGGTATCTGCCGGCAATGGATTTTTTTACTCTAATCTGGTTACCCGATATTCCATCATACAACCGGAATCGGTCGGGGATATTATCGGTATCTCTTTTCATCCCTGGGGGTTTAAAAGCCTGTTTGGTGTCAACGGTTTCGCCAACAGAAAACTACCCCTGCAGGAAGTGCTGCCCCAATCCCTCATAGGTGCATTGGCCAATAGCTATCATGGCCTTTCTGCAATCGACGATATCGTGAATGCCATACAGGGGTTTTTGCTCCGGCAAAAAACCAAGCCTGTTCATGCTGTACTGCGCCAGTCCGTTGCTGCCATCCATGCAGCTAAGGGCACTATACAACCGCGGGAGCTGCGCCCTTTACTGGCCATTTCAGAACGCCGGCTCGAACAATTGTTTGTTGAATACCTCGGTACTTCACCGCGGCAATATAGCCAACTGAAAAAATTTCATGCAGCGATTGCACAACTGGATAGCCACGCCTCACTCACCCATGCAGCACTGCAGGCCAACTATTACGACCAGTCGCATTTCATCAGGCAATTCAAAGCCTTCGCCGGCATCAGCCCCAGGGTCTTCCTGCGTGAAAATCAACTCCTCAACAACATCAACAAAGCGGATTATTTTTAGCCGGGTTTCGGAATCGTACAATTTTACCCCGTAGAGGGGAGCTAATTTTGCAGCAAACCATTAATGTATTTGCCATGCAACGCTTTTTTGCACTATTGCTATTGCTTTTTACGGCCCCGGGTGTTTTTTCGCAAGCCCGGAACAGTACCCCGGCGTACAGTGCAACTTACCGGCAGATAGATTCCCTGATTACCCAAAAGGCATTTTTCCCGGCACGGCGGATCTATGAGAAAGTGTTGCCAGACCTGGATACACGCGAGCGCTTATTGTTGGGAGCTGTTCTGGACAATTATTTTAACCGGCCGTCGGAGTCGAATGATAAGATCCGGCAATCAGAACAGGATAAGCACCTCAAAACCAGTGATACCACGAACCTTGCTTTATTGCTGCTGCAACAGCAGAATTACGGCAGGCTGGGGGCTTATGCCCGGGCTTATACTGCTTTAAATACCGCACTGCTGCGCTATAAATCGCTGATGAAAAAAACTGAGCGGGCAGATCACCGCAACACCCGGAAAATCTGGAAAGCCTGTACCGGCTTGCCAAAACAACGGGTAACCCTTACAAAGGATGTTACCCTCCCCATGCGTCGCGACAGGATTGGTCTGGCCAACCTGTCTGTTACAAAGGATACCAGTGTGGTCGATTTTATTTTTGATACGGGCGCTAATATTTCAACGGTATCCGAATCTACCGCCAGAAGGTTGGGCATGAAATGGCTCAACGGAACGATTGAGGTAGGTGCTATTACCGGCAAAAAAGTGAAGGCCAGACTGGCGGTTTGCGATCGGATGCGCATTGCCGGTATTGTTATTGAACATGCCATTTTCCTGGTATTCCCGGATAAGGCGCTTTACTTTGCGCCCATTTCCTTTCAAATCAATGGCATCATAGGATTCCCCGTCATCAATGCGCTTAAAGAAATCCACTTCCGGCATGGCGATACACTTTTTATACCGGCAAAACCAACGCCAATGGCGCTGCATAATATGGCGCTTGATTTCTTAACGCCTGTCATCAATATTGACGAAGAGAGCTACACTTTTGACACTGGCGCAGACCACACCCTCCTGTACAAATCATTCTACCGGAAATACAAACCCCATATTGATACTACTTATGCCGAACAACCCCTGAGTTTTGGTGGTGTGGGCGGCAGCATTACCCTACCGGGTTACAAAGTCAACTTTGTCAAAACCTTGTTTGGGAAAAACATCCGGTTAGATTCGCTCAGCCTGTACAAAAACGATTTTGAAGCAGATGCAAAAACTTATTATGGAAACATCGGGCAGGATCTGCTCCGGCAGTTTGATGAATTTGTGCTGAACTTTGAAAGCATGTATATCTTATTCAAAGACCGTGAATAATTACAAAGTTCTGCAGCCCTGTTAAGGACACTGATCCGGCCATTCAGCAGGTAGTGGTGAGTACTCAGCGGCTGCCGGTTGTCAATTCCCGGAATACCTCTTCCAGCGAACCGCCTGCCCCGCTCTGTAGTGATACAATATCAAGGTTCTGGTCTAAAGAAAGCGAGAGGATACGGCGTTTCAGGGCTTCTGCATCGGTGGTGTTAAAAACCCAGTCATGGGGGCCGGTCTGCTGTACTTTCCCCATCCCTGCAAATACCTCCGGTGTTACGGCCTGTTTGAGTTTGAGCTGTAGTGTATGGGTTGATTTACGGCCGGCCATTAATTGTTCGGGTGTGCTGTCGGCCACAATATTGCCTTTACTGATGATGATGATGCGGTTGCAGATCGCTTCCACTTCCTGCAGGATATGCGAGGAGAACAGGATTGTTTTTTCCCTGCCGAGGTTGCGGATCACTTCGCGGATTTCCACGATCTGGTTGGGGTCAAGTCCTGACGTAGGTTCATCAAGGATGAGTACTTCAGGATCGTGGATGAGTGCAGCCGCAAGCCCGGTGCGTTGCTTATACCCCTTGCTGAGCTGTCCGGTTTTTTTATGGGCTTCGGGACTGAGTCCTGTCAGGTGTATGGCTTTCTCCACAGCATTTTTGGTATCGGCCACCCGGTGTATGCCCGCGATAAAACCCAGGTATTCGCGTACATACATATCAAAATAGAGGGGATTGGCTTCAGGCAGGTAACCGATCTTTTTTTTGACTTCCGTAGCTTGCGTGCCTGTTGGCAGACCGCAAACCGTTGCTGATCCGCCATCGGCATCAATATAACCGGTGAGGATTTTCATGGTAGTGCTTTTGCCTGCACCGTTCGGCCCCAGAAAACCAACGATCTCACCCTTGCCAACAGAGAAAGAAATGGCGTTGACCGCTTTTTGCGGACCATATAGCTTGGTAAGTTGCTGGACGGCTATCGACATACTGATTTACTTGGCTGTTGTAATTAAAAGGCCCTTATGAGGGCTCGCCACCACCGGGTTTGGGCTGCTGTGGCTGACCACCGCCCTGCTGCCGGGGATTGTTGCCACCACCCTGCCGCGATTGCGGATGGCGTTGTTGCCCGCCACCACCGCCCTGCTGGCGCTGCTGTCCGCCGCCTTGCCTGTTGTTCTGCTGCGGACGACCTTCGCCGCGCTGTGGTGCATTACCACCCCCGCCTTGCTGGCGCTGTTGTCCACCCCCGCTGCGCTGTTGTTGTGGCTGTCCTTCACCACCGGGTCTGTTCTGCTGGCCACGGCCATCACCCGAACGGTTCTGCTGCTGCCCGCCGCCGGGTCTGTTCTGCGGGCCACGACCATCGCCGCCACGTTGCGGAGCATTGCCCCCGCCCTGGCGGTTCTGCGGCCCGCGACCCTCATTGGAACGGTTTTGCTGCTGCCCCTTTTCACGGTCACGGCGGCGCTTGCTGTTGCGCTCCAGCGAGCGGAGACTGATCTGGCCTACAACATCTACAAACTCAGGCTCAATCTCTTTGGGCTTGCTGCTTACCACTTCAGCGATTTCCAGTTCCTCGGGTTTGATGCCCTCGCGGTTCAGCGCCTTTATCTTCCGTACCCGCTCAATGGTAAGCGGATAGTGCTTGGTACTGTCCGGCATACTGTACCACATCAGGTTTTTGAAAATGTCTTTTTTAATCAGGAAGGCCCTGCCCTTCATCACTTCAATCATGTCTGCATCGTTGGGAAAGTCCTGCAGCGCATCAAGATAAGTATCCAGCTCGTAGTTGAGGCAGCATTTAAGTCTGCCGCACTGGCCGCTGAGTTTGGTCTGGTTGATGCTGAGATTCTGGTAGCGCGCCGCATTTGTATTCACACTCTTGAAATCGGTGAGCCAACTGCTGCAGCAAAGTTCGCGGCCGCAACTGCCGATACCACCCACCTTACCCGCTTCCTGCCGGGCACCAATCTGCCGCATTTCTACTTTTACCTTAAAATCACTGGCATATACCTTGATCAGTTCGCGAAAATCGACCCGGTCGTCGGCAATATAAAAAAAGGTACCCTTGCGCCCGTCGGCCTGAAGCTCCACTTCCGCAATCTTCATCTGTAGGTTCAGTTGCCTGGCAATGGCCCGGCTGCGGATCATCACGTCTTTTTCCCGGGTCTTTGTTTCTGCCATCTTGTTCATGTCACTTTCTGTAGCCCGGCGCAATATCTTTTTAAACTCGGCCGTAGCCTCGTTGATGTTGTTTTTTTTGAGCTGGAGCCGCACCAGTTCACCCGTCACGTTCACCATGCCTACATCAAAACCGCTTACGCCTTCCACGGCCACCATTTCCCCCTTTTCATAATATTGCAGGGAGTTGTTGCGGTAATAGTCTTTGCGGCTGCCGTTGTTAAAACTGATTTCTACAATACGGCAACTGCTTTCGGGGTCGCTGAAGGGCAGGTTGGCCAGCCAGTCGTGTACATTCATCCGGTTACAACCACCACTGCTGCAACCGCCATTGCTTTTACATCCGCCGGGTTTACCCGTCCCACATGATCCACATCCCATATCGGTTTATGATTTTAAAATGATAACAATATTGTTGTACCGGGATGATAGCGGCAGACATGAACAGCCCGCTGGTTGTACAGCCGTTCTGAACTGTTGTGCAGATCCGTTTCAGGTAAAATAGCCGGAAAAAAAGTATGTTATTGCGTATCAGCAATATCGCTTTTGTCAACCACACCTGTGCCAGGTCTCCGCCATCCGCTTCTCCTCAGTTCGCCAAAATTAACGATTTGTCCTTAATAATATGATACAGCCTGATCGAAAGGGCATGAAACAGCATTTTGGCATTGGCATTACGCTCAATGTAATAGCTGGCCTTATCAAGTTCGGTAATAATGGCTTCCTGCTGCCCTATATCGCATAATTTATTGAGCCGGGCGGCAAAATCGGCTTCGGTATCAGGCATCGCCAGCCGGTCGGCAGCGGCACCAAAGGCCCGCAGCCGTACGGCCTGTTCGAGCAGGTGGATAAAGTACCGGAGAAACTGTTTCTGCCTTTCCCGTCCCATCTTAGCGGTTTCCTCAATCCATTTTACCTGGGCTACGGGCCCACCCTTTACAATAGCATTCAGCCAATCCCTGAGCAGATCCAGCAGGTCGTCGCCGGCATGCTGGAGTAATTGCAGGGCCTCCCGGTAATTGCCCTCGCTTACGGCCGCAACCTGCCGCGCCTGTGCCGCACCCGTCTGCGCACGTGATTGCAGCGCCTCCTCCAGGTCTGTACCGGCAATGGCGGGTACCCTTACCAATTGCGTACGCGAGATAATGGTGGGCAGGATCAGCGATTCGTTTTCTGCCACAAGGATGAATAGGGTATCCGGTGGTGGTTCTTCAATCAGTTTGAGCAGCTTGTTGCCCTCATTACCAAGGTATTCCGGCAGCCACATGATGAGGATCTTATAGCCGCTTTCAAAGCTTTTAAGGCTGAGTTTGCGGATGATGTCATTACATTCATGCGCGGTTATATTGCCTTGCTTGTTCTCTGCCCCAATAAACTGGAGCCAGTCGAAGCCATTGCCATAAGGGTTAAGCCCGATAAATTCCCGCCACTCTGTGCCATAATCGGTACTGAGGGGTTTATCGCCCGCTTTTCGCGGAATAACGGGGTAGCTGTAGTGGATATCGGGGTGTATGTACTGTTGTGCCTGCCGGGCAGCGGGGCTGTTGTCCGGACTGACCGGTTCGGCATCGCCAAAAAGACCCGTAGCGGCAGACACCTGCTTCCCGGGGGCGTTGGCCATGATATAGGTACTGAAGGCAAGTGCCAGTGGCAGGGTACCGCTGCCTTCCTTGCCCAGAAAAAGCAGGGCATGGCTCAGCCGGTTTTGTGCAACCAACTGTATCAACTGCTCCTTTACCTCAGCCTGCCCGATTACCTGATCAAACGTCATGCTGCAAATATAGACAATGGCTGCTGCTTTTGGGGCAGGTACCGCAGTCTGCTCCGCCGGGAATTGCTACCCGTGTATGACCTGACCGGGGAGAGGGGTAGGGTTACTCCCCCGCTGCAATATACTTTACTTACTCTTTTCCCATAGATACCCCACTTCTCTTTACAGTGGGATATCAGTGGCGCATCAGTGGGATATCCTACCCTTTGCCTATCCCCTGACCTCCTGCCTGGCGGTCTTTTGCCCGGGTACAGCGTAAAACAGGTGCTAAGATGGGGGCTGCCGATCATTCCGGGGGAGCGGCTACCGTTCATTGGCAGTTTTTTACCGTTTGCCATAAATAATGGGACGATTATTCCGGCACGTAGGTCCTGAAACCCTTTACAGTACTGCTTCTTGTGTAAGACCGGATAATAGGATTAGCCAGCTACTGTAAAAAAATAGGTACTTTGTGTTGCATAGTACTAATATTTTACTATCTTTGTGTTGTGAAAGGGAAATACCGGTTATCCCGAAGTACTGCGGGATGTTCCTGATCACAGTGTGACTTAAAGTATAGCCAAGTATTTAAAACAAAAAGCCATGAACATTGACAACACAGCAAGCCAGATGCGCAAAGGGGTTTTGGAGTTCTGCATCCTTTGTGTGATCAAACAGGGCGAGGTTTACCCGAGTGACATCATTGAAAAGATGAAGGCGGCGAATTTCAACCTGCTGGAAGGTACCCTGTACCCCCTGCTGACGAGATTAAAGAATGCAGAATTCCTGACCTACCGCTGGGTAGAGAGCAACAGCGGCCCTCCGCGGAAATATTTTTCGCTGACGGAGAAGGGCGCGGCATTTTATAAGGAACTGGAGGCCACCTGGAATGAACTGGCCAATGCCGTTCATGCCGTTACCGCTTCCGAAAACGACACCAGCAATTTCAACTTCAACCAAACCTAAAGTTTAGCAGTCATGAAACAAGTTATCAATATCAACTTCCAGGGGCGTGTAGTACCCATAGAAGTTACTGCCTTTGACACCCTCAAGGCATACACAGAAAGTCTGCGCCGGTATTTCGAGCAGGAGGAAGGCAGGGATGAAATCATCAACGATATAGAGAGCAGGGTAGCCGAGTTGTTCGACCAACGGCTGAAAGCGGGTGCTACCTGCATTACCGACAGCGATGTGGAAGCCATCATCAGGAGTATCGGCCGTCCTGAAGATTTTGAAGAAGCCAATGGCGGCGCAACGGAAACCCGCCAGGAAAGCAATACCGGTAACAATGCTGGTCAGCAAAGCACAGGTACGGCCAGTATGCCGGGATCAAAGCGGCTTTACCGTGATGAGAACAATAAAGTATTGGGTGGGGTTTGTGCCGGTGTGGCCAACTATTTCAACCTCGATCCGGTAGTGGTACGCATCATTTTTGTAATCCTGATTTTTGCTGGTGGCATAGGTATCCTGCCTTACCTGATTATGTGGGTGGCTGTACCCAGTTCGGCCACGAGGGAAATCGGGGGTAGCCGGAAAAAATTCTTCCGCGATCCCGACGAAAAGATCATTGCCGGGGTATGCAGTGGTATCGGGCATTATTTTGGGATCAACCCCTGGATACCGAGGGTACTGTTTCTCCTGCCCTTTGTATCCATTTTCTTTACCTGGCACCAATGGGGCTTCTACGATTTTCCGAGCTTCCTGCGGTTCAGCTTCAGTCCGGCGTCTTCAATCGTGTATATCATTCTGTGGCTCTCTGTACCCGAAGCCATTACCACTACGGAGAAATTAGAAATGAAAGGGGAAAAAGTAGATATGAACTCCATTAAAAATTCAGTTATGGAAGAAATGAAGGGCTTCAGCCAACGCGCTGAAAAATTGGGCAGTGAGATCAAGAATACAGTGGAGGAAAAAAGTAAAACGCTTTCCGGCGACATCAACCGTGCTGCCCGTCGTACCGGCAACTCGTTTGGCGACATCATTGCGCTGTTCTTCCGTGGACTGGGTTACCTCATCACTGCATTTGTATGTTTTATGATGGTTATCGGGTTGTTTGCCTTAGGCATTACCGCTATCGGCTTGTTTCCGCTGAAAGACTTTTTGCTGCGCTCCGGCTGGCAGAATGTATTTGCCTGGGGTACACTGCTGTTCTTTATTGCCATCCCGATCATTGGTATCATTACCTGGGTGATCCGCCGGATTGCCAGGATCAAAAACAACAGTAAAATGGTGCGTTGGTCTTTTGTGAGCATCTGGATTGTTGGACTGATCTGTTTCATCGGCCTTATTTCATCCCTGATCAGTGATTTCCGCTACCGCAGTAAAGAAAACGACAACCTGCAGGAAATTGTACTGAGCAACCCTACGGTAAGTAAACTGGAGTTGACGACCAATGTGCCTTTTGAACGCACTTACCGCAACCGCTGGTTCAGGATGGAACCGTTTGAAGGATTCCTGGATGGGGATACTGCTTATGTACGTAATGTAAGTGTGATCATCCTGCCATCACGCACCGATAGCTTTTCGGTGGTGATGACGAAAACAGCGAATGGCAGCAGCCGGCAGGGGGCCATTGCTGAAGCTTCGCGCATCGTTTTCAACGCGGTACAGATGGACTCGATACTGCTGGTGGAAAAAGGGATTGCGATCAATACCACCGATAAATTCCGCAACCAGCACGTTACGCTCACGGTATATGTACCCATGGGCAAAAAGATAAAGATTAACCGTAATGTGGGCTGGGGAAAAGATGTATGGATCAACGGGCCCTTTGGTAATGGCCGCTGGGAAGTTGATTATGACGAAGACGTTTTTTACAACCAGCGCTGGGAATTCAACGTGGAATATACCATGACGGAGAAAGGGCTGCGTGCGGCGAGTGGTCAGTATGTAAATGATAAAAACAGCCGCGGGCGCAGAACCACCACGGTTGAATACCGCACTGACGGCAGTAATAACGGGAACTACCGCTACGACAGCGCAGTATCGGCATCTGCCAACCGGGTGGATTCGCTGAAGGAAAGGGCAAGGGTGGAAGAACGCAGGCTGAAGGATTCGCTGGAGAAGGTAAAAGAAAAAATTGACCGCCAGTTGGAAAAGATGGAAAATGACAATGATGAACGGCCCGAGGCTGCTGTACAGAAAAGTATGGTCTTGTACAGCCCTTTACCTGCAGTGATCTGAGGGCCATAGCCCATACGGATAAACGCGTTTCAATAGTTGAGTTGAAGTTGAAGCAAAAAGATTCCATCCTGAAAGGGGTGGAATTCTTTTTTGGGGCATCCTTTGGCGGGGAGTATATTATTGCCCTGCAACAAAGGCCTCCCGGTCAATTTTATATACCACATTGGGGTTGCTTTGTTCGCCGTAATAGGCCATATCGAGCGCCCCGATGAGTATGCCGCCGATTTTTTCCATGGCCATGCGGGAGCGCTTATTGTCTGTACCCACATGAAAAAGGGCTGTGTTTACAAACCGAAAAGCGTGGTTGAGCATAAGGGTTTTGAGCGCCCGGTTGTAACCGCCACCCCAGTATGCCCTTGCGATAAAGGTATAGCCGATACATACCGTGCTTTGGGCTTCATCAAACCCATAGTAACGCGAGCTGCCCATAAGGATATCCGTTTTACGATCGAAAACAAGGAGGGCACCGCCGGATTCAACAGCACCGGCAAAATAGTTTTCAAATACTTCGCGCTTGTAGCGATCCCTGCTGGGGTGTTGCTCCCAGATGAGTGGATCGGATGCTATGGCATAGAGGGCTTCAAAATCGCCCGGGGCAACGGGCCGGAGCCTGATCAATTCATTTTCCAGATGGGGTTGCAGGTTGAATGGCATGGTAATCTTTTTGGTAAAGATAACCGATGGCTGGTTTTTGCAGAAATCTGAGTGGTGGGTGGAGCAGGTGGGTTATGAGGCCGTTGTCAGTGCAGCTGAAATGTCATAGCAAACAAGTATTTCCCCCGGGTTACCCCGATGGGCATGGAACTGTGATGTTTATTATTGTATTATTGAAAGAATATGGCCATATAGTCAACTCCCGCCATACTTTACGGGTGGTTATGGCAGCGGCAGATTCAGACCCTCCGGGTGCCAGATTGTGCTGGTCTTTTGCCGGTGTGGAGCCATTTATAATCTGTCCTGCTGCGCACTTTGGTACTTCCTTATAGCGGCCGGTGTGCTTAAAATACGTTTGCCCGGTTATGAAATGCAGTAACTTTAACCCGGCAGCATTGCCGCCACCAACCAGATAATCATTCGTATGTGTTACCACCTGTACACCCCCGACGAAAAGGAAATGGTGAGTGTATTTGAAGACGATTATACACTGATCGGCGAATACGACCGGTATTACCACAACAATGCCTTTCTCCACAATCCTGTTCCGGTCATCACGCAGGCGCAGCCAATGGCCATACAGCCTTTTCGCTGGGGTCTGGTTCCTGCCTGGGTAAAAAACCGGGTACAGGCAATGGAACTGCGGGACATGACGCTGAATGCCACTGCTGAACATGTCTTTGAAAAACCCTCTTTCAAAGACAGTATTACGGGTAAGCGCTGCCTGGTGGTGGTGAAAGGCTTTTATGAAAACCGCCATGAAGGGAAATACAAATACCCGTATTACATTTCTCTGGCAGAAGAGCGCCTGTTTTTTCTGGGTGGCCTGTACAATGAGTGGACGGATCCTGCATCGGGGGAATCGTTTCAAACCTGTTCGGTGGTAACAACCCGGGCCAATGTACTGATGGAGCGGATACACAATACAAAAAAGCGTATGCCACTGATCATCGGTCGTGCAGAAGCCGCTGCATGGCTTGATCCGGCAGCAAGTGCCGACGGGCTCCGCGCGCTGATGCAGCCTTTTGCGGCCGACCGGATGCAGGCACACACGATTTCACGACTGCTGAACCAGTCGCGCACACGACCCACCAATGTACCCGAAGTATGCAATGCCGTTACCTATCCCGAGCTGGCGTTGCTGGATCTGTAAAAAACATTCAATTGCACAAACTCCTATCCACATACACTTTATTGCCACTGCTGCTGATGTAATAGCACCCACCCCTTGGGCCACGGATGTACTGCCGGTAACGGGTTGGCCCGGCCGACCGGTAGGGTTGTGCTTCTTCAACGTTTTTTTCTGGTTCCGGTGTTTCAGGCTGACTGATACGGTTGATCTGCGGTGCGGATCTGTCATAATACTGGTTATTGTTTGACGACGTGTTGCCGGAACAGGCTTTGCCTGCAAAAAATCCACAGGCTACAAGCAGAAATATGATTAAACATCCCGATAAAGATGAATTGGCAGCAGCCATAATGGTGGTTGTTTTTTGTGCAATAAAAATAGTCTGCGCATACTTACTAATCATGCTGCCGGTGTAAAAAGGGGAAAAATCCGGAGCAAAAAGGGTGTTTTAAAGTCAGCAAGATCCGGGTAGGTACCGCGGGGTGCAATGGTTATTTTTGCGGTATAAAATATGAAGGATGGCAACGCAAAGGGAGTATCATTTCAGCAGGATCGAAAAGGCAATCGGGTATATTACCGACAATTTTAAAAACCAGCCGGGGCTTGATGAAGTAGCTGCGGCGGTACACCTGAGTCCCTTTCATTTTCAGCGGCTTTTTACCGACTGGGCAGGGGTGAGTCCCAAACAGTTTCTGCAATACATTACGGTGGAGCATGCCAAGTTGTTGCTGAAGGAACAGCAGGCGAGTGTTACGGATGCGGCTTATGGTTCGGGACTATCGGGTACCGGGCGCCTGCACGACCTGTTTGTGCATATCGAGGGGATGACACCCGGCGAATATAAAAATGGTGGTGCATCGCTGCGTATCCGGTACAGTTTTGCCGCAAGTGCTTTCGGCCCTTTGCTGATTGCTTCTACGGCAAAGGGTATTTGCTGCCTCAGTTTTGCTGATGATGCAGACGCTGCGCTGCAAGGGCTCCGGCAGGATTTTCCCCATGCACACTATGAAGCAGGTACAGACACCCTGCAGCAGAAGGCGCTTGCCATTTTTCAGCGCGACTGGAACGGGACGGACAGGATCAAACTGCACCTGAAGGGTACCGATTTTCAGTTGAAGGTCTGGCAGGCCCTGCTCCGGGTACCGATGGGGCGTGTGTCTTCCTATGGGCATATCGCCACAAGTCTTTGCCGCCCCAAAGCATCAAGGGCCGTGGGGTCAGCCGTGGGCAGCAATCCTGTGGCATTCCTGATTCCCTGTCACCGGGTCATTCAATCAACAGGTACATTGGGGCAATACCATTGGGGCAGTAACCGCAAAACCGCTATGATCGGCTGGGAAGCTGCACAGGTGTTGCAAAGCTGATGCTGTTTCTCCTGCTACAGATTTTTTATTCATTTCACCATACAATTGTTATGACATTTATCCTGATTCACGGGTCGTGGCACAGTGCCTGGAACTGGCACCGGCTGATACCCATTCTTGAAGCGCAGGGGCATACGGCCATTGCGATGGACCTGCCGGGTATGGGTCGCGACAAGACACCGATGGCTGAGGTCCGGATGCAGCGTACCGTAGAAAAGATCTGCGCAGTAATAGACAACATTCCCGGCAAGGTGATCCTGGTGGGACACAGCAAGAACGGCATTATGGTTTCGCAGGTGGCGGAATACCGGCCGGATAAGATTGCGGTTTCCGTTTACCTGGCGGCCTATTTGGTGCCGGATGGCAAAACGCAGCAGGAGTACTCCCGGCGGGATACAGCGGGGATGCTGAAGCCTTATGTAGTGAGGGATGAGAGCGGTCAGTGGCATACCCTGCAAGCGGCTGTTTATAAAGCCGGCTTGTATGCAGATTGTGATGATGGTATCGTGGAACTGGCCAAATTGCTGCTGGGACCTGAACCGGTGGAGTCGGGGATAACACCGCTCCGGCTTACGGATGCCAATTTCGGGCGTGTGCCGCGTGTTTATATTGCGTGTACACAAGACCGGGCGGTTACCCCGTTTATCCAGCAGCAGATGTATACGGAAACGCCTTGTGAAAAAGTATTCCATATGGAGACGAGTCATTCTCCTTTCTTCAGCCGGCCGCAGGAGCTGGCGGATATCCTCTGCAGCCTTTGCTGATAAACAGGTGCTGCATGCTGTTGCAGTGATTACCGGTCTGCCACAACGGGGGCACCGAGGTACCGTGCATACTGGGCAATGCCATGCTGGTAAGCTGCTTCTGCAAACCAATCGGTAATGGTATTGGTTTTGTTACGGCCGGAGAGGGGGATGGTAATCAGTTGTCCTTTGCCATTAGTTGATACATAGTCATCATTGCCTTTTAACGCCAGGAGCGAAAGGGCGGTGTTCATCATGGTGAAGGCGGTGCTGAGTTTTACGGTAAAACTCTTATAGCCTATTTCAATGGTTTTGGCGGAGGGACCTTTGTCAAAAAGATTGCCGAGTTCTTCAAGCCGCCCGGCGCAGGGAAACTTGGGGATCAGGTCGTTGGTGTTTTCTACGCGGATGGCATTGGGAAAAGTGCTGTTGAAGTCGTCGGCAAAAGCGGTATTGCCGGCTGCCGGTGCTGCAAAGCTGATCATGTTGAGGTTGCTTCGCGGCCTGCCTGTATTCCTGAATTTCCAGCAGGCATAATGTGCATATACGGTGGCCAGGTTCCCGCCCAGGCTGTGCCCGGTGAAATACATCGGGCGGGTGGTATCTGTTTTGCTGAGGTATTCCCACAGCGTTTGTCCGGTGACGGTATCTTTAATATTGCCGATGTTTGTCCAGCCGTCATACGCGCCTTTAGACACCACGGCTTTTGGGGTGCCGGTGGTATAGGGCCAGCTTACCTGCTCAACGATGTGCATATCCTGAAACAGCCAGTTGTCCAGGGCTTTTTCATTAAAATCCATCAACGATCCGCGTATGGCTATTGCTGTATAATGCCCGTTTGTAGCGGCAAAAGCATAATTGCTGCCATTGTGGCCATGCCAGGGAACAGACCAGCCCGGCAGGTATTGCCCGATTTTATTTTGGGGGGTATCGCTGTAGGCCAACTGCGACAGGATACAGGCTGTAACGGTGGTAAATGGCGGCGGTGCCTGCTTCTCTTTGTTGCTTTGTCCGGAGGGGGACTGAGAACAGGCGATGCACAACAGCAGGGAAAGGGTAATGGTATGTACAAGCTTCATGGCAACGACTTTGGTACAAAAATAAGCGGATCTGCCACTGTTTGTATCCGATTACAGGAATGGAGCAGCGGGATGCTGTGCTGCAAAAAAATACCCTTTTCCGGTTGGGTGGTGAGGGTTGGGAGCAATTCCTGGCAGGTATATGCCTGGCAGCTTTTCCCGCTAAATAGCCTATTTTGCAAACAAATCAACCATACATTGCAAGCATCGCATATCATTCTGGGGGTCGATCCGGGTACGGTGGTCATGGGTTATGGCATCATTGCTGTAAAAGGCGAAAAGATCGAGCTGGTAACCATGGATGTGCTGAAGATGTCGAGCAGGGAAGATGGCTACGACCGGCTCAAGAAGATTTATACCATTATTGAAACGCTGATCAAAACCTATAAGCCCCATGGCTTTGCCATTGAAGCACCTTTTTTTGGCAAGAACGTACAAAGTATGCTCAAACTGGGGCGGGCACAGGGGGTAGCCATTGCGGCGGCTATGCAGCACGGGGTACCGGTGACGGAGTATTCTCCTAAAAAAGTAAAACAGTCGATTACGGGTAATGGTAATGCGAGCAAAGACCAGGTGATGAAGATGCTGCAGCGCTTAGTGTCGTTTACCGAAGACACCCGGTATTTTGATGCTACGGATGCCCTCGCGGTGGCGATTTGCCATCATTTCCAGGAGGGATCGCCTATGGCGGCTGCGGCAAGGTCTATTGCGCCGGGCCGGGCAAAAAAAGTAAAGGGTTGGGAGGCTTTTGTGGCGGTCAATCCGGATCGGGTAAAGTAAGGGCAGCTAATTTTGTATACGGGCTGGTTGCTGTATTCCGCCATTTCGTCATGTGCTCATTCTGGCGTTTTATTTGTATATCGCTCTTTACAAACAAAAAAACAACTATGACCAGTGGAATACTTTTGGTGTCGGTCGTTTTTATGGTGATCGGCATGCTGGTGCAGTTCCGGCTGACGGCTGCTTTTAAGAAATACAGCCAGGTACTCACCAGCAGCGGTCTTAGTGGCCGTGAGGTTGCTGAAAAAATGCTGCGCGACAATAATATCCATGACGTGCAGGTGGTATCGGTAGCGGGTTTTTTATCCGACCACTACAATCCGCTCAACAAGACGGTAAACCTGAGTCCCGATGTTTTTGAGGGGCGTAATATTTCCGCTGCTGCTGTAGCCGCGCATGAGTGCGGCCATGCGGTACAGCATGCCACAGCCTATTCCATGCTGATGCTGCGCAGCCGGTTGGTGCCGGCGGTTAAAATCAGCAGTACATTGTCGCAATGGGTGATTATAGCCGGGCTGGGTATGCTGGGTTTTGGCGGTGGTAATACAACCGTACTGCTTGTGGGTATTATCCTTTTTGCGGTAACCACGCTGTTCAGCCTTGTAACGCTTCCGGTAGAGTTTGATGCTTCGGCGAGGGCGTTGAAATGGCTCGGCACTGCCCGCATCACTACGGCACCCGAACACGCGGGTGCCAAAGACGCCTTAAAGTGGGCAGCGCTGACATATGTGGTGGCTGCATTGTCGTCTGTAGCCATGCTGCTGCAATACATCATGATTTTTGCATCGCGGAGCAGGGAGAACTGATCTCCCTCAATCCATTTTACCCGTAGTGATAAGCCATTTTGTCTGCTTTTTCAGCATAGCACAATATTTGGGTTGGCAGATACACTTATATTTGATAAAATTTAACCGTTTATACGATGAACTTAGGAAAAGAATTTGAACAATACGCGATCAAACACAAGGGTATCAGCAGTAATACGCTTGATGGCTATATGAAGCACAGTATTACAGGTATGACGCCGAATATTATCGAAGAGCGTCCGATGAATATTGCGGTGATGGATGTTTACAGCCGGTTGATGATGGACAGGATCATTTTCCTGGGTTACCCGATTGTGGATGAAGTGGCCAATATCATTACTGCGCAGTTGCTTTTTCTGGAAAGTACCGATCGTTCCCGCGATATCCAGATGTATATTAACAGTCCGGGCGGCAGTGTATATGCCGGTCTCGGTCTTTACGACACGATGCAGTTTATTGCGCCGGATATTGCTACCATCTGTACCGGTATGGCGGCGAGTATGGCGCAGGTGCTGATGTGTGCAGGCGCCAAGGGCAAGCGTACGGCACTGAAGCACAGCCGCATCATGATGCACCAGCCGAGTGCGGGTGCGGGTGGTCAGGCCAGCGATATCGAGATTACGGTGAATGAGGTGCGTAAGATGAAGAAGGAGTTGTACGAGGTGATTGCTTTTCACTCCGGTCAGGATGTTGAACGGGTGGCTGCGGACTGTAACCGTGATTTCTGGATGACGGCACTTGAGGCAAAAGAATACGGTTTGGTGGATGAGGTGCTGCTGATGAATCCCAAAAAAGATAAGAAAGATAAAAAAGACTGATAGTCCTGACAAACTGTCGCATTTATAACAACGCAATACAAAGAGATATGTTTACATACAACAAAAGCCCTTTTCGCTCGGATGAAGAAACGCCTGAAATGCCCGCTACGCCGGAGAACCCGATGGAGAAAATGATGGGTGGGATGATGTTTGACAAAAAGTTTATTGAAGAACGCAAAGTGTTTCTCTGGGGGCCGGTAGATGACAAGAGTGCCAAAGACATTACGAACCGGCTGATGTACCTGGAGTCGCTCGACCCGGGTAAGGAAATCAAATTTTACATCAACAGTCCGGGCGGGGTGGTGACCAGCGGTATGGTGATCTACGATACGATGCAGATGATCAGCAGCCCGGTAAGCACCATCTGTATGGGTATGGCTGCGAGTATGGGCAGTATCCTGCTGAGTGGTGGTGAGAAGGGTAAGCGTTTTATCTTTCCCCATGGCGAGGTGATGATTCACCAGCCGAGTGGTGGTGGGCAGGGTACGAGTATCGATCTGGAGATTATGGCAGAACAGATGCAGAAGGTAAAGCATTTGCTGGCGGATATCCTGGCTAAAAACTGTGGCCAGACGGCAGAGCGCATCATCAAAGATTTTGACCGCGATTACTGGATGGGTGCCAAAGAGAGTGTGGAGTATGGTATTGTGGATGGTGTGCTGGATAAGTTGTAGAAGGCTTTATACTATAGTACAGCAACATGGGGTAATGTGAACGTTCCTCTTTTATGTATGGAATACTGTTTTATTCCTCCACATGACCCGAAAAAATTAACTATTGACTGATCGGGGGCAATATGTCCAACGATTTTATCCTGTTTTCAGACGCGAACTTTTCGCATCAGAAAACAGGATTTATTGTTTGGGTGATTCAGGGTATTGCCGGACGATTATGCCGGCTTTTATCAGTTCTGCCATTTGAGCCCTGATTAATCCTTTAGCCCTGGGTATTTCTGTATCATCATCCGTAATCATCCTGCACAATGCATCTAAACATCCCTGAATCATTGCCGGTTGTACCAATTGCAGTAAGATGAGCTTTGTCAGAGTATTTATCGGGTTTGCTTTTATTCCCGTGGGTGTTTGTTTGACCAGTATGAAATATGTGTCTTCCTGACTACCGTAATACTCCATTTCTGCTGCAATGTCTACGTCTTTTCCGGGAATACGCCAGTTGTACCGGCTTTCATACAGGGTGTGCAGCGCACTGAGCCGAATGAGTACCTGGCTTTGTTCCTTTCCCAGGTCCTCGAGTATTAACCTGATATTCCGCTGAACTTCCTCATTGTATACGTGGAGATAAACGTTACTGAATATCCTGGATTCCTGGCTCAGCAGAAATGATTCATAACTGACGGCTTGTTTCAATAAATTACTTTTCGGATGATTCGTTATCGCGGTAATGATGGCCTGGTGCGTTGTCTGCAAGAGTTTTGGGGAGTTAAAATCTATGGTGTTGATAACCTGTTGCTGCAAATCATTGTTTGCCAGTAAGCCAAACGATATCGGGAACGCTCTATGTATAATATCCATCCTTACGGGTATGTTCTTTAGTGAAGTCCCTGCTTGTTTGCGGGATACGATTTGCGGGCATAATATATTCGTAGAAAATTGCTCGCTGCAAAGGGACAGGAAAAAATAGCCCACCCCGCTCAGGCCATTGAAGAGACTTTGTACATCAAATGGACAATCGTTCCTCAATCCATGTATATAGTCCTTGCAATACTCTCCTTCTGCAAGGGCTTTCCGGCCATAATGCCACAGCAGCGGAAGATTGGTGTCATCGGATAGCCCGATTTGGAGCATTTTGTTCAGCAAAAAAGAATTTCCGCCCGGGCCGTGGCAAAGCGAATAATTTGCCCGTCCTGCCATTTTAGCGTCGTCTTCCTTGAGTGTATAGGCCAGTGCCTGTTGCAGGAAATCAAGACACTGGGTGTTCCCGGTTAGCTCATATATTCTGGCAAGAGCCAGACCCGTGCCGGGCGCGCCGTGGCACCAGGCACACATAAAAATGGGATTGGTAAAGTATCCTGTTTGATTATTAAGCAATGCCTGACGGGCTTCCTCTTTTTTTTCATCGCTATGCAGCCCCATGCGATAGTCGGGCCAATTGCCTTCTTTGGTATTGAAGTGACCCAGTTCATAATGCAGCGCCTGTCTTGCCAGTAAGGCAATTTCATCATTGGCAAAATAATCTGCTATTTCAGTAAGCAGCCAGGCGATACCCGCAACACCATGAGAGAATCCGCATAGCCCATCCACATAACGATATGTTCTGTCCCAATATACACCCTGCCTGCGCCCGAACTGCATAGTTTTGCATAAATCACTCAGGTAGGCACGCATTTGATCCAGCAACTCCGGTTCCGCTGTTTCATCATATAAGTGTAACAGGGCGATCAGGATACCAAAAGTGCCATTCAGGATATCGAATACAGGAGAGCCTTTGGTTTGGTAATAGTGTCTGCAATCTGTTAGGTATACCATGCCTTTTTCCAGGTAAATCTTTTCTCCGGTTAACCGGTACACCTGCAGTAGTACGAATGGTACCCCGCTTCTTCCGGAATAAAAAGCAATGTTGGATACCGGGGTATTGTCGCAATGCCTGATTATCCAGGCTGCATTCTGTTTAATTACATCAAGATGGTGTTGGTATCCTGTGGCCCGGTAGAGTTCAATAAAAAATAAAAGAAAGCCTGAATTACCATTATAAATATTTTCATCGGCAGTCTGGATATACTGATTGCCAACCGCATCGTAATCCACATCCAGCCAATAGATTATACCGTCTTCCTTAATGGCTTTTGTGTATAATATATCCCCTATTCTGACGGCTTCTTTCAACATTTGGTTTTGCAAATCGGGGGGTAAATTATTTTTTTTCATATTGTCCGTAAATATATATTTTTAAGTATATTTACAATCAAATCTTTAACATTATGGAACAAAAAAAATTTAAACTCGATGATTTGAAGGTAGAGAGTTTTGTGACAAACCTGAAACCTGGGGAAACGGATAAAGTAGTCGGTGCCATCTGGTACGGTGATTTCTCTGACGAAACTTCACAAACCTCAGGAGTATGCTGTGGTAATACTCAGTATTGCGGTACTTATTGGGGCGTCTGTGAAACCGAAAATGCCCAGCACAGTTGCAATTATTACTCATGCTATACAGAAGGACAGGAGTCTGACTGTGTACCCACTTGTGATGCACTGTCTTACACCTGCACGCCGGGTGTATATCCCTGCTAATTTTTTTATTAAGCCTGTATCTGTCCGGATACAGGCTTAACCCTGACCGAAAATGCCCAATAGCCTTCTCCAGCACACCTTTACCATTGTACGGGTAGAATCGATTATATTTATTAATTGTTAACTATTATGGAACAGAAAAAAATCAAACTTGATGACCTTATGGTAGAAAGTTTTGTAACCAACACCAGTGCCGGTGAAAAGGATAAAGTAGTTGGTGCCTGGGGCTATTATTCTGATGACAATTCGTATACCTCCAGTGGTGGCTGTGTGTGGTGCTACAACTGGCAGGGAGGTACGCAGTATTGCGGAACGGACTGGGGAAGTGGCTGTGGTACAGAGGGTGACCAGCACAGTTGCTATTATTATTCCTGTTATACGGAAGGCCAGGATTCTGCCTGTGTACCCACTTGTGATGCAATGTCTTATACCTGTACGCCGGGTGTGTATCCCTGCTGATACCGGGTTCATTTTTCACCAGATATTCTACCGGGTGCTTACTGAAAATCTTAAAATACACTTTACCCCTTTAATACTGTGAGGTAAACCCTGTTGCAGGTTTCTGCAGCCGATGACTGATCATATTTTAGCTTTATTTTATAACCCCAATTTTCAACCATTATGGAACAGAAAAAAATCAAACTTGATGAATTAAGAGTAGAGAGTTTTGTAACCAACACCAGTGCCGGCGAAAAAGATAAAGTAGTTGGTGCAGGGTATTATTCAGATGACACCTCTTACACCTCCAGTGGTGACTGTTTGTGGTGCTACAACTGGCAGGGTGGTACACAGTACTGCGGAACAGACTGGGGAAGTGGTTGTGCTACTGAAAGTGCCCAGCATAGTTGCTATTATTATTCCTGTTATACGGAAGGCCAGGATTCTGATTGTGTGCCCACTTGTGATGCACTGTCTTATACCTGCACGCCGGGTGTGTATCCTTGTTAACCACAGAAAGGTTTTGCTTAAGCAAGGAATGGTGTATTAAGGCTGACTCATTCCCTGCTTAAGTACTTCTATCGTGAAAGCAACAAGAAAAGCCCAGTTTTTTTCATTTTCATCAAACAGGGAAAAAACCATTTCCAATTGACGTTTCTGTATATACCATGTTTTTTCACCGGGTGGGCTGAATGTTTCGAGGTGTGCTGCTTCGCTTGCGGGAATATGCAATATAGATGAGGATGATAGTTGTCTGTGCAGTTGTCCGGTTGCTGTATATAAGATCGTTTGCCAGGGGTACTCTGCATCAAAATTCGGCCAGTCGCTGATAAAATATCCGGCATAACCCCTGATCATATCTTCCTGTGAAGCCAATCTGGCTGCAAATTTTTGATGAATTTGTTGCATTGCCCCAGTCTTTTCGAGGTATACCTGGTCTTTTTCAGTGTATGCGTATGGCAGCCAGCATTCCGACAGGTATTTCAGAAAATTGAGCATGCTGTCAGATTGGTAGCCTGCTGACATACCTGTAAAAAAGAAGATGTGGAGTAAAATGGTGTTCACGGCAATGCCATTCATAGAGCCACTTTTGACGATGCGTTCCCGGCACAGTAGTATCCAGTATTGCTGGCAGGCGTCCATCGTCTGCTGGCCTCCAAAAAATTCTTCCAGTAATAACTGGTAGCCTGGTTGGCAGAACTGGAACTTATCCCTTGTTTCTTCCAGATGAGTAAGTAGCAAAGCCTGAATCATGTCTGTATCGCCTTTCAGCACGATCAGGTAGTGATGGCTGTTCAGGACGCGGAATGGTCTGGAAAGTGTGTATATTTCTACGTCGGCAAGTGCCGGATCACTATCCAGTACATGGTACAAACGACTTGTACAATGCTCAAACGCCAAAGCGTCTATAAACTGCAGCATAAAAGTGTTGCCATGATAAATCCGTCTGCTGTACTTTGGTACATAAGCATCAATGAGTTTACGGAAGTTTGCTAAATAGGCGCATGCCCATTCCGTCAATGCCTGGCGGCTTTCTTCATAGTTTCCTATGCACAATACGCTTTCCAACTTTTCTGCCATTTCCGGGTTTCTTGTTTTCAGGAATCGCCCCTTGATTTTACCCTGAAAAAGCCAGCCAACATTAAAGAGCGATTCCATATCAAGAATCGTATTCACCAATTTTTCTTTTAGCAGAAAAGATTCAAGGATGTCGGTTTTGCGCGTATAGTCTGCCAGGTATTTATCTGCCGAGAAAACATATTCCAGGAAAATTTCGGGTTTGAAATGGAACAGGGTATGCTTTCCATTCTGGTAGAGTTGCGTGAGCGATTGGTAATAAGCCAATCGCCCGTCGTTGTCGAAAATAATCTCTCCCTGCTGAAGGGCATATATTAATGAACTCATATGACGACCGTTAAAAAGTTCATCCAGCAGGATATATTCAAAGTGGTAACGCGGCAGGATGGTTACATCTATTTTTGTAATTGTTGTATCAAAGTTTTGTACACCGCTGGTGTACGCCAGCGGGGCTACGATAACCAGGTCTATGTCATTGGCTCCTGTACAGTCTTTTTTCCAGGCCATACTGCCTACTATCATACATCCGCTTGCTTCAGGAAAATATTTTTTCACTATCTTTCCGGCCAGTACTTGCGGAGATGATTCTGGTTCGTTTGAGGCCATGCGTATGTAAGTTGTTAGTGGTCAGGTACAAATATAAAAATACGAATGTTTTATAAAAAAAAATTTCCTTTTCTTCAACAAACTGACCCCGTAGAATGCGGACCTGCCTGTCTGAGGATCATCAGTAAGCACTTTGGCAATGAGATACATCCGGCACAACTGATCAGAATTGTGAAGGCAAAGCATTACGGAGTGAGGCTGACAGAACTTGCCGATGCCGCAGAAAAGATAGGCTTCAAAACACTGAGTTGCAAGCTAAAGCTGGATACGCTTTCTACCCAGGTACCTCTCCCTGCGGTTATTCATTGGCGTAACAACCATTTTATAGTTGTCTATAAAGTACAGGGCGACAGGGTGTATGTGTCTGATCCAGCCGCCGGATTGAAGGACTATAGTAAAAGTGATTTCCAGAACGGATGGACACAGGGGGCAGAGGAAGGGTTTGTGCTGCTGATGGAGCCCACGCCCAGGTTTCACGAGGAAACGCATTCTGCCAGATCAGCAGACGCACCTGATAATCTCAGTATCCGTTTTTTTTTCCGTTACCTGCTGCCACTGAAGAAATTCTTTTCCCAACTCTTTCTGGGTATGATTGTTGGCAGCGCGCTGCAGTTGATTTTCCCCATCCTTACGCAATCTATTGTTGACTATGGTATTACAAACCAGAATCTTTCGTTTGTAAACCTGGTATTGATTGCACAACTTATGCTTTTTTTCAGCAGGAGTGCAATAGACATACTGCGTGCGTGGATATTCCTGCACATCAGTAACCGGTTGAATATTACGATCATATCCGATTTCCTTAACAAATTACTCCGCGTCAGGCTTTCGTTTTTTGACAATAAGATTATCGGTGATTTGCTGCAGCGTATCAATGATCATAACCGGATACAAAGTTTTATTTCGTCAACTTCCTTCAGTGCTGTTTTTTCGATATTTAACCTGGTGGTATTCTCGATAATTCTTGGTTATTACAATGGCACCATACTCCTTGTATTTTTTGCGGGAAGCCTCCTTTACTTCGGCTGGCTGATCCTTTTTCTCAAGTACAGGAAAAGGTTGGATAACAGCATGTTTAAGCGAAACGCTAAAAACCAATCTTTGCTGATTCAACTCATTACAGGGATACGGGATATTAAGCTGAATAATGCTGAGAAAGAAAAGCGCTGGGAGTGGGAGCGGGCGCAGATTGAGAGTTTTAAACTGACGATCAAACAAACACGGTTGTCGCAATTGCAGCAGAATGGAGCTTTGATTATCGACCAGCTTAAGAATATATTTATTTCTTATCTTTCTGCCAAGGCAGTGATAGAAGGTAAGATTACGCTCGGCATGATGCTTTCCGTGCAATATATCATCGGGCAATTGAATTCACCGATCAGCCAGATCATCGGCCTGTTTAATAGTTATCAGGATGCAAAAATAAGTATGGAGCGTTTGAGCGAAATCCACAATATGGAAGATGAAGACAGTATGACCATCAGTAGTACAGTACCTGTTAACAATACTATTGAGTTCCGGAATGTGAGTTTTAAATATGAAGATGGAGCTGAGCCTGCGTTGAAAGATGCAAACTTTACCATACCCGAAGGGAAGGTGACAGCAATAGTAGGGATGAGTGGTAGCGGTAAAACAACTATTCTTAAACTCCTGCTTCAATTTTATGACCTTGAGTCGGGCGAGATCAGGATTGGGGGGGTTAACCTGAATCATATCGACCGGAAATGGTGGAGGGAGAGGTGTGGTAACGTTTTGCAGGATAGTTTCATATTTTCTGATACAATCAGTAATAATATTGCGTTTGGTAAGAGCGAGGTCGATTCGGCTAAATTGAGCAAGGCGCTTGAGATTGCTAACATCAAAGACTTTGTAGATACGCTGCCGATGGGGTTAGATGCAAAAGTTGGCCCGGAAGGACATGGCATAAGCCAGGGACAAAAACAAAGATTGCTTATTGCAAGGGCAATCTATAAAGAGCCGGAATTTGTATTTCTTGATGAAGCTACAAATTCGCTTGACGCAAAGAATGAAAGAATTATTGTTCAGAATCTGACTACATTTTTCGACAAACGAACAGTTGTTATTGTTGCCCATAGGCTCAGTACGATTACTAATGCAGATCAAATTATACTGGTGGATAAAGGAGCAATAAAAGAGGTGGGAAGTCATGAGGAACTTCTACAGGCGAAGGGTATGTATTACGAACTCGTGAGAAGCCAGATTGACCTGAAACGGCAATCCTAACAGAATGGGGGAGGATTTTTTAAACGTAAATGGTATGGGTTATGTCAGACATGGTTAAATACAGTGATGAGGAAAAAAGCCTTGAAGTTTACCAGATGCTCGGCAAATCACCTTCCTGGTTAATACGGAAAGGTATCCTTATCATAGCTATAGTAGTAGGGGTACTTATTACCATCAGTTGTATTATTAAATACCCGGAATCGGTAAAGGCATCTTTTACACTTACCTCAAATACGCCACCGCAGCGTATGGTGGCCAATCATACCGGGAAGATCAATTTTTTTGTTCAGGATGGCGATAGTGTTCAGGCTGGCGTAAATATTGCCATAATCGACAATCAGGCCAGCCTTAAAGATATACAGTACATCAAATCTATGACCAGCAGATTGCTGTCTGATTCACTTTCGGCTGATCAGGTTATTGCGATGAACGAGGAGTTTTCAAAACACTATAACCTCGGCGAACTTGATAACAGCTACACAGGGTTTCTCAGGACAATGAATAAATTTATGCTTACAGCAGCTTCTCAACTGAAAGGAACAAAGATTAAGTACCTTGGAAAAGAAGCAGAACTCTATAAAAATCTTGGTTCAGTATTGGATAAGCAAAAACTGCTTTCTGAAACCGAGCTTGGTTTTACAAAAGACAGGGAACGGACAGATTCGGTTCTGCTCAGTGAAAGGGTTATTGCCAGGAGCGATTTCGCTACTTCTGCCAAAACGACCCTGCAGCAAAAAAGATCGGTTGAGCAAACGAATCAGAGCATCATACAAAACCGGATTATGGTTTCTCAACTGGAGAAGGAGATCAACGATCTTCGGATGCAGCAAAATGAGGAACTCCGTTCGTTAAAAAATGATATTACAATTACATGTAACAGTTTACTTGACGATATTCAGGGGTGGGAAAAAAAATACCTGCTGCAATCTTCCGCAAGTGGCGTAGTCAGTTTTGCCAAACAGTGGCAAAATAACGACTTTACAACAACCGGGGAGGAAATAGCCGTCATCATACCGGCAGTAACTGCAATATACGGTAGTGCACAAGTGCCGGCAAGCGGTATTGGCAAAGTAAAGGCCGGGCAGAGGGTTATTATCAGGCTGGATGGCTTTCCGGGCAATGAGTTTGGTGTGGTAAAAGGTTTGGTGAAGTCAATTTCCCCGGTCACACATAGCGGGAATTACCGGGTTGTTGTTAGTATGCCAGATGGTTTGCAAACCTCTTACAGCCAGACTATTGATGCCAGGCCCGGGCTGCAGGGCAACGCTGAAATTATCACCAAAGACCTGCGGCTTATCGACAGGTTTCTGAACTCATTGAAAGAAATATTTTATAACCAGTAGTACTCCATCCACATGAAGGAACTGTTTAAACACTCACTTGTTCGTATTACGGGTATTCCATTCGGTAAACTTGAGTTTTCATCAGTAGCGTTAGCTGGTATGGCTGTTCGTGTTAGTGACCTGGACGAAGCTGTACAACAAGCGGCAGAACAGTTGTCAGCCGGACTGCATGCGTACAATCAATCAATCAGTGATGGGGAGGTGCAAAAAAAGATCCAGAATATCAGGCGTGCTGTATTCAAGCGAAAGCCCCTTAAAACCAATGATTTAAATGTATTGGCCTGTCTGCCATCAAGCTTTTCAAGCCAGATCAATGCGTATATTGAACAGGAACAAGCGGTGGCTGACGCCCGTGCACATTTGCTTGAAGCCGTTACTCATGCATTTGCGGGAGAACGCCGGGCGCTACAGGCCGCTGCTGATAATGAATTACTGCTGAAAGCCATCAGCCTTGCAAGCCATAGTCTGTATCAGGATATCCGGAAATACATCGCTAAAGATTATACGACATTTAAAAGTGGTGAAATCCATACCGAAAAAAGTTTACTGAAATACATTTCCCGTACCTGTGCGAAAACATCCCCATTCAGTACATTGACAAGCCTTGCAGTTGTGCCGTTGGTTGTGAATGAGGGTAATACTGCTGCATATATATCTAAGGAAGAAAAACCGGCACCTGAAACATTTGTACGCCTTAATAATATTCTCCTCGCTTTCTGGAAACGCCTGATTGTACAGGACAGAGCCGCTGCTATCCATTTTCCCATTCACATCAACCCGACAATTACGGTTTCAGATACCAGAATTACATTTCTGATTAATAAAAATAATGTCGACTTTTTTCAGCGTATTCCCGTAACGCCCGTATTGTCTTTTGTAATTGATATCCTTCGTAATAAAGCAGCACTAAGCATTGCCGAACTGCTTACTGAACTTGAGGGTAATATTGATGCTGATCGTGAAAGTATAACGAACTATATCTTCTCCTGCGTGGAAAGCGGTCTTATAGAGATTGACCTGTTGGTTACGGGTATTGACCCCAACTGGAATACCACATTGCTGGAACGCTGGATACCCTTTGGACGTAAAATTGAAGGGGGAACTGTTGATATTATTTGTACTGCACTTACCGCTATCAATGTGTTATGCCGGCAGTACGGCACAACAAATAGCGGCGAAAGGATCGATCTTGGCAAGGCTGCTTTTTCTATTGCTGAAAAAGCGTCTTTTGATATCTGGACGCACAATGCAAAGCAAAAAGCTTTACGGGAGCAAAAGCCACCCCCTCCTTCTTCAGGTTTTGTTATGGCACTGCGCCCGGAAAATATCTTTATGGAAGACTCCCGGCAAAAACTTCCGTTTGAGTTGTCGGCTTCGATTATGGGTGCATTTGTTTCAAAGCTTGCAGATCTTTACCGGCATATGGACTTTTTTGAGGGAAGGAAGGGCGAACAACTAAGAATGCATGCATACTTCCTGAAAAAATACCCCGGTCAATCTTCAGTTCCTTTATTACTTTTTTATGAAGATTACTATAAAGATGTACGGTTGCGCGAAAATGCGTTTAATGAAATGCCCCCCGGTGACATTCCTGCCGGATTTGAATTGTTAAAACACATCAGTGAGGTAAAACGATTCAAGCGTGACGGTCTTATCAAAAAATGGATCGACTTGTTGCTTGCGAAGGCAACATTTTCACCATCGCAGACAGTGGTGTCTTTCAGGCTGGAGGATATTGCTGAAACGAACAGAATTCTTAATCTGGTACCGGATATGACCAAAAAGCACTCGGTAGGCGCATTTGTACAGTGCGCTTTTTCCGGATTACCGGGTAAGCAGGAATGTACAGGAATGGTAGTCAATTCGCTATCGGCTGCATACGGGAAAATGTTTTCCCGATTTCTTTATCTTTTTGATAATAAGTTGACAGGGGAAGTGAAGGGGAGTATCGTTGATTGCATTCCTGTAGATAGTATCTTTGCAGAATTGCAGGATGCTTCTTATCACAATGCGAACCTCCATCCTACATTGATGCCTGATGAAATAAGGATACCCGGAGGGCATATTTCGTTACCGCCTGAACACCAGTACAGTATAGCTTCACTAAGAATAGCCATCAGTCCAGGAAAAGAAAGCCTGGAGATCATGGATGTACGGACAGGCAAACGGATATTTCCCTTTGATCTTGGTTTTCAGGCACCCAATGGAAGATCAGAGTTATTCCAACTGCTTTGTATTTTTTCTTATGCAGATTATACTTCACCACAGACACTGGTTACTTATATCAACAATAAAGTAATGGCCGAGCAGGATAAAGCGCAACAGTATGTCATACTGCCACGTGTTGTATATGAAAACAATATTGTTCTTCAGCGGATGGCATGGAAAATTCCATTGGCACAGGTGCCTGTAAAAAGGGGTGATGAGAATTATGCGATCTATTATGCAAGACTTGTTCAATGGAAAAACAGTCTGCAGATTCCTGACAAGGTTTTTGTGCGGGCAGTTGAAAAGAGTAAGCGTATCGAATCGGTTGAAAGTGGCAAGGCGGGCAGGGATGACTACAAACCTCAGTATATCGATTTCAATTCGATCCTGATGGTAACACTGTTTGAGAAATTATTGACCAAGGCGGAAACAACTGTTTTTATTGAAGAAATGTACCCCATGCCGGATGAGCAACTGGGTATTTATGGAGACAGACATGTAACTGAATTTTATCTGCAAATCAACGACTATGGATCAGCCGGGTAGCTGGTTGTCTTTTCATCTTTTCGTGTATAGAACGCCATTAAGCAGTATGGTGGCCAAACTGCTGGTGCCTGTAACAGAAAAAATTGGTGTGTTCGATCCGGAGCAACTCTTTTTTATCCGGTATTGGGAAAATGGGCCACATTTCAGGCTGCGTATAAAGATAGGAGTGGATGGCAGTGCAGGAAAAATCAGGCGAATGATCCACGACAGTTGCCGTGAGGTGAATGAAGAAATGGGTGTTGGTGCAATGCCTGATTCCCGGACAATTGTACGGGTTGAGGAACAGGCTTATATGCCTGAAACCCAGCGCTACGGAGGTGAAGAAGGGCTTTTAGTTGCCGAAGCACACTTTGAAGCATCATCCTTATTTGTGTTTTCAATTGCAAAGGAATACGATCTCAGTCAATACCCTTTTGTCATGTCTATTGCCTTGCAGTCGCAACTGGTTTTTGTTCGTTACTGCGGTTTGTCAAGTAACGGTATCCTTGATCTGCTCAAAAATATAATGAATAGCTGGTTGCCATATGCAATAAAAGCACTTGTGAAATCCGGACAAATAGTGGAAAAAGCAGATTTACAAATGATGCGGGCAGATTGTATGGCTTATTTTGATATGTCATTTGTCAAAAGCGGGGCAACGATAATGGTATTTCTGCAATCACTTTTTGATGAACTGGCAGCAGTGTCGCTTGCGGAAGCCCATCCGCTTTTTCGCTGGCAGTCAGCCAATAAAATAATTCTCTCCCAACTGAACGCATTGGTAGTACAAAGGAAGTTAAACGGACCCGGAGAAAATGTAAAGTATAATCACCGCTCTGTTTTATCAAGTCTTATACATATGACAAACAACCGGCTTGGTGTAAATAACAGCGATGAAAGCTACATCGCTTACATGCTTATACGTTTTTTTGACGCGCTGAAACAGGCTCCGCTGCCATCAACCTAAGCCCCCGCCGCCATCGCTGCGTTTACAGCCTCCTGCCAGCCTTTGAGCAGGGTTGTTCTTCCGTTTTCTTCCATCCCGGGGTCGTATGTTTTTGCTACCTGCCATTGTTGCTGCAATGCGTCCACGCTCTTCCAGAAGCCTGTGGCCAGACCCGCCAGATAGGCTGCCCCGAGTGCCGTCGTTTCCGTAATCGTGGGTCGTACAACGCGTGTGTTGAGTATATCGCTTTGAAACTGCATCATCAGGTTGTTGGCTGTGGCGCCCCCGTCTACCCGTAATTCCCTGATGGGGATGCCGCTGTCGGCTTCCATGGCTTTGAGTACGTCGCGGGTTTGGTAAGCGATGCTTTCCAATGCGGCCCGTGCAATATGTGCGGCAGTACTGCCACGGGTGAGTCCGGTAATGGTACCCCGTGCATGCGGGTTCCAGTAGGGTGCACCCAGACCGGTGAAAGCGGGTACCATAAATACGCCTGCTGAATCGGGTACCCTTTCGGCCAATGCTTCCACATCGGCCGAGGTTTTGATGATGCCCAACCCATCGCGGAGCCACTGTACCACGGCACCGCCGATAAATACACTGCCTTCCAGTGCATATTCGGTAATGCCATTCAGCTTCCAGGCAATGGTGGTGAGGAGGTTGTTTTTAGAAGGTACGCGTTGCTGCCCCGTGTGCATCAGCATAAAGCAGCCTGTGCCATAGGTGTTTTTGACCATGCCGGGTGTGGTGCAGAGTTGTCCGAACAGGGCGGCCTGCTGGTCGCCGGCGATGCCGCTGATGGGTATAGGGGTTTTGCCGTCCAGGAGGGTGGTATAGCCGTATACCTCGCTGCTGCTGCGGATCTGCGGCAGCATATTACCCGGCACTTCCAGTATCTTTTCCAGTTCTCCATCCCAGGCAGCCGTTTCGATATTGCAGAGCAGGGTGCGGCTGGCATTGCTTACATCGGTGGCGTGTACCTGCCCGTTGGTGAGCTTCCAGAGCAACCAGGTATCGATGGTGCCAAAACGGAGTTCGCCCCTGGCGGCTTTGTCGCGTGCGCCGGGTATATTGTTAAGTATCCACCGGAGTTTGGTGCCGCTGAAATAGGCATCAACAACGAGACCGGTGCGCTGCCGGATAAACTTATCGAGTGCCCTTGCTTTGAGTTCATCACAAAAATCTGCGGTACGGCGATCCTGCCATACGATGGCGTTGCAGATGGGCAGACCGGTGTTGGCGTCCCACACCACGGTTGTTTCCCGCTGGTTGGTAATACCGATGGCGGCAATATCTGCAGGGCTGATCTGTTGTGCTGCCAATACTGCTTTGGCCACGGCCAACTGGGTATCCCAGATTTCGAGGGGGTCGTGCTCTACCCAGCCCGGTTGGGGAAAATGCTGGGTAAACTCCTGCTGCTTTGTGGCCACGATCAGCCCATGTTTATCAAACAGGATTGCCCTGCTGCTGGTGGTGCCCTGGTCTAATGCCAGAATGTATTGCGCCATAGTGGTGATATTTCTGAAAAGATAAATGATTTTTACGGACTTATACACATCTGTTACATTTGCAGCATGAAGCAATTTTCAGTACAGGAAGTAACGACACCGACACAGGCCAGGCAGTTTTTGCTGGTGGCTGTTGCGCTTAATAAAAACGACGGGAACTGGATACGGCCGCTGGATAAAGACATCAATGATGTGTTTAATGAAACCCGTAACAAGGCTTTCCGCTTCGGAACGGTAAAGCGCTGGCTGCTGCTGGATGGGGATGGGCAACCAGCAGGGCGTGTAGCGGCATTTGTCAATAAAAAGTATAAGAATAAGGGCGACGAATTTCCCGCGGGTGGTATGGGTTTTTTTGAATGTGTGAACGACCAGGCGGCGGCGAACCTGCTTTTTGATACGGCAAAGCAGTGGCTGCAGGAGAATGGAATGGCTGCGATGGACGGACCGATTAATTTCGGGGAACGCGACCGCTGGTGGGGACTTGTTACCAAAGGCTACCATCCGCCGCTTTACTGTATGAATTATAACCCCCCTTACTATGTACAGCTCTTCGAGCATTATGGCTTCCGGCTTTTCTTTAACCAGATCTGTTTTGGCCTTGATCCGCAAAAACCACTGGCTCCCCGTATTCATGAACGGCATGCCAATATTGCGGCTGATCCTGATTTCAGTTGCCGCCTGCTCGAAAAGAATAAGCTCGCTGCTTATGCGGCAGATTTTGCTACAGTATATAATAAGGCCTGGGCAGGGCATGGCGGATTAAAAGAACTGAGTAAGGAACAGGTGGTTGTCATGTTTACCAAGATGAAACCGGTTATGGATGAACGTATCCTGTATTTTGCTTATCATAAAAACGAGCCGGTAGCCATCTTTATTAACCTGCCGGATCTGAACCAGTACTTCCGCCACCTCCACGGGAAGTTTGGTCTTTTGCAGAAACTGAAATTTTTATGGCTGCAGCAATTCCGTCCCGCGGATAAATTTAACGGGCTTGTTTTTGGTGTGGTACCCGAATGGCAGGGTAAGGGTGTGGATGCCTATATCATTGGGGAATGTGCTAAAATTATACAGGGGCCTTCAAAGCCCTATGTTGATTATGAAATGCAGTGGATCGGGGACTTCAATCCCAGGATGATCAATGTGGCGGAGAACCTCGGCGATACTTTCCACAGCCGGGTACTCACGACTTACCGCTATATTTTTGACCGGGACAAACCATTTGTCCGGCACCCGATTTTGTAATAACAGTATTACCGGATGCGTGTTGCTGATCAACAGGCATCCGGTAATTGTATGCTTATCTTACCCGTTTATAGGACGAGTTTTTTAACCACCTGTCTGCCTGTCTTTTTTTCTGTGAAGTGGAGGTAATACAACCCGTGTGACCGGGGTACTACGGGTAATAAACCGGCATTACTGATCTTTCCGCGCCATTGTGGCCTTCCATTACCGTCAAACAGTTGCGCTTCCCATTCGCCTTTTTCCATTGTTGGGATAAAGATTTTACCGCTTACGGCTCTTGCTTCAATGACTATGGGCAATGGTGAACGGATGCGTGTGCGTGCTTCACTGGTTTCACTCACGGTGAATGATAGTGTTTGCGGTAACTGGCTGTTGTCCGGATTTAATTGCAACCGCAATGTATTGCCCCCCTGCGGAGCGGGCTCGCCATCAAAAGCCTGGCAGGTGCCTTGCGTGATATGCAGATCGTAATGGGCAGTGCCGGCAGGCGGCTGACCTTTGACCCTGGTCCGTGTCATGTTTGCCCCGATGGTACCCAATGACTTTATGCCGGTGCCGATATTGATGATGCCGGCGTTTCTGCTGAGTACCCGGATAAACCGCTTTTTATTTTTTGCATATCCCGGGAAAATGGCCGCCGTGAGTTTTTCGGCATCAAAGGGGCCGGTATAGCCATTGGTATAAACATCAAGCGCATTAAATTCAACATCAATATACTGCGGTGCCTGCCCCGGGAGCAACAACGCTATATTCTTACCTTTCATCCCTCCGGCTATCCAGGTTTCCCAAAAGCTGCCGAGGTCGATATCTGTGTAAGTGTATTTAAAAAACTGGTTATCCGCAGCATCGGGCAGGTCGAAGTAAATATTATCGGCAAGCGGACAATTTTCTTCACCGGTAAAGTTTTTGTCGCCCACCAGCAGCCAGGCCGTTGAGTCGGCATAGGAGACCGGCGTTTCTCCTTTTGCAGCGAGTTTGCTTGCTGCGGGGTTGATGCAGGGTGGACGAGGCCCCGTATAATTATAAATGACCACATTGTTCCAGGCAATATTATTGTTCTGTTTTACATTCAGGTTGAGTGCGGGGCCTTCCGTAAAACTGATGCCAAAGTTGGGGCGCGCGGGTTCCAGGAGTCTTGCAAGAAAACAATAGTGTTCGGCTGTATTAACCGGTTGGCAGGTGGCAGGATTGCTGGCGGGCAGTGGCCAGAAAGTGCTGATGACCAGCCCATCATAAAGCACTGTGCCGCCTGTTTGCTGCACGGCATATACGGTATCCCGGTTACTGAGTGCTGTGGCAGCGATCGGTCCGCCTGTGCGTAATGCCGGGTTGCAGGGCGAGGCTATGCCACCCAGCCAGGGTCCGGGCCAGCCAGCCGCCAATGCACCGGCAGACCAGTACAGGGCAAGTGTTTCTCCATTGCCGATAAGGTTGATATCGCCACGGTTAACAATCAATACGTCTATGCGCAGGTATTCGCCAAAAATGGTTTGCTGCGGGTTGAGCGGGCCGTAGCATTGTAGTATCTGTATAGCGGGTGATTTAAAATAGACGATGCCATCTGCCGCCCGGGTAAGCCGGTTGGGCTCACAACCATAGTCGGCTATCGCCATATTGCTGTTCAACTGGTCGGGAATAAAGAGCTCGGGGCGGCCGAAGGTTATGGGATTACAGGTATTGGGTGCGGCGGAAAGCCTGATATGACTGGATTGTACCGGGTGGGCAAGTGAAAAATCGGTTGCGGGCGTTGCCATACCTGTAACACCGATCAGTAGAAACAGGGATGTTGTATACAGTTGCTTTTTCATGATAAACAAGGTTTTAAGTAAACAATACAATAGCTGATAAGGTGGTGAACAGCCGGGTGCTACGGAGGTGCTGCACGGCACAGAAGCGAAAGGCGGTTGTTGGTGTATAACATACATTAACTTTTAACGCGTTGTGCTGTTATCATATTTATGAATACAGTTGTTTATCTCGTTACGTTCAAAATCAGCGTCTTTTACTTTTTTGCTTCTCCAAAAAAGTAACAAAAAAAGAGCCCAGAAAACGATTACCCCCCGTTTTCTGGTTTGTTCCCTGATGTAACTTCTGTACTACTGTAAACTGAACTTTTGTACCCTGGTCTAAGTTCTCTGGTAATTTAATACACAGTGTTGCTTTTTTCGATCATCATTTCAATAGTACAACAGGTTAATTTTTACGCAGTCATTTGGCTGGCAGGGGGTGGGTTATGTCACCAGGTTAGTTCAGGGGGTGAGGATCCCGGCGATGAGCTAATAGCTCACGTGCATGTTGTAAGTTAATGTTTTTTACAGTACGAAGGATGTTATTATTGTATTAAGCCGGTCCGGAGCCCTCCTGAAATGCGCCGGGACAAACTTTCCCCGGAACATCGTATTTTTGCTGCACAACAGCACATGGATAAATTTATCGTTTCGGCAAGGAAATACAGACCGCAGCACTTTGGTACCGTGGTGGGACAGGCGCATATTACCACCACACTTAAGAATGCCATACGAAACAATCAACTGGCGCATGCCTTTCTGTTTTGCGGTCCGCGAGGGGTGGGTAAAACCACCTGTGCCCGTATCCTTGCCAAAACGATCAACTGCGAAAGCAAGACCCCTGATGGCGAAGCTTGCGACCAGTGCAACAGTTGTGTTTCCTTTAATGAGGGTACATCGCTGAATATACACGAGCTGGATGCGGCAAGCAACAACTCGGTGGATGACATCCGCAGCCTGGTGGAGCAGGTGCGGTTTGCCCCTCAGGCGGGCCGGTACAAAGTGTATATCGTGGATGAGGTACACATGCTCAGTTCCTCCGCCTTCAACGCCTTTCTGAAAACGCTGGAGGAGCCACCCCCTTATGCCATCTTTATTCTTGCCACTACGGAGAAACATAAGATACTGCCTACGATCCTCAGCCGTTGCCAGATATTTGATTTCAAGCGCATTACCAATAACGACACCATAGAACACCTGCAGGACATCTGTTCGAAAGAAGACATTACTGCCGACCGCGCAGCGCTGCACCTGATTGCGCAGAAAAGCGAGGGTTGTATGCGTGATTCGCTGAGTATCCTGGATAAGATTGTGAGTTTTACCAATGGGCAGCTTACTTATGCCAATACGCTGGAGCACCTCAATATTTTAGATGAGGATTATTATTTCAGGTTACTGGATAATATGCAGCAACAGAACCTTGCGGAATCGATGCTGCTGTTTGACGAAATCAACCGCAAAGGTTTTGAAGGCGATATGGTACTCAATGGCTTTGCAGAGTTTGTGCGCAACCTGCTGGTGAGCCGTGATGCCCGGGCTGCTATCCTGCTGGAGGTGGCAGAAGATTTTAAACAAAAATACCTGCAGGCGGCACAGGCCATTCACCCCGGCTGGCTGATTGCCGCACTCAACCTCATCAATGAAGCGGAGATCAACTACAAACAGGCACGTAATAAGCGGTTGCATGTAGAACTGGTACTCATCAAACTCAGTTACCTGAGCCAGGCCATAGCGCTGGTGGATGCCGGAGACGGCATATCAAAAAAAAAACTGATTGATGGCGCCAGGCCCCTTTCTTTTCGTGCGCTGCCGGTTATTGGCGTAAAAGAACCGGGTACAGCTTCGCCTGGTGCGAGGCTTGTGATTGAAGCGGAAAAGACAAAACCCCTGGCCCAACCAGCCACGCCTGTACCAGCACCGATGGTACCCCCTGTTGCAGCAACCCCCGCTGCGGAGCCTGTACAGTCGGGTTTTTCGCTGAAAAAGATCAGGGAAAAGATGGCACAGCAGGCAGGCAATATGCAGCAGCACAAGCCACTTACGGAAGAAGAGCTTTACCTGACCTGGGGACAATTTATCGAAAAATTACGCCAGGCGGGCAATCATTCTGCGGTAACCAATTTCAAACTGGCCACGCTCCGGATTATTGACGGGCATACCATCGGCATTGGCACAAACAGCCCGATCCACCAGAAGTTTATCGAGAATGAAAGGGCTGCGCTGACCGATCACCTGCAGGGGCATTTTGCCAACCGCCAGTTGGTGTACCAGGTAACGGTTGCTGAGCAGGCGGTGCAGGAAGACACCGGGGAGAAGCCCCTCAGCCGCAAGGAACAATATTTCAGGCTTATTGAAGAATACCCCCAAATCAAAGCACTAAAGGACCGGCTGCGTCTGGAACTGGATTAAATTCCTTCGGGTCAATCGCTTCCGCCCTCATTTTCATCATTTTGCCTTAATTTCGAGCCTTGATCGGCAAACGGTCAATGCAGACAACATAATCTATACATAAATTTTCTATGGCTGAAGTAATACGTATGCCCCGCATGAGTGATACCATGACAGAAGGCGTAATAGTGGAATGGCATAAAAAAGTGGGTGATAAAATAAAGTCCGGCGACCTCATGGCCGAAGTGGAAACGGACAAAGCAACGATGGAGCTGGAGAGCTACAACGATGGCGTATTGTTGTACATAGGGGTGGAAAAGGGGAAGTCTATCGCTGTGGATGGTCTCCTGGCAGTGATTGGCAAGGAGGGTGAGGATTATAAGACCGCTGTTGCAGGATTCAGTACACCTGTGGCTGTTCCTGCTGCTGAGCCAGCCCCTTCCGTGGCTGCACCTGCTGCGGCAAAGGTAGCCCTGCCCGATGGCGCAAAAGAGATCAGGATGCCATTGCTGAGTGATACGATGACAGAGGGTAAAATTGTGGCGTGGAATAAGAAGGTGGGTGACCTGGTGAAAAGTGATGATGTGCTGGCCGAAGTAGAAACAGACAAGGCCACTATGGAAGTGGTGGGTTATGAAGCGGGTACCCTGCTTTATATTGGTGTGGAAGCGGGCAATGCCGCACAGATCAACGAAATTATAGCGATAGTGGGCAAACCTGGTACGGATGTAAGTGCTTATGTTGCTGCTGAAAAAAGTGGTGCCAATACAGCGCCCGCGGCTGGTGCAGCAGTGCCTGTTCCTGTGGCAGATGCCGCTCCTGTTGTGTCTTCGGCAGTTGCTGTTCCGGCAACCGAAGCCGGCAATGGTCGCGTAAAAGCCTCTCCGCTGGCCAAAAAACTGGCCGCCGATAAGGGGATCAATCTTGCTGCTGTTCGGGGTTCTGGTGATGGTGGCCGCATTACTAAAAAGGATATTGATAATTATATACCTGCTGCTCCTGCGGTTGCCGCAACGGCTGCACCGGAAGCGGCTGCCTCGCCCCTAAATGCTTTTGTACCTGCAGGTACTGAGGGTCATACGGATACGCCACTGTCGCAGATGCGTAAAACCATTGCCCGCCGCCTGAGTGAGAGCAAATTCAGCGCTCCGCATTTCTACCTGGGCATGGAGATTAATATGGACAATGCCATGGCTGCGCGCGCCACGATGAATGAGGTGAGTCCTGTAAAGATCAGTTTTAATGATATGGTGATCAAAGCCTGTGCTGCTGCCCTGCGTTTGCATCCTGATGTGAACAGTAGCTGGATGGGAGATTTTATCCGGCATAACCACCATATTCATATCGGTATGGCTGTGGCTATGCCCGATGGATTGATTGTACCGGTGATCCGTTTTGCCGATCAGAAAAGCCTGTCGCAGATCAGTGCAGAAGCTAAGGAACTGGGTAATAAGGCCAAGAATAAAAAATTACAACCCCAGGAGTTTACGGGTAACACTTTTACAATCAGTAACCTGGGGATGATGGATATTGAAGAGTTTACGGCGATCATCAACCCTCCGGACAGTTGCATCCTGGCGGTAGGGCGTATCAGGGAAGTGGTGGTAAAAAAGGGTGAAGGTTTCGGCGTATCCAATGTGATGAAGCTGACGCTGAGTTGCGACCATCGCAGTGTGGATGGCGCTGTAGGTGCGGCTTTTCTGCAAACACTCAAGCGATTCTTAGAGAACCCGGTTACCATGCTGGTATAACCCTCCGGGTACAAGCGTTAAGCATGAAGAGCCTGTTTAAAATTTATTCAATGGATTCCCTATGCCACTTTTTGGCTGCAACTGCGTTGAATTTTTCGCCTCAGGCGTTCAGGCTATGGCTGCAAAATTCGCCTTGTTTCGCTCAAAAATTGACTACTACCTACGGCCAGGCGGAACGCATGGGGAAATCTCATCAATAAAATTCAAACAGGCTCTAAGTTTATATATAGCAGGAGCAGATGAGTTGTCTGGTATACTGTTCCGTAAGGGGATACCCGCACTGCTTTAACAAAGATTAACAATTGTTCAGGCAGCGTCAAAATACTTAATACTGTCTTTGCAAAAAAAACTACTATGACGATCAAACATTTTTTACTCATCGGCTTTGTTGTGCTGGGCTTTTCCGTACAGGCACAGAAAAAGGGACTTACCGATCACCGGAATATTATCAAACTTAACCTCAATACGGATTTTGATGATGAGGATGGTGTTCCCATTATGTTTTCGTGGGAAATAAAAACCAATAAGAACCAGAGCCTCAACCTTGGAGTTGCCCCCCGTTATTTCAAAGGAAATGGCTATAAGCGCAGTGGTATCGGACTGAATGGGGAATACCGTTTTTACATCTCCCGCAACAAGACGGGGATCACGGGTGTTTATGTAGGCCCGTTTGCAAGTTTCAATGCGTATAAGGTTACCAACAACTACGGTAATGGCCAGGAGTACACGTACAGAAGCAACGATTTCAGGGGCGGGCTTATTTTCGGGCACCAATGGGTTTACCTCAGCGGCTTCTCACTCGACCTGAACCTTGGCCTCGGCTTCGTGAGCAGCAGTAACAGCAATAATAATCTTAACACACCTTATTATTATAATGAAAGAGGCGGATTGCTTGGTCGCTTTAATGTAGGTATCGGTTACGCGTTTTGATGCATCCGGCATAAAGATACAGGGCAGCAATTTCTGAAAGGGAGTTGCTGTTTTTGTGTACAACGTCAATTCCCGGCAGAAAATAGTAGTTTTAACCTATCCTGTTATGCCGGCTCATACACCACATATCAATTTTTACCCGCTGGGAGAGCAGGCGCTCACCCTGTCATTCGGCAACACCCTTGATGTGGCCGTTAACCGGCTGGTACTGCGCTGGCAGGAAGAACTGCTACGGCATCCTTTTGACGGATTTATTGAAGCCATACCCGCCTATTGCACACTTACGGTATGCTATGACGCTGTTGTGGTGAAGAAGCAAACCTTACCCGGCAAAACTGTTGCTGCACAGGTGGAAGAATGGTTGCGGGCCATGGTTATTGCACCAGTTGCTGAAGATACCGTGGAGCAAATCCTGCATCGCATACCGGTATGTTATGCGCCTGATTTTGCACCCGACCTGCCGGTTATTGCAGCACAAAAAGCCATGTCCGTAACAGAGGTCATCGAGCGTCATTGTGCTGTTACTTACCGGGTATTTATGATGGGCTTCCTGCCAGGATTTCCTTACCTCGGTATTGTTGATCCCGCGATTGCGATGCCCAGGTTAGCATCGCCAAGACCACTTGTAGCAGCAGGGAGTGTAGGCATTGCGGGTCAGCAAACGGGTATTTATCCGCTTGCTTCTCCCGGTGGCTGGCAGTTGGTGGGCCGTACACCGTTAAGCCTGTTTACGGCCGGGGCAGCCAATCCTTTTCTTTGTAAAACAGGCGACCTTGTTGAATTTTACCCTATCGATAGCGAAGCATTTTATCATTATCCCAAACCTGCTGCTGATGAGTCTGCGTATTGCTAAAGCCGGTATCTGTACTTCTGTGCAGGATGGTGGCCGTTATGGTTACCAGGCGCTTGGCATCGGGCCAGGGGGGGCGATGGACACACTGGCTGCGGCTGTTGCTGATTTTCTGGTGGGGAATGAAGCGGTTTTGCCCGTGCTGGAGATGGGCTTCCCCGCTGCAACGATCGGCTTTACGGAAGACGCCGTTATTGCCATTACCGGTGCAGATTTTGCGCCCCTGCTTAATGGGGTTCCTGTACCGATGTGGAAACCCATCGCCGTACAGGCAGGTATGGAGTTGCGGTTTGCGCAGAAATGCCGGGGCAACTGGTGTTATCTTGGGGTGCAGGGCGGCTTTGCTGTTACGCCCTGGCTGAACAGTTATGCTACCCATATCCGTGCCGGTGCGGGCGGGTATAAAGGACGGCTGCTCAAAACGGGCGATCTGTTGCCGGTGCATAGAGGACAGGGGAACCAGTTGTTTGTTTCCGGCTGGGGACTGGGGCCGGACTGGCAGCGGTGGTATGGAAAAAGGGTTGCGGTTCTGCCCGGAGCAGACTGGTGCAGGCTTAGCCAGGCTGCCCAAAGCGTGTTTACGGGCGCTGATGGCTTTGTCATCAGCGCCCGGTCCGACCGGATGGGGTATCAATTGGGGGGACCTGCACCCGGCCTTTCTGCCCATGGAGAGCAGCTATCGACTGCTGTTGTAAAAGGTACGCTGCAATTGCTGCCTTCGGGTAGCTGTATCGCGCTTATGGCCGATCACCAGACAACCGGTGGCTATCCGCAGGTGGGTACCATTGTCCGTGCATCGCTGCCCGCTTTTGTGCAGCAGGATTTTGAGCGGCCATTCTCCTTTTTAATTACGGATTCTTCGTCTGCTGAAGATGCCTTATTTTCAATGCACGAATGGCTGCAGCAGTTGAGGGCAGCCTGTTTGTACAAATACGATCTTTTATGAACGGGACAGACCTGAATTGTGATATGGGCGAGGGCCTGGATAATGATGCCGTACTGATGCCCCTGATCAGTGCAGCCAATATTGCCTGTGGTTATCATGCCGGTGATGCCGGTACCATGGATCGGACAGTGGCGCTGGCGCTGCAGCATGGCGTAGCTATCGGCGCTCATCCGTCTTATCCCGACCGGGCTGATTTTGGCCGGCTGGAGTTAACGCTGTCTCCTGCCGAAGTGTATACAATCGTACAGGATCAGGTGCTGCTGCTGCAATCGGTATGTACAGCGCAGCATACCCGGTTGCACCATGTGAAACCGCATGGTGCGCTGTACAACAGTGCCGCACAAAATGCCCTATTGGCTGATGCTGTTGTACGTGCGGTAACGGATGCTGACCCGCAGTTGATCCTGCTTGGCCCGCCCGGATCGGCATTACAAAGCGCGTCTGCGGTGCATGGTCTCTCCTTTTGGGCAGAAGCTTTTGCCGACCGCAGTTATCAACCGGATGGTTCACTGACACCAAGGCATATGCCGGGGGCGTTGATTACTGATCATGCTGTTTCGGTGGTACAGGTGCTGGGTATTTTACAGGAGCAGGTGGTTCGTACTGTCAATGGCGGAGTAATCCGCATGCCTGCCCGTACGATTTGTGTACATGGGGATGGTCCTGATCCTGTTTCACTGGTAATGGCCTTACGTGAGGCGCTTACCCTGGCGGGTATTAACATCAATACATATGCAATCGTCTAAACCTTCTTTCAGTGTTATGCTTGGCGCGGCTTTTCTGATGGCCACCTCGGCTATTGGCCCGGGCTTTATCACGCAAACCACGGTTTTTACTGCCCGGTATGCTGCTTCTTTTGGCTTTATCATCCTGCTTTCTGTGCTGCTTGATATTGGTGTACAACTGAATGTGTGGCGTATTGTAACGGTTAGCGGCCGTTACGCGCAGGATATTGCTGACGGGGTATGGAAGGGATCGGGGAAGTTACTCACGCTGCTGGTGGCTTTTGGCGGGCTTGCTTTCAATATCGGCAATATTGCGGGCTGTGGCCTGGGTTTGAGATTGCTGACGGGCTTCCCTTTGCTGGCTTGTGTATGGATCAGTTGTGGTATCGCCCTGCTCATTTTTCTGGTGAAAGAGGCAGGGAAGGCCATGGATTTTTTTGCCAAACTTCTCGGTATACTGATGTTGCTGCTCACGGGTTATGTGGCTTTTGCTGCCCATCCGCCATTGTTTGAAGCATTGCACAAAATGGTGATGCCGGATCGTTTTTCGGAGTCGGCCACATTGACCATCGTCGGGGGAACGGTAGGGGGCTATATCTGTTTTTCCGGCGCACACCGGCTGTTGCAGGCGGGTATCAGCGGCCCGGCTTCCGTGAAGCATGTATCCCGTCATGCGGTGGCTGGTATTGTTCTTGCCTCGGTGATGCGGATGATACTTTTTCTTGCAGCACTTGGTGTGGTGGTGACGGGGGTTAAGTTAGATCAGGACAATCCTGCCGCCACTGTTTTTGCCACGGTAGCCGGGCAAAAGGGGCTTTATCTTTTCGGGCTGGTACTCTGGTGTGCTGCCATTACCTCTGTAACCGGCTCTGCCTATACCTCCATTTCTTTTCTGCAATCGCTGCACAGTGGTATCCGGCGGCATACACGCGCAGTTACGATTGTTTTCATCTGTATTTCCACGCTTATTTTTTCGCTGGTGGGTAAGCCCAAACAGGTGCTGTTGCTGGCCGGCGCACTTAATGGTCTTGTGCTGCCGCTTTCCCTCTCGCTGATCCTGCTGGCGGCTTATCGTAAATCCATTATTGGCAGCTATCGTCATCCGCGCTGGCTGGCGGTTTTTGGCTGGCTGGTTGTAGTGGCGATGAGTTATATTGCCGGGAAAACATTGTTATCGCTGGTATAGTGATGATCAAGACCAGGCAAGGCTGCTGCACGCAGATAAAATCTCCGCCAAAATCTCCGGCGGATAAAAATCTTTCTTTTCTTTGCGCATGGCAGTCAACAAACTCATTATTATTACTGCGCCATCGGGTGCGGGTAAAACCTCTATTACCAAACACCTGATGTCTGTTTTTCCGCAACTGGCTTTTTCGGTATCGGCTACCACCCGGTCAAGACGGGAGATGGAACGGGATGGGCTGGATTATCATTTTCTTACAGAAGACCGGTTCAAGCAGCATATCCAGCAAGGCGATTTTGTAGAGTGGGAGATGGTGTATGAGGGAAAATATTACGGCACACTCCGCGCGGAACTGCAACGGATATGGGATGCGGGACAGGTGCCGGTACTTGATATTGATGTTAAGGGTGCCATTCATGTGCAGCAGCAGTATCCTGAGGGTGCATTGTCGATCTTTATCGACCCGCCTTCTGTAGACGAATTGCGCAACCGCCTGCAAAGCCGGGGTACAGAAACTGCTGCCACTCTGGCCGCCCGGGTCAATAAAGCTGCTTATGAAATGTCGTTTAAGCAGCATTTTAACGAAGTAATTGTGAATGATACGTTTGAAAAAGCCTGCCTGGAGGCCGAAAGGGTGGTAAAGGCCCTGCTCGACCGGTGATGATGTGGCTGGCAGAAATACATACTTCATTCAAAAGTGATACATTTGTGTAATACCCAAGGCTATGGATTGGCTCTCAGCACTTATCGCTATATCAATTTCACTCGTTCTCATCGGCTTTTTTGCAGGTATTGAGATCGCTTTTGTATCTGCCAACAAACTATCTGTAGAGCTGCAGCGCAAACAGGGTACGTATACCGGAAAAATATGGGGCGCCTATGCCGATAAACCTGCCCGCTTCATCGGTATGACCCTGATCGGACTGAACATCATTCTTGTGGTGTACGGACTGTTGCTGAGCAGTTTTATGGATGTGATTCTGTGGATACCCGTGAGCAAATACTTCCACCTGTCTAATGCCTACCTCAAACTTATTGCCGAAACGATTATCTCCACGGTTGTGCTGCTCATATTTGAGTTTCTTTTCAAAGCGGTTTTCCGGGCCAAGAATGATGCGGTGATGAGCAGCAGTTTTATCACCTATGTAGTCGGGTTTTTTTATGCAATATTTTCATGGATCGCCAGCCTTTTTGTTGATATGGCTGAATGGATATTGAAATACGTGTTTAATGTGCGGCTTAATGAAAAGAAAGAAGTGTTTACCCGCGTAGACCTGGAACATTTCCTGCAGCAGAACAAAAACCAGGATGAAGAGCGTACGGATGAGATCAACAAGGAATTGTTTGAGAATGCCCTCTCCCTTTCTGAAACACGGATACGGGAATGCCTGGTGCCGCGCAAGGAGATAGAAGCGGTGCCGGTAACGGCAACGATAGCAGAAGTACGGCAGAAGTTTATCCAGACCCAGTTGAGTAAACTGGTGGTGTACGAAGAAAGTATTGATACTATCCTGGGTTATGTACACCAGCTTGATCTTTTTAAGCAACCTGTCGACCTTCGTTCCATCCTGTTGCCCATACCCACGGTTCCGGAGAGTATGAACGCTCCCGACCTGATGAGTAAGTTCACCCTTGAGCGCAAGAGTATTGCCTGGGTTGTGGATGAGTTTGGGGGTACGGCGGGTATTGTAACGATGGAAGACCTGCTGGAAGAGATATTTGGTGAGATCCGGGATGAATATGATACGGAAGAGTTTGTTGAAAAACAACTTTCCGGCAACGAGTTTATGTTTAGTGGCCGGCTGGAGCTGGACTATATCACCGATAAGTATCAACTGTTGTTTCCGGATAACGAAGAGGCGGAAACGCTTTCGGGGTATATCATACAAAACCACGACTCTATTCCCGCACAAAAGGACCAGATCATTATCGGCAATTACCAGTTTGATATCCTGAATATGAGCGATACGCGTATCGAATCTGTAAAAATGAAAGTGTTGAAATAAGGCGGGGATTCGGCCCGGTGGCAGTACTTTTGCGCTATGGTAATTGCTGTTAATGCCCGTTTTTTACTGCCTGGTTACCTTGAAGGGTACGGTAATTTTATATTTGAATGTTTCTCCCGTCTTGCCCGCAGCCATTCTGATCACCAGTTCCTGTTTATTTTCGACCGTCCTTACGATGCAGCTTTTGTGGTTGCGCCGAATATTATACCCGTTGTAGCCGGGCCTGCTGCCCGTCATCCCCTGCTCTGGCGGTTTTGGTTCAATTACAGGATACCTGCCATACTGCGGAAATACAAAGCTGATGTCTTTGTCAGCGCCGACGGGTTCTGCAGCCTTGGTACCCGGGTACCCCAATGCCTGGTAATACACGACCTGGCTTTTCTGCATCATCCGGCGTTTATTAAAAAAAGCCACCTGCGGTTTTATAAAAAATATACACCTGCATTTTTGAAGAAAGCGGCTGGTCTGGCCACGGTATCGGCACATGCAAAAGCCGATATCGAGACGAAGTACGGGATTGATCCTGCCCGTATCAACATTATTTATAACGGGGTGAAGCCTGTTTTTCAGCCCCTGGCCTATGCAGAAAAGGAGCGTGTGAAAGCGCAGTACGCCGGGGGAAAAGAGTATTTTATCTGTGTGGGTGCTATTCATCCCCGGAAAAACGGGATCATGTTGCTGAAGGCCTTCTCGCAGTTTAAAAAAAGGCAGAAAAGCAATATGCAGCTTCTGTTTGCGGGCCGGCTGGGCTGGCAGACCGATGCGTTTACCGAAAAGCTATCGACGTTTAAATACCGGGATGATGTTCAAATACTTGGATTTGTAAAGGACGAGGTACTTGCCGAACTCGTAGGGGCTGCTTATGCGCTCGTTTATCCCTCTTTTTTTGAAGGCTTTGGATTGCCGGTAGCGGAAGCGATGCGGTGCGGCACCCCTGTTATTGCCAGTAACACCGGCAGTCTGCCCGAAATTGGCGGGGAAGCTGCACGCTATGCCGACCCGGGCAATGCAGCGGAGTGGGCTGACCGGTTGATGGAACTGTTTCGCGATGAAAATGGCCGTGCAGCCCTTGTGGAGAAAGGCCTGGCGCAGGCTGCCCGGTACAATTGGGACGCTTCGGCGCCGGCACTCTGGCAATTAATTTTGCAAACCGTAAAAACCTAATGCAGTACCTTTGCCCATCAGAAAAAAAGCAGTATGAACAAGTCAACCATACAAATAGACGTATTGTTAGATCCCAATAAGGTACCCGAGCAGATCAGTTGGTCGGCAAGCGACAGTAGTGCGGAAATGGCCCAGAAAGCCAAGGCCATGTGTATCGCTTTCTGGGATGGGGCAGATAAAACGGCCATGCGTATTGACCTGTGGACAAAGGACATGATGGTGGACGAAATGGTGGATTTTCACTACCAGGTACTGATGACGATGGCTGATACGCTTAAGCGTGCAACGCACCAGGACGAACTTTGCGATGACATGAAGCGCTTCGCCAAAGACTTCTTCGACAAGTTCAGGGCAAAACAGTTGCAGGAAAATGCGGGGTAAGGTAAACACCGGATGCAAACAATCAAAATACTTTAAATAAAAAGTAAATATATGGGCTTGGAACAAAACATTATGGCAGAGATGAAGGATGCCATGAAATCGAAGAATGAGGCTGTACTCCGCAGCCTGCGGGCGATAAAAGCGGCTATTATTATTGCCAAAACTGCCGAAGGAGCCAATGGAGAGCTGAAAGAAGCCGATGAGGTAAAACTGTTGCAAAAGTTAGTCAAGCAACGCAAAGACAGTTTAGACATATTTGAAAAACAGAACCGTCCTGATCTTGCTGAAAAGGAAAAGGAAGAGATTGCGGTGATCGAAAAATTTCTGCCGCAACAACTTTCCGAAAGCGAACTGGAGCAAATCATTGCCAGGATAATTGCGGAGACGGGTGCCAGTGGTGCCGGGGATATGGGTAAGGTGATGGGGGTTGCTTCGAAAGAACTTTCCGGACAGGCCGATGGCAAAGCGATCAGCACGGTGGTAAAGCGATTGCTGGGTTAGTTGCCGGACTGCCGGGTATAGCTGTACATTATTTTCCAACAAAATTAAAACTGCCATGCTGGTTGATATCTTTTTTGCTGTCCTCATCATTATTGCATTGATCAAGGGCTACCAGCGCGGGCTTATTGTGGCTGTTTTTTCCCTGCTGGCTTTTATCATTGGTATTGCCGCCGCCCTGAAATTATCGGCTGTTGTGGCTGGCTGGCTCAGCAGCAGTGCAACAGTATCGGCCAAATGGCTGCCAGTACTTTCTTTTGCGCTGGTATTTCTTGCGGTGGTACTGCTGGTGCGCTGGGGGGCAAAACTGGTGGAAAAGACCTTTCAGGTAGCCATGCTGGGCTGGGTCAACCGTATTGGCGGTATGCTGCTGTATGCAGCACTCTATACCGTCATCTTCAGTGTGTTCCTCTTTTATGCCGAAAAAATAAAATTAGCCGATCCCACATCCATACAGGCCGCTGTTACGTATCCTTTTGTACAGCCCTGGGGGCCGGCGGCTATTGATAATTTCGGGAAAATCATCCCGGTATTTAAAGATACATTTGCCGACCTGGAAAATTTTTTCAGCGGCATTGCCACCAAAGTTTCAGGGTAAGGTTATACAATTGTTAGTTTTAAACAGTTATTTAACGTAATTTTAAACAAATCATTTATTTTCGTAACCAGGGTTTACCAAAACCTAAACGATATAAGAAACAACGCGCTGATGGATTACGAAATCAAACAAGACGGGAAATTTAAATACATAGAAGTGGGCACGGGGGAGCCACTCGTATTGCTGCATGGCTTATTTGGCGCACTTAGTAATTTCAGGGATCTGGTAGAATATTTCCGGGTGAGTTATAAGGTTATTGTACCCATGCTCCCCCTTTTTGAACTTGATCTTCTGCATACATCAGTTAGCGGACTGGAAAAATTTGTACATAAATTTATTGAAACACGGGGGTATGATAAGATCAATCTCCTGGGTAATTCGCTTGGGGGGCATGTTGCACTGGTACATATCCTCAAGCATCCCGAACGCATCAAATCGCTTACCCTTACGGGCAGCAGCGGTCTTTTTGAAAATGGTATGGGAGATACCTATCCCAAGCGCGGCGACCGTGAATACATCCGCAAAAAAACAGCATTAACTTTTTACGATCCCGCCATGGCTACGGAAGCATTGGTGAATGAAGTATTTGAAATTACCAACAACCGGCTTAAGGTGATCAAGATCATCGCCCTTGCCAAAAGCGCCATACGCAACAACCTCGGTGAAGAACTCAGCCAGATCCGTCAACCGGTATGCCTCATCTGGGGAAACAATGATACGATTACCCCTCCCTTTGTAGGCAAAGAGTTTAACCGCCTGATTCCCAACAGCGAACTTCATTTTGTGGACAAATGCGGACACGCACCCATGATGGAAGTACCTGATGCATTTAACAAAATTTTAGAACAGTTTCTGGCCAAATTAAAGACGCCTGCTGCAACAGTTTAATACATTTGATTGTCTGACATACAGAGTGACGCGATGCCGGAGTAACAAATGCCGGGCTGACCGTTGCACACAACAAACCATTATTCTTAACGTTTTACGTGTATTATGTTAACAGTCGAACTCATCAACAACAATATTCCCCGCCTGCAATTGCAGGATACTGTAGCCAAGTCGCTGCAACTGATCAATGATTTCAGGGTAACACACCTGCCGGTGGTGGCAGATGACAAACTGATTGGCCTGGTTAGTGAAGACGATCTGCTGGATGCTGAAGAAGATAAGATGCCGGTGGAGTTGCTGCAGGATAGCTTTGTGCATGCCTTTGTGTCGGACAATGCACATTTTCTGAATGCGGTGAGTACGGCCAACCAGTTTGATACCACGGTAGTGCCGGTGATTGCTGAAAACCGGGAGTTTATCGGGGTGATTACAACGACAGACCTGCTGAAAACACTGGGTAATTTTGCCGGTGCCAATGAAATCGGTGGCATTATTGTGCTGGAAATGGAGCGCAGCCAGTTTGCCATTTCTGAAATCAGCCGTATTGTGGAAAGCAACGATGCTACGATACTTCACCTGAATACGATGGTACAGCCCGATACGGGTATGCTTACAGTAAGTCTGCACATCAACAAAAAGGAGATTGCCGCCATTGTAGCCACTTTTGAGCGGTATGAGTATGACGTTATCTATTTTTTCGGGGATGAGAATTTCGAGAATGAGATCCATAACAATTACCGTCACCTGATGAACTATCTTGGTATATAGCAGATTATCGCCTGTATGCCCTGTGTGATCGGCTATTATCCAGTACATTTACAAAAACATACAGGCGGCACAGATGAGATTTCAACGATTCTTTTCATTTTTTCTGCTCTTGCTTTGTGTACAAATTGCTGCTGCACAGGAACGTTTGCCCGTTACGGATACACTGCTGCGTAATCCCCGGCTGCGTATCCGGAGCATTATCATTACGGGCAATAAGAAGACCAAGGCTTATATTATACTCCGGGAGGCTGCCTTTAAAAAAGGGGATAGTATTCCCGCTGCCGGATTGAGTGATATCCTTGAAAATGCCCGTCGCAATATCTACAATACAGCGCTTTTTACCGATGTAAAGGTTGTGCCATTAATGGCCAGTGCTTTTGATGCTGACATCTCCATTACTGTAAAGGAGCGCTGGTACATCTTTCCTGTGCCGCAGTTTAAGCCTGTTGACCGTAACCTTGCAGAATGGATCAAAACGAATAAGGGCGATCTCAGCCGCGTTAACTATGGCGCCAAGCTGGTACACTACAACCTGAGCGGCCGGAAAGACCAGCTCCGTATTTTTCTGCTGAACGGGTATACACGCAACATCTCTTTTTCTTATACCGCACCTTACAGCAATGCAGCCCTCACCGAGGGCTTTGTGGTATCGGCCGGATATGCACAGACCCGTGAGATTACCTATAAGACTGCGTATAACGGGAAGCAGTTGTTCTTTTCCCGAAAGCTCAACCCGAAGAGTACCGGTGATTTTGTGCGCAACAACTGGTTTATTACAGGTGGTTATACGCTTCGGAGGGGGATATACAACCGACACCTTTTTACCATTGGCTATAACTTCTATCATGTAAACGACTCGGTGGTGGCGCCAGCATATAACCCTGCCTATTTCAACCGGGGTACGCGTCGTTCGGTGGGTTATACCGATTTGTCGTACCAGTTTCAGCATGTTGATGTGAGCAATGTGGCCTACCCGCTCAGCGGCAACAGCTACCGCATTACCCTGCTCAAGCGTGGGCTGGGCTTCAGGGGTGGTATCAATATGCTGTCTATTGAAGGAGACTACAACCGCTATTTCGCACTGGGCAAAAAATGGTATTGGGATACACATGTTTCCGGCCGTTTGAAATTACCTTTTTCACAACCCTTTATCAACCAGCAGGCATTGGGGTATGGGGATACCTATCTGCGCGGACTTGAACTGTATGTAACTGATGGCGTAGCATTTGTCCTTACCCGGAGTACGCTGCGTAAAAAAATTATTGGGTTCAGTCTGCCATTCCCTTTCCGTTCGCGCTCGCACAGCAGGATACCTTTTGCCTTTTACGCCAAATCGTATGCAGACCTGGGTTATGTATATACCCAAAAAGCCTTTGATACCTACCTGAATAACCGTTTGCTGTACACCGCGGGTTTGGGTATCGACATCCTTACGCTTTACGACATCAACCTGCGGGTGGAATACAGCTTTAACCAGTTAGGCCAAAAGGGACTATTTTTACACACGAAATCGGGTTTTTAAAGCCTGCATGGATGGCTGAATCCCGGGAGTATGGTTAAAAAATAATATTATGCGTATTGCCATTTACAGCAGGGGGATTCAGAACAACCAGCACCTTGACATCCGGATGCTGCTGGACGAACTGGCCTTACACCAGATTGAACCGGTATTCTTCCAGGATTTTTTTAACCAGATTTACTCTTCTGTCAGTCTCAGTACGGCCTATACAACCTTCAACTCCTATGCCGATATTGATGATACGATCGATTGCATCATCAGTCTTGGCGGGGATGGTACACTGCTCGATACGGTTACCCTCGTACGCGACAAGGGTACGCCGGTACTGGGCATCAACTATGGCCGGCTGGGTTTTCTCGCCAGTATTGGCCGTGAGGAACTGACCTCGGCAATTGCCGCGCTGGTGAACCAAACGTTTATCTTAGACAACCGTACGCTGATCCATCTGGATGCAAATGTGCCGTTGTTTGGCGATGTGCCTTATGCACTTAATGAGTGTACACTGCATAAGAAAGACAGTTCATCGATGATCAAGATTCATGCTTACCTGAACGGGGAGTTTCTCAATACCTACTGGGCGGATGGCCTGATCATCGCTACCCCTACCGGCTCTACGGGTTATTCGCTGAGCTGCAACGGGCCGGTAGTGTTTCCGGACAGCGGCAGTTTTGTAATTACCCCGGTGGCTCCGCATAACCTCAATATCCGCCCCATTGTAGTGCCGGACAATAATATTGTTTCTTTTGAAGTGGAAGGGCGTACGGATGGTTTTTTGTGTACACTCGACAGCCGCCGGGAGGTGGTGGAGAAAGAAGTGCAGATTGCCGTGCGTAAGGAGGAATTTGGCATCAATCTGCTGCGCCTCAACGAAAATAATTTTTTACAAACCCTCCGCAACAAACTTTCCTGGGGGTTGGATAAGCGAAATTAGGCTACTATGGGGTTATCGATCAAATCTGTAAGGCTGCGGGCTGCATTTGTTGTATACTGGGTATTGCTGGCGTATATGATTGCCGCACTGGTGTGGTGGTTTATCGCCCTTACGCGGCAGAACGGGCAGATGATGCAATTCCGGTTGCAGCAATTACAAAAGGATGATCCTGCTTATATCACAAAAGTGGCTGTTGCTGAAAAAGACAACAGCCGGAAGGAGGCACAATACATCGGGGAAGGGGCGATCTTTCTCCTGCTTATCCTGGGTGGAGCAGTCTATGTATTCCGGTCGGTACGCCGCCAGCTCCGGCAGAGCCAGCAGCAGCAGCATTTTATGATGGCGGTTACGCACGAACTCAAAACGCCCATTGCGGTGGCTAAGCTGAACCTGGAGACGCTGCAAAAAAGAAGACTGGATGAAAGCCAGCAACAACGGTTGCTCTATACCACCCTGCAGGAGGCCAACCGGTTGAATGCACTTTGCAACAATATGCTGCTGGCCTCGCAGATTGAAGGGGGTGGCTATACCATTACGCGTGAAGAAATTGATTTCAGCGGTTTGGTGGCGGGCTGTGTGGAAGATTTCCGTACCAGGTTTCCGGCAAGGGCTATCGGGGGAGTGCTGGAGCCGGGGCAATTTGTTGCGGGCGATCTGCTCCTGCTCCAGATGGCGGTGAATAACCTGCTCGATAATGCGATCAAGTATTCGCCGAAAGATAGTCCGGTAGCGATAACACTTACCGGCAGCGGACACCGGGTAATACTGCAGGTGAGCGACCAGGGGCGTGGCATCAGCGATGCAGAAAAGAAAAAGGTATTTGATAAATATTACCGTACGGGTAATGCGGCTACAAGGGCGGCCCGTGGTACGGGATTGGGCTTGTACCTCACCAAAAAAATTATGCAGGGACAGAATGGTAACATTTCTGTGACGGATAATCTTCCTGTGGGCAGTATTTTTACCCTTTCCTTACAAAAACTGCATTAGCTTGCAGCAGCATTGGTTATGAGCAGTAAAAAATATTCCATATTATTGGTTGAGGATGAAGAAAACCTTCAGGAGGCTCTGAAGCTGAACTTAGAGCTGGAGGGCTATTCCATTACCAGCGCCTACGACGGTGTGGAAGCCCTGAAAGCGGTTGAGCAGGAGTATTTTGACGGGATCATCCTTGATGTGATGCTGCCTGAACTTGACGGTATTACGGTTTGTGAAACCATCAGGCTCAAGCACCCCGATCTGCCTATCCTGATCCTGAGTGCCAAAAACAGCAGTGCCGACCGGATACTGGGACTTAAGCGCGGTGCTGATGATTACCTCACCAAGCCCTTCAACCTCGAAGAACTGTTGCTGCGTGTAGCCAAACTGCTGGAAAAAAGCGAACGCCTCAACAGCCGGCAACCCTTACCACAGGTGTATGCCGTGGGCAACTGCTCTATCGACTTCAAAGCTTTGGAGTGCATCACCAGAACGGGCGAAAAGATAGCCCTTACCAAGAAGGAAGTATTGCTGCTTAAACTGCTTATTGAGAATAAGGGGGAGGTGGTAACCCGTGAAAAAATACTGCAGGCCGTATGGGGGTATAATGTTTATCCCACCACCCGAACCATCGATAATTTCATCCTGAGTTTTCGCCGTTATTTTGAAGTAGACAGCCGTAACCCTGTTCATTTTCATTCGGTGCGCGGGGTGGGGTATAAGTTTACCGAGTGATGGGGACTAAGTACTCAGTCGCAGGATAAGAAGACGCAAGTATCAGGAGGGGGGCGGTACTCAGTACTGACCGATCCCTTCCCAACAATCTCATTAAGTTAAGGATTTCCAGAACCCTGAAAGGGTATTAGTATTCAGTACTTAGTACTGGTGTGACCGATTTCGTCCCGACAATGTCCTTAAGTTAAGGATGTTCAGAACCCTGAAAGGGTATTAGTACTCAGTACTTAGTCGTTAGCCTTGTTTTGTCCTGAGTCTTACGTGTTGCAACCTAAACTTTTGATAGGTCGTCCTATACCCACCTATAGGAGGACCTAAACTTTTGATAGGTCGTCCTATACCTACCTATAGGACGACCTAAACTTTTGATAGGTTGACCTATACCTACCTATAGGCCGACCTAAACTTTTGATAGGTCGTCCTATACCTACCCATAGGAGGACCTAAACTTTTGATAGGTTGACCTATACCTACCTATAGGAGGACCTAAACTTTTGATAGGTCGTCCTATACCTACCTATAGGCCGACCTAAACTTTTGATAGGTCGTCCTATACCTACCTATAGGCCGACCTAAACTTTTGATAGGTCGTCCTATACCTCCCTATAGGAGGACCTAAACTTTTGATAGGTCGACCTATTCCCACCCATAGGAGGACCTAAACTTTTGATAGGTCGTCCTATACCTACCTATAGGCCGACCTAAACTTTTGATAGGTTGACCTATCCCCACCTATAGGATGACCTAAACTTTTCATAGGTTGACCCCTCCTACCCATAGGAATCTGAACTTTTGTCTCCATCCCATTATACACAGTGCCTGGGCAGTGCAAAAAATACCGGATAATCGCCAAAAGCAAGACAGGCATCAACAAATCCGGCAGCGTACACGCCCTGCGGCACAGCTTTGCCACCCGCCTACCCGCCTGTTGGAAAAAGGTACGGATGTAAAGTACACAAAGGAACTATTGAGCCATTTTGATATTAAAACCACCGGGCGGTGCCTGCACGTAAAAAAGGATGCTTTAATAAATATTGAAAGTCCGCTTGATGATTTGTGGAAAAAAGAATATATTTGAACAGTGTAATTGTAGACTTCCCCCTTATTCGGCCATTGTGTTTTAGAGTTAATAGTACATTTATTAACTTTAAATTTTACAAACAATGAAGAAAAGATTTACAGAAAGCCAAATTGTGGCTGCCATCAAGAAACAG
>JAAFIK010000060.1 GCA_013298665.1 Chitinophagales bacterium
TGTACGGGCGTGCGCGTGATGCCAACGGGGTCAACACTCCACGCACTGACGGGAAAATGCCCCAGTTCCATCGGGCCGCTGCGGGTACAGGCAACGTTCAATGCGGTATCGGGGTAAAGAAATTTCAGGTCAACAGTACCGCTGGCGATATTGGTGGCATCATTGATGATCCAGGTACGGTTGACTGTTTTGCCGGTATTGTAGATGCCGGTAGGGTTGTTTCCCCTTTCCACCCGTACGCTAAAGGAATTGGCAGTGCCATTGTTTTTTAAGATAAGGGCGCTGATGGAGGCAGTACCGGGGCTGACGGGGAAAGTAGCCGTGGTACCGGTACCAATGCCGGTGAGGCTTAAATGACCGGTTCCATTGGTTACAATCTTAGCTGGTGTTGCAGCGGTATGGTTGATGACCGCAAAACTATTGACAACCGATAAGTCGTTATTGCCTAATGCAATAAAGGCACCTGGTGTGGGTATCGACAAAGAATCCGGGCAGGTAAGATTATTTTGCAGAAATACGCCGCTGGTATTGCTTACATACAAGCGAAGTTCGTTCGTCCAGTTGGTGAGGCTGAGGTTCTGTGCTGTTGTACCATTCATGTAAAGAGTGGATACATCTGCTACCGGTGGTACGGCGCCCGTTTCAGTAATCAATCCGCCCGATTGCAAAAGATTACCCTTTACAATGATGTTTCCGGTTGAGTAAGTACCGCCGCTGCCGCTTGTACGATTGCAAAGGTTTAATGTACCACTTGAAACAATCAGGTTGCCATTTACCGTTACGGTAACGCTTTCTTTTACACTGTTATCGGTAGCGTCTGCTGCACTTAGCGTCATTGATCCTCCTGTAATTTCAAGGTTTCCGGTAATCGTCATGGTGCGGTCTAACGAACGCGGTGAAGCCAGTTCAACAAGTCCTCCATCTACTTCAAAGTTTCCGATGGTTACACCCTGAATTTCAGTGTTTCCCCTGAATGCCCCCGTATTGGTATTGATAATCCTGAGGCTGTCTAAGGTAACCGATGAACCCAGCACATTACTGCTGGATACCGTCTGTGCAGGGCAATTCCATTCAATCAGGCCACTATAAGTGGGGCCACTCCCGATAGCCGTAACCGTATTGACCACACCTTTCACCGCAATAAGGGAACCATTTTTGAAGTTAGCCGAAGGAACTGCCCCGCCATCACGCGTGAACTCAAGGGTACTGCCATTTTCAAAAGCCAGGTTGCCGGTATTGGAATTGACAATGCCGGCAGCAGCTCCGGACAGGATGATTTTGCCGGTTACCGAGGCTACCGCATTAAACGTAAAGGTATTGTAAGGCTCATACCTTGCCTGCCCGCTGGTACCCTGTATGTTCAGCGTACCGGCAATGGTAGTGCTTCCGGCCAATGTGGTTGCTCCCCCAAAATAAAGTTTACAAGTGCTTGTGCTGCCGATATTGAGTGTACAACCCATATTGATATTGATACCACTGCCAAAATAAAAGGCTTCACTATTGGTAGCAGGACAAACCGTTCTGGATATGGTAACCGTAACGCCATTCTGCAGGGTAAGCCGGCCAAAGGAAGCAGATATAGATATTGCCGGCAAGTCGTTGATGTCAATTATGCTGACACCGAGTGAGCCATCAAAGATAATATCATCACCGGAAGCTGTGGAAGGTACCCCTGACGGACTCCAGTTGCCGGCAGTATTCCAGCTACCGGTTGCAGGGCCAATCCAGGTTTTGGTTGCGGCATAAGTCTTCGGTTGAAGCAATAACAATAAGGACGCTATTGCAGCAGTCGTAAAAATCGATTTCATGTTGCTTGTTTGTGCGATACAAAAGTATGTATACAGGAGGCTTACTACCAGCAAAAATGCTGCTTTTATGCATAAATTTACCCACACCCGTGCAAAACTGGTTAATATAGTGAACAATTGTGCCGGTACAGGCGCTCCGCAATAAAAAAACCTCCTGTAAAGGAGGTTTCAAGCTATCGAAAAAATGAAAATTATCCAAGATAAGCCTTCAATGCGCCGCTGTAACGGGCTTTTTGCAGACGTTTGATGGCGCGCTCCTTGATCTGCCGGATGCGCTCTTTGGTCAGGTCATATTTCTGGCCAATCTGTTCAATGGTAACACCATTTTCACCATCCAGACCAAAATAGGCATTCACAATCTCAGCCTCACGTGGGGAGAGTGATTTCAGTATCCTGCGGATTTCATTACGCAGGGAGTCGTGCATAACATCTTCATCCGTATCGGCACCACCTTCGAGGAGATCGCCCATGGCCACATCTTCTGCTTCATGCACGGGTGCATCCAGTGAAGTATGCCGCGTATTACTCTGGAAGATATTGTTGATTTCTGTCTCACTCATTTCAAGAATTTCCGCCAGTTCTTCTGTACTGGGTTCCCTTTCGTGTTCCTGCTCAAAGGCCATATATGCCTTATTGGCTTTATTATACGTACCAATCTTATTTTGAGGCAGACGAACCAGGCGTCCCTGCTCGGCTAATGCCTGCAGGATACTCTGCCGGATCCACCAAACGGCATATGAAATGAATTTAAAGCCCTTGGTTTCGTCGAAACGCTGTGCGGCCTTGATCAGACCGAGGTTCCCTTCATTGATAAGATCGCTCAGCGACAGACCCTGGTGCTGGTATTGCTTGGCCACAGATACCACAAAGCGCAGGTTGGCTTGTACCAGTTTATCCAGTGCCCGCTGATCACTCATCTTTATTTTTTGTGCTAAAATGGTTTCCTCCTCAGGTGTGATCATCGATATCTTCGAAATTTCCTGCAGATACTTCTCAACCGCTTGTGAATCGCGGTTAGTAATCTGGGTTGCGATTTTTAATTGCCTCATCTTGTTGCTCCTGATTTATTGTATTAAGACACTTTTTTATAGGAAAATGTTGCAAACGAAAGGTTAAATGTGCAAAATCCATGTAAAAAGTATGCAAAGTTATTATAAGACAGCCGCATTTCATAGCGTTTTCCTAAAAAAGGGATGGTTGGTGGATAATTCTGGCCGGATCGGGCATAAGTATGTCTTGTTAACCCCTCCATCAATCCTTTGTGCGTCTGCAAAAAACTTTGCGGCATGCTTTCAATTCCTGTTTTGCAGCAAACTGCAAAACAGGGTTCAACCAAATCATAACTGTCTTATTCAGGCCATATTCCGGTCATAATGCGCCGTGCAAAGATTTCGGCATGATATTACTGTATCTTCACAACAACGAAACGACAATGCTTATCTGATGATCAAAATCGAAGAGACTGAAAGGATTATCCTTCGTGAGCTTACAGAGGCGGATGCCTCTTTTATCCAAAAATTAGTGAATACGCCCGACTGGCTCCGTTATATTGGCGACAGGCACATACACAATGAAGCAGATGCACGCCGTTACCTGGAAAACGGACCTTTATCCAGTTACCGGGAACATGGGTATGGATTGTGGATGGTATGGTTCAAAGCCACCAACACCCCCATTGGTATCTGTGGGCTTATCCGTCGTATATTACTGGATGCTCCTGATATCGGATTTGCCTTTTTGCCGGAATACACCGGTAAAGGTCTTGGTTATGAAGCTGCTGTCGCAACATTGCGCTATGCAGACCATACATTGGGCATCAAACAGGTACTGGCCATTACCATGCCTGAAAATGCAGCTTCAGTGAACCTGCTCCTGAAAATCGGGATGCAATTCGACAAAATGGTGATCATGGGGGAAGATGAAGAGCCGCTGATGCTGTTCTCCACCAGTAAGACAGAAAACGACAACCACATGATTGACGAAATCACCAATCGTTTTTTTTCGTTCCTGAGCACGCTGACAACGCCTGATGAAGAACCCGGTAATATTCATGATTTTTTTATTCCTGAGGGATTGGTGATCAAGAATACAGGTATGATACCCGAAGTCTTCAACCCTGACGCCTTTACCGATCCGCGAAAATTATTACTCACAGATGGCACACTAACCGATTTCTCAGAAACGGAATTATCCGGCAAAACTACCATTTCCGGACGTGTAGCACAAAGACTTTCTTTTTATCGCAAAACGGGTAAGGTATCCGGTACCCCGTTTACCACAACCGGGGTAAAGACTTTTCAGTTTATCAAAACCCGTGCAGGCTGGCGCATCAGCGCAGTTGCCTGGGATGATGAAGCGGTATAGGCAGCCACCCCGGCAGCAATTGCGTAATGCGCAGGAAACTTCTTTCTGCACACAGCGCAAACAGCATAATCAACATCAGACCCCCAAATGCCCCATTGCTGTTTAAAAGACTTTTATACATAGCAAATGTATTGATGCAGTTCGGCCGTATTGTGACCGATTGAGTAGTACCCGCAATGATGCCCGGGTAGTACCGACAAAAAAAGCAAGGGTGGAAACCCCTGCTTAAAGCATGAGTGGAAACTCCGCTTTTCTACTTAAACAAACACGATGATTATTAAAAAATAAAACTGATGATCATTGCTGCAATATTACCCATACCGGCTGGTTAATTATACCCGGGTTTTTCCTGTTTTTTTGTCAGAAAAACACCTTTTTTATCAAAAGCAGCTTACAAAAGGCAGTTTTGGCGGCGATGATGCTGGTCAGCCCGTCAAAAAAATCCCGCAGCAAGGCATTGCCGGCAATAATGCAAGTCAGTATATGGTATGGAAGCCAGTTGGAAGTACAGGAGGGCGCACAAAATATTTAACATTCTCCTCAAAATAGTGGCATTATTTTTTCGTTATGCCCGGGTCATCAAACTTCAACATATGTCATACCAATGGATGTTTCTGCCCGTTGCGGCCTTACTCATATTCAGTTCCTGCAAAAAAGAACCAGGCGCTGGTGATATCAAGGTCAACTTTATTTTTAAGTTCGACAGTACGCAGGCAAGACTCAATAATCTCGGACAGCCTGCCAGCCTTTCCGCCGGACGTGCAGCACAATCCCCCCGCTTCAATTCCATGAGTGCCCATTATCTCGAATTGGCACCTTCAGGTAATACTCCGCTGGGCGCAGGAGCTGTACTTTACCGGGCACCGGAAGTAAATACCGGCGGTAGTAATGCGATCGACTTTTCCAGGTCCGGCTTTGCCGGCAATAATCAAACTTTTATCAGCATACCCATTAAAAGTTTTGCCCCGGGCAGCTATGCATGGCTCCGGCTGTCACTTGCCTACCAGCAGTATAACATCAAAATCAATGCGCTGGGTCAGTCCCTTGACGCCACCGTCGCTTCTTTCCTGGGCTTTAACACCTATATCGGCACCTTCAAATTAAAGGATTCAACGGTAGCCGTCAATGCGAATAAGGCACAAGGCTACTGGGCCGTAGAAGCGGGTAACGGGCTTTCGGGTATCGTACGTACCGGCCAGGCACCTCCCGGCGCTACTACTGTTCCCAATCCACTTTTCGCCACTTCACCAGTACCTGCCGGCTCCTGTGTGGTCACAGGGCAGTTCAGCAGTCTCCTCACCATTACGGGTACTGAAACCCAGGACATTAACATCGTCGTTTCCCTGAGTACCAATAAAAGTTTTGAATGGATTGATGTGGATGGAAATGGCACTTATGATCCGCTCAATGGCGATCAGGTGGTTGATATGGGCATAAGGGGGTTAATGACTTACAAACTATAACACCCGGACAGTTGACAGGTACATGGAGTTGTTACTGCTGCATGATGCGGCTCTCCTTCGAAAATCATTTACCTTCGCAGCAAACTTTCAATTTTCAAAAACCCATGTTTCCAAAAACTGACCCCACCAAAACTGCGGCATGGCAGGCTTTACAGCAGCATCACCAATTATTCGAACAGGTTCAAATCAGGCACCTGTTTGACAATGACGAAGACCGGTTTAAAAAATTTTCTTTATGCGCCGAAGATCTCGTTTTCGATTACGCCAAAAACAGCATTACAGAAAACACCATCGGGTTGCTGATTGACCTTGCCCGTGAATGCGGACTTGAGGCCGCGATTACCGCAATGTTTAATGGTGATAAGATCAATGCCACAGAAAACAGGGCAGTCCTGCATACCGCGCTGCGCAATTTCTCCGGAAACGCTGTATATACCGACGGACAGGACATTATGCCCGGGATAAAAGCTGTACAGGAACAGATGCGTCGTTTTTGCCGGCAAATCCATGATGGTGTACTAACCGGGTATACAGGTAAAAAGATCAGTACGATTGTGAATATCGGTATTGGCGGCAGTGACCTTGGGCCTGTGATGGTAACGGAAGCACTCCGCCCCTATTGGGTACCCGGCATACAAACCTATTTTGTAAGCAATGTTGATGGCACACATATTGCCGAAACGCTCCGGAAAGTAAATCCGGAAGAGACCCTCTTTATCATTGCCAGCAAAACCTTCACTACACAGGAAACCATGACTAATGCGCATACCGCACGCCAGTGGTTTTTACAGCATACCGGTGATGAAGCCCATATTGCGCGGCACTTTGCAGCACTCAGTACCAATACTGCTGAGGTGGTAAAGTTTGGCATTGCCGCGGAAAACATGTTTGTATTCTGGGATTGGGTGGGCGGCCGCTACAGTCTCTGGAGCGCTATTGGCTTATCCATTGCCCTTACCATCGGGTACGATCAGTTTGAGCAGTTGCTTCGTGGTGCTTTTGCGGCTGATCAGCATTTTGCGACAACACCATTCGATAAAAACATTCCTGTACTGATGGCTCTTATAGGCATCTGGTATACCAATTTTTATGGGGCGGCTACAGAAGCCATTTTACCCTACGATCAATACCTGCACCGTTTTGCTGCCTATTTTCAGCAGGGTAATATGGAAAGCAATGGTAAATCAACAGACCGGGAGGGTAATCCGGTGGGGTATTCTACCGGTCCGGTTATCTGGGGAGAGCCCGGCACCAATGGCCAGCACGCTTTTTATCAACTGATTCATCAGGGTACACAGCTTATCCCCTGCGATTTCATTGCTGCTGCCATCAGCCATAATCCTTCCGGAGATCATCACCTGAAACTGATGAGCAACTTCTTCGCGCAAACGGAAGCATTGATGAATGGCAAAACCCGCGAAGAACTGCTTGCCGAGAATATACCGGAACAACTTTTACCGTACAAGGTTTTTGGCGGCAACCGGCCCAGCAATACTTTCCTGCTTAAGCAATTGACCCCCTTTGCCCTTGGCCAGCTTACCGCCTTTTACGAACATAAGATATTTGTTCAGGGGGTGATCTGGAACATTTACAGTTTTGATCAATGGGGGGTGGAACTGGGCAAACAACTTGCCGGAAAAATATTACCCGAACTGGTCAACGATTCTCCTGTTCATACGCACGATACTTCCACCAACGGACTTATCAATGCTTATAAGCAAATGCGAAAGGCATGAACAGGCAATAGCATAAAAAAACCTCCCTGGCAGGAGGTTTTTTTATGCTATTGTGTTATTCGGTAATGATCACCATTTATCCACTTCCTCATCAGCGCCATTATCGCCGGAAGTCGCCGGGCTTTCATTGATGACTGCCGCAGGAGGCGGAGCGGGTGCCTCAACCTCAGGTGCCTGTGCAACCGGCTCGGGTCTGCCCATATCGCCATCATCATGGCTGCCTTCGCCATCATAAGGTGTGTCGTGGTTGAAAGCATCAAAATCAAAATCCGGCATGAGTTCTGTCTTTACATAGTCCACCGCTTCATTCAATCCTTTGATAAATTTGTTGAAATCTTCTTTGTAGAGAAATACTTTATGGCGATCATAACCATCGTCGTTAAAACGCTTCCGGCTTTCTGTAATCGTCAGGTAATAATCATTACCGCGGGTTGCCCTTACATCAAAGAAATATGTTCTTCTTTTGCCAGCCCTGATGCGTTTGCTGTAAACGCTTTCCATTTTTTTGTCGTTATTGTCGTACGCCACGGTTTGAAGTTTTTTGATTCTGAACTATTCGTTTTCTAATGCGTAGCAAAGATAAAATTGTTTTTGAAACCACAAAATTTAATGCCACCGGCTATTTTTTCAGCAAAACCCTTGCTGGAAGCCACTTTTACCACGATTGCCGGTACGTCCGCCGTTACCGGCATGACGCAACTGCCCGATAATCCGGAACTGTTGTCTGTCAGAAAAAAAATCCGGAAGCTGCCCTGACAGCAATATCCGGGTTACGGATTTCCGGTATTTCCGGCACAGCCCTATGCTTCAAACAAATACATCCATAAAAAATGTACCTGCCTCACACCAGCCAAACCAACCGGCTGAAATGATCATTCTGTTCCCATTTTGCACATCTGCCCGCCCGCAAACGGGCATGACGGGCAGCTAAGTTGAAAAACTTACCTTTGCAGCAAAAAAACGCTTGTTATGTGGTTAAATAATGTACTGGAGACCATCGGGAACACCCCGCTCATCAAATTGAATAAAGTCACCCGGGAACTGAGGGGAACAATACTGGCCAAAGTGGATTATTTCAATCCGGGCAACTCTATCAAGGATCGTATGGCCCTTAAGATGGTGGAAGTGGCTGAGCAGGACGGACGCCTGCAACCCGGCGGCACCATTATTGAAGGCACGAGTGGTAATACGGGCATGGGACTGGCGCTGGCAGCCTGCGTAAAAGGGTATAAATGCATCTTTGTGACCACCGATAAACAGAGTAAAGAAAAAGTGGATATCCTCAAAGCCGTTGGAGCCGAGGTCATCGTCTGTCCAACCAATGTACTGCCAGAGGATCCCAGGAGCTATTACAGTGTGGCTAAGCGCCTGGGTAAGGAAATACCTAACTCTATGTACATGAACCAATACGACAACCTGGCCAACCGGCAGGCGCATTATGAAAGCACCGGCCCTGAAATCTGGGCACAAACAGAGGGAAAAATAACCCACCTGGTTTGTACTGCAGGTACAGGAGGTACCATTACGGGTACTGCGATGTACCTCAAAGAAAAGAACCCCAATATAAAAGTATGGGCTATTGACGTGTATGGCTCCTTACTGACCAAATACTACCAAACCGGTGACATAGATATGAATGAGGTGCATCCTTATATATCTGAAGGGTTCGGCGAAGACTTTGTACCTGGCAACTACGATATGCGCTGGATCGACCATTTCGAACAGGTTACCGACAAAGACGGAGCCATCATGGCCCGGAGAATAGCCAAGGAAGAGGGTCTTTTCTGCGGATACAGTGCGGGTAGTTGTCTGCAGGGATTGATCCAACTTAAAGAAACCCTCACTAATGATGATGTCGTTGTCTGCATCTTTCATGACCATGGCAGCCGCTATGTTGGGAAGATTTATAATGACCAGTGGATGATGGAAAGAGGATTCCTGGATATGAAAACGGTTAAAGACCTGGTTAGCGGACGTGGAAATAAACGCCTGATTACTATCGACAGTGAACAACCCGTAACCGAAGCGATCGGACTCATGAAGAAGTATGATATAGAAAACATACCCGTAACCAATGGAGAAGGGTTTATCGGGTCTGTTTCGGAAGGCGGTTTATTCAATAAAATACTCGAAACACCAGGCATCAAAGACCAAACTGTTGCTTCAGTGATGGAAAAAGCCTATCCGGTAGTCGCTTTTGATACCCCGGTAGAGCGGCTCAGCAGCCTGATCAACCGCGAAAATGGTGCTGTACTGAGTGGGGACGATACCGGAAATTTCCACATTGTTACCAAATACGATATTATCCAGAGTCTCGCCCGGTAAACATACTTACCTTCTTTTTTTGACCGAAACCCTTTGTCAGAAAGGGTTTCGGTGTTTAAAACAGCCGGGATACCCGCTATCAGGCCAGGCGGCATCGTATTTTTACGTATTGCCAACCACGTATATCAGCCATTAAAAAGACGCCGATTGTACGTAAGCAGCAGTAATTGCTGTATGGTGAAAAAGACGAAATACTGCTCTTGTTCAGGAACTGAAAGCATCGCATCTTTGTGTCAGAAGTTGATTGATAGCGATTACAGTATCAATCTTATCCAAAGATCCAAAAAACCAAATTAGTAAAAGATGCAATCCAACATCTTGAGAAACCAAAATGATCCAATATCAATCAACTTCTTTTTAAATCCAATGTTATCCAAGAGTCCGTTTTTAAAATCAGGTATCCTGAAAAAAAACCAACAAAACCCAGACGCCAACTGAAAATGGCAAAACAATAACCAGTTGCACAACACTTAACTAAAATGTCCAATATCAATTGAAATGTCAGTTAAACCTGCCATTTCTGAAACCACTAATCCTGTACACATTGAAACTGTTAAAATCAATGTTCTTTAAAATCAATGTTGCTACCCGTTGGAAGAGTACCTGAAAAAACAATTCCTTAAAAGCTAAAACAAATTGAAACCAAAAGGATTAAATTATTGAATTAAAATTTACTCCGGAACCACGAGGTAACCACTCAAGAAAAAAAGAATTTGTTTCGAAAAGGCCTGGATTGCAATGTGCAACCGGCTTAAGAAAGCGACAAACTTCTGCAAAATCAGGCACAGCCAAAGTTTTGCAGAAGTTTTTTATTTTAGCCCCCTTCCCTATTTTTACATCATGCTGTTATCTTCAGTCAGTTCCCTGCCGTTACCAGCGGTCAGGATCATATCGCTGGTGCCTTCACAAACCGAATTACTGTACGACCTTGGTGCAGGTGAGCAGGTAGTGGGGATCACCAAATACTGCATTCATCCGGAACACTGGCTGAAAGAGAAGGTTATTATTGGCGGTACCAAGACTATAGATGCCGGGCTGATTGATTCCCTGCAACCCGACCTGATCATAGCCAATAAGGAAGAGAATGTAAAGGCACAGGTGGACGAACTCGCAGCACGCTATCCTGTTTGGGTAAGCGACGTGCATACATTGAACGATGCCCTGGACATGATAACGGATCTGGGGAAACTGACCGGGAAAGCAGGTAATGCCAGTCGCCTGACGGCAACGATCTGCCAGGCATTTCAACAGACTGCTCCCCCACCGGTCAGCATACCTGCGGCTTACCTGATCTGGCGCAAACCTTATATGACTGTTGGCGGAGATACTTTTATCCATGATATGCTCGGGCGGATGGGTCTGCAGAACCTTTTTGCGGATCACCAACGATATCCGGCATGCACCATCAACCAGTTGCGTGACATGCATTGCCCGCTGGTATTGCTTTCGTCAGAGCCATTTCCCTTTCGGGAGAAACACATTGCTGAGCTGCAGGAGCTGCTGCCGGATGTGCACGTTTTGCTGGTGGATGGGGAAATGTTCAGTTGGTATGGCAGCCGGCTTATTAAAGCTGTGGACTATTTCAGGGTATTGCGCAGCAGGATTGATCAGTTACGCAGCAGTCCATAAAAAAAGCCATCCAGTACAGGATGGCTTGCTGAAAATGTTCTTATGCTGCATCAGGAGATTTTCTCTACCTGCATGTAATTCAGTTCTACAGGTGTAGCTCGGCCAAATATCTTCACCTGAACTTTCAACTTCTTCTTTTCATCAATCACTTCTTCAATGACCCCGTTGAAGTCGTTGAATGGTCCATCAATAATTTTGATCGTTTCGCCAATGATGAATGGTTCGCTCATCGTCATTCCGCCACCTTCACCCATTTCATCCACCTTACCGAGCATTTTATTCACCTCTGCTTTACGGAGACAGATGATATTGCCTTTTGAGCCCTTGCCATCTGTGAGGAAGTGCATAACATTGCTGATATTGCTGAGGTGTTGTACCATATCATCATTGAGTTTGCCATCGGCAACTTCAATCATAACATAACCGGGATAAAAGTTGCGTTCGCGCATTACTTTTTTACCGGCCTGCACTTTATACACTTTTTCTACGGGGAGAAAAATCTGCTTAATGGTATTGCTCCAACCATTACGAACGATATCCTTATCCAGGTATTCCTTTACCTTACGCTCCTTACCACTCACGACACGAAGCACGTACCACTTACTTTCCTTTTCCTGTATAATCGTATCCATTGTTCTTATGCGAAGAGTTTATAAATAAATTTGAGACTGCTGTTGCACACGAGATCCATTACACCAACAATGGCTGTAATAAAAAGCGTAGCACCTACAACAATCATGGTAGATTGCTGCAGTTGATCCCAGGTAGGCCAGCTTACTTTTTCAACCAACTCTTTGTACGAGTCCCTGAAATAGGTTGTAATCTTGTTCATATTTAAAACGTGTTATAACAATCAAAACAAATGACTGTAAAAAGCACGGGCACAAGGATTCGAACCCTGATCAAAGGTTTTGGAGACCTCTATACTAACCGTTGTACTATGCCCGTGTATCAACCGGGCAAATAATACCCGGCTGGTATGAATAAGAACTTTTGTATAGAACAAAGTACTCAGGAGTTTTCCTAAGTACTTTGCAAATTTATGAAAAACTTACCGGATTACCCGTTGGGGATCCTGATGTTTTACTTAATGATTTCGGTTACCTGACCGGCACCTACGGTACGACCACCTTCGCGGATCGCAAACTTCAGACCTTTCTCCATCGCGATAGGCGCGATGAGCTTTACAGTCATTGAAGTATTATCGCCTGGCATGATCATCTCTGTACCTGCATTCAGTTCAACTTCTCCGGTTACGTCAGTTGTACGGAAGTAGAACTGCGGACGGTATTTGTTGAAGAATGGGGTATGACGGCCGCCTTCTTCTTTGCTCAGTACGTAAACTTCGCATTTGAATTCGGTGTGCGGTGTGATAGAACCTGGTTTACAGATTACCATACCACGACGGATCTGGGTTTTTTCAATACCGCGGAGGAGTAAACCGGCATTGTCACCAGCTTCACCCTGATCCAGAAGTTTTTTAAACATTTCAACACCTGTAACGGTGGAAGTGAGGGGTTCAGGGATCAGACCAACGATCTCAACACCTTCGCCTACTTTCACACGACCCCTTTCGATACGACCGGTAGCAACAGTACCACGACCGGTAATAGAGAATACGTCTTCCACGCTCATCAGGAAGGGCAGATCAACCGGGCGGGGAGGCAGGGGAATATAAGAATCTACAGCATCCATCAGTTTGTCAACTGCTTCAATCCATTTGTCTTCACCAGCAAGAGCGCCGGTAGCAGAACCCTGGATAATGGGTGTGTTGTCTCCGTCAAAGCCGTAAGAAGACAGCAGTTCACGGATCTCCATTTCCACGAGTTCAAGCAGTTCGGGATCGTCAACCAGGTCAACTTTGTTCATAAATACCACGATACGGGGTACACCTACCTGGCGAGCCAGCAGGATGTGCTCCTTTGTTTGCGGCATAGGACCATCTGTTGCAGCAACTACCAGGATCGCACCATCCATCTGGGCAGCACCGGTAATCATATTTTTTACGTAGTCAGCGTGACCTGGACAATCAACGTGCGCATAGTGACGACTGGCCGTTTGATATTCTACGTGTGCAGTGTTAATAGTGATACCACGCTCTTTTTCTTCAGGAGCACCATCGATATCATCATAGTTTTTCTTCTCCGCTAAACCTTTTTTTGACAAAACATCGGTAATAGCGGCAGTCAATGTAGTTTTACCATGATCAACGTGACCAATAGTACCAACGTTAACGTGGGGTTTATCCCTTTTGAAGGATTCTTTTGCCATTTTGTTTTTTTTTAAATTGTAATCTATGTTTAGCCGGAGCTAATATTTTATGTCAACTTTGAGCAGTATTGCCATCATAACCATCCCTGACCGGGTTATTACAGCGTCAAACCACTACTGTAAGACTTTTTTGAGCTGTTGATGAGAATTGAACTCACGACCTCTTCCTTACCAAGGAAGTGCTCTACCCCTGAGCTACAACAGCTTGTAATAGCTTGTGAGAAAGCTGGAACCAATTCTCATTCAAACCTATTCAATGAACCTTTCCCGAACCGTTACTGATGATCCGGAAAACGAAAAGAGCGGGAGACCAGGCTCGAACTGGCCACCTGAAGCTTGGAAGGCTACCGCTCTACCAAATGAGCTACTCCCGCTTTTACCAGCCAAGATCACCATGGCTGGTCTGATTAAAGAACTTTAGAGTGGGCAGTGGTGGATTCGAACCACCGAAGTCGAAAGACAGCGGATTTACAGTCCGCCCCATTTGGCCACTCTGGTAACTGCCCTGCACTGAGCCGAAAACTGGAGTCGAACCAGCGACCTACTGATTACAAATCAGTTGCTCTACCAACTGAGCTATTTCGGCCTGTTTTTTGCCCGCTGCACAAGTATAAGAACTACCCCTTTTTTTGGGAAGGCAAAGGTAAGTGAATTTGCGTAATCCAAAAATTTTGACCTGAATTTTTTTACAATGTTTTTCTACACCTGTGGATAAGCGTACAGAATGCCATGCAGCAAAGGTTTACAGCGCTTAGTCCGGCCGTCATTTATCAGGCATAACTTTACCATAAGGTGCAAAAAAAGGGCTGTTCCTCCGGAACAGCCCTGTACAAATACGTTTGTTAAAATCAAGCTGCTTGTTTTTCTTTTTTTCGTTTGATCTGCGTAATCACTGCATCCATTGCGGAGTCAAAACTCTCTTCAAAGGACTTTGATGACTGTTTTACAAAGAAATCGTGGCGCGGAATATGCACCCTGATCTCTGCTACTTTGTCTTTAATGTTGTGTACAACGTTGTCTAATTTCAGAAATACATCCACCTTGGTAATCCTGTCGTGAAACTGGGTAAGCTTGTCTAATTTCTTCTGCACATAAGATACCAGCTTACTGTCAGCGTCGAAGTGTACAGTTTGAATACTTACATTCATAACCATCTTAATTTTAATCTGTGAAACAATCGTGTTTAAAAATCAGAAGTAAAGGTTGTGCGATAGGCTTAATGGGTTTAATTATTTAATCTTTTCTTAACATGAAAATAACGCTATTAACGGATATCCCCAAATATAATTTTACAGACAGGCGCATATTTTTTTGAACGGACTTAAACACAGATTATACAGGTCATACATGGGGAACCTGAAGGAGAAATACCTTTAGAATTGAGCCGTAATCCTTAGTAACCAGCGGCTGTTGTTTCACTCTCCGGGATTGCCCCATATTGAACTATGCGGGTAATCAGGCCTTGGGATGCGCTTTTTTATATATCTCTTTCAGCTTTTCAATACTGTTGTGTGTGTATACCTGTGTGGCAGCCAGGCTGCTGTGACCGAGCAACTCCTTTACAGCATTGAGGTCTGCCCCATTGTTGACCAGGTGCGTGGCAAAACTGTGGCGGAGTACGTGCGGACTTTTCTTGCTGATCGTGGTTACTTTCGAAAGGTAGAACTTCACCACCTGCTGTACATAGGCCGGTGTAAGTCCACCACCATCTTCCCTTATCAGCAGACGATCTTCACCGGGTTGCACAATCGCTTTCCTGTTGCGGGCATAAGTAATCAGACTGTCCATCAGTGCCCGGCTGACAGGGATTACCCGCTCCTTATTGCCCTTACCCAGCACTTTGATGCTGCAGTTGCCCGTATCCACCTGGCGCTCTTTCAGGCCCACCAGCTCCGAACGGCGCATACCTGTGTGGTAGAGCAATTCCAGCAAAAGTCTTGCTGTATGCCCTTCCCGGTTGTCCGGAAATTCAACATCCCTGAAAAGCGTTTCCATCTGCCCCTGCTCCACATATTGCGGCAGGCGTTTACTGATCCTGGGCGCAGCTACCGTTGTCATGGGATTAACGGTGATTACCTCCTGGCGAAGCTGAAATTTGAAGAAAGATTTGAGCGAAGATATTTTACGGTTGATGGTTTTGGCAGTCATCCCCTGCTCCTTCAGCCCGGCAAGCCAGGTTCTGATATAGGCCGGCTTGATCTCGGGCAGCAGGGCCACAGCAAACTCCTTCTGCAGACAATCAAAAAAAGTAATGAGGTCATGCTCATATGCGCTCAGGGTATGCAGAGAGTACCGTTTCTGAAATTTCAGGTAGTCTAAAAAAGGCTGGATATAGTTGTGCTCACCTATGGACATAAAAAAACTGATCACCAAAGTTACAGGAACCAGTAATCAGTTTATAAAATTTTAAATCCGGTCGGTTTAATCCAACTGTCCGGTAGCGAGTTGCTGCTTGTAAATCGCTTTCAGCACTTCACCGCGACGCTTTACAGACGGCTTGGTAAAAGACTGTCTTGTACGCAATTGGAGCAATGTGCGGCTTTTCTCAAATTTCTTTTTGTACTTTTTGAGTGCCTTGTCTATGTTTTCGCAATCTTTAGAATCAATAATGAGCATGTTGTATATACCTCCTTCAGGCTATTTTTTGGATGGCAAAAGTAAGGAAAAATTGCATCCAACCAAATAATTTAAGTATTGTTTTCAAAAAAATACTGATTTCCTGATCACCTGAGCAGTTTGCATTTACTATATTTTCAATAATTATTGAAAATATAGTATCTTTGCGGCACAAACAACAAACCATGCGATTAGTTATTATAGGTGGAGGATTCGGCGGGTTGCGGCTGGCACGCAATATGCGCAATAAACCAGGCTTCGAGATCACCCTGATTGACCGGTTCAATTACCACCAGTTTCAACCCCTCTTTTACCAGGTAGCCACTGCCGGGTTAGACGCCAGCAATATTTCCTTCCCGCTGCGAAAGGTATTTCAGAAAGCCAGGAATATCCGGTTTAGAATGGCAACTGTAGAGCAGGTTGACCACTCAGCAAAAAAGGTATTTACAGATGCGGGCGTATTTGACTATGATGCGTTGGTGATGGCTACGGGCTGCGGCAATAATTTTTTTGGTAATGATGAACTGGCCACCCATGCCCTCCCGATGAAAAGTACGGTAGAGGCGCTGCAACTCAGGCACCGCCTGCTGCACAACTTTGAAGACGCGCTGGCAGTAACAGATGAAGCGGTACGGCGCCGCCTCATGACCATCGTGGTGGTGGGTGGTGGCCCCACCGGTGTGGAACTGAGTGGCGCCATTGCCGATATGAAACGCTATGTACTTCCCAAAGACTACCCCGAACTCGATTTTTCGCAGATGACCATTTATCTGCTTGAAGGCGCAGGCAAAACCCTTGGCACCATGAGTAATTATGCTTCTGACCACTCCCGGAAATACTTAGAGAAAATGGGGGTAACTGTACTAACCGATACACTTGTGAAAAACTACGACGGCCAAACGGTTGTGTTACAGCATGGTGATACCATCAGCAGTAACCTGGTCATCTGGGCTGCTGGTATCAAAGGTAATGTACCTGAGGGCATTGATCCGGCACTGATCGCCAGGGGCAACCGGATCAGGGTAGACCGCCGCAACCGGGTGCAGGGATACCAGGATCTTTATGCCATAGGCGATGTGGCCTTTATGGAAGAGCCTGCCTGGCCCAATGGGCACCCGCAGGTAGCGCCGGTAGCCATGCAACAGGCTGATGTACTTACCAAAAACCTGCGCATCATGGAAATGAAGGGGGGTACTGCGCAACTGGAAGAATTTGTGTATAACGATAAAGGCAGTATGGCTACGGTAGGCCGTAACCTCGCTGTGGTGGATATGCCCCGACCCAAACTTCACCTGGGCGGGTTTCTCGCCTGGTTGATCTGGATGGGGCTTCACCTGATGCTCATACTCGGGGTCAAAAACCGCTTTTTTGTTTTCTGCAACTGGCTGTACAATTATGTGACATACGACCAGAACCTGCGGCTGATCTTCCGCGAATTTTACCGCGAAAACCAGGATACGGGTAAAAAAGGAGTAAACTGATCCGGCCAGGCTGTTTTTGATCCGCCGCAAATTAAGCTTGGCGTTTAACCGGGTATCATATATATTGCCGTCATTTACATATGACAGCTAAAACCCGTCTGCAGGACATAACCCGGATACTCTGTAAAACCACGACAGATTATGCCGAACTCCGTGAGACCCTCGCGGTATATAAAAAACTGCTGCTCGACCTTACCGGGTTTGATATGGAAGAGGAGGGCAACCGCGAAAACATTGATACTCCGCTCGGTATGGCGCTTGGTCCCACCTGGGCGGTGATGTGTATTGATGATATTATGCGTACCAAATATTTTGTAAAAGGTCTGGTAAAGGCCGTTACACATTTGCTGCGTACACAAAAAAGCGTACACCTGCTTTATGCCGGTTGCGGCCCCTTTGCCAGCCTCTTTCTGCCACTCACCAGTGTATTTGGTGCCGGCGAACTGCAATGCACCCTTATCGAAATCAATCCCCAAAGTTTGCAGTATGCCCAAACTACTATCGGGCGGCTCGGCCTGGGTGCTTATATACAGGGCATATATCTTATGGATGCCAGTACAGCAACACTTCCCGCTATACCCCATACCGATATATTACTTACCGAAACGATGCAGCGTGCCTTATTGAAAGAACACCAGGTACATATCGTTGCCAACCTGCTGCCGCAACTATCGCCCCAAACCCTGCTCATCCCTGAAAAAATCACCCTGGAACTTGCGCTGCGCAGCATCAACAGGGATGGCGATCATGCCCTGCCCGCTTCATTTGAACCGGTCAGTACTTTATTTGAGCTGACAGCAGCAACGGTGCGTAATGGCGCATTGGCACAATTGCTGGAAACCGGCCGGTTTCGGGCACCGGCACAAACCCTGGTACCTGCTGCACCCGCCACGGGTAACGGGCATGCACTTTTTGTAACCACCACCATTACTGTTTTTGATGATGAAGTAATCCGGCTTAAAGAGAGCGGATTGACCCTGCCGGTAGAGATTGCCCTGCCCGAGCCCCACCAGCCATTAACCATACAATACCTGATCGACCGGCAACCGCTGATTACCTGCGAAAGGGGCTAACGGATAACCCTGAGTGTTTTTCCCTCCGCGATACTGATATTGACACCGGGCTTGACGGTTAAAGTCTGAACTGTTGCGTCTGCATTGATCAAAACATTTCCGGCATTGATCACTACATGATCACAACTTGAAGGCACCGCCCCACAACCCCAGTTGCCCGGAGTGGTCCATTTACCATCATTGGCTGCACCCGTCCAGAAGGCCATACGCCTGATTGTGTAAGGAATGCTGTAAGTGGTATTGTTGACGAGACAGCGGAATTTTGTATTGCAATAAACATAATTGCCCTGTGCCTGTATACCCGTTTGTGCATCGGTAAGGTAAGGTGTTGTTACCGGTGTGGTGGTTCCAAAAGGATAAAAAGTAGCATACCCGTTATCGGTACCACTCAGCGACACCTGCCATAAATAGGTGGATCCGGTAACACTGGAAACCATCCTGCCGATAAGCGCATCGCTGCTGTTACATATCCCGAGGGTATAACCATCCTCAAAATTCACAAATGCCGTTGCCGTATCCTTACAACCACCCGGATCGGTTACCGTAAAGTTGTACTTACCGGGCAGTACAGCAGCAGGCGTGGTACTGTTCCATACCGCACTGCTGAAGCCTGCACTACTGTAGAGCGGTAACAGGTTGGCCGTGCAGAAATCACAAATCACCCGGGTAACCGTATCTGCACCAATATAAGGTTTGGGCGTTATCTGCAATACCGCGGCATCGGTATACACAGCGGGCATACAATTGCTCAGCAAACGGCAACGATACCGGTTGTTATGCATGGAAGACTGTACATTTTCCAGTATAAGCCTGTTACCGGAAGATATCCCCCCGCTATTGGCGGAATAACTAACCCCACCATCCGTGCTCACCTCCCATTGATAAGGGTTGTAAGACAGGCTTCCGGCGGCCACTACACTGAAATAAGCCACAGAACCGATGCAGGTTCCGGTATTGACCGGCTGTGTGGCAATGGTTACCGGTACATTAAGCACCAATGCCGCCGTATCCGAATACACCGTATAACAGGGGTTATACACTTTACAACGGTACATTTCTCCCACAACACCAGGCGTAACCGTAAACCGGTAAATGGCTCCTGTTGCATTACCAATGTCGGTAAATGTGGCTCCATTGTCCGTACTCCGCTGCCACTGGAAAAGAAATGCGGTAATAAAGTTATCGGTTACAGGCACCACCGCTCCCGGGTTAAGCTGTACGGTATCACCCATACATTTTTGCTGGGTACCCAGCCTTGTTGTAAACTGCGGTACCTGGTAAGTGGTAAGGGTGGCGGGAGCAGAATAGACATAGGAACAGGAACCCCCAATCCGGCAGCGGTACTGGTACCCATTCATGGCAGGCGTTGGGTTAAGTGAAAGTACCGCAGCATTCGCACCGGCAACATCGGTATAAGCCGGTGCCGATGAAGAGGTTTTGTATTGCCATTGGTATTCGATCAGTGGTACGCCGCCGACACCAATGGTAAGGGCCGCACCCTGCCCCACACAGCCGTTTGTACTCAAGGGCTGTGTTGTTATTACAGGAATGGCTGAACTTACCGTAAGTGTTGCAGTATCGCTTATAACAGCCGGGTAGCACGGATTGAATATAAGACAGCGGTACCGGTTATTGTGCATACCCATATCCGCAGCCGGAATATGGAGTGTTGCAGCCGTGGCAAAAAGTATATTCTCGAAATTATTGCCCCCATCCGTACTCACCTGCCATTGGTACCTGAGCACACCACCAGTTGCTCCTACCGGGAAACTCACCGGTGCACCGGCACAGGTGTTCAGCATACTGAGCGGCTGTGTATGGATAACTGTCGTACCGCTCACGTTTAAAGTGGCAGGGTTTGAATATTTCGTCGGGCGGCAACCCATGTACAAACACCAGCGGTAAATATGATTATTCATAGAAAGCGATACATTGGTGAGTGTAAGCGTATCCGCAGCCGGGTTGGCTAAAGAAGGGTAAGACTTTTCTGTACCTGCCACTGTTGTCCAACTGATTCCGTTATTCGTAGTTACCTCCCAGTAACTCCGCTCACAAAACCCACCGGATGCAATAAAGAGTACGGTGGCACCGGGACAGGCACTGGCGTCCTGAGGAGAGCTGAACAGTATCTGGCTGACCTGGCAACCACCACTGGGTGAGGGATCACCCCCTGTAGTATCGCGTCCGGACGAAGTACCCTGGGCTGTTGTGAGCAGCGCAAATAAAGTACCTAAAAAAAGCAGGCCAATTTTTTTCATGTGCACTGATTGAGGATCGGTTATAAAAGTAGCATTAAAATCACAAATAATAATCGGGTACATTTATCCTAAGACTCCTCTATCCATCAAAATGCCGTAAGTTTGGATACGGGAATTAAGGTTAATTTTTATGCTTCTATACCAACAACATCAGCACACCATCTGGCTCCATCCGCAAACGGCTGCGTCTTTCTTTGTTTTTGACCAGCGGCTGCTCCCGCACGAATTGAAGACGGTGGAAATCACCAGCAGCGCCGAAGCTGCCAGCGCCATTTCCAACATGACTGTCAGGGGAGCACCGCTCATCGGCGTTACGGCTGCCTATGGCCTCTACCTCGCTACTCTTGAAGCCCCGCAGGGCGGTATGGATGCATATATTGCGCAACAGGCAGCACTGCTCGCAGCTACCCGCCCTACCGCCGTCAACCTGCACTGGGCTATCGGGGAGATGTGTAAAGCCATAACCAGCGCGACAACAGCGGCAGACAAAATAGCCATCGCCAGGGCTACGGCCAACCAGATCAAGGCTGATGATATTGAGATGTGCCGCCAGATCGGGGTGCATGGACTGTCGCTCCTGCGGGATATTCATGAGCGAAAGCAGGGGGCTACGGTTAATATCCTCACCCATTGCAATGCGGGCTGGCTGGCCTGTGTGGATTGGGGTACCGCAACATCCCCCATTTACCATGCCCGGCAGGCAGGCATCCCCGTTCATGTATGGGTAGATGAAACGCGCCCGCGCAACCAGGGTGCTAACCTCACCAGCTTCGAACTGGGGCAGCAGGGCATCGACCATACCCTCATCGCCGATAACACGGGCGGACACCTGATGCAGCATGGTATGGTGGACATAGTGATCACGGGCGCTGACCGGGTAACCGCCGATGGCGATGTGGCCAATAAAATCGGCACTTACCTCAAAGCACTTGCCGCATACGACAACAATATTCCCTTTTATGCCGCACTACCCCACTCCACCATCGACTGGAGCATTCGCGATGGCATTAAAGAAATATCCATCGAACAGCGCCATGGAGATGAAGTACGGTATGTAACCGGTCTGCACAATGATGCACTGACGCATGTACGCATTTGCCCCCCGGATACCCCCGTAGCCAATTATGGCTTTGACGTAACACCGGCACGCCTGGTTACGGGCATCATTACTGAAAGGGGTATTGCAGCACCGGGCAACCTTAAAAGTTTATATGTATGATGAAAGATGAAGGCGTTATCAAATTCAACTGCCGGTGGACAGCTACCCCATTACCGGCAGATATCTCCTGCGGTGAATTGCTCACCACACGCAACAAACTTTTCCGGCTGGGTGGTATCGGCTATGATGCAGCGGAACAGGTGGGCTATGGCAACATCAGCATACGGACAAATGCGGATCATGCTTTTGTTATTTCGGGTACACAAACGGGGCATATTCCCGTCCTGACAGAAGCCGGACTTTCCTGTGTGCAACAGGCTGATATTGCCACCAATACGGTGGATTGTACGGGGCCTGCCAAAGCTTCTTCAGAGTCAATGACACACGCGGCTATTTATCAGTTGTTTCCTCAGGTTACCGCAGTTATCCATATTCACCACAAAGCACTCTGGCTGTCGCTGATGCACCGCCTGCCCACCACAAAAGCCAGCATTGGCTATGGCACAACGGCAATGGCTAACGAAATTACGCGTCTCGTGACGGAAGAGAACCTCGCCGTCAAAAAAATCCTGGTGATGGCCGGGCATGATGATGGGATCATCTGCTTTGGCGATACTATGGCCGAAGCCGAAAAGGTATTGATGCAGTATTGGGCGGAGATGCTTCCCCACCCCATCAATGCGTTACCGTAAACACCCTGCTTCCCGCAATTAAAAACTGTACCCCGGGTTTAAGGGTAAGGCTCCTGATGGTGGCATTGCTGTTGACCAGCACGGCACCACTGTTGATCACCACATCGGTATAAGCATCGGGCAGGATACCACAGTTCCAGTTGCCGGGTGTACTCCAGTCGGTACTGACCAGCCCCGTCCAGCTCACGCTGAATTTCAGTACAAATGCTGCACTATTGACAGTACCCCCTGCCGTGGTTACCACACAGCGGTACTGGTAACCTGCAAAACTGGTCGGTGGTGTTGTGAGTTGCAGTTTGTCTGTAGCAGCACCACTGTATACGCCCCCGTTACTGATGTCTGTAAAGCCACTGCCGGTATTCACCTGCCAGCGGTAAGCCGTACCACCCGGTACACCCGCGCTGTAAACGGTGCTGGTACCGGGACAGATACTAACCCCCTTATCGATAATGGTCTGGTGGCGGTTGGTAATAATGGGCAGGTTAAAATCAAAATAAATACCTGCGCGGTTACTGATCGTATCTCCCTCTGCAAGTGTGGCTAAGGGTTTGATACGGTAGGCAATATACCCCTGGCTGCCGGCAAGATTGGTATTGCTGTCGGGCAGGATGATGGGGTCAAATTTCCATTCCAGTTGATTGTTGCTGGCGATCGACAACTGGTAAGGATGGCTTGCATCAATCATTTCCAGGCTGCTCCAGTTCAGTTTGGCATCGAGGGTATCACGCACCAGTACGCGAAAAGCAGTATCCGTACCCGTGTTCTGGAAGCGGATGATATAATTGAGGTACTCGCCATTGGCCAGCAATTGTGCAGGGAAGCCGGGGCCATGGGTCTCCGTCTTATCATTAGGATCATACGAGCCCGTAACCAACTGCCTGAGACTCACACTATTGTTGACCGGTGTACTATCACCCGCCAGTGGATTGACCGTTGCGGTATAACGCAGTGTATCGCCATTGTTCAATGCGGGTGGTATAGCCAGTTTCAGGTACACCTTAAACTCGCGGGTCTGCATAGGGGCAAAATTGGTGAATGCCCAGCGCAGGGTATCGGCCACAAAGCTGGTGTACGGTACGGAAGCCGAATCGACTGTAACACGGGGGTCTTTTACCAAACTTACATTACCTGCAGCAATTGTTGTGGTACCCACATTCTCATAGCGGATAAGACAGGCCGCAGGAAAACCGGGCCGGGCGGCGGTGAGTGGTATCAGCGACAGCCGAAGGTCGTTGATGCCCGGTACCGGTACCATGGCAAAATCAACGGTATCGGTTTGCAGGTAACTGGTAAACACGCTCGTATCTGCTAATGGAAATGCGTTATAATAAGGAGAAGCAATTACCGGCTGCGTAACATAGCGACCCGTATCCACACTATTGGCATAAGCGCCTTCCACAATATCGCTGCTCCCTGCAGACGTACCCTTACTGCTCTTTACGGTACCCGCGGTAAAATAAGGCTCACCGGCATCCCTGATGTGGTTGCCATTGTTATCGGCATAAACGCTACCCCGTATATAATTGGCCGCACCAATTTTAAACAATATGCCATCAAAATACCCCTTGCTGTTGTAGACATCGCCATTGTTCTGCGAGCGTGCGTCACCACCAATGATAAAATCGCTGCTAGGCAATTGTATCGCGGTATACGCATCATCCTCATCATCGCCACCAACCGTTTTTTGCCAGAGCAGGTTGCCATTATTATCCAGCCTTACCAGCCAGGCGTCGCCGGCAGTACCCGCGGGGTTATGCCTGTTGGTTACATTACCATCGTTGCTGTTGGTATTCCCCAGTACCAGGTAGCCGCCACCCGCAGCAGGAATGAGCCTGAAGGCGTACTCATCACGGGTACCACCATAAAATTGCTGCCAGAGCCGGGTGCCATTTTTATCTGTTTTAGCCACCCATATGTCATTTCCACCATGATCACCGATACAAGCCGAATCGCCGGCGTTGAACAGAAACGGATACGTATAACCCGCAAAAGTAAAACTGCTGTCGGCGTTTGCCACCACAGTAGTGATTTCCTGCGCATGCTGTTCGTTACTGTAGCTTTTGACAAAAAGGATATTGCCCACGCTGTCGGTTTTGACCAGCCGGCCATCGGCAACGACAAAGCTGTTATTCACCAACCGGCTTTTGGTACCGCTCATGATAAAACCTTTGTCTAAGGTTGGTTGTATGGCGGAGTAATCGGAGAACAGGGTATCCGGATATACCTTCTGCCAGAGTATGTTGCCACTTTCATTGATGGCAAACAACCATATATGGGCGTTGAGGGTATCGTTGGGATAGGGATTGACTACATTGCCATTGGCAGAAATGGTACTGGCCATGACGATGTATTTGTTATCGGCCACTTTGCGGATGACCGGGCGTTCGTCATAGCGGCTGCCACCATACAGTTTCTGCCATACGAGGTTACCCGCACTGTCTAATTTGGTGAGCAGTACATCTGATCGGCCATGGTTTCCTGAAAAAGCCCCGTTGGTGGAAAAGGTTTCCCCGGCAATGATGACACTGCCATTGGCTCCTTTTACCAATGAATTAGGCCCGTCATAAGCATCCCCACCAATCAGTGTTTTCCAGACCTGCGTACCATCTGCGAGGTATTTTACCGCATAGCCATTAAAATCGCCGGGGGCTCCGGCCGCGTCGCCATCATTGGATGCGGATGACATCAGGGCCACATATGAAGTATCCGATACTGCCGCAAGGTCGTATACCCCGTCTTCATCTGTACCACCAAACGTACGCAACCACTGTATACCCTGCGGTGGCGGCAATGTGGTATTGGCCGTGCCGGGCGTAACGCAGATGGTGGTAACGGTTTGCTGACGTGTGGCCGTTCGCTGCAATACTGCGGTATCAATTGTTGTAAACTTCAGTATAGCTTTGTGCGTGAGTACACTGTTCAACTGTACTGCAGGGGTATCTTTTACCTGCAATACTACGCTGATGGATCCGTTGAGGTTGCCCGTAACCGAAAAATTCCAGATGAGGGTATCTCCCGAAACCCTGTTGTAAGCGGGGTTTGAAGAGACAAAGCGGGTACCCGGATCTGCAATAAAGGAGACCGTACCCTTAGTACTGTCGAGCAGGCTGGTACAGGTATAAGGTATGGTATAGCTATAGGTTTTACCCGTAGCCACTACAGTATTGGTGGTATTGATAAAAATAAAGGGACTTATTATTGCCGCATTCTGGTAGCGGGCTTTAGCAGCATGGGTGGTGCTATTATCGGCCTGGAAAAACTCGGTAGTAAAAGGGCCGATACCTGCCCATACCCTTATGCTGTCGGCATTAAGTGCTGCGGTATTAGACAACAAAAACTTCAGGCTGATGCTATCCGCACTAAGTATGTTTGCCTTTGGTAATTTCCAGAACAGGGTATCTCCGTTCGTGGCCGACACCGGTCTGCTGGTGGTGGACAGGCTGAGGTCGCCATTTTTCACAAAATACAGCACAACCGTATCGGTGGCTACGGGTACAGTCCGTTTACCAAACCGCAGCATATATTTTACCGAATTACCGGTATAAACGGTTGCCGGCCCGGTAATTTTTGCATAGAGATCGGGGTAGAGCGAGGTATCTGCATAATTTACCAGAAAGAAATCGGATGACCCGTACAAGGTAGTAATGTCTCCGCCGATATTCTGGGCATCGCAGAGCAGCGAGTAAGTGCTGTCCGGATTAACCACTACACTTTTGGCAAAATCGTAACCGGAGCCACCAAACAGCTTACCCCAAACCAATGCCCCCATCGAATCCACTTTAATAAGGGCATAATCCGTCAGTCCCTGGTTGCCGGACACATATACATCGTTGGACTGGGTATAGCCACCGATGATAAATTTATTGTCCAGCGTTGCCTCAATACCCAGTCCAAAATCCACGCTCGACGTACCACCAATACATTTCTGGCGTACGATGGTACCCGCCGTATCCAGTACCAGCATCCACATATCGTAGGCATCAATAACCCCGTTTACGTCCCCGCTCGCCGCGCGGGAAAGGTTATTGGTAGTACCGATCAGGTAATACCGGTTGCTTTTTTCCACCATATTGTATGGCGTCTCATCCCCCGAACCCCCATAGCATTTTTTCCAGATTATCTGACCCGATTGGGTCACTTTAAGTATCCAGAAATCGCCACTGTCGTAGTTATTGTGGTTGCCCACCACATCTCCGTTATCGGATACGGCCCTGGAACCTGCCAGTATATTGCCATCGGCCAACTGGCGTACAAAAGCACTCCGCTCGTCCTGTGTACCACCGAGTATTTTCGTCCACAGCAGCGTACCCGAGCTGTTCAGCTTGCTGATAAAAAGATCGTAGCCACCTTTGTTGGTTTGTCCCGCAAAATCGAGGTTGGGCGTGCCAATGGTGGAGCCTACCACTGCAAAACCACCATCATTGGTCTCGGCAATCTGTGTGGGCCGGTCGGGGCCGCTGGCACCAAATTGCTTGCGCCACAATTGAGTACCCGTACTGTTGATTTTGATGACCAGGGCATCGGCGGTACTGGTAAAATTATTGGTTATCGCCAGTATGGCATAGCCCCCATCAGCGGTTGTAACAATATCCTGTCCCGTTTCATCAATCGAGGTCTCGTAAGTCTTTTGCCACTGGATCACCCCCGCCTTATCAAGTTTTACCACCCAGATATCGTTGGCTGTACCGTGCAGACCGCTCACGTCAAAATTGTTGGAAGTGGTGGTACCACACATGATGCGTCCTCCATCGGGCGTATTTTTGATTACACCGGCATTATCCGCATTGGAGCCGCCATAGTTTTTAAAAGACACCAGGGGTCTGCTGGTTTGTGCCAGTATTGCGGGGCAGATCAGCAGGAACTGGAGTGCAAGGAGTAAATACCTGTGGGTATAATTTTTAATCATGATACGGGCTTTATGTTGTTTGGGCGCTCCCACAGCACCATTACCGGCAATATGACTACCGGAAACGCTGGTACGCTGCATCCCGCAGCCCGGGTAAATGGTTACTGGATACATACATCGAGGGTGGATTAAGAACACCTGTACAACAAAACTACGGGATTTTTTGGGAAAAGCCTTACTGAGTAGCGGGAGAAGAATACATGAGTACCAGGAGGGGACTATTCAGTAGGTAGTACTGGAAAAGACGGGCTTAGACGGGTAACCCTCGGCTTTACTACGGGGTTACCCCGGGGCTGCTACCGGAAAGATGCCTTGTAACGGTACTTGGTACTTAGTACTGCATTTGACCCAAAACCGTTTGCATTTGGGATGAAACCGTTTGCATTTGATCCAAAACCGTTTGCATTTTGATAAAATCCGTTTGCATTTGGGGTGAAACCGTTTGCATTTGACCCAAAACCGTTTGCATTTTGATAAAGCAGCAGTGTTTTTGGGAAAAACAGTGCTGTTTCTGAGAAAAGCAGAAGTGT
>JAAFIK010000061.1 GCA_013298665.1 Chitinophagales bacterium
GCCTGCCCGTTAGTAAGTAGGGAAGGTTCGTTATCTGTTAACGCCTGCCCATTAGTAAGTAGGGAAGGTTCATTACTTGTTAACGCCTGCCCGTTAGTAAGTAGGGAAGGTTCATTATCTGTTAACGCCTGCCCGTTAGTAAGTGAGCAAGGTTCATCGCCTGATAACGGGTATTTGTTTGTTTGCAACCCGAACCGATGGCTTTGTAATGGGTACTATCTGTATGATGATCAATATGGTCATATTGAGGGATGGAAGGGATTTACGGCAAAAACGTGGGTGGTATTTTTGCTCACCCCTGTAACACCGGGCGTTCTCCGCCTTTTCTGTCTTTCTGCAAACTGCTTCATGAAAAATATACTGCTTCCCCTTTACCTATTACTCCTTCATTCCATTTCCCCCCAAATTTGCAGTAGCTTTGCGGCCACAACAACAATACTATGGCCGATCAGATTTTTCCTTTCAGTGGCATCAGTTCCGTAGCGGTTCATGCCGGTCACGAGCAGGACCCCAACTATGCCCACCTCACCCCCATTTATGCGAGCAGCACCTATGTATTTGATGATGCAGAACAGGGTATGCGCCGGTTTACCGGTGAAGACAAAGGGTATATCTACAGCCGCTGGGGCAACCCCACCATGACGGAAGCCGAAGACAAGATATCCGCGCTCGAAACCTTTGGTATAGCCGATGCTGCCGGTGCGCCGCTGCAGGTAAGAACCATTGTTCACGCCAGTGGGATGGCCGCCCTCACCACCCTTATGCTGGGCAACCTCAAAACGGGCGATAAAATACTCACCCATTTTTCGCTCTATGGTGGTACACAGGAGCTGGTGGAAAAAGTACTGCCCCCGCTCGGCATCAGCGCCATAGTGGCTGACCTGCGCGACCTCAACATTGCTGAGGCCGCACTCAAAGCTGATCCTGCGATACGGATGCTTTACCTCGAAACCCCCGCCAATCCTACCATACAGTGTGTAGATATTGAGGCGCTTACCCAACTGGGGCGGCAATACAACCTCATCATCGCTGTTGACAATACTTTTGCCACACCCTGGTTGCAACAGCCCTTTGCCTATGGGGTAGATTATGTGTTTCACAGTACCACTAAGTTCCTCAATGGCCATGGTACAGCTATCGGGGGAGCACTGGCGGGCAGGGATGTTGAAAAAATGAATACCCATATGACCAAGTGGCACAGGCTGCTGGGGGGCAACAGCAATCCCTTTGATGCTTTTTTGCTGGTACAGGGTATGCGTACCTTAGATGTGCGGATGGAACGGCACTGCCACAATGCTATGGAAGTGGCAGCCTGGCTTGAACACCATCCCGCTGTAGCAAAGGTGAACTATCTTGGCCTCACCAGCCATCCCGATCACGAAACCGCGCTGAAGCAGATGCGGCATCCCGGAGCCATGATGAGTTTTGAGCTGAAAGGTGGACTGGAAGCGGGTAAAAAGTTTATCGACGGCCTGCGCATGTGTGTACGCGCGGTTTCGCTCGGCACCTGCGATACCCTCGTCTGCCATCCTGCCAGCATGACCCATTTTGGCGTACCCCGCGAAAAAAGGGAGCAGTATGGCATCGGCGACGGACTTATCCGCCTCAGCGTAGGCATCGAAAACGTAGCAGATATTGTGCATGATTTTGATGCTGCGCTTCATTCCTGATACTTGATACTTGTATCCTGATACTTAATACTCAGCGCTATTATGACTATACGTAAAGCCCATTCTTCCGATTGTGTCCGTATGATGGAACTCATACAGGAACTTGCTGAATACGAAAATGCCCCGGCAGCGGTTACCACTACCCTCGAACATTTTACCGAAAGTGGTTTTGGCGCTAAGCCCGTATGGTGGGCTTTTGTGGCCGAAAACGAAACAGGCGTAGCAGGTTTTGCGCTTTACTATGTGCGCTACAGTACCTGGAAGGGACAGCGCATGTACCTCGAAGACCTGCTCGTTACCGAAGCTATGCGCGGCAAGGGTATTGGCAAACTGCTTTTCGACCGGCTGATACAGGAGTGCAAAGAAAAAAAGTACAGCGGCCTTGTTTGGCAGGTGCTGGACTGGAATGAACCGGCCATTAATTTTTATAAAAAATACGAGGGGGTTAAGTTTGATGGGGAATGGATCAACTGTTCGCTCGATTTTGCATAGCTGCCGGTACAACACATTACACCTGTACAGCAATGATTGCTTTTCAGCGTGATCATGAATTGTTGAAATCCACAGAACCGGGGTTACAAACAATTTTTGGTTGTACATTTGCCCCTCACCAAACCGCCCGGCGGATAAACAGCAATTATGGCAGAAAAAGTTACCATGGGTGCCGATGGCAAACTACAGGTACCCAACCACCCCACTATCCCGTTTATTGAAGGTGATGGTATTGGTCCCGACATCTGGAAAGCCAGTGTACGGGTGTTTGATGCGGCCATTGCCAAAGCCTATAAGGGCGGAAAACAAATTGCGTGGCTGGAAGTACTGGCGGGGGAGAAGGCCTTCAACCAAACCGGGAGCTGGATGCCTGAGGCTACGATGGACGCATTTAAAGAGTACCTGCTCTCGATCAAAGGACCACTCACGACACCGGTTGGTGGTGGCATCCGCAGCCTCAACGTAGCGCTGCGGCAGGAACTTGACCTGTACGTATGTCTGCGCCCGGTGCGCTATTTTGAAGGTGTACCCAGCCCTATGTGGCAGCCCGAAAAGGTAAACATGGTCATTTTCCGGGAAAATACCGAAGACATTTATGCGGGTATCGAATACATGACGGGTACGCCGGAAGCCGAAAAAATACTGCAATTCCTCATCAATGAAATGGGGGTTAAAAATATCCGTTTTCCGCAATCCACCTCTTTTGGCATCAAACCGGTAAGCAGGGAAGGCAGCGAACGCCTTATCCGGTCGGCCATTGAGCATGCCATTGCACATAAGCTGCCCAGTGTAACGATTGTGCACAAGGGCAATATCATGAAGTTTACCGAAGGGGCATTCAAAAACTGGGGCTATGCCCTGGCCGAAAGCGAATTCAGCGGACAGGTGTATACCTGGAACCAATGGGAAAGAACAAAGAAGGAAAGTGGCGAGGCTGTAGCGAACGAAGAAATGAAGATATCGGCCATCGGGGGTAAAGTCATCATTAAAGACGCCATTGCCGATAATTTTTTACAACAAGCGTTACTGGCACCGCAGGATTATTCGGTTATTGCCACCCTCAACCTCAATGGCGATTACATCAGTGATGCGCTCGCTGCGCAGGTAGGCGGTATCGGTATTGCTCCGGGTGCCAATATAAATTATATGACGGGCCATGCGGTATTTGAAGCCACACATGGTACAGCCCCGCGTTTTGCCAATACCAATACCATGAACCCCTGTTCGGTGATCCTCAGCGGCGTGATGATGCTCGAATATATGGGCTGGAAAGATGCGGCCGAACTCATTACCATAGCGGTAGGCAAAACCATCCGCAACAAAAAAGTAACGATCGACTTTTACAACCTCATGAAGGAGGCCACGCTGCTCAAAACCAGCGAGTTTGCCGATGAGGTGATCAGAAATCTATAAACCTGCTGCAAGCCATATGCTGCAATCCTTCAGCCCGATACAAAAAATGGTGATGGCCATACTGCTTTGTATCGGGCTGATTGCGTTCGGTAAGTCCTGGCACTATACCCGCAGCTATACCGGTACAGATCTTGAATGCCGGATAAGGGGAGCCAAACTACAGGCTGCAGGGTATACTGCATATTTTACCAGCACCGGTGCGAAAGAAGCACCGCAACTCAACGGTGTTTCTGTTCCGCCATCGGTACTACTCCTGCATTACCCGCTTGCCCGTTTACCGTATCACCAGGCCAGGATGGTGTGGTTCGTGCTGCAATGGCTGCTGCTGTTCGGCACCATTACTTTACTGGCCGGCAACGTATCGCTCAACCCTAACCAATACCTGCCTGGCCTTGCCGGCATTACGCTTTTTTTTCTGGCGGCACCACACTGGCTGCTTCATGCCGAAAGGGGTCAATTGTATATACTGTATGCTTTTTTATTTGCGGTCATCTTCCGGCTGTATGGCAAAGCACAAGCACCGGCATATTTTGCCGCCGGCTTTATACTTGCCCTTGCGGCCTGGTTCAGGATTTTCTTCCTTGCCCCTGCCCTGCCCCTGCTGCTGCAACGCAAAAAGGGGTTCGCCGCCGGTTTCTTCACAGGTATTATCAGTTTTACACTGCTTTCATTACCGTTGCTGCACCAGTGGCAGGACTATACCGGAGCCATGGAAGCCTATACCAATGGCAGCAGTAATTTTGTACCGCATAGTCCCGTGGGTACTGAAGCCTTATCGGCCACCGGTGCATTACCCGCTACCTTTAAAAATGACTTTACCGCCGGTTGTATCGCCTACCTCAACGATTATCTGCGCCTCCTGCACATCAACCTGCCACAGGCCATTTACCTGGCAGGTTATACCGTACTACTCATCCTGTTTTGCCTGGTTAACCGGAAAAGAGCCATCCGTTACAATACCGTGCAAATCTTTTGCTTAGCCTTCCTCCTCTACATCGGTGCCGAATACCTGCTCGCACCCAGCAGGAACCCCTACAACCTCATACAATGGTTGTTTCCGGTGATGCTCCTCCTGCCGGCATACCATACCCGCTCTATTGCCCTGCTGCTGGCCACCGGTTGTTGTCTGCTGAATGCTTTTCCATTGTATTTTCCCGGTTGCTTTGAAGCGGGGGAATTGTTGCTGTTGATTGCTGTGGCCCAATCGCTTTCTGATCGCAACAATCATCCGGGTAAATAAAATCTGTACCATCCCAGAAAATAATAGCAAATGAATTACTTTTACGGTTTAGACAAAAAAGACAACTTATGGCCGAAAAAATCAAGGTAATCAATCCCGTAGCAGAGCTGGACGGAGACGAGATGACAAGGATCATCTGGAAATTCATCAAAGACAAATTAATATTGCCCTATATCGATGTACCCATCCAGTATTTCGATCTTGGCATGGAATACCGCGACCAGACCAATGACCAGGTAACCATTGATGCGGCAAATGCCATCAAGGCCTGTGGTGTGGGTATCAAATGTGCCACCATTACCCCAGATGAAGCAAGGGTAAAGGAATTTAACCTGAAACAGATGTGGAAAAGCCCAAATGGCACCATCCGCAATATACTCGACGGTACCGTATTCCGCGAACCCATTGTGATGAGTAATGTACCGCGCCTCGTTACCAACTGGACTGCCCCCATCATCGTAGGGCGTCATGCATTTGGCGACCAGTACCGTGCTACGGATACTGTGATCAGGGGCAAGGGTAAACTTACCATGACCTTTACACCGGAAGACGGCGGTGAACCCCAAACCTTTGAAGTGTATAATTTTAAAGGAGATGGTGTAGCCATGAGTATGTACAACACAGACGAGAGCATTACCGGTTTTGCCCGAAGTTGCTTTAACATGGCCCTCAGTAAAAAGTGGCCGCTGTATCTTTCCACAAAGAATACGATCCTCAAAAAATACGATGGCCGTTTCAAAGATATTTTTGAAGACATTTATCAAAATGAATTCAAGGCAAAATTTGACGAAGCCGGTATTGTATATGAACACCGCCTGATTGATGATATGGTGGCCAGCGCGCTTAAATGGAACGGCAATTTTGTATGGGCCTGTAAAAATTATGATGGTGATGTACAGAGTGATACGGTTGCCCAGGGTTTCGGATCGCTCGGCCTGATGACTTCCGTACTGGTTACACCCGATGGTAACACGATGGAGGCCGAGGCTGCACACGGCACCGTTACCCGCCACTACCGCGACCACCAGGCGGGTAAACCCACGAGCACCAACCCCATCGCCTCTATCTTTGCATGGACGCGCGGCCTGGCCTTCCGGGGTAAGCTTGATGGCAACCAGCCCCTGATCGATTTCTGCAACGCCCTCGAAGCGGTTTGTATCGAGACGGTAGAAAGCGGTAAGATGACCAAGGATCTTGCGGTATGTATTCATGGCAATAAAGTCAGCCATGGTGAGCATTACCTCTATACAGAAGAATTTCTTGATGCCATCAATGAAAACCTGATCAGGAAAGTGGGCAACTGAGGTTGAGCCTGATCATGCAACAGGTTTTCTGTCGGTTAGCGAGGATATAATGACATATCGTATATAATAAAAGGCCCCGGAATGATCCCGGGGCTTTTTGTACCATACAGGTGGTGCACTGTTATTTTTCTTTACACTATCGATCAGGAAAGTATTTTGGTCAGTCTTGCAATAAGGGTACCATTCTGGTATATCTGCATGGTATAGTTACCCCGCATAAACCGTTCTGCCCCTATGGAAAACAGGTAAGGGCGCGATTCTCCGCGATTGCCGTCAAAGCGCATTTTTACCGAATAGATTTTTTTCCCTTCCCGGGTGTCGAAAGAACCGGAATCCCAGGTGGAGTTTTGTAATACCCGGCCATCCGGCTGCAATACCACCACCATGATATCACCAGCGTCCCCGTTACCCCTGGCAACAAAGCTCCCCACCATTTTTTCTGCCTGTTGTGCGTCTGTGGTTTCCTGCTCACGGTCGTTATCGGTTTGTACCGCCCGCAAACGGAGGTCTGATACCAGCACATTGCCTGCCGGCCCGGGTACTGTACCCGTTGCCGTTTTATACTGTGCGGTGGTGAAGCTGCCACCTGCATCTGCCGGCTGGCGATTGGCCACTGCTGCGAGTAATGATTTCAACCGGCGGTTCTCCTCCTCTACATCCTGGTTGATGCGGCGCAACTCCTCCACTTTCTGCTGCAGGGTGGCAATCTTTTGCTTTATTATGATGACTTCATCCGTATTCATCTGTCCGCCCTTAAGCAATGCCGTGATTTCGCTGCGCAACCGGCCACTCTCCTCAAGTTTATTCACGAGATGACTTTTCAGTGTATCCAGGTTCCGTTGGGTAGAGTCTGCCTGGATGTCCAGCTCGCGGATCGTAGCTGCATAGATATTGTGCAAAGAATCTTTTGTGGCGGCTGTAACGGGGGCCATAGCGCTCATGCCTGGTGTGCCTGCCGGGGTAACAACAGGGCTTACGGTATCGCTGCTGCGTTTTTTAGCGTAATACGCCCATGTACCCAACAACGACAACGACAGCACCAATAGTGCCAGCGCCATCCAAAGCAATGTCATTGGTCTTGTTTCGTTCATGTATCAGTTGTGGTGCGGTCAGCCGCGGATTTATTGTCCGATACTCTGGTCAACATAAGCAGATATCCAGCCCACCTGCCCGTTTTTAACCAGGTAAAATTGTTTCTTGTCATAAAGTCCTTCAAACTGCCGCATAATCCTGAGCATCAGGCCAATACCGGCCAGCAGCGATTTCTGGTCGAAAACCTCGTTTACCTTCTTCACTTCTCTTGCCACCAGTACTTTGTCGATTGTTTTGTCGGTAACCGTTGCCGCCACAGCATTGTACTGCACAGAGGTATAATTTTTGGCAATCCGGTCACTCAGCTTTGCCACTTCATCATAAGTAACCGGCACAACGGGGTTGTTGATCAATTCCGGAAAAAGCAGGTTGGCTACCGACCAGGCCACGCCTCCACTTACGGCGATATTATCGCTCATGTTGAACGCGTTGCTCACATTTACGGCATAGGTAATTTCGTCATTTGCAGACCCTGCCAGTACGCGGTACAATTGTTTCTGGAAATTGGCAATGCTTTTATCCTCGCCGCATTTTTTCTCTGTTGCGTTGGCCACGCTCCGGGTACCCCAGGTCAGTTCAAAGAGGCGGAAATTTTTGGTATTGTCATCCGGGAAATATCCTCCTTTGGCGTTTCCGCTGCCAATGTCGATCAGGAAGGTATTGTACCTGCGCGATTCAGGAATGATGCCCAGGTGTGAAAGCCTTGCCTCCTGCAACGGGCTGATCACTTCCACTACCCGGTTAGGCTCCTGTGTCCGCACCCTGAAAGAATCGATCAGCGTATTGACCCAGGCTTGTTTACCTTCTTTTTCTGCCTGCACTTTTACCCCGCTGCTCACCACGGTATAGATCCGGTCGGCGGGAATATGATAGTCGTTTAACGCCTTGTGGTACAATTGCCAAAATCCGTTGAGCGTAGCCTGGGCTGTGGCGGGGGAAAAAGAAATAAAGTCGGTATTGATGGCAGTGTCTTTGAGCAGGTTATAAGCTCCGCTTTGCTGTGCATTTTTACCGATTTCAAGGCAACTCATCTTTACCCCTTTGGAGCCAACTTCAATACCGGCATAAACAGCAGATTTTTTGTACCGGAGTTTAAAACTCGGTTGTGCGGCAAGCGGACTTACCAGCAACAACATAAATATGGTTGTCAATAATCGTCCGGCCCTCTTATGGTAGTGTAAACGAGACATTTATTCCCGTAAAAATACTATAATCCATCCGCGCATACGTTTTCATGGCAAGATTGTGTAAAAAATGTGACCAACCCTTGCGCTTACAGGCTCACGGATAACTATCCTATCTGGAGTTCGGGGAAGAAGCGGGGGGCTTCGGTTTCCATACCGGCAGCATCGGGTACGGTATTCATTACCCTGGCCACAATGGCTTCGGTACTGTACCGGGTTTCGTAATGTGCGGGTGCCGATTGGTTGAGCCAATGGTAAAACCGGTATCCAAAATCACGACTGATCTGGTGTACTACGCTACCCCCGAGGTCTTCGATGGCTGCTGCATTGCACAACTGCTCATACTGTCCGCGGATGGGTATAACCATCAGCTTTTTGCCGAGGTGGAGGGCTTCTGCGGGTGTTTCAAAACCCGCCCCTGTAATGATGCCATGACAGGTGATCAGGCTTTCTGCAAACTGCTGCTTATCCACCGGTTTGAACGTGATATGGTCTTTTTGCCTTTCCACTTTCCGGCCTGCGGAAAACACCTGGAAGGGGATGTCTTTGAGCGGCGCAAGTGCCTGTTCGAGTACGCCCTCCGAATGTGCAGGCAGGTAAACGGTAACATGTCCCTTATCTATGGCATAAGCATCGGCAATCTGTTTACGGATCACAGGTGTGAGGATAAAATCATCATACGGGCGGAAATGGAGACCGATATACCGGGAAGCCCTGCCATAATGTTTCAGGATCAGTTCGCCAACAAAATCACGCTTAGAAGGCCGGGGGGTATGGGGCGAAAGAAAACTTGCCTGGTGGCCAAAGTTGACAGATGGCACTTTCTTGAGGCGGCAGGCCTGTGCCGTGATGAACTCGAAATCGTTGATCACAAAATCGTATTGCTCTACCGGGAGTTCATGGATCTCTTTGTACAACCTTACCGGGTTGAGGTGACGGGCAATCCTCCCATAGTGCAGACCGCCTTTCTCGGTATAAAAAAGGCTTAGCCCCTTACTACGGTATGCCACGGGTGCGTCCAATTGCAGACTGCTGTTCTGCCCGCTCAGGAAAATGTCTACCTCGCCATACTGCTGCAGGTGCGGAAGTAGTTCCATTGCCCGGCTGATATGTCCATTGCCGGTTGCCTGTACTGCGTAAAATATTCTCATGCCTGAAAGAATTATGGATTAGAAAATGCCTGTAATGAGTTGAAGTAAAAATCCACTTCCGATTTGACCACCGATAACGCAGATCCCCTTTTTGCCTTCAGTATGGTATTGTCTTTAAACTCACTCTCCTTGTATTGGTAGATATGCCAGCCGTGGTCGTAATATTCAAGTGCGGTGAGGTTTTCTACCCAGTCGCCCGAGTTGAGGTAATTGACACGGCCGTTCCGGGTTCTGATCTCTTTTTGTTGTGGCTGGTGAATATGCCCGCAAATCACGTAATCATATTTCTTCTCAATGGCCAGTGCGGCTGCGGTTTCCTCAAAATTGTTGATGTAACTGACAGCCTTTTTCACCCCGTTTTTTACCTTTTTGGATAAAGACACTTTTTCCCTGCCCATTTTTTTCAGCGAGTAGTTTACGGCACGGTTGAGCAGGATCAGCATATCATAGCCATGGCCTCCGAGCTTGGCTAATATTTTTGCCCAGCCCTTTGTGGTATTGTCGAACACGTCTCCGTGAAAAATCCAGGTGAGCTTGCCGTCAATTTCAATAACCAGTTTGTCGGTAAGCTGAAAATTACCAAAATGAATATCACTGTAGCGCCGGAGAAATTCATCATGGTTACCGGTGATGTACACCACCCTTGTACCGGAAGCCTGCAGGTGAAATATTTCATTGATTACATCAAGATGCGAGGAGGGAAAATACCGTTTGTTGAATTGCCATCCGTCAACAATATCTCCGTTGAGGATCAGCAGGTGGGGAGAGATGCTTTTGAGGTAGTTGGTAATCTCTTTGGCGTGGCAGCCAAAGGTACCGAGGTGAAGGTCTGATATCACTGCTACGTCAACCGGCCTTTTTTCCATGATAAAGTTGTTTATCAAAATTCAACAATAGCCGTTACCAGTGTGTAAACAAAAGATTATCAAAATGTTAGCATTCTTATGCAGGCTTGAAATATTCCATTATATACACATAATAATTTTTTACCGGCAATCCGTTCCTGCTGATGGGTATTACGCCCGCGAGTGTGATGGCCGAAAATGAGCGGCCATAGCGTGCCCATACATCAACCATGTTATTGGAAGGAATAATGCACCAGGCATCCTGACCGGTTTCCAAACGGGGTCTGAACGTGTTCAGCCAGGCATAATGGTGGATGTCTTCCGGCGGCCCCTCCACTACCAGGGCAGGGGTTTGGTACCGGCATACATAATAATCAAGATGAGCTGCGGGGAACCATTTATGGCACAACAGTACTGCATTATTTTTGGCCTGTCCTTTGTCAATCAACTGCTGCCGTAAGGCCCTGAATCGCATACCCAGTTCCGTCCACCCATACATATCAAGGGTGGGATCGCCATCGCCCAGTGATTTGTCTGTATTTTTTGACAGTGTACCCGGGTAATAGTTAACCACCCAGCAACCACTGCATATGATGGCCACATTCAGAAGCAGAGCGCCCAGCAGCCAGTTCTGTGTCCGCTTTACCCGCAACCGTTGCTGTTTGCCGATAAATATTGCTGCGGGCAGGAATAGTGTGCAGTAAGCCGGGCCGCTCCAGTGCGGCAGGGTATCACGAAAAGCGGCTATACCCAGCAGCAAGCCGACCATGGGCAGGGCCACCAGCAGGAAGAACCGTACGGGGGCGGAAAGTTGCTGACGGGTACGGATCTGCCGCCAGAGCGCCAGCGTCACCAGTACCACAACAACAGGGTTATTGTACAGCAACTGCCCGGCTATTTCACGGAAAAAGCCATCGGTATTGAAGTGAAAACTGTTTACGGCCACGCGTGCACTGTGAAAGCGCCAGGTGGCAAAATCGTTTTGCATGTTCCACCACAAAATAGGGCTTACCAGGATCATGCTCAGGAGCAGGGCAAGGTACAACCCCGGATGCCGCAGCCAGGCACGTTGGTAGCATAAGATATAAAGCCCCATCCCTGTCCAAAGGAACACACCATGCACCTTGCTCATCATACAAAGTCCGGCAGCCAGCCCCCAGGTAATCCAGTCGCGCGAGCGGGGTACGGTACTGCTGAGTAAACGGGCCGCGCTATACAGGGCCATACACCAGAACAGCATCTGTGGCGAGTCGGGCAGGATAAAGGTACCGGCAATGATCCCCGCATACAGGGAGGCATTATACATCAGTGCAGCCAGCCAGCCAGCCCGTTCATGCTGCAGCAGTTTACCTGTTTGTGCGATAAGCAGCGTACATAAGGCGGCGGCAATAATGGCTCCGAGGCGTATAAACAACTCATGGTATTGCAACCAGAGATTGAGGGTGGATGCGCGTATCCATACCGCCACCATGGGGGGGTGATCGAAATAATTCCACTGCAGGTGTTGTGCATACCCGGCATAATAGACCTCATCATTACCCAGTTCGATCGTGGATGCAGCAAACAGCCGTACAATAGTTGTTATGGAGACCAGTAAAAAAATGCGTTTGCGATAATCCATTAATGGTACAGGGTAAATGTAAAATGACTGTTTGCCCAGTAATTCCAGCCAAAAACCAGGAGGATGGCCATGCACTTGGAGAGGTAAAAATTGAGTTTCCACTGCTGGTGGAGGAGGAATATGAAAAGTGTATTCAGGAGGAGTCCCACCAGGCTTATCCCGGCAAAAAGTCCGAGTTGCGGCAATATGTCTGCAGAGGTATTGCCGAATGTCCAGCGGCGGTTGATGACATAATTACAGCATACGGCAAAGCAGAAACCCAGCGCATTGGCCAGATACTTGTTCCACCCCAGCACTTCCTTCACCAGGGCTGTAACGGCAAAATCAACCACCATACCACAGAGGCCGGTGAGGCCAAAGCGTATCAGGCGCGATACTGCGGCCTGCGAAAACCAGGATGTTATGGTAAGGAAGATCATCATGTGGCGGCACGGTAAACGGGGGATCGTTTCCACACCTTTTCATACCGGTAGCTGTAACCAAAATGTACGGCAAGGGCTGTAAATATGCCGATCACAGAGCCGGTTATAACGTCTTCCAGGAAATGATGGCCAAGGTAAACCCTGGAATATCCTGTCAACAGTGCAATGGCGATCAACAGGCCCTGCCGGTAAATATGATGTGTACGCAGGGCAAGCAAGGCAGTAGCGGCAAAAACAGTTGTGCTGTGACCCGACGGGAATGAGGCCAGTCCGGTGCGGGTAATCCCCTCCATGAAATAGGGATAGGCCACCTGCAGGGAAGAGAGGAATACCCTTGGCCTTGGCGCCGGTACAGCATTTTTAAGCAATTGTGCAATGAGACCGCTGACGACAAAAACAATCAACAACTGCAGGGCAGTTGTATGCTGACGGGTGACGAAAAGTACCAGCACAAGCAGCAATACAAAGATACCATCGCCCAAAAAACTGGTGATGATGAAAAAGATATCCAGCCCTTTGTGGTGAAGCGGATTCATTTGTACAAAGGCATCTGCCTTGTTATGTGCCAGCAGGTAAGCAGCGCCTGCAGAACAAAACAGCAGCCAGATGAGAAAGTAAGGATTAATTTGTCTGTGTTGCTGAATAATGTAGGTAAACACGTAAGTGATTTTTGCAAAGGTGTCCGCTCTATATTACCGGATGGCTACCGGAAAATGATTTTTGCGTTAACGTAAGGTGAAGAAAAAGTTAAGCGGATTATTGTGCATAAGCAGTTGTGTTTTCCTGCGCTACGGGCAGGAAAAGGTACCAGCTTAAGGCAAAAAGAAAATATTTGATATCGGTATCGCCGATTTGTGTTCCCTGCTTCAATTGCACAGATATATTACCCTGGTCGGCCAGCAATCCGCAGGATACCAATGGCTCTGACTGGTTATCCTTATAAAAAACCAGTTCTGCCAGCGGATTATTGACATACTTAAACCGGTAATGCTGTCCTTCGATATCAACTATACCACTATTGTCAAATACTTTTCCATTCGAGAGTTTGCCTATGGGGATACCATACTCATTTTTGAGTACTACTTTATTTTTCCAGAACCCATCCCGGTCGATAAAAAAAAGCCGTCTTGCAGATTTACATTCTGCCCTGAAGATTGATGATTTGTAGTTGATGTGCAGGGTAAGTACCGGTGTATCGTTTTCTATCAGTTCATAACCCAGAAGAGGAGAAGAAGAAATTTGCTGCCAGTACATAAAAAGAATTATCAGGATGAAAAGATACGTTACATTACACCCATCGCATATTAACTTACTGTTAACTACTACAGGAACCGGGGAATGTACCAGGTCTCAAGACTGCATACCTGCTTTACCAGAGACCGGTATAAATACCTGGTTGCCAGGCGTCAGCGCTGGCTTCCCTCGCCAGCAACTCCCGGATAAAGCCAGGCAGTTCTTTCTGGTAAACCATATCCCGTGTTTTCACTTCTCCCAGCGCCGGGATTCCTTTACCGATCATAGCCTGCCAGACTTCTCCGGAACCTGCAACAAGCGGACCATGCGATTTCCAGGCCCGGGGGCTGTTTTTGCCGCGTCCGTGGTCGGTTGTTACAATCAATACGCTGTTGTTTTTATACAATGGTGACGACTGGATCATGTACCACAACTGCTCAAGCATTTTATCAAAGGCGTTGGCCCGCTGCAGGTACAGGTCGTACCTGCCACTGTGGGCAAACTCATCTGTCTCGCCCAGGCTCATATAAACCACACGCGGCTGCTTACTGCTGATGTACTCCATTGCCGTTAGAAAAGTAAGCTGGTCATACCGGGTATTTGTTTTACTGTTGATCGCTTTGTCCTGAACGGCATTAATCATCAATGCGTTTTCGCTCACAGATACCGTTGCCGACAGGGAATCGTAGCCCGCATTGACCGGAAGGTGATTGCGTTGCTCATTCAGGATATAGGGGAATACATCCCAGGAACTGAAGGCTGCTACCCTGCTGTGGTAGGCTTCAGTCTTGTCTAACCATTCAAGCAGGTTTGAATTGGGATTGTTCTTTCTTTGATTGGAGAAGATGCGAAGGTCTGTTGAACCCGTCAACAGTTCGTTGTAACCCGCATAAGAAATCTTATACAGGTTGGCTGTATTCACCCGGTTGGCATAGGTACGGTTACCCAGCAGGCTTCCCTGTGCAGCAATGACATTCCAGAAAAAGGGTAACAGTTTTTTTCGTCTTTCTTCGGGAGCAACGGCCCAGTACATCAATTTGGCAAGTGCAGTATCTTTTGTGAACACAGGATTACTGATGAGGGATGAATCTGCTCCGCTGAATACTTCCTGCCAGCGAAATCCATCGGTCGTTACAATAAACAGGTTCAGCGGTGCGGCAGCGGACTGCCCTTTTGCTGCCACTACAGCCAGCAAAAGCACTGATAAATACAATGTACGCATGGGTTAATTCGTTGTGCAAATAACACTTATCGCTGTGAACCCTGTTTTATCACAATGTTATTTTAGCATTAACAACAGGTCTGCGATACAGCATAAAAAAAGGCAAAACCTGGATAAGTTTCGCCGCACAAAATGAGAAGATCTGTTTCTAAACTTTAATATTACCAACCTGTGGTGTTTTTGGTTTGGTGTTTGTTTGTGACACAAAATTCGTGCTGCCGTATTACCCTAACATCAAGCAGAGGTTAACCAAAAGGAAAGAAAATATTATGAAAACATGACATTCGCCGATCTGGTTTTTTCTGCAAACTGATATGTGTATATGGTGCCTGGCAAAGGGTTGGCCGTTTAAAAATAATGATTTGGTAACATTACACTGCTGCGCGGTAATTCATCTTTGTAAAAACAAGTATGCACAAGGCTCAGTACACTGCCAATGCGGCCTCTTTTGGCAAAGATTTCTGGTGGGGCGTGGCTACGGCCGCCGCACAGAATGAGGGTGCCCATACCGCAGACGGCCGGGGGCTGTCCATCTGGGATGTTTTTGCCCGCAGACAGGGCAAGATCAAAGGTGGCGCAAAGCCCTATGATGCCTGCCACTTTTATTACCGGTACAAGGAAGACCTGATGCTGGCAAAAGCACTGGGTTTTAATACCTTCCGGTTATCTTTCTCCTGGTCGCGTCTTTTTCCAATGGGTAAGGGTAAGCCCAATAAGGCGGGGCTGGCATTTTACCACCAGGTCATTGACGAGTGTTTAAAGCTTGGGCTGGTTCCTTTTGTAACCCTTTATCACTGGGATCTGCCACAGGCTCTGGAAAAAGAAGGTGGCTGGGCTGCATTCCATATCAATGAATGGTTTAATCATTATGTACGTTTTTGTGCCAAAGAATATGGGAGTAAGGTAAAACACTGGATTGTGCTGAATGAACCTTTTGGCTTTACATCTCTTGGATATCTGCTGGGACGTCATGCTCCCGGCAAAAAAAGTCTGCCCGCATTTTTCAGTGCGGTTCATCATGCTGTGCTTGCCCAGGCCGATGGGGGTAATATTCTTCGTACAGAGGTACACAAAGGTCATATCGGCACCAGTTTTTCCTGTTCAGCAATCGTTCCCTACACACAAAAACCGGAAGATGTTGCGGCGGCGAACCGGGCGGACATCCTCTTCAACCGGTTGTTTATTGAACCCCTTCTCGGCAAAGGTTATCCGAAAGATAATTTTCCCCTGCTTGAAAAATTAGAAATCCACAACCAGGCCTGGAAGTATGAAAAACGAATGCAGTGCAAAATGGATTTTATCGGCCTGCAGAATTATTTTCCGCTTACCATAAGGCATAATGCTTTTATCCCACTGGTACAAGCCAGTGAGGTAAAGGCCATAACCCGAAAAGTACCGCATACCGCTATGGGCTGGGAAATCAACCCCGACAGTTTTCACCACATCATCAAACGGTTCTGGAAGTACGGGGGTATCAAAGAAATCATCATCACCGAAAACGGTGCAGCGTTTAAAGACAAGGTTGAACACGGCGTTATTAACGACACTGCACGAACTGCTTATTTCAGCGATCATCTGGATGCGTTGCTGCGTGCGCGGCATGAAGGCGTAAAAATAAGCGGGTATATGGCCTGGACATTAATGGACAACTTTGAATGGGCAGAAGGTTATGCCGCCCGTTTTGGTCTTGTGCATGTGGATTTCAAAACCCAGCTCCGCACCATAAAAAATTCGGGCTACTGGTGGCGGGATTTCCTGACGGAGAAACAGGTGTAACACTCAGCCTCCATCTCCCTGACAACATCATCCGTTGGCTATCGTTCAAACCCGTACCGCAATGGCTGCTGCCACGCGCTCTCCATCCATTGCTGCACTCACAATTCCACCGGCATAACCTGCACCTTCACCGCAAGGGTAAAGGTTTATCAATTGCGGATGTGTAAGTTTTTCGCCATCACGCGGAATGCGCACGGGTGAGGACGTACGGCTTTCTGTAGCAACAACTACAGCCTCATTGGTAAAATATCCCCTCATTTTCTTTCCAAAAGCGGTAAATCCTCCCACCAGCGACTGGTAGATAAACGGTGGTAATACGGTATCAAGCCCCACGGCAGCCAACCCCGGCAGGTACGAACAGGCGGGCAGGTCTGCCGAAACTTTACGCTGGCAAAAATCGCCCATCCGCTGTGCAGGCGCCCGGAACCCGCCACCGCCTGCTGCAAATGCCTGTTGCTCCACCATCTGTTGAAACGACAACAATACCAGCGGATCATCCGGCCTTCGGTTGGTTTCCCAGCGGTTAGCTCGGCGCAGTGCTGTAATGGCATCGGGCAGCTCTACCTGTACCACCATACCGCTATTGGCAAAGGCATTATCGCGTTTGGAGGGACTCCATCCGTTAACGACCAGTTCCCCGGGTGTGGTAGCCGCGGGGGCAATAATACCACCCGGACACATACAAAAAGAAAAAACCCCTTTTTCAGCCACCTGCTCCACCAGGCTGTAAGCGGCAGGCGGTAGTAAGCTGTTTCGCACGGTACACCGGTACTGGATGCTATCGATCAGTTGTTGCGGATGTTCAATACGTACCCCAAGTGCAAAAGGCTTGGCTTCGATATGCAGTTTTTTGTGCGCCAGCAATGTAAAAATATCCCTTGCGCTGTGTCCGGTTGCCAGTATAAAATCATCAGCAGCAAAGGTATCGCCGGTAGCTGTTTGCACGGCAGTTAAGCTGTTTCCGTTCATGTGCAGATCCGTTACGCGTTGCCCGAAATAAAACAAGCCCCCGGCAGCGATGATTTTTTCGCGCATCGCGGTAATGATTTGCGGCAGCTTATTGGTGCCGATATGCGGATGTGCTTCGTATAAGATTTTTTCGGGTGCTCCAAAATGTACAAACAGGTGAAGGATGCGGTTGATATCGCCCCTTTTACTGCTGCGGGTATAAAGTTTACCATCACTATAAGTACCCGCACCGCCTTCTCCGAAGCAATAATTACTTTCCGGATTTACCAGTCCTTCCCGATTGAGTATGGCCAGGTCACGTCTGCGCTCGCGTACAGCTTTACCCCGTTCCAGTATGATGGGTTGAATACCCGCTTCAAGCAGGCGCAGTGCAGCAAACAGACCTGCCGGTCCGGCACCGATAATGACGACCTTGCGCTTTGCGCCTGTTACTGATTGCCAGGTAAACGATGGTTGTTCACGCAATGTAAAAGGCTCGTCCAGAAAAGCCTGCACGGTAAGGTTAACCCAGATCGTTCTTGCACGCGCATCGATCGATTGTTTGAGGATATGGTATCCGGTAACGTTAGGTATACCGCTGGTTCGGGCAATGAGCTGCACAACCAACAAAGGGTTAGCAGCCTCTGCCGGCAGCAGTTTCAACGAAATTTTTTGTTGCATATGTCAGGTAGTTATCCTAAAAAGCAGAAAGCGCAGGAAGCCGGTATTAAAATGGCAGGTCATCCACGGCATCGGGTGGCGTTGCCGAGAATGTATCCAATGGCTCTAAGTAATCACTGTCGCCAGGTGCGGCACCGCCCGGTTGCAACATTTGTTCAATACGCCAGGCATCGAGATTGGTAATATAATTAACGGTACCATTCTTTTCCCAACGTGTACCCTTGATGTTAAAATGCACTTTAATTTCGTCTCCGGTGTTTACGCGATCTACAATGCCTGTTCTGTCCTGCACACATTGAAACTTAACATAATTGGTTATTGTCCGGCCATTGATGTCTTCTGTCTTTTCCACAACAAATTCCCTTGTTTTGAAGGTTTCTGTACGCTGTACCGTGTCATATTTGGCCACTAATTTCCCTGTTAATTCATACCCCATATTGCTGTATTTTGTCGGCCAAAAATAGAATATATTCAGCTATAAAAATTTAATTTGATTTTTTATCCCCTGCTGCTGAAAAAAACTTTACCTTTCTCCCCACAACAGCCCTCATTTCATGCGCAGGTTTATGCTTTTTTCCCTGTTATTCACAGGGGCTTTTATGGTCAGTTGCCATACCGGATACCAGCCCCGGCAGGTGCAGTACGATGGTTATACAATCACCGATACGGCAAAGAAAAGTGAGGCTTTGACGGCTTTGTTGCGTCCGTATGCCGACAGTGTAAACAAAAGCATGAATGGCGTGATAGCCATAGCCGCCATGGATCTGGAAAAAAAGCAGCCCGAAGGAACCCTTGGTAACGTACTTGCCGACGCCATGCTGGCCATGGCGCAGGAAAAGTACCATACCCATATTGATGCGGCCTTTGTCAACTATGGTGGTGTACGACTCAATATGATTCCTGCAGGGAATATTACGCTGGGAAAAATTTTTGAAGTAGCCCCATTTGATAATGCCATTGTACTCCAGCAAATCAGCGGTAAAACGTTTAAACTCTTCCTGGATCATGTTGCAGGGCGTGGTGGCTGGCCTTGTGCGGGTGTATCTTTCACCATCAAGGACAAAAAGGCAGTTGATATTGCGGTTAACGGGCAACCATTGGATGAAATGGCAGTATATACCATTGCCAATAATGATTATATCGCCAATGGTGGCGACAATTGCGATATGCTGCGCAACCTTCCTGCGGATAATATCAACTATCTCTTCCGGGATGCCGTCATTGCCTATTTTGCAAAACAGCACCGTGCGGGCAGAAAAATTTCAGCAACAATCGAAAACAGGGTTTCTAATGCTCAATAGAAGAAAATTCATCACACAGTCGGCCCTTACTGCGGGGGCATTACTGCTTTCCCGGCAGACCTTTGCCGGGGATGAGCCTGAGGCTTTACAAAAGCTGACAATACTGCATACCAATGATGTACACAGCCGGCTGGAGCCCTTTCCGATGGATGGCAGCAGGAACCAGGGTCTCGGTGGTGTGGCCGCCCGTGCCGAGCTGATTGCCGCAATACGGCAGCAGGAAGAACATGTACTGTTGCTGGATGCGGGTGATATTTTCCAGGGAACGCCCTTTTTCAACCTGTACAAAGGCGAACCAGAGATGAAGGCGATGGCAGCGATGAACTATGATGCGGCCACTATGGGTAACCATGATTTTGATGCAGGTCTGGAGAACTTTGCCACACAACTGCAGCACGGTAAGTTCCCGTTATTGCTTTGCAATTATGATTTTACCAATACCCCCATGGAAATGAAGGCTGTTCCATATACCATATTCAATAAGGGTAAACTAAAAATTGGCGTAACCGGCGTGGGTATCGAAATGAAGGGACTGGTGCCGGACAGGCTGGCCGGCAACACTTTATACCTCGACCCGGTACAGAAGCTCAACGAAACGGCAGCATTGTTAAAGAAGGATAAAGGTTGTGATATGGTTATTTGCCTCAGTCACCTCGGGTATAAATATGATGGTAATAAGGTGAGCGACCAGACACTTGCAAAAGAAACAGCATATGTAGATCTGATCATTGGCGGACACACGCATACTTTTCTTGACGCGCCTGTAGCGCTGAAAAACAAGCTGGGCGCGGATGTACTGGTTAACCAGGTGGGGTGGGCAGGAATTAATCTGGGGCGGTTAGATTTCGAATTTACCCGTTCAAAAAAGAAAAATTTGGCAAAGTCCCACTCTGTGATTATCGGGAAAAAAACAAGCGAATAAAAAATTTTTTTTTCAACAAATTATCTTGATATTCGCTGTCTTGCTCAAGAAATTTTTCCACAGGAAACACCTGAAAAATTTCCGGAAAAAACCCGTATGGTATTGTAAAAATTGATTTGTAAATTGCTTAAGGTTGATGGAGAAAGATTTTGATAAAGTTTGGTTCAGGTGCTTGGATATAATCAAAGATATTGTTGAATGGCAGCATTTTAAAACATGGTTTGAACCCATCACGCCCGTAGGGCTCAATGATAAAGTGCTGACGATACAAGTACCCAGCCAGTTCTTTTATGAGTATCTGGAAGAGCATTATGTGACGTTACTGGCCAAGACATTAAAAAGAGAATTGGGTAAGGATGCCAGACTTGAGTACAGGATCATGGTGGACAGTGGCAACAGTAAGAATAAACCGCTTATGATGGATGTACCCGGGCATGGGTATAAATCATATTCAAACAATGAAATGGATTTTCCGTTAGTGGTCAACAACCCAGTCAAGAATCCTTTTGTAATACCGGGGTTAAAAAAGATGCAAATCGACCCGCAGCTTAACCATGCCTATACTTTTGATGCCTTTATTGAAGGAGATTGTAACCGTGTAGCGAGGAGAGCCGGGAAAACTGTAGCGGAAAAACCTGGTGCCACTTCATTCAATCCCTTAGTTATTTATGGTGGCGTAGGATTGGGTAAAACCCACCTTGCACAGGCCATCGGCAACGAAGTGAAACGACTTCACCAGAATAAGGTTGTACTGTATGTAAGTTCAGAAAAATTCATCAATCAGTTTATTGATCACGGCCGCAATAATGCCATCAATGATTTTATCCATTTTTATCAGTTGATTGATGTATTGATAATTGATGATGTGCAATTTTTCAATCGTGCCGAAAAATCGCAGGATGCTTTTTTTGCCATATTCAACCACCTGCACCAGAGCGGCAAGCAATTGATCCTTACTTCAGATAAATCGCCCAAAGACCTTGAAGGTGTACAGGAACGACTGCTCAGCCGGTTCCGCTGGGGCTTAAGTGCCGATCTGCAGCCACCCGACTACGAAACGAAGATTGAGATACTGGAAAAGAAAATGAAAAATGATGGCCTTGAAATGCCAAAGGAGGTTGTCAAGTATATTGCTTATAACATTAATAGTAATGTGCGTGAACTGGAAGGTGCATTGATCTCATTGTTGGCACAATCTTCGCTTAACAAAAGGGAAATTGATCTGGAATTGGCTAAAAAAGTACTTAGGAATTTCGTTAAATCGTCAAGCAAGGAAATAACGATTGATGCCATTCAGAAAATGGTGTGCGATTACTTCGATGTGGCGTATGATAAATTGTTACAAAAAACCCGTAAGCGCGAGATTGTACAGGCCCGGCAGATTACCATGTTCCTCGCGAAATCCTTTACCAAGAACTCATTAAAGACCATCGGTGAACATTTTGGCGGTCGTGATCACACTACAGTGATCCACAGTTGCCAGACCGTAAAAGACCTGATGGATACCGATGGCTTATTCAAAGAAAGCGTGCTGGAGTTGCAACAGAAAGTGCAATTGGCCGCTATGTAAAAAGATATTGCTGCAAAAAATGACCCGGATATAATATATCCGGGTTTTTTGTGAATATTTCTGAAATTGTTTGGCTTATATAGCCACGAATTGTATTTTTGCAGCCCCCTGTTAAACAGGGACAGGCTGGTGAGGTGGATGAGTGGCTGAAATCAGTAGTTTGCTAAACTGCCGTACGGGTTAAACTGTACCGCGGGTTCGAATCCCGCCCTCACCGCAAACTAAAATTGGTATATTAAAATTACCAGTTACTCCGGGATGTAGCGTAGCCCGGTTACCGCGTGGCGCTGCAGGCGCCAAGGTCGAAAGTTCTTAATATTGATGCTGAAAATTAAACAGTTCAGTTATACAAGCCTTTCCGCTGCAACCGGTGGAAAGGTTTAAAATCGTTCGGGATGTAGCGTAGCCCGGTTATCGCGTGGCGCTGCAGGCGCCAAGGTCGAAAGTTCTTATATTGATGCTGAAGATTAAACAGCTCAGTTATACAAACCTTTCCGTCGCAACCGATGGAAAAGTTTTAAAATCGTTCGGGATGTAGCGTAGCCCGGTTATCGCGTGGCGCTGCAGACGCCAAGGTCGAGAGTTCTTATATTGATGCTGAAGATTAAACAGCTCAGTTATACAAACCTTTCCGTCGCAACCGATGGAAAAGTTTTAAAATCGTTCGGGATGTAGCGTAGCCCGGTTATCGCGTGGCGCTGCAGGCGCCAAGGTCGAAAGTTCTTAATATTGATGCTGAAGATTAAACAGCTCAGTTATACAAACCTTTCCGTCGCAACCGATGGAAAAGTTTTAAAATCGTTCGGGATGTAGCGTAGCCCGGTTATCGCGCCTGGTTTGGGACCAGGAGGTCGCAAGTTCGAATCTTGCCATCCCGACTTGAATCAAATGGGACTAATTAGAACTGAATAGTTTTGATTAGCCCCATTTTTTGTTTGATGTATTCACTTAACTGAAGCATGATGTGAGTGTGATGATTGAGGTGCCTGAGAAGGTGAAGGCAGGGAAAAACCAATTAGTACTACAAGGGGAATAATTTTACGCATAATTCAGCATTTAGTGTTGTAAAACTATTTGTAACATGAAGAAAGCATGGAAAGAAATAGGTGAACAGGCAGAATTTGCAGGAGTTTAAGTGCAGCAAGGGAGAACTATAGGAACAATAAAACTATTCTCCTTGTAAAAAGCGATATTGTTTTATGGTAAGCTAAAAGTGACCAGGAGCCCTGCGTCAAATATTATATAACTGGTAAGTCAGCAGTATGCATCCGGCAAACTTACTGCACCAACGAAATACAATTATTAATTGATAAGAATTACAACTTTTCCGTTAACCCCACCAGCCGAGACAAAATCTTGTGCTTGAGCAGCTTCTTCAAGACTGAAAGTTTTCGCAACAAAGGGTTTTAATTTTCCTTCACTAACCAAAGTCAATCCATATTCCAAACTCTTTGCCGACAAATCAGATGAAATAAATCGGGCATCGACATTGTATTTTTCTGCCAACTCTGCCGACGGCATACCCGCAATACTTAATAATTTACCGCCTGCCTTTACTACTTCAAAAAGTTTAGCTTGTGTTTCGCCACCTGCACAATCTGCAACCAAATCAACATCTTTAACAAGAGTGGACACGTCTTGTGTTTTGTAATCAATCACTTCATCTGCACCAAGACTTTTAACTAACTCGACTCCTTTTCCTGATGCTGTTGCAATCACATAAAGACCTTTATTTTTGGCCAGTTGTAACATTGTTGCTCCAACCGAACCAGCAGCACCTTGAATTAAAACTTTGTGACCTTTATCTAATTTGCCTTCGGTAAACAAAATAGTTTGTGCAGTTCCTATATTTACTGCTAATGAAGTTGCTTCTTCAAACGAAATGTTTTTTGGTTTCAACGAAACAAAATTCTCGTTTGCTACAACATATTCAGCATAAGCATTTCCCATAGTTGCCACTATCACTTCATCTCCAACCTTGCATTGAGTAACCCCAGTTCCAACAGCAACAACAAGTCCTGACGCATCTAAACCCGGAGTAAATGGCAATTGAACAGGTCGCATTTTTTGCATATATCCCATTCGTATTTTCATATCCAAAGGGTTCACACTTGCTGCTTTGACCTGAATTAATACGTCACTTTCATTTTTTACTTCTGGTGCTGGAACTTCTACCAAGCTTATTACTTCTGAACTTCCAAAGGCATTGTATTGTATTGCTTTCATGTTATTTTTTTTAATTGTTTTGTAAAAAGGGGTAGTCTGTATATCCTTCTTTCCCTGCAGTATAAAAGTTGTTGAAATCTGCTGAGTTTAATGGGGCATCTTTACCTAATCGTCTTTCATAGTCAGGATTCGCCAAATAGCTTCTGCCAAATGCTATTAAATCGGCAGCATTATTGGTTAAGGTAATTTCTGCCGATTCGGGTGTAAATCCACCATTTAAAATAAGTGTTCCTGTAAAATTGGTCCGTATTACATTCAATGTTTTTTGTTGAACACCAGGACCTAACCCCAGGTGGATATACGCAATATCCAAATCATTTAATTTTTCGGCAAGATAAGCATACGTTTGATGCACTTCATCTTTATCATAAGCTTGCATATCATTAAAAGTAGAATAGGGAGAAAATTTAGCACCTATTTTTTCTTTGCCAATAGCATCAGCCATTTTTTCTGCAATTTGTAAGACGAAGCTTGCTCTATTTTCAATACTACCTCCAAATACATCGGTTCTGTTGTTGGTATTTGGGTTAAGGAATTGCTCTATCAGGTAGCCATTTGCACCATGCAATTCTACGCCATCAAAACCAGCCCGGATAGCATTCTCAGAAGCCAATACATATCCATCAATAGCTTCCTGGATGCCTTCACTGGTAAGTGCTTCAGGCTCGGAATGCTCTTGCATACCGATTACATCGGTGTACATTTGCCCAGCCGCCTTAATGTTAGATGCACCAATAACTTTTGCTCCTTCAGGCATATTAGCAATATGACTAATCCTGCCTGTGTGCATTAGCTGCAGAAAAATCTTTCCCCCTTTTTTATGCACGGCATCGGTAGTTAATCTCCAACCATCAATTTGTTCCTGACTATACATTCCCGGTATTCTGCAATAACCCAAACCATCCTTTGTGGGCGAAGTACCTTCTGTAATAATCAATCCTGCACCACTTCGTTGAGCATAATATTCTGCCATCAATGCGTTAGGTATATTATTTATCGCCCTGCTACGTGTCATAGGGGCCATTACCAAGTGGTTGTTTAAGGAGAGACTCCCTTTTATATATTGTGATAATAAATGGTTCATTTTTTTGTATGAGTTTACTGATTTTTATTAAAAAAGATTATCATGTCATCACTTAATTCTTCGCAGCCATTTCCAAAACTAAAAAAGCCATGTGCCGCACCATCATAAATTTTGAACTTAACATCTTTGAATTTTTTACCAATATGTTCTGCCCAAATTTTTGAAGAACGTAATAATTTATCATTACCTGCACCTACGACAAACAAAGGTGGTAAAATTTCAATATGCTCAAAGTCCATTGGAAATAAAGGGATATTAGGCGTTGCAGTGTTTTCTACATACACTTTATTAAATAATTTGGCACTCGGAAAACCATCTTCAATCCAGGACATTCTATCATTAACTCCAAAAATATCAACAATGCTTTTGATTTTTGGTAAATCATTCAAATCAACTGAATCAAGTATTTTAAATAATTCAGGGTTTGAAATATAAATACCTAACATCATGGCTAAATTTCCGCCAGCAGAATCGCCAACCAAATGAATGGTTGCATATTCAGGATAATTTTTCTTAATCCAAACCAATGCTTTTACTAATGAACGCAACAAATATGGATGTTGCTGCTCAGGTGCTAATGGATAATTAAGACTGAAAATAGGATAACCTTCATTTGAAAATTTCGTTAGCGGTTTTGAATAGAAATTACCTTTGCTTCCTGCAACCCATGCTCCACCGTGAATGTGAACAATCGCAACTTGTTTCTTGGTTTCCTTTTTCGCAGTAATGAAATCTAACTTTTCATCTTTCAGACTTCCATAAGCAAACTCTTTTACAAGGATGCCGTCAGGATATTTTTTGCCGCCAATTTTAGCAATTAAAGGCATCATCATGTTTCTCCAAAAGAAAACACCCAGTTTATCTTTGATTGTAATATTTACTTTATTCATATTAATTTAATTTTAAACTTTGTTTTACTGTTTCAACCGTATCATGCACATCTTCATTAAAACAAATTTTTGAACCAACAGCATTTAGATGAATTATATTTATTAATGTTTCTAATAAACGTAATTGATCCGGACGTTTGCGTAAACCTGCACCTACCAAAATACAATCGAATTGGTTTGCTAAAAGCTCAGTCGATAATGCTTCTGAAGCATTGTTAGATGTGATGTCTATATAGCACCATTTGGCGTCATAGCCCATTGCAATAAGATTATCTTTTGCAATGACTGATTGTCTGTGAATTTCGGCTGGGTCATATCCGGGAATGTTGCTGTTAAGAAATTTTGAAGTATCCACTCCAATTAACAGTACTCTATTTTGTGTGTCCATTATTATTATTATTGTTTGATATTGCAAATGTAACTGACTTGGTATATCTTTGCTACTTAGTAGTAATAAAATACAGGTAGTTTTTAAGATACTTACTTTAATAGCAACACATGGAAGTAAAAAACAAACAGCAAGGAATCAAGGTTGTAGCCGATGTTTTAGACATTGTTGGCGGCAAATGGCGTGGACAAATTCTTGCCCATTTGTGCGACAATCCAAAACGCTTCAATGAACTAAAAACAGTTTTGAGCAGAATTACATCATCAACATTGACAAAAGAGTTGCGTTACTTAGAAGACATTAAAATGGTAGAGAGAAAAATTATTCAAGAAACGCCAATGATAGTGGAATACAGACTTACAAAGCATGGTATGTCAATAAAAGACTTAATTAAAACTATTGTTGAATGGGGACTTAAACACAGAGCAATTGTATTTAAAAAAGACTGATATGTGGGCAGAAGTGAAAATGCCTACTGCTAAAGCAACCTAGTTACGACACCACTAATTCGCCAATTATTTAACGAAGGGCGACTATTTCCCGAAAATTTCCTTGCGATGATTCAAACCCCAATCTCGTAATGTTTCAATAACTTTTAGCTGACGATTTACAAAAACCCGCTTGTTCAATATGGCGCAGGATAAGCCCATTGTTCTGAGCTATATTTCTTAATAAACTAACAGGTGAAAAAATGAAACCTGATACTTCGGCTTTTTGAAGTATAAGACGCCCATCTTCTGCACTTATAAACTCGCCTTTTGAATTTAAAAATTTAAGTGTGGACATTAACACAGCCAATAACATACCAGGGTATGAATATATTAATCCAGCCTTATTTAAGACATGACAGTGCTTCAAATTTGCTATTTGAAAGTCTTATAGAAGATTTAATGCAACTAAACGGTAAGCTTATTAAGAAGTGCTTAGAGATTTCTGGAGCCTATGTTGAATCATGCTTACTCAATCAGTTCTGACAGTTTCCGAATTTCTTCTAAATTATTCAAAATCAAGTTAGAACTTTGTCTATCCAAGCCGACACCACAAAAAAGCAGTTCAGCAATGGGTTGCTTTTTATATGTATTACACCTATATACTTTACAGCAAAAGCACCGGCAAATTGTACACCGGCCAAACAGCAGATCTGCACAACAGTTTACAAGAACACAACAGCCGCGAAACAACTTCCATTTCAAAAGGCATCCCCCGGGAAATCATTTGATGGCTACAAGCCCATACCAGGGGTGAGGCTATGCAGTTGGAAAATAAAATCAAAAGCAGGGGTGCTGAAAGATTCCTGATGGACAGGGGTATTGCGGTGTAGCGTAGTCTGTTTATGGATGCAGCGTGTAAGCAAAACTGCTGGCTGGTACCTTTAATCAATCATTGCGCCGGGGTTAACCCCGAATAATAACTTATTAAAGCGGGGATAGTTTATGCAGCAGCACGTCAAGTGTGGCTCCCTTTTCGGTCAGGAAAATGGGGTTGTGAAAATCTTCCAGCTTTTTCAATAAGGTGAACAGT
>JAAFIK010000062.1 GCA_013298665.1 Chitinophagales bacterium
AAATACCCGTTATCAGGCGATGAACCTTGCTCACTTACTAACGGGCAGGCGTTAACAGATAATGAACCTTCCCTACTTACTAACGGGCAGGCGTTAACAAGTAATGAACCTTCCCTACTTACTAACGGGCAGACGTTAACAAGTAATAAACCTTCCCTACTTACTAACGGGCAGGCGTTAACAGATAACGAACCTTCCCTACTTACTAACGGGCAGGCGTTAACAGATAACGAACCTTCCCTACTTACTAATGGGCAGGCGTTAACAAGTAATGAACCTTCCCTACTTACTAATGGGCAGGCGTTAACAAGTAACGAACCTTGCTTACTTACCAACAAGCAGGTGCTACCAGGTTATGAGCCTTGTTAATCAGGCAACCAGTATGCATTACCGGTAAACCCATCCGGCTTCAGGATAAAGCGCTGTACTATTTCCCCGCTGGCCTATGCAATAAAGTTCCGATTGTGTATATTTGTTAAAACGACCTGCTATGTTGCAAAACCTTAGTTTTCCCTGGATCATCAGCAAACGTTCCGATCTCTGGTGGTTAATCGGCTCCGCAGGATTCAGTGTGCTGGCCATCATGTTGTATTACGCCTGTGTCAACCTGCTGGGGACGAATATCAGCACGACCATCTTTTTCTTTTACCTGGCCTGGGTATTGCTGTTTGACAGCAGTCATTTTTTTGCCACCTATACCCGCACCTATTTTGATAAACCTTTCTTTGCACAGAACAAGTCCATACTACTCTTAAGTTTCCTGCTCTTTATTGTGGGGCCTTTATTCATCGGGCTACCCTTTATCCTTTCCAAAGACATTTTTTTTCTGCGCAATACCCTTACAATATTTAACCGGTTCTGTGTTTGTTATGCCTACTACCATATCATACGGCAACACTGGGGCATTGTGGCCATTTACCGCCGTAAGAACAATGAAACAGATCTTTATACCCGGCGGCTGGACCAGTTGATGCTGCTGGTGGGTTGTTTTTTGCCGCTGGTTTATTTTCAGTACGATGCCATGCCACTCCTCGGTAAATCGGAGATCATGAATGCAATGATCGCGCAACCCTGGACAAAAGAGCTGTATTACATGCTCATTTGTTGCGGCATCATGCTGCTCCTGCACAGTGTCCTGCACAAAAAATGGGGTTTTCTCCGCCTCCATATCGTGGCAGCAATTTTTGCGGGGATTGCCCTTTTTATCTTTCTTGCCGGGCGCATCGGGCTGAAGTACCTGCTGGGCTGGATCTGTAGTTTGCTGTTTTTGGGATTGGTGATACTCATATTGCTCTACCTCTTTAAAAAAGCACCGCCCGGGCAAGTGGAAAAAAGACCGGTCAATGTACCCAAGTGGACGCTGATGATCACGGTAATCCTGGCACACGTCGTCTTTATTGGCCTGCCCTTTCCGCTCTTGCTGAAGCCGGTACTGATAGGTATTTTTCACAACCTCCAGTACCACCGGCTGGTCTATTACCACAACCAGAACAAATACACCGGTACCGACCGCGGGCAGTATGGCATGGCAGCGGTATTTACAAAAAACCTGCTGGTACTGGCCGCTTTTGTATTGGTATTTGATATGGTGGAAGTCCTTTTTCAGTGGGGCTCCCGGCGCCTTTTTGTTTCTGAAGTAGCGGCGTATTTTATTGCGGCCTTTGCCTGGGCTATACCCCTGCACCATTATTTCCTCGACTCCGTCATCTGGCGGCTGAAGAAAGATGAGTCACTCACGAAACACCTGAAGCTTTCGGGCTGATGACGGCGGTATTACGCCATCCCGGCAACCGGTTGTGCAGGTTCCATGCCATCTTTATTGGCTAATTGTCCGCATGCCGCATCAATGTCCTTGCCCCTGCTCTTGCGCAGGTGTACATTTACCCGGTTTTTGCTGAGGTGAGCCATAAACTTCTCTACCACATCGGCATCCGGCTTTTCATATTTCGCATTATCAATGGGATTGTACTCAATGATATTAACCATATGCGTTGGTATCTGCCGGTAGATTTTGGTCAGTTCATCAGCATCTTTCATACTGTCGTTGAACCCGCGGAAGAGGATGTATTCAAGAGTGATCTCGTTTTCAGTTTCCTGGTAAAAATAGTTCAGGGCTTCTACGAGGTTGGCCAGGTTGTTGGTCTCATTAATGGGCATGATCTCATCCCTTTTCTTATCATTGGGCGCATGAAGGGAGAGTGCCAGGTTGAACTTCACCTTGTCGTCGCCCAACTGTTTGATCATTTTTGATACCCCGGCGGTGGATACGGTGATACGGCGGTGGCTCATGTGCATGCCATCGGCGCTGTTGATCATCTCGATCGATTTGAGTACATTTTTATAATTGAGCAGCGGTTCCCCCATGCCCATAAATACGATGTTGCGCAGTTTTTGCCCGTATACCCTTTCGCTCTGCTGGTTGAGGAGGGCCACCTGGTCGTAGATCTCATCGAAGTTGAGGTTGCGTTTGCGATCCATATACCCCGTAGCGCAGAACTTGCAACTGAGGCTGCAACCAATCTGTGAAGATACACAGGCGGTATGCCGGGTATCCGTGGGGATCAGTACACCTTCCACAAAATGGCCATCGTAGGTTTTGAAACGCGATTTGATGGTGCCGTCACTGCTGTATTGTGTGGCATCTATGGTCAGTGCCGGCAAACTGAAATGTGCAGCCAGTTTCTCCCGGAGTTCAAGGGAGAGGTTGGTCATGGCGTCAAAATGCTGTACCTGTTTTTTCCAGAGCCATTCATACACCTGCTTTGCCCGGTACTTCTTTTCCCCAAGGGTTTCAAAGTAACTGATGAGCTCTTCCTGCGCCAGGCTGCGGATATTTGTCTTGTTGACTGTCATGCTGCAAAGGTATTGCCCCCGGCTCCGTTAAAAAAATGTTTATATTTGAGCATCATTTCTAATATGAAACCTGTTTATATCGTAGATGCGGTGCGTACACCGATAGGCAAATATGGCGGCGCACTGAGTGGTATCCGTCCCGATGATCTGCTGGCCCTGGTTATCCGGGCGCTTTTGCAGCGCAATCCCTCGCTGGACATCAATGTAATAGAGGACGTCATTGCGGGTGCAGCCAACCAGTGCGGTGAAGACAACCGCAATGTGGCCCGTATGGCTGCGCTCCTGGCCCAGTTGCCCGTAACAGTGGCCGGTAATACGGTTAACCGCCTCTGTGCCAGTGGATTACAGGCCGTAATGGATGCCGCGAGGGCCATTGGTTGCGGCGAAGGCGAAGCTTATATTGCCTGCGGGGTGGAAAGCATGAGCCGGGCACCTTTTGTACTGGCCAAAAACGCAGAACCCTTTGGCCGCAAAGCAGAGCTTTACGACACCACGCTCGGCTGGCGCTTTACCAATAAAAAACTATCCGATCTCCATCATCCCTACAGTATGGGTGAAACGGCGGAAAATGTAGCCAAAAGGTGGAACATCAGCCGGAATGCACAGGATGAATTTGCCTTTGAAAGCCAGCAGAAATACTTCAACGCCCTCTACAACAATAAATTTGCGGCTGAAATCATCCCCATGCAGGTACAGGTGGGCAAAGATGTATTTGAGTTTGATAAGGACGAACACCCCCGGCAGACAAGCCTGGAAAAGCTGGCTACCCTTAAACCGGCATTTGCCAAAGATGGTACGGTTACAGCCGGCAACTCCTCCGGTATCAATGACGGCGCAGCAGCGATGCTCCTCGTGAGTGAGGCTGCCTTGACGAAGTACGGGCTGAAACCCATGGCGAAGGTAAAAGCGATGGCCGTGGCGGGTGTGGATCCGGCTATTATGGGTGTTGGGCCGGTTCCCGCCGTTCAAAAAGCGCTCAGCCGCGCCGGTATTACCGTGGCCGATCTGGATCTCGTAGAGCTGAATGAGGCCTTTGCCTCGCAATCCATCGCCTGTGTACACGACCTTGGGCTCGACCTCGAAAAAGTAAATGTAAACGGTGGAGCCATCGCTATTGGTCATCCGCTTGGCTGCAGCGGAGTAAGAATCTCTGCCACACTGTTGCACGAAATGAAAAAAAGGTCGGCACGCTACGGACTGGCTACCATGTGTGTAGGTGTAGGACAGGGAGCGGCCATTATTTACGAAGGTATGTGAGGGTATATTTGAAGTACAGCAGGTATTTGATATCAATTTAAATTGTCATACCTTTGTCATAATCGTACTTTTTAAAATAAACCGTTATGAAGCGTCTGATTTTATGTTGTTTAATAGCTTCGCTATCTTCTATCTATGCTTTTGGTCAGCAGGATACTTTGCAGCAATATACGGGTAAGTATAAATTTCCGGAAGGCAGCGTGATCCCCGAAGTGGAAGTAGTACTGAATGATGGGGTACTGGTTATGAATTCATCCGTGGGTACGTCTGCATTGCGTCATGAGAAGGATGATGAGTTTACGATTATTGGCCTGAATGGCTCTGCCGTATTTAAGCGGGGCAATGATAAAGACAAGAAAGTGAATACTGTTCTTATAGACGCCATGGGTTATACCGTTTCCGGCAATAAAGAAACTTCGGGTATAAGAGCTCCGGGCATCATCAGGGTCATTCTGCCCGTGGGTAGTTTTCTCAAACCCTCTGCATAACCATCATTACAATCTTCCCAGCATCTTTTTAACCAGCCGGTAATTCACCATTACCGAAATAGCCAGTAACCCTGTTGCGATCACGGCTATACTCCAGTGTATCCAGGGCGAAAGTCCCGCTCTTCCGGGCATACTCATCTTAAACCCATATTGCAATACTGCCGTAATGGCCAGTGATACAACCACGATGGTGGCATATACCGGTACCCATCTTTTGGCCACCGTGCGGCCGATCCAGCCCGGGGAATAACCAAGTGTAAGCAGCAGCGCAAGGTTATCCTTGCTGCGCGCAATCATCAATTGCAGATAAAAGGAAAACAACACCATCGCCAGTACAATGACGAGTACACCAAAGCCCGCCAGTGTACTGATGATGGCCTGAAACAGTTGTTTGCTCCGCCCAAGCCAGGTGCGGTCCTTATTGATGCGGTACTGGTTGGCTTCAAGGTATTGCAGTAACTCCGGACTGTTGGCGTCTTTTGTTTTAATATATACCCGCCCGGCATTGGGTTGTGCAGTGGTGCCGAAGTTTTTATTGGCATAGTGCATAAAACTGCTGGGTACCAGTATGGAATTGATGCGGTCGCTCAGTGCCACAATATGTGCCTTGTATTGTTGCATGCCACCGGGTGTATAACATTCAAGCATAATGCTTACCGAAGAAACGGTCTTTTCCGATAACTGCGGAAGATCCTGCCCGGGAGCGAAAATATTATACATTTCCAGAAAATCTGATGAAAAGATCACCGGTACATCGGGCTGTCCTTCCTGCCAGGTAAAACCGGGCGGTACGGTATCGATAAAGGCTTCGTTGATGGATTCGATAAAGAGATCAGTGCTGAAGGGGATGATATTACCCGCACTTGCTTTTACCCTGAACTGGTTGGCGATGAGCGGTGCAGCACCTTCAAGAAAGGGTTGCTGCTGCAATTGCTGCACGTCTGCCGGGGTAAAGCGGTTGTCTTTACCCATATTTTCGTTGGTAATCAGTTTGCTTACCGAAATGTATTCATACCCGGTACTGCGGGTCGATTTTTCCCTGACCAGCCGGTTAATATTGATGTACATCTGTACCGCGCAAAGCAGCAGCAGGATACCGATGCCCAATCCTGCATAGCTGAACCAGCGGGATGCTTTGTTTTGACGTCCGTCGAAAAAAGGGGCAATGTGCCGGGCAGAAAGGGATGGCATACCGGTTATAAGTTTAAGATGCGCGTGGCGGGAAAATAGTCAATACGTTTGAGATCGGCCAGGATAATGGCAGCCTGGCGGGCAGCAGCTTCCTCTGCAATCAGGGTCATGGCGATCTGCCGGTTGTGTTCGTCGAGATGGCTGAAGGGTTCATCCAGCAGCAATATGCTGAAGGGTTGCATGAGCGAACGGATGATGGCGATGCGTTGCTGTTCACCATAGCTGCAGGTACTGCTGAGCTTGCCTAGTTTACTGCCGATGCCGAGGCGGTTGGCCATTTCAGTGATCCTGCTTTCGGGGTGATAAGGTGCCAGCACCCTTTTGATATTGATGTTGTCAAATACCGTTTGATCGGTAAACAGGCGCATATCCTGAAAAACCACGCTGATCTCCTGCTGCCGGTACCGGGCAAAATCTTCTGGGTTAAAACCGCGGATGTCTTTTTTGTCATAGGTAACCTTACCCGCGTAATCCTTACGCAATCCATAGAGAAAGTGTACCAATGATGTTTTTCCACTGCCGCTGGGGGCAATGACCTGAACCTGCTCACCGGGTGCGATGGCGACCAGTTTTCCCCATACCTCAGAGGCGGCCATTTTTTCAGGTTCAATAAAAACAGGCAGCACCTGTTGCAGTTCAATATGCATAATGGGCAGATATGATAACCAACCGCCGGATGATGAAGCCGGCGGTTGGCGGACAGGGACTTATTTTTTTCCGGGGCGTACTGCCGGTGGTGGTGGAGGCGGAGCCAGTGGTGCTGTCTTCACCGCAACCGGTGTGTCGGTCAGCATAGCCGGCATTTTATATTCCGCATCCCTCTTTTTTTGCCGCTCCATTTGCAGTTGTGCAATACCCGAAAGATAAGTGTTCAGTTGTTTCAGGCTGTTGGTCTTGCTATCCATAAGCGTTACCTCCATATCCTGCACCATGGCGCCATCTTCGATATTGCCGCCGCTCAGTACTACTTTATCCCACATCTGCAGGGAAAGCTGGTACATCGCTTTCGACGTACTGTCTTCAATAGTATCGGGGTTCACACCCTTCATCAGCAATTGCAGGTTTGCAAAACCTGCCATGGGTGTTTTGCCGAGCTGATCAATAATGGTGTTGTTGGCAGCCGTACCGCTGAGAAAAGCATCGGTGAGGGTTTTGTTGCTGCCCAGTACAAAATACTGGTCATTGTTGCCGGAAGCAAATGCCTTACCGGCATCAGTACTGTCGTACGTATCACCGGCAAACATTTTCTTTCCCGCGCGCATCAGCTTCGAAAAGGCTTCTTTGTCTTTAATGGCGGAAGAAAACAGGAAACTGATCTCGGGCTTGCTATTGGAGAAACTGTGGGTCTTGCCGTCAACAGTATAAGTAACGGAGTCCTGCTTTACAGAAAAATCGGTGATGGCAAACAGCAGGTCGCCTTTGTTGGCGCTGATAAAATCGTCCATGGTAAAGCCCTGGCGCGCAAGCCCCATATTCAGGAGCCCGTCCATACCGGTAAGCTTAACCATTTCTTTGATCACCTCCGGCTTGAAGTTCATGGCCAGTACAACAGGGAGATCTTTGGCGGGGAGGCGCTTGAGCATATCTTTATCCACCTTGCCTCCTTCGTATTTTTTGATGATGGCCATAAGTTCTTTACCCATATACCATTTACCCTTCATCGATATTTTTCCATCATCAAACCTGAAACTGACTGTACTGATATTACCCTCATACAATTTGGGCAGGCTGGTCATACTCAGCAGTGCCATGGCCGGGTTGTTTTTTAAAGCCGCTTCTCCGTTGACCCAGAGGTGCATATCTCCGTTGTCTTTAACAAGGGTGCTGAATTTTTCATTTTTACCAAGGCTGTTTTCTGCAGTGAGTGCAAACAATGCCTTGCAGGCAGCGCCGACATCGCGCTTTTCGGAATCCTTATCCGCATCGCCAAAGCCATTCATGGCTTTCGCAAAAGAATTGGCATCGCTGACAAAGATGAACTTGTCTTTTGTCCAGCCCACGCAGGCCGGGTAGGCGCTGATGTATTTGATGCCATCTTTTTCGCTTTCACTGCCGCCATTCATCAGTTCGGTGGCAAGCAGTTCAAACTTTGCTGCGTCTTTGATTGCCCCTGTTCCTCCGGCATAGTAGCCGGAAATATCGTTGGCCATAAAAAAGCTGAGGTCGCTCTTGATGTCGATACCGCTGTTTTCCGGATTGTCCAGCAGCTTTTTAGCAAAAGCAGGGATGGTGGTATCATTGCTTATTTCTGTCCAGGCCGGGTTTTTACGGATCTCTTCCCAGGTCAGTTTTCCGGAGAGGGACTTGCCATTGATGTGAAAGGCATAAACAGCGTCCTTAGGAATATTAAGGCCCTGTTTGTTGGATTTGTTGCAGGAGCCGAGTACTGCGATGAGCAGGAGCAGGGCAAGGGTGCGCATTTGTTGGAATCGTTTCATTTTATACGTTTTTATGTTGCTTCAGCAAGAGTATACCATGCATCCCGATGGTTCCTGTTATATTCCATTACCGGCTGGTATTGGTTACAAAAGGTCATAGCGGCACTGCTGTTATACTGTTTAATACAGAGATACCCGAATGGTAACCTGCTATTTTGTTAAATATTGCCCAAGATCGGTTATCGCCATGGTTTCCTGCACCCCTTTTTTCAGGTTCTTTACCACACAGGTGCTGCTCTCCATTTCCCGGCTGCCGATGATGACCACATAGGGTATATGTTTTTTTTCGGCATAACGAAACTGTTTGTCGAGTTTGGTGTTCTCGTGGTACAACTCACCCGCGATCCCCATGCCCCTGAGCTGCCGGAGCGTGGTAAAGGCAAAACGGCTTTCGGCATCCCCCATATTAAAAAACAATACCTGTGTGCCGGTCTGCAGGTTTTCGGGGAACAATTGCATTTCTTCAAGTACATCATAGATACGATCGATGCCAAAGCTGATGCCTACGCCTGGGATACCGGGTACGCCAAAGAGGCCTGTAAGGTCATCATACCGGCCACCACCACCAATACTGCCCATTTTTACCGATGCGGGTGCTTTGGCTTCAAAGATGATTCCTGTGTAATAGTTGAGCCCGCGCGCAAGCGTAAAATCAACCGTGAGGTGAAGGCCGGGGGTATCCCTGGTGGCCTCCAGTACATAGGCCAGTTCAGCAATGCCCTGTTGTGCTTCTTCAATATCGCCCAGCAGGTCTTTTACCTGTGCAAGTTTACTGTTGTTGTCGCCACCGATCTGCAGGTACTGGCTGATGATGCCGATCTGTTGGGCTGAGAGGCCGCTTTGTTCGAGTGCTGCGGTTACTTTTTCCAACCCGATCTTATCCAGTTTATCAATGGCGATCGTAATGGTCATCATATCGGCATTTTCACCACAACGGGTGGCGAGCGCACTCAGTATTTTACGGTTGTTGAGGCTGAGGTCGTAACCCGTGAGGCCGAGCCGGGTAAAGGCTTCGTGATAGATAAGGGTGAGTTCCACCTCGTTGAGTAATGCGGTGCTGCCTACCACATCGGCGTCGCACTGGGTAAATTCGCGGTAGCGGCCTTTTTGCGGCCGGTCGGCCCGCCATACGGGCTGTACCTGGTAGCGGCGGAAGGGGAAAGCCAGTTGCCCGTGATTCATGGCTACATAACGTGCAAAAGGAATGGTCAGGTCGTATTTGAGTGCGCGTTCGGTAAGGTCGCTGCTGTTTTTTCCCTCCATCACTTTTGCGAAACCATTACGGGCCTTTGCTTCATTCTTAGGATCGTTAAGGCCATTGTTCAATATTTTGAAAATGAGCTTATCCCCTTCCTCTCCATATTTGCCCATTAAGGTATCGAGGTTTTCCATGGCAGGGGTTTCCAGTGGGGCAAACCCATAGCGTTCAAATACCCCCCGGATCATATTGAGGATGTATTGTCTTTTACGTACAGTGGTGGCATCAAAATCTCTCGTGCCTTGCGGAATACTTGCTTTGCTCATTTGATTTAATCGTTACTGCAATCGGTATTGTTGTGATGGATCTGATGCTCCAACATTTGGCCGCAGTCTGTCTATCATACTGTCGCAGGCCTTTTCAATAAGGGCATATACTTCGTGGTAGCCCTGCTCCGGGCCATACCAGGGGTCAGGCACATCTGCCGCCTGACCGGGCTGGCTTTCTTCGAGGAGCAGTCTTACTTTTTCCGGATCAAACTGTTTACCCGCAATAGCCCGCATATCCGTCACCACATCTGCTGCCATGGCATAAATGATATCGTACCGGTGCATATCTGCTGCCGTAAACGACCTCGACCGCTGCCGGCTGATATCGATACCATTCAGCAAGGCTACTTTCTGCGACAAACGGTGGGGCGCTTCGCCGGTATGGTACCCATTGGTACCGGCACTGTCGATAACCCAGTCGAGCCCGGCTTCCCGCACCTTGCTGGCCAGTATCCCTTCTGCCAGCGGGCTGCGGCAGATATTACCGAGGCAAACCATCAGAATTTTCATGGCGCAAAGATAGGGCAGCCCGGGATTCTTTGCGGTTATCGTGCGCCGGGGGCACAGTATTGCCGCAAAAAAGTGGTAAACAGGTTGGCCAGGTGCTCGCGGGTACCCTGGCCTTCAAATATACCGTGCGACCGGTTGGGATAAGCCATAAACTGGAACATCTTGTTGTATTTGATCAGCTCATTCAGCAGGGCTTCGGCATTGGAATAGTGTACATTGTCATCGCCCGTACCATGAATATAGAGCAGGTGCCCTTTCAGGTTCTTGGCATAAGTAATGGGCGATCCTTTTACAAAATCTTCGCGGTTCTCCTGCGGCAGCCCCATATACCGTTCCTGGTAAATATTATCGTAGTTCAGTTGATTGCCCACGGCAGCTACGGAGATGCCCGTTTTAAAAATGTCGGGGTACTGAAACAGCAGGTGAAGGGTTGATGAACCACCACCACTCCAGCCCCAGACTGCCACACGGTCGCGGTCGAGGTAGGGACGATCGGCCAGCAGCTTTTTGGCACCCATGGCATAGTCGCGCACATTTAGCGTACCGATCTTGCGGTAGATGGCTTTGCGCCAGGCAGCACCCTTCAGCGAGGGCGTACCACGGTTGTCGATCGATATCTGGAAATAACCATCACCGCTGATATCGCCCGCATACATATTATTATCCTGGTTGCCATAGCTGTCGCCCACTGTACTGGCTGCGGGTTCACCATAAATGGCAAACAGTACAGGGTATTTTTTCGAGGGGTCGAAGTTGCGGGGTTTATTGATCCACGCATCCAGGGTTACGCCATCCTCGGTAGTGACCTGTGTATATTCAATCGTATTGTTTTCTGTACGTATTTTCGAAGCAATGCTCATCGAAGCGTTTACAGGTTTATGATCCGGCAGGGTAATCCACTCCGAAACATTGGGGGTCTTATAATTGGAAAACCCATGCTGGGCAAAACGCGCACCCGGTGAAACATTGTATTCATGCGTGCCGGCAAGCGCAGCCGGAGAAACCATTTCAGCCGCCGATTTGCCATCCATTTTCACGCGGTAGAGGTAGAGTTGTGTGGCATTGGCGGGGGAGGCGGTAAAATAAACCATGTTGCCTGTTTCGTCAATGGCCTTAAGGCTCTCAATATCATACTTGCCATTCGTCAGCAACAGTTCTTTTTTACCATCACGACTGATGCGGTAGATATGCCGCCAGCCGTCTTTTTCGCTTACCCATAAAAACTCCTGCCCTTTACTGATCCATTCCCAGCCCGTAGGGTCGTCGTCATTCCAGCGGCTTTTGATGTCTACCCAGGCATCATCGTTTTCCGCATAAAAAGTACGGCTGCTGCCATCGTTTACATTGCAGTAAATGAGTTTGCTTTCCTGTTGTTTGCGATCGAGTTGCTGTACAACCAGTTCATTGGTGCCCGCCCATTCCATACGGGGCAGGTAATGCTGCTGCGGGTCGCCATCGATGCCCATCCAGCGGATAACCCCTGTGGCAATAGTGATGACGCCGATACGCACCGGACTCGGCGGTTCGCCTACCTTGGGGTATTCCACGGGTATGATACGGGAGTAATTGGAATCTGTCGTATTGAGCATATAGTAATCGCGGATCTTGTTTGCATCCACCTGCCAGAAGGCAATGCGGCTGCCATCCGGGCTCCAGCGGAAACCATCACGGCAGCCAAATTCTTCCTCATATACCCAGTCAAAAGTACCGTTGATCAGCTTACGGGTACCATCAAGCGTAAGTTGTGTGCTGCGGCCGGAAGCCAGGTCTTCCCAGTAAATGTTTTTTTCACTTACATAGGCCACGCGTTTACCATCGGGCGAAAGTTTGGCAAACATGAGGCTTTGGGCCGGCCTGCTGCGGCCGGCCTGTGTCAGTTTGCCGGTAGGCATGTCGTATACCCAGTAATCGCCCCGGGTATTGTAACGCCATACCCTTGCGGTATTGGTAAAGATGAGGAGGCGGGTATTGTCTGCAGAAAATTCATAGGCAGCAGGAAGCAGCGCTTTTCCCGTACTGCCCGCCGGAACCAATTGCTCTTTTTTGATGAGTACGGTTTCCGTTCCGGTTTTCGGATCCACTTTTATAATCCCGCCGTCTTTCACTTTGGTATAGCTCAGCCCATCGGCCGTCCAGGTAAAGGGCCTGGACCTGATTTGTGCCCATGCGGGCAGGCAACAGACTATAATAATGACTGACAACCATAGCGGGGAAAACCTTCTCATTTGCATAACTGATTTTTTAGCGCCTTAAAATTAAGGAAAGCAACCGGATATGGCACAGGCAAATTAACTTTGGCAAAATATGCGGAGGGTATGGAGAAGGAAAAATTGCGCTTAGACAAATATTTATGGGCCATACGGCTGTTCAAAACGCGCAGCCAGGCAGCAGAAGCCTGCGAGAAAGGAAAGGTAAAGTACAATGGACTTTCGGCAAAACCGGCTAAAGCAGTTGCGGTGAATGATGAATACGAGGTCAAAACCGAGGCAAAGAAATGGCTGATCAGGGTAACGGGGCTGCTGTACAACCGCGTACAATATTCAGAAGCGATTAATTTTTATATGGACATTACCCCCGCTGAGGAAATCGACCGGATACGTTTCCAGGCAGCGGCTTTTCATACGGGCAAACGGCTGAGTAAAGTGGGCCGTCCCACCAAAAAACAAAAGCGCGACCTGGATGGTTTTCTCGAAAGCTGAATACCAACGGATGCTGCGCACCAACATTAAAGCATGATGAAGATCGATATCATTACGGTTGTACCGGGTCTGCTCGACAGTCCCTTCAATCATTCCATCCTTAAAAGGGCCCGGGAAAAAGGCTTGCTGGAAGTCAACTGCATCAACCTGCGCGACTATGCCATCAACAAACAGGGGCAGGTAGATGATTACCCTTTTGGCGGTGGTGCGGGTATGGTACTGATGGCCGAGCCTTTGGTAAATGCCATTGAAGACCTGCAGCAACACACCAGCTACAACGAGGTGATCTATTTTACGCCCGATGGCCCGGCCTTTAACCAGAAAACGGCCAACCGCCTGTCGCTGCACCAAAACCTCCTGCTCATCTGCGGGCATTACAAGGGAATCGACCAGCGCATACGCGATCATTTTATCACGATGGAACTGTCTATTGGCGATTATGTGCTGAGCGGGGGAGAGCTGGCAGCAGCCGTGGTGGTGGATGCCCTCGGGCGTTTGCTGCCGGGGGTATTGAGCGATGAAACGTCCGCATTGTTCGACTCTTTTCAGGACAATCTGCTGGCGCCACCGGTGTACAGCCGCCCGGAGGTATTCCGCGGATGGGCGGTGCCCGAAGTGTTGCTGAGTGGCAACCACAAACGGATTGAAGAATGGCGGCAGGAGCAGAGTGTGCAGCGTACAAAGGAACGGCGGCCCGACTTGCTGGAAGGGGAGTAGGGGACGGCTCCGGAGGTGCAACGCAATTTTTTTCAGCATAATAAACAGGTAAAAGAGCATTATGGGTACTATAGAAATGGATACAGGACACCAGCAGTTGATCATCCGGGCAAACATACTGCTCTACGGCAGTTGCGCCACGCCCGAACTGGCTGCCCGATGTGCGGATGAAATTGAAACCATGTGGAGCGAACCAATGGCAACCGTAAGGCTTGGCGGCATAGTCTTTACCGTGGTATTCCGTTCGGCAGGTTACTGCTTTGCAAAACTGGCACCCGAAAATATTTTTGACAACCGCAACCCCGCCAATAATTATTTCAGGGTGGAAGAACAGGTAGCAGGCAATATCTCTTTTGTAGACGGGCTGCATTGCAATACCGGCTACTTCAAACTGGAAAATTTGTATGCCGGTTCTACCACCGCTGCGCATGAATTTGGCCATACCATCGGTCTCGATCATCCGGCAGACCTCGATTACCGGGGCAGGGGGGTACCGGGTATTATGTTTCCGAGGGGTACACTGGTAGACGCGCAATACCAGTACGATCCGGCCATACCCGCCGGGGAAAAAGGCGGCACGCTTCACCCGAAATACCGCCGGGTAAAAAAGGAAGACATCGATGCGCTCCGGCTGCAGGACTATAACCTTCGTCCCGGAAATACGGTTATGATCGGTGATTATTCTTCCGTTTATCACGAAGCGCACCCCACCAATGAAGTTTAATGACCCTGTATACACAAAATCACTATTTTAGCCCATCATTTCATTTTTAATCAATCACCATCGTGTCAACCGTATTATCAGTAAACAATATTGCCAAAAACTACAGCGCTGTGCGCGCACTCAAGGGCGTTAGTTTTGACGTGCCAAAGGGTACGGTGTTTGGAATCCTTGGCCCTAATGGCAGCGGTAAAACAACCCTGCTCGGCATCGTGATGAGTATCCTGCGGCCCTCGGGTGGCAGCTATCGCATTTTTGGTGAGGCACCCACGGGCGAACAACGGAAAAGAATGGGTACCCTGCTCGAAACCCCCAATTTTTACCATTACCTCACGGCGGTGCAGAACCTCCGGATAGCGGCATCCATCAAGGGGCGGGGAGAAAATGATATTGACCGTGTGCTGGAACTGGTCAACCTCTCCGAACGCAAACACTCACGTTTCAGTACCTACTCGCTTGGTATGAAGCAAAGACTGGCAATAGCTTCCTGTTTGCTCGGCGATCCGGAAGTACTGGTATTTGACGAACCCACCAACGGCCTCGATCCCGTGGGCATTGCCGAAATCAGGAGCCTGATTAAAAGATTGCACCAGGAAGGTAAGACCATCATCATGGCCAGTCACCTGCTGGATGAGGTGGAAAAAGTGTGTACCCATGTTGCCATCCTCAAAAAGGGCGACCTGCTTACCCATGGCGATGTGAATGAAGTACTGGCCAATGAAGACATCGTGGAACTTGGCGCGGCCGACCTCAATAAACTGAAACAGATCCTGCAGCAGTTGCAGGGCTACAGCAGCATAAAAGCAGAGAACGGCCTGGTACAATTGTACTACCCCCTCGGTAAGGCCGATATGGAGGCCATCAACCGGCACTGCTTCAGCCATGATGTGGTACTGCAATCCCTCCAATTGAAGAAGAAAAGCCTCGAGGCTAAATTTTTTGAACTTACAAACTAATCAACCTTATGCTGCAATTATTACGTACAGAATGGCTCAAAATAAAAAATTACACGGCTTTCGTGGTCATCGGTGCCTTCTTTGTTATTGGTGTCCCCGCCGTCAATTATATTGCTTATCTCTTTAAAAAAAATGTGGTGGACGCGGCCGACCAGCTCGGTATCTTATCAACGTCCTCCTTTTTTGGCTTCCCCAAAGTATGGCTCACCATCAGTTATTTCAGTGGCTGGCTGCTCCTGCTGCCTGCCTTGCTGCTGCTGATCCTGCTCACCAACGAATTTACCTATCGTACCAACCGGCAGAACATCATCGATGGCTGGAGCCGCGAACAGTTTCTGCACGTAAAAGTGGTTATGGCATTGATATTCGCCGTTGCCTCAACGGTAATGGTGGTGCTTACGGCGCTCATTTTTGGGTTTGCCACGGGCAGCAGTTTTTCCCTTTCGGGGTTTGAGAATGTGGGTTTGTTCCTGTTTAAGGCATTCAGTTATAATATGATTGCTATAGTGATTGGCTTACTCGTCCGGCGCACCGGTTTTGCCATCGCGGTCTTTTTTATCTATACCGTACTCGAAAACGCCATCGCTTTATGGCTCTATTCCTGGGCGGTCAAGCTCAAAAAGGATAATGGGGTGGATATGGGTGATATGGGCAATTACCTGCCCATGAATGCTTCCGACGGGTTGCTCTACTCGCCTTTTGAAGCCATTACGAAAATGGCGCGCGGGTTACCCGTAGACCGTTTCTGGCTTGTCTTCTGTTGCGCTGTTTTTTACCTGCTGCTCTTTTACTGGGTGAGCCGCAACCGGATCGTCAAATCGGATTTGTAACCATATAGCCCCGCCAACCGGCGGGGTTTTTTATGCCCGGAAAATAAGTTGGGTGATTTTTCCAACCTTTATGCTGCACCTGCATCTTTAATACAACTGTATTTTTTGAACGAAGACCAACATATCAGAACTGCTGTAGTGCGCCAGGCCAGCCAGGGAGACCCGGCAGCACAAGCCATACTGTATGAAAGTTATGCCCGGACAATGTTCAATACCTGCTTACGGATGACGGGCAACCGCCACGATGCAGAGGACCTGCTGCAGGAGGCCTTTGTAAAAGCCTTCCGGGGTATGGACAAATTGGATGACCATGCGCTTTTTGGCTCCTGGCTCAAAAAGATTGTGGTGAATGAATGTTTGGGCATGCTCCGCAAAAGGAAAATAACCTGGCTCGACATTGACCAGGCCCCGGTAGTGGAGATCGCTGATTTTGCTGATGATGCTGAAGCACAGTTTACCGCGGAAGAACTGCACCACAGCATCAACGGATTGCCCAATGGCTGCCGGCAGGTACTCGTACTGTTTTTGCTGGAAGATTTTTCACACCGGCAGATTGCAGCAGCACTGGGTATATCGGAATCAACCTCCAAAAGCCAGTACCACTATGCTAAAAAATTATTGAAAGACAACCTGTATAAAAAAAAAGGGTATGAAACTGGAAGAAACTATCAGGCAACGGCGGGATGAGCTGGACATCGACCTGCCTTCGCCCCGGGTCTGGAAGGGAGTACAGCAGCAACTCCGGCCAACGGTGAATCGGTATGCACGTTACCGGTGGTGGGCGGCAGCAGCCATACTGGTGCTCACCATGGGTGCAGGGCTGGCCATCTGCAACCGGCAGGATACCGGCAATACACTTGCGGCAACGCCGGTATTGCAACCCATCCCCATCCTGTCGCAGCAGGCGGTTGCAGCCCCGGCATCTCCTGCCCCTGCACCACGGGATATCGCCCGGCAAAAAAGCAGCCAGCTGCAATGGCAAAACCCGGGAGCCGGCAAGCCCCTGCCCGTTCGGCAAAAGCAGTTGCCCCGGCCATCACCGGCAGTATCGCCCGTGGATAGTTTTTACAACGCCTCCATCAGCCTGCTCAAAGACAGGATCAATTCCACGCCTGTAAAATGGGTGGAACAGGATTTCTTCGGGGTGTATTTAGACCGGTACAAAAGCCTTGAAAAAGAAGAACAGGCGATGAAGAAGCAATGGAATAACCGTGTATCTGATGACGACTTTATGCGCGACCTCATCAACCTCAGCCGCAGGAAACTGAATGTACTCGAAACCCTGTATATGCAGATGCAGAACATCAACAGTAAAAAAGGGGATACTGCACGCAAACAAACCAACAGGATCATTATCTGACCATAACAATTATAATATTTATACAACATGAAAGCATTACTCATTTGTTGCCTTGTTGCCACAGGCGCGCACATACAGGCACAGCCCAAAAAAGAAAGGAATACCCTGGTAAAGGAGTATGAAGTAAAAAATGTAAAATCGGTTATGGTCGATAACGACCAGGCTGCCATCACGATTAAAGTATGGGACAAGTCAACCGTACAGGTCAGTGCAACACTCCGGAGTAATGGCCATGAAGGCGATACGGATAACCTTGATTTTGATGTACGGGAAAGGGTGGGAACCCTGCGCATAAAGCCGCTGCTGAAAAAAGGCGGCAGCCCCGGGCGCGGGCCTGCTGATGCGGCGGAAGCCGAAGATGCGGCCCGTAAGGCCAGGCAAGCGGCTGCTGATGCGGCGGAGGCCGAAGCCGCTGCCCGTAAAGCCGGGCGTAAAGCGGCTTCAGTAAGCAGTGCCGCCGGAAACAAAGCGGCTGGTGTACAGTATTACAACGGATCCGGCACTACAGTATACAGCAGTTCGGGTAATTGTGGTTGCGGCGATTTTGAAGAAAACAGCCTGGTGATTACCCTGCCCCGGTCTATGGCACTTGAACTTAAGAATAAAACCGGCAGTATCCTCGTGGAAGACGACCTGGATGTGCTTAAGCTGACCATGGGTGCCGGAAATTTTGAAGGCCGGAATGTCAAAAACCTTACGCTTGGTGTTATGTCCGGTACGGCCAGCTTTGAGGTGGTGGAAACGGCTGATATGGAATTGCATGACGCCGGTTTCTCGGCCGAGCGTATCGGAAAATGGACACTCGATACCCGGTTTTCCCGCATCAATGTTGAAAAAGTGGGCGACCTGACGCTCGACGACAGTGAAAGTGATAACATCGATTTTGAACAACTGGGTAGTGTTAAAGGACAATTCCTGTTCACTAACCTGAAAGTGTACAAGCTGCTCAGCACGGCCGAACTGATTACCAATAGCGGCAGTGTTAAGATACGGAGCTTTGGTGCTGATGCCGGATTGGTAAAACTCGAAGGGAAGTTTACCGATATTGACATTAACCTCCGCTCACTCCCGGGTTACGATATTGCTGCTAAAACCGTATTCACCTCCCTGCGCCTGCCGGGCAGGTTTGTGGAGAGCAGCAATACCCCCGAAACCTATACAGAAAGCAAGGGTGCCGGACAAAAGGCAAAGATTGACATCGACTGCAATTCCTGTAATGTAACCCTGAAATAATGCAGCAGTAAGGCCATGGTCATTAAACTTTTAACGATAAAAACTACAATGATGAAAAGAATATTTGCAGCAATCGCAGCGCTGTTGTGCCTGGCGGGGGCAAACGCGCAAACCATTAAAGGCAGCGGGCATGTAACCACACGTACTGTGGACGTTCCGGGCTTTTCAAAAATCAACCTCAACGGGCTGGGCAATGTGTACATCAGCCAGGGCAGCGGGGAAAGTGTAAAAGTAGAAACAGACGATAACCTGCAGGAAAAGGTGATCGTTGAAACAAAGGGGAATACCCTCTATATCAGGAGTGTCAGGGGCAGTTGGTCGAAGGTGACAAAAATGGAGATCCACATCACTTTTAAAAACATTGATGAACTGCAGAATAACCTCGTGGGCAACCTGTTCAGCCAGACGGTGATCCGTCAACCCGCTTTGCGCTATACATCCGCGGCCATCGGGCAAACCACGCTTGAAGTGGAAACAAAGGAACTCAAACTTGCACTTGCTGCTGTTGGCCGCACTTCGCTGGAGGGCAAGGCCGATAATTGCGACCTGGAGAACAGCAGTGTGGGTTTTGTTGACGCTGCCGACCTCGAAGTGGGGAATATAACGATCAGCAATACTGCTGTAGGCGCCCTTGATTACAATGCAAAGAACACGGTAAGCCTTCGCAATTCAGGCATCGGGCGTGTAACGAATAAAGCCAAAAAACAGGCGCGGTAACGGTCACTGTTGTCCGCCTTTATCTTTCTCTCTTTAGTTGTTTTGTGATGAACCCCGCAACAGGCTGCAGCCATCCGTTCTGCCTGTTGCGGGGTTCTTTGATACAGCGTAAGCCATAAACTTTCTATGCGCTGATCCGGAATTATTGGCTGAGCTGCTCCAATGCCCGCTGCGTATCAGGGTAGGTAAATACAAAACCTGCCGCTGCAATTTTTGCACAGCTTACCGTTGTACTTTTTAAGATTTCAATGCTTCTTTCGCCGAGCATCAGCTTTAATGCAAAAGCGGGTACCGGCACCGGGATAAACCATTTGCGCATGGCTCCGGCCAGCAACTGCATGAACCGCCGTGATGGTACGGGCGATGGTGCCACTGCGTTATAAATACCCCTGCAGTCTTCGTTGGTTATGGCAAAAAGAAACATCCGGCAAAGGTCTTCTATATGGATCCAACTGATCACCTGTCTGCCGCCGCCAAGGATACCCGATATGCCAAACCGGAGTGGTTTGATAAACTCGGCCAGGGCTCCGCCATCCCGGCTCAGTACGATGCCGATGCGCAGCCTCACCAGGCGTTTCCCCAATGCTTCCGTACCCGCGATGCTTTCCTCCCACAACCGGCAGGTCTCACCGAGGAAACCGGCATCGGCAGGATCATTTTCCGTAAAGGGCACAGGTGGATTTTTATCGGCTCCATACCAGCCAATTGCCGAAGCACTCACCACCGCTTTTACGCGGTTGGGTACCTGTGCCAGTGTGCGGGTAATGAGGGCACTGCTCTTTGTCCGGCTCTCCTGTATTGTCCGGCGATAGTCTGCCGTCCATTTTTTATCCATAACCCCGGCACCCGCCAGGTGAATGATGTAATCCACATCGCCCATCACTTCCGGATTGATGACCGCAGCATTGACGTCCCACTGTACATAGGCCGCTCCACCGGGTAAGGCACCCGCCGCCGGCTTACGACCCGCCACAATCACGTGGTAGCCCTGTGTCTGCAAAAGCGGTACCAGTGTACGCCCTACCAACCCCGTTCCGCCCGTTATCAGTATTGTTTCCATACTTATCCTCTCTTTTATGCAGCAACAAATATTTATTCATCCGGTTCAGTAAAGCCCCGATCTTAATTTATCGTAAATTTATGCCTAAAGCGTTTGTTATATGCAGAAATCGATATTGTTAGCCATTACTTTCCTCTTGCTCATGGCTGCAGGTGCCACAGCACAGGTCATCACCTATTCAGAACCCGAACGCCAGGACGACAGGGATATCAACTTTGACATCATCGGGAAGATCAACGGAAATGTACTGGTCTATAAAAATGTACGCTGGAGGCATGCCATCAGCATATACGATAAAGATATGCAACTGAAGGAGCGTGTTGGGCTTGATTTTGTACCCGAAAAAACCATTAATGCCGACTTTGTAGTCTATCCCGATTTTATTTACATGGTGTACCAGTACCAGAAGCGCAATATCGTATACTGTATGGGTGTAAAACTGGATGGTGAGGGGAAAAAAATGGAAGAGCCTGTACTGCTCGATACCACCAGAATTGAGGTATCGGCCAGCAGTAAAATATACAGCACTATCAATAGCGACGACAAGCAAAAGATCATGGTGTTTAAGATTTATAAAAAGCAGGGTAATTTTCATTTTGTTACCCTCCTGTTCAACCAGAAGCTGGCGTTGCAGCGCAAAAACCGCCAGGTTACCCCCTTTGATGAGCGGCGTGATACCTACAGCGATTTTCTGGTGGATAATGATGGTTATTTTGTATTCACCAAATCAACCGCAACAGGGGTAAGGGATTTTGTTAACCAGTTGCAGCTTGCCGTAAAAGCACCCGACAGGGATACCTTTGCCTATTATCAGGTTGACCTCGATAAACGTTATATTGATGAAGTAAAGATCAAGGTTGACAATATTAACAAGCGGTTGCTCGTCAACGCCTTTTTCTACAAACAGAAGCGGGGTAATATCGAAGGTTTGTTTACCATGGTGTGGGACAAGGCCGGCAGTACCCCGCTGCATACGGTCTTTACGCCCTTTGATGATACGCTGCGCAGGAATGCTAAAATGGATGGTGCTGATAAGTTTGCCTTCAACGACTTTTTTATCCGGAATATTATTGTCAAAAAGGACGGAGGCTTCCTGCTGATGGCCGAAGATTTTTCCACACAAACCCGGGGGGGCATCTCTCCCTGGAACCGGTGGGATTACCTCAACCCGTCTTTACTGACACCCTTTGACTATTATGTTTATAATCCCTCTTACAACTGGTATTACCGGCCTATCGGCAGCTTTAACAACCAGCAGAGTACGCGGTATTATTATGCCAATGTACTGGTGCTGAGTGTGGATAAGGAGGGTAGCTTAACCTGGAGCAGCCTTGTACGGAAAGACCAGTTTGAGGATGACAACGACAATTACCTCTCTTACGGCAACATTATTGCCAGCGGGGAAATTCATTTCCTTTTCAACGACCAGGATAAGCGCAACCAGATTGTAGCCTGGCAGAGTGTACAGCCCGACGGATCGCTCAAACGCAACCCGCCGCTGAAAAGTATGGACAGGGGCTATCAGTTTATGCCGCGTTTTGTAAAACAGGTGGGTGCGCGGCAGGTGGTATTGCCCTGTAGTTACCGCGGACGCATCTGTTTTGCGCGGATCGACTTTTGATGAGGTTGGAAATATGGTGTTATCTGTATATACTGCAATGGCCTTTTGTACATTACTCCCGACCCCACTGCCTGATCCTGCGGATGAGTTCCGCCAAACCAAGCAAACCTGCCATGAGCAGGAGCGCAGTACCGCTGAAGTTAGAAAATGAAAATGGCATAAGCTAATGTACGGAAAAAAACCGCACAAATGTTCCGGATGGGATAAGCGGCATCAGTCCGCCATCACCCAACTCAGGCAATTGCTGCCAATATAGATAAAAGGTACCCGGAGCGGAGTCTCCCCGTCTTTTTTTAACCGGCAAGTGGCCTCACCACCACCCGCTGTGAGCCTGATCGATTCAATGCACAACTGTGTTCTAAAGTCGATATTACCCGTACCCACCCATTTAAACAAGGCTTCTTTGATGCTCCAGCAGGCGGTGAGCAATTCCAGTGCTGCCGTACCGGGGTATTGCCGTGTGGTATCCGCCAGCAAATCCTGTTCCTTCGCACTCAGGAACTTGTGCTGTACGCGGGCTGCTTTAGGGCTGATCAATTCTATATCCACGCCCGCCCTGGCCGTTTGGCTCACCAGTGCAGCGGCATAATCGCCGCAATGCGACAGGGAGAAATGCCAGGCTTCATCTTCAAGAAAAGGTTTGCGGGTATCGGCAATACGGATGAGTTCGTGCGGAAAGCCGGGTACCAGTTCGGTGAGCAGGTAACGCCCGGCAAGGTGTTGCAACCGCTTGTGCCAGTGCGTAATCTCCCGCTGCAGGGGTACCCTGGCCGCAAAGAAGGCTTCGGTTTCGGTGATATGCCAGACGCCGGCCCAACTGTCTCCGTTGATTTGATGTTGATAAATAAGTGGCATGTATAAATAAAATCAGGGTTATTTTGCCGCGATGTAAAATACATAAAAATGATTCTATCAGACAAAAGGATATTGGAAGAGATGGAAAAGGGGACGATCAAAGTGGAACCCTTTCTGCGCGACTGCCTCGGCAGCAACAGCTATGATGTACACCTGGGCCGCACGCTTGCCATGTATGTGGACCACAGTTTAGACGCTAAAAAGCACAATACCATTGCACATTTTGAGATACCCGAAGAAGGCATTGTGCTGGAGCCGCATAAGTTTTACCTCGGGGTTACGGATGAATATACCGAAACACATGCCCATGTACCCTTCCTGGAGGGGAAGAGCAGTACGGGCAGGCTGGGGATCGATATCCATGCTACAGCCGGTAAGGGCGATGTGGGCTTTTGCGGCAACTGGACACTGGAAATATCGGTGAAGCAGCCCGTGCGGGTGTATGCGGGTATGCCCATCGGCCAGTTGATCTATTTTCCTGTTGATGGCGAGATTGAAGTGCGCTACAACCAGAAGGCCAATGCCAAATACAGCGGACAGCCCAACCGGCCTGTGGAAAGCATGATGTGGAAAAACAAGTTTTAGACAGACCATGATAGCTGTTGATGTACAGCAGGTATATTTGTACAAACAATCAATATGAAACAGTTGACCAGGATATGGTTGCCCTTATTTTTAGTGTGTTGTACGGCCAACGGTCTTGCCCAGCCATTGGCGGATTCTATGCTGGGTTTTATCGCGGCCAATAAAAGCAGGGCATCGGTGTACCTGGTGCAGAACGATACGGTGGTAGCGCGGCTCAACGAGAACAAGCTGATGCCCTTAGCGAGCACCGTAAAGATCATCGTGGCCATTGAGTTTGCCAAACAGGCGGGCAACAATATCATTGATGAAAGCAGTATGGTGGCGCTGGCCGATCTGGACAAATACTATATTCCCCATACCGACGGAGACGCGCATCCGCAATGGCTGCAGTACGAAAAATCAAAGAACCATATCGTGCGCGACAGTATCCGTTTGATAGACGTGGCACGGGGAATGATCATCTTCAGCAGCAATGCGAATACCGAATACCTGATGGACTTGCTGGGGTTGGACAATGTAAAAAATAATGTACAGTTGTTCAGTCTGCGGCAGCATACGGCCATCTTCCCGTTGGTGTCTGCCCTTTTCCTGTACCAGAACCCCAAAAAGATGCGGGAGGATAAAATCCTCAAAGAGATCAGAAAAATGCCTGAGGAGCAGTACTGCAAGATCATCGCCATGATCCACAACCAGCTTAAGTACGACAGTAGTTTTAAAGCCCGCTTCCGGGTGGAGGAGCTGAGTATGAACATGCAAAAGGTGTGGAGCGACAGGCTCACCGCCTCCACCACAAAGGAGTATGTACAACTGTGCAAAGTGCTTAATAACCGTAAGTACCTTGATGATAATGCTTATGGCATACTTTCAGAAGTACTGGAATCTGCCATGGAAAATCCTGCCAACCGCCAATGGCTCCGGCACTTTGGAACAAAGGGTGGCAGTACGGCATGGGTACTCACGAAGGCATTGTATGTCACGACGAAGAAAAATATGCAGATTGAAATGGCTTATTTCTTCAACAACCTCACCGAACAGGAAAACGAACGCCTGCAGGGCTGGATGAATGCCTTTGAACTTGGCGTGCTCACCAATCATTTGTTCCGGCAGAAAATGAAAACGGTACTGGGCAATTGAGGCGTTGGTTTACCTGTTGTACCACCGTTTTGCCGGGCTGCTGATTATGCCTCTTCCAGTACTTTTTCCATCTGCATACTGCGGGAGCCTTTTACGAGCAATATACATTTGCGGAAGGCCTGTTGCCGCAACCAGTTACCTGCCGCCGCTGCATCACCGAAATACAGGTAGGGATGTGTGAGCCTGGCATAATCGCCCCCCACCAGCGCAACCGCCTTCCATGGGTATTGGCCAATCAGTTGAAGAATGGCTTCATGTTCGGCCAGGCTTTCATCACCCAGTTCCATCATGCCCCCGATAAGCAATACCTTATCTTCTCCCGCCATCTTTGCAAAGTTTTCGATGGCCGCACGCATACTGGTGGGATTGGCATTGTAGGCATCGAGGATGATCTTATTGCCATCTTTCTCCATCAACTGGCTGCGGCTGTTGGAAGGCGTATAGCCTGTGATGGCAGCCGCGATATCTGTAAGGGGGATGCCAAAGTATTTGCCGATGGCAACGGCTACCAATACATTGGGCAGGTTGTATGCCCCTACCAACTGTGTGGAGAGCAGTAAGGGTGTTTCCCCGTTGTCAATACGTACTTCCAGTAGGTCGTTGCTGTTGGTGACCTGCCCGGTAGTACCGGCCTCCGCGGTACCATAGGTAACGATATGCGGAATGCCCGCGCTCATCTGCCGCAGGTAATCATAGTCCTGCATGACAAAGGCGGTGCCCTGGCTGGCACGAAGGTAGTCGTACAGTTCGCCCTTGCCCCTGCGTACGCCTTCAACACCCCCAAAGCCCTCCAGGTGTGCCTTGCCGCAATTGGTAATGATGCCATGTGTGGGCAGGGTATAGCGGCAATAACTTTCAATCTCTTTCTGGTGATTAGCACCCATTTCGATAACGGCCATCTCTGCATCGGGCTTTACCGATAAGATGGTGAGGGGTATGCCGATATGATTGTTGAGGTTGCCCCTGGTGGTATAGGTACGGAACCGCGTGCATAATACCTCGTGTACCAATTCTTTGGTGGTGGTTTTGCCATTGCTGCCGGTGATGGCAATAAAGGGCACCTGCTTTTCAATAAAGGATTTGCGGTGTTCGAGTGCCAGTAGCTGCAGGGTGGTGAGTACATCATCCACCATCACCAGGCGTTCATCGGTAAAACCGGGATCTTCATCCACCACGCAGCGGGCGGCACCGGCCTCCAATGCCTGGCGCGCAAAGTGGTTGCCGTTAAAGTTATCGCCTTTGAGTGCAAAAAAGAGATCGCCGGGTTTCAGCCTGCGTGTATCTGTTTGTACAGCGGGGAATTGCCGGTAAATGGCGTATAATGATTGTATTTCCATAACCCAAAAATAGTGTACGGGGCATAAATAAAAAACCTCCTGTGAACAGGAGGCTTTTATTATTCAGTATCAAATCGTTATTTCTTCTTTTTACGGGAGTTCTGCTTACGCTTACCGAAGATATTACCTTCTTTAAAGCCGGGGCCTTCAGGAGGACCAAGATAAGTTTGTGCGCAACGGAAACCTACTGTACTTGCGGCCTGGTCTTCTTCGAGGAAGCGGCGTGTGCCGGGCGACAGCCAGTAGGCACGGTCGTTCCAGCTACCACCCTTGATTACCCGCGACTGGTCGCTGATCAGGGAGGTGATGCCGTAGCCATAAAATGCCTGGCTTGCAGAGTCACCATCGAGGTAGTTGATCACGTTATTGCGCTGGTAATTGCGGCGGTTTTTAACTTCTTCGTCAGGAATGTCCACTTTCTTGAGACGTCCCATCGTATCCCTTTCATACTCACCCGAAGCATTTTTGTAATATTTCATGAACTTGTTACCACGGAAGTAGTTGAAATCCTGCCCGTCGATGGAAGTCATCGGCCTGTACACGTCCTGTACCCACTCGCTTACATTGCCGCTCATGTTGTACAACCCAAAGGCGTTGGGGTAAAATGCCCTTACTTCACCGGGGATGGCAGCACGGTCGTTCAAACCACCGGCCACACCCATGTTATCACCACCGCCACGCTTAAAGTTGGCCAGGAATTTACCCTGCCAGCTACCACGGCGGTTGTCGCGAAGACCATTAGGATTATTGCTCCAGGAATAGATCTGCTGGTTGGATACCAGTTCCTCACCGCTCTTTTTCTCTTTTTTGCGGGGAGAAGGGTTCTGGTCGAGGATGCCATAAGCGGCGTATTCCCATTCTGCTTCTGTTGGCAGACGGTAGCCCATGTTCAGCACACCATCTTCCATGCGCACAGTAGTACGGGGCTTACCATTGATGTCCTTAAATTCAGATTTTTTGGGTTTGGCCCTGTTCTGGATCAGTTCGGGGTTGAAAAGATAGGTTTCTGTGTTGAAAGAACCATCTCCACCGCCTCCTTTCATCTCCCTTTTGGCCGCATCTTTCTTCATGTACCCCTTTTTCATCAGGTTCAGTTCGTTTACACGGTCGGTACGCCAGATACAAAAATCGTGTGCCTGTCTCCAGCTTACACCCACTACAGGATAGTAATTGTAGGAAGGATAGCGGAAATAATACTCCACATAAGGCTCGTTATACGCCAGTTCTTCACGCCATACCAGGGTATCGGGCAGGGCTTTTTTCATGATGGCGGTATCGTTGCTGAATGTATTTTCTAACCAGTAGAGGTATTCGCGGTAGTGTACGTTGGCTACTTCTGTTTCATCGATGAAGAAAGAAGGTACGGTAATACGGCGGGGAACATTGTTCCAGTCGCCCATTACATCCTCGTCTTTGGCACCCATTACAAAGGTACCGCCCTGTACAAACACCAAACCCGGGCCTGCCTTGGGGTATTTTATTTTAGCCACATGGAAATTGCCCATGTTTTTGTCATCATAATTCCAGCCTGTAACATCGGATTTGCCCTTCTTTTTACCGAAGATGCCTCCGTTTTTACAGGAACTCAGGGAAATGGCCGCGGCTGCCAGGATCATCAGGCTTCTGCCTGAAAGTAAATTTTGCATGTGCATTCGTTTTGCAAATTAATTAACGAAAGGTTTTCTTTTTTATTGCGTTGGGGGTAACCACAGGGTGCGAATATAAATACTTTAGTTGATTCTGTAAAACTCTTCATGATTTTATACCACGTGGTATCAAGATTCGTACCAGATAGCTGGAGGAGCAGTACTCAG
>JAAFIK010000063.1 GCA_013298665.1 Chitinophagales bacterium
TGGCCGCTTTGCTGCCAGTCTGCTATCATATTGTAACGCTCCTGGCGCATGGATGATTTTGATGACATGATGCAAAACTAAACAGTACTTACTTGGGCAACAATATGTGGTTGCTCGTATGGATACGGTTTAAAAGGTTTCGAGAAAATTATTTTTTTTGATAACACATCTTGCGATTTAACAGCAATAGATAGTTTGATTAAATTAAATATCTCGGGGATAGTTTTAACAATTAAAAAAAATATTTTACCCTTTGGCAATAGTGAAAACAGTACCAGTTTAACACAAGATAGTAATAAAAACATTCTAAAGTATCTTTTCATACTAAGCACGTTAGCTTTATTTTATTCTATACTTTCACTAAGCTCTTTTGCATTAAAGGAAACCCTTTTACTTATTTCAAATTTAACAGGCTTTATTTTATCCTATTTTGTTATTGAGAAAGAACTTGGCATTTCTAATAGCCTAAGTGACATGATTTGTAAGCTTACAAAAAAAGTTGGATGCGAAAAAGTTTTACAGAGCAAGGGGGCAAAGATATTTCAATGGTTTACCTGGGGAGATGCAGGTATAATCTACTTTTTTACATCATTAGTATATTTACTGATAAGTAGTACATCACAGACCATCTCCCCAACGCCTTTATATCTAATTTCAATAGCATCATTAGTTTTTCCTTTTTATTCATTATACTATCAAATCATAGTTCTTAAGCAATTTTGTACTTTATGTATAGGTGTTCTTTTAATAATTATAATAAATTCATCAACAAGTCTGTTTATACTTGGCAACCTGCATAGTGCTTACAATCTACTTAACGCTTATAACATTCTTATTCTGGCTTTGTTATTTTTAACAATTACAACTATTTGGTTATTATTAAAAGAAATATTCCTTAAAAATGTCAAGAATAATACCTATTATACTCTTTATAGGAGATTAAAAAGAAATCCAAGAATTTTTCTATCAGTTCTCGATTGGCAACCCGTAACAGAAGAATGCTTAATTAGATTAGATGAAAAAATTGCATTTGGGGATGAGCAAGCTGACTTCAATTTATTTATTGCTTGTAACCCATTTTGCGACCCATGTGCACTAGCACATAAGCATGTACATGAACTGGAGAGTAAATACCCCAAAAAAGTCAGAGTTGGCATTAGGTTTACATTAACAGAGGATAACTTGAAAAATGAAGATTCAAAATTTATTGTTTCCAAACACATAATACAATATATAACCCAACACCCAACCGCAACAAAAGACATATTACATTCCTGGTATTCTGAAATGTCTCTTGAAAAATTAATATCTAAATATCCGCTTAATACACCAGTACCAAATGTTGAACCTATATTACAAGAATTTGTGAAGTGGAATAATCAACTTTCAATAAAAGGAACTCCGACTTTTTGGTTAAATGGAAAGGAAATCCCTTCAATATTTAATTGGAAAGATTTATTTGAACAGCTTCCGGTTATAATTGAAGATGCGACTGATAATTAGCTAAAATCTACTTACTGATTGATCATGATAAAAAAATACACTATAAACGATCCGTCCGTGTCAACAGACACTGGTGTTTTGCTACGTCTTATACTGCCCGGGAAGTTCACGCTTACCAAAGATGACAATGGTGATAAGCGTACCCGTTTGACAGCAGGAGCAACGGTGCAGTTTTGTTTTGATATCAACTTGCCGTGGCGTTCACTAAATTTGCAAAAGAATGGTGGGCAGATGAAGGAAAGAGAACGGGAATAGTGTAAGTGCAATTACTGGTACACTTCCCGTTCGGGAAAGACAAGAAGCATTATTTATTGGAGATTGTATCCCTGCTCCAACAATCGTAAGCATAAATGAATTGACTGAAAAGTCCAACTCAACTGATATTCCCTTTAGCACTCAATGAAAGAGGGATTGCGCAGATACTACTTTTACAGCATCCGTGAAGAAGATTCATAAAGAATTATAAAAGGCAGACTTGTATAAAAACTAAAGCTGGTTTCATCACCAACACGAGTTTGGGAGAGGAGGAACCAGCATCACGAAGTAAAAATAACCATTAATTCGGTTTAGTGCAAATTTCTTTGCAAATTTGCAACAGGTATATGACTGAACAGCAGTTAAAATATTACTTATCAAGCCCCCGTTTCAACGTTTATCTTGCCAAAACAAGTAACGATTTTGATAAAGCCTATCAGCTTTACAAAGTCAACATTGAACTTTCAGAAGCCTTCTACCCCATTTTATCAGTGCTTGAAGTATGTTTGAGAAATGCTGTGAATGAGACATTGAAAAATCATTTTAGTGACCCGTACTGGTTTAAAAATCGTTTGCCGCCAGAATTCTTGCCATCAGTTTCAGAAGCAATACAAAAGGTTTCAACCCAAAGAAAAAATATAACGCCTGACACAATAATTGCTGAACTCAATTTTGGTTTTTGGAACAGGTTATTTAACAGAAATTATACAGGACTGCTATGGAAAGAGCTAAGGCTTATATTTAGAAACACACCTAAATACCTTAGACAAAGGGATACAATTGCAGACGCATTGTATCGCATCAGGACATTAAGAAATAGAATTTACCATTACGAACCAATCTTTAATAGTTTAGAAGACTTAGAGAAACAGTACAATGAAATGCTTACTTTCCTTGTGTGGATAGACAAAGATTTACCAAACTTCCTGTCGGACATAGATCATTTTAATAATATTTTACAAAAAGCAAAATCAATCTAAGACAAACGCCAGCAGCCTATTTTATTGATGGGTTATTGGGGATCCGGTGCAAAACGTCACGCAGCCAGATGAAGGGAATGATGCTGTGCAATTTGCAGGTGCCTAGCAGAGAGTAGAGCATGGTACTGCGCTGGGCTGCTTCATGACTGCCTGCAAATAAATAATTCTTTCTGCCGATAGTAACAGGGCGTATACTGTTTTCAACCGGATTGTTATCAATACTGATGCCGCCGTTGGTGGTGTAAATGCACAGTTCTTTCCATCTTTGGATACTGTAGGCCAGTATCCTTGTATAAACTGTATATCTTACAGCAACAAAAATCATACAAAAATATGGCGATTCACACAATTTGTATATTTGGTGAGCGGCAGGGCTTTTCACACACTGTCGTTGTGTGCAACTTTTCCGGGCACTCAACTACATGGTTTACCATTTTTTTGTTAACTTTATTCTATGGAACTAAAGTACATTATCAATATTGATCCTGAGATATTAAGCGGACAACCTGTTTTTACCGGAACACGAGTACCAGTGGAAACACTATTTGATCATTTAGAAGCCGGAGTTTCACTAGATGAATTTTTGGACGATTTTCCTGGTGTTACAAAAGAACAGGCAATTGCATTACTTGACATTGCAAGCAAACTTTTAACTTCTAAAAACGTTGAAAGCATTTATGAAGCTGTTGCTTGATGAAAATTTACCAAAAAAATTAAAGCTTGACTTTTCTGACCATGAAGTTTATACAGTTCGTGATAAATATTGGAATGGAATCAAAAATGGTGAACTTCTGAAATTACTACTTGAGAATTCTTTTGACGCTTTGCTGACTTTTGATAAAAACTTACAATACCAACAAAATTTTTCAAAATATACAATTACTGTTTTTGTTTTGACGGCAACTGTTAACACATATTCCGAATTGACAATGCTTACACCAAAAGTTAAAACATATTTAGATACCCCGCCTTTGCCAACTGGTCCGGTAATAATTTCCAAATAAAGCTGCGCCCAACAACGAAGGCTTCCCCGGGCGTGCAGCGCCAACAATGAAGCCCCGATTGCTAACAGGGTTGAACAGATTGTGCCGTCTATGCGGCAAACTGCCGTTAGGGGTAATAGTACAACCTACTGCAGTTCAAGTATTTATCTACATAATAAACTTCATATTTTGTATCTTTGGAACGTGGCCAAACATACCAAATATCATGCAGGAATTGAGATTGACAAGTTAACAAACAGCATTGTTAATACCATTTCTGGCGACAGTTTCCCGACTGATGTTCATCGGATAACAAAAGCAGACTTAAAAAATGCCATCAAGAAAAATGGCTGGCTTTTCAATTGGGAAAATGAGTTTAAGCTAAAGGACAGACAGGTTTTCAAATTGACAATCAGAAACAATCCGGATATTATACAAGGACTTTTAAGCATTAGCGATTACAACGACCATTACTACTTACACCTTATTGAAAGTTCACCATTCAACTTAGGAAAGAACAAACTTTATGAGGGAGTTCCTGGTAATATGTTTGCTTTTACGTGCAAATCTTCGTGGGACAAGGGTTATCAGGGTTTCGTTTCCTTCACTTCCAAAACAAGATTGATTGAACATTATGAAAAAACTTTAGGTGCGACACATATTGGCGGACACAAAATGGTAATCTTTCCACAAGAAGCGCTTAAACTAATTAAAAAATATTTTCCAACTTAAAAAAATATTTTCCAACTTAAATTAAAAAGACAATGGGATACATAAAGGAACCGGCAGGCATTGACTTCGTAGTTGACCCAACACCTTTGACAGTGGCAGACAGAAAAAAAATCAGTGAGATAATCACTTATTATAAAGCAACAGGTAAAAAAATGCCGCTGCAAAAATCAGCGACAAAAACTCGCTTGACAGATGCAAACAAGAAAAAAACATTGGTATAATTTAACGCATAAATACGCTAACGACAAACCACATTCCGCTAACATTTAGCCGTATAGCAGGTGGATTTATTTTACTGAATCTCGTTGATCTGGGTTAAGCTTATCAACAAAGACTTCCATCAGCCGAACCGGGTGCCGGCTTCCACCTGGACGCTCAATGCGCTAAACGTTGTTTGATGGCGGTTGTTTCTTCCGGAGTCGCCGGGACAAGTTTTGTACACATACATTTACAGTTTCTTTGGTCGGTAGCCTTTGACCAGGACAACAGTTTTCAGCCCGGCGACTATTCCTGCTTTTTCCAGGAAAACAACATCCGTCAGGAGTGGAAAGCGTTCCTAAGCGCCAATTTCAAGCTTGTAGCCTTTGCCGCGAATAACAGTAATTCTGATATCGGGATCGGATTCCAGTTTTTTCCTGAGTTTTGAGATGAACATATCCAGACTGCGGCCCACTATAACGCCTTCATCTTCCCATATCTCCTTTTGCAGCCGGCTTCGCTCAATAGTCTCGTTAGGAGACAAAGCGAAAATGCGTAGTACACGGGTTTCAGTTTTGGTCAAGTCTATGGTCTTTCCGTTGATCATGAGCTTACGAGCCTCCGTGTCGAACAACATCGACCCCAAAGTGAACATACCTGTATGCCCGCTGTCAGGTAAGGCAGACAAGTCAGGCAAGACCTTCCGCGGCTTGATGACCCTCGAAAAAATAAATCCAACGAGTGCTAAAAATAACAGGGCGCCCCAAAAATATTCATGCTTTGCTGCAGGTATACCCGTTGGTTTAAATTTAATATTGATCATGTAACATGCGATGGGTTGTGTTCTTCCTATACAGGCCACCATATCATCTTTCTTATTTTTGGATATCGCATATCCATAAGCTACACTGGCATTGGCACAGTTCAGTACGTTAACAACATAATCACTTGCAAGCGGATCCCGGGCTAACAAGCGCCGGGTAGTATTCACGAGGAAGTCGGGTTGAAAAGTAAAAGCGTTCTCAAAACTGATCTGGTATTCATTTTCGGCATTTCTTTTAACCGGAAGTACCCGGGATACACTGTCGCCGGACTGTAATAGTATTTCATGTCCGATCCGGCGGAGTAGAATTTCCCTCCTGGCAATATCAAAGTCGTCACTTCCCGCCATGCTGAATGCCACGCAGATCAGAGAGATAAACACAAGTAGTAACGATCCGTACAGGTATTTACGTTTCCCGGACAGGGTATCTCTTCTAAAAAACATCATGTCAACATATTATTTACAAAGGTTACACTTTTATTTACAATCCAAATCGCGCAAGCCGAAAAATAACAAGGTAGATTCGCTGAAACAATTTTGACAGGATATGAAACATAAAAGAAATGTATTGTACGGCTTGATTATCATGCTGGCCGGGGTAATCAATTTTCCCGTGCAGGCCCAACAAAAAAATGGCGCTCAGGATTCCCTTAAACCCAAAGCCGTATCCGGTTCTCAGGGACCCAAGGGCATAGTTCGTACAATTAAGCAGGACAGAAAGGGCAATATCTGGATTACTTCATGGGAAGGTGTTTTTAAATACGATGGAAAATCTTTTACTAATATCACCAGTGAAGTGAGTTCGGCCCGCTTCTTTTCTGTTTTAGAAGACAGAAAAGGTAATTTTTGGTTCGCTTCTATTGGCGCAGGTGTTTACTGTTACGACGGGAGGTCGTTTCGGAATTTCACCACCAGGGATGGGCTTGCCGGAAATGAAGTCACAAACATTTATGAGGATAAAACCGGGGCCGTCTGGTTCGGAACCGGAAACGGAGCAAGCCGATACGATGGAAAATCCCTGTCTGCCGGACAGGTAAACTTTAAAAATTTAAAAATGAGCGAAGTACCTCTCCTTACTGCGGCTGATTCAGTCTATGGTGGGGCTGATTCTGTGCATACGGCGGCTGATTCTTTCTATGTTGCCGTTGATTCTGTTCATGCGGAGGCCGATTCCGGGTACATTTCATTCTACCAGCGTCCGCTTCCGGAAGTCCATTGGATGCATAATGATGTTAATGCGATCATTGAAGACAACACAGGAAAACTTTGGTTTGGTACAAGGGGCTATGCCACCGTTTATGACGGAAAGACATTTACCACTATCACCAATAAAGACGGTAAACCTTTTATAAATGTGCGTTCGATAATCAAAGATAAAAAAGGCAATATCTGGCTGGGTGGTTATGATGGCCTTTGGCACTATGACGGAAAAACATTTACCAATTTTACACCCCATTTTGTGGGCTATATCTACGAAGATAAAAAAGGGAATATCTGGACCAGTTCAGAAAGCGCTAATGCCAAAGATTGGACAGTTTCGCGGTATGATGAAAAGACATTGACCGATAAAAAGCCAACGGTAACCACAATAGCAAACAAACCAATGATCTTCGGAATCTTAGAAGACAGTAAAGGAAATATCTGGTTTGGCGCTTTAGATGGTGTGTACCGGTATGATGGAAAGATCATCACGGACTTTAAAAATGCAGCCGGTCGGCAATAATATGTATTGCCGGTTAAAAGATCATTTCTCAATTACTATTAATCAATATTATTTCTCTGGTATGAACAACAAACCATCAATCACTTACTTGATTTTAATTATCGCTCCTTTATTGTCCGGTTGCGGTGGATCTGTAAAAGAGGACAATAAAAATAAGGCATCGGCAAGCCCCTTATCCTTACATGCCGGAGATGAAAAATATTTCACAATCGATACAAGCGAAAGTGTGGTAACATGGAAAGGGTCAAGTGTTGAAGGGGCGCATACCGGGTACGTCTACATATCAACAGGGGAATTGATGATTGAAAACGGTCAACTTACGGGTGGTACCGTTGAAGTGGATATGCGTACAATTGAAGATGATGGCCACAGGAGTGATAATAACCTTATAAAGCACTTAAAGGATCCTGATTTTTTTGATGTTGACAAATTCCCCGTTTCTGCAATTGCCATTACCAGGGTCGCATCAATAAATGTTGAGGATAAGAAAATTACCGGTAACCTGACCATTAAAGGTATCACACACCCGGTTACTTTTTCAGCAAAAACGGAAGTGAAGAATGGAATTGTCAAAGCAAATGGTAAGCTGGTCATTGATCGAACACTATGGGGTGTCCGGTATAAATCAGGAAAGTTTTATGCTGACTTAGCGGATAAAATCATTTCGGATTACATTGAATTCGACATAAAGATTGCAGCAAAAAAATAGCCCCCGGAATCCATAAATATGTTAACCCAATCCCGTCATACTATTATGCTCCGGTACAAAATTTTTCAGGTTTTTGATTTTTAAACGTACCTGAAAGCAATTATGCCATACGCCCACGTACCAAAATGTTTAAAGAGTGATTACAACCTTGTTCCGCCGCAATCATTTGCGTATTATGTACCATCCTGAGATATCACTAAAGCCGCACAACACATAACAGTTATCCACGGCCACCCATCACCTGAAGTAAGTACCCATCCCCTACTTCCCCTTCTGCGATGTCCTTTTTTTTGCCGCATCCGTTAGCGCATGGCTTTCCCGCCGGGTAATTGTTTTGATATAATCAACATCGCGGAAACGCAGCGCACTCCAGTCGGCATCAATCGCCACCATCCGCACGGGCTCCCAACCCAGTTTACCCAGCGCAGCCCAGCCCGTATCCCGGTTAAAATCGCAGGTGTAGTTTTTTGAACTGCCCTTGGGATAACAAAACCACAATACCGCATCGCCCTGCAGTTTGGGGTGCAGGGTCTTCACGGCCTGGTCTATTTCCTGCTGCCGGGTGGCAAACACAAGGGCGAAGGTGATGGCTTTCGCTGCTTTCAGCGTGGTTGCAACCGGAACAAGTTTTTCCATCGCCGCTAATTCGGCGGCAAAAGAGCCGGGGGCATTGACCACCACAATGGCAGGATGGTCTTTAAAATTGAGTTTTTTGAAAAGGGGCGTCATACGGCTGATCGTACTATGATGCAGGATAAAGATACGGAAAACAACAATGGCAGAGAACCGGGAGGATGCCGGTCAGCCTGCCATCACCGCGGTTACCTCAATCTCTATCTTCATCCTGTCGTCTGCCAGCGCGGCCGCAAACATCGTTGCTGCGGGACGGATCTCCCCAAAATATTCCCGGAGTACCGGCCAGCATTGTTCAAATTGTGCGGCATCGGGCAGGATATAATGTACACGGACAATATCCTTCAGCGAAGCACCTGCCTCGCCCAGTGCTGTTGCAATATTTTTAATGGTCTGCCTCGTCTGTACCACAATGTCCTCCGAAATGGTCATCGTTGCATAATCAAACCCTGTAGTGCCTGAAACAAATACCATTTGACCCACCACCACGGCTCGTGAGTAGCCTATTTGTGCTTCAAATGCGGATCCGGAACTGATCAATTTTTTTTCCATTGTATAATGATTGTATGCCGCAGCATCGCGGAAAACAAATGTAGGCCATTATACGATAAACTTCGGCATCACATCAGGCCAAAATCGCCCATATCAGCTACCCGTGCTGCGGCGTGACGCTATCACCATATAATATTTTTTGGCATTGGCAAGTGTCTGCCGGTAATAGGTATCGTAATACGCGGTGGTCATCAGATCAACCTGGTAATAATGCCTGCCATAGTTAACCGCGTTTTTAGACAGCCTGCTTACAAAGAAGTGGCCGAAATCTTCCGCTTTGTATTTACCCAGCACAGCATTACTCACGCGTTTGTCGTCGATCCAGACTCCATACTGTTGGGCATTTTTCCATACCTCCAACTGCGCTTTTGCCGGCATGGCCTTCGTGAATGGTGGCGGTGCAGGAACAAACATCACCTGTTGCCGGGATTGCTGCTCCCTGCTCATCGCAAGGAAGATGGTTTCCAGCCGCTTTTTATTGCCGGCAGAAAATTTATTGAATACCAGTTTACCCTCCGCGCTTTTCGCAGCATCAACAATTGCGGCATACTCATCAAGCAAGGCCTGCGATACCCCCTCTGCTGTTGAAGGCACACGGGCCGGTACAGGCCGGGGCGTAATAACCGTGTCCTGCGCAAAACTCCTTGCGCTGAACAGCAGTACGGCTATAGCCATTATTGGAATAAGTGCAATTTGTCTGCACAAGGACTGACGGAATGAACTTGTTTTTGTTATCATGATTAATCGTTTTTTGGTTACGGCATAAGCATAACTGAACCGGCTGGCGAGCATGGGGCTGCCGGACTTCCCGGATTGCCCAAGCAGCAGGTATTGGTAAGCCACAGGGTCAGTACCTGCCTCCACAACGGCGGCATCAGCCAGGAACTCATGGTTCAGCCGCAGGCACTTTCGGTACAACAGCAGGAAGGGGTTAAACCAGCAAAATACCTGCAGCAGTTCTGCCAGTAATATATCGCAGGAATGTTTTTGCCGCACATGTGCAGACTCGTGCAGGAGGATTTCCGTTTCGATTTGCCCCGCAGCATAAGCAGCCTTGCTGATAAAAATGTAATGCAGGAAACTATGCGGTACCAGGTTACTGTTGATCAGCACAAGCTTTGCGTACGGGGAAGGAACAACAGTATGCCTGCGGATGGTGCGGAAAACACCGAAGAGTAAAAGGGTAAAGCGTAAAAGCAAACAGCCCGTTATCACGGCATAACCTATCCACAGCCAATCCGGAAGGTCAGCAGTTTTTATCGCAGGGGCAAATGATTGCTGTTCCCCCGCGCGGGCAGGTACCAGGTTGTCGGGTAAAGCCTCTTCCACCGTTGGCCATGTACCCTGCTCAACCGTAAACGAAAGCAGTGGTATCAGCAATGGCAGCACAAGGGCAGCCAGCAGGTAAATCCGGTTGAACCCATGCATGCGTTGCTTTTCCAGCAATGCCTTATACACGAGTATAAACAATGCCGAACAAAGCACCATGCGGATAAGGTATGCTGTCATTTTTTCTTTCTTTTGATTTCCTGGTCAATGATTTTTTTCAGCTCCTCCAACTCGGCACTGGTGAGGTTGGTGGCCTTTGTAAAAAAAGAAGCAAACTGCATGGGCGAATTGTCGAAGTAGTTTTTGATCATCCCCTTTACCTGGCGGGAGAAATAATCCGCCTTCTTTACCAATGGATAATATTGCCGGGAATTGCCAAAGGTCGTATAATCTGCATAGCCCTTATCGCAGATCCTTTTCAACAGGGTGGCAATCGTGGTGCCCGCGGGTTTGGGCGCAGGATAACTGTCGATCAGGTCTTTCATGAATACTTTTTCCTGTTTCCAGATCAGCTCCATCAACTGTTCCTCTGATTTTGATAATGCCATTACTCTATGTTTATGTATTATGCTCTACAAATGTAGAGTAATATTCCGGACCGGCAAAATTAATTTTCCGTTACAGCCTTAAGCTGTTTCTGCGTGCATATGCCATTGCCCCGGAATTGCTGCAAGGCGGCAGTTGCATAAACAGGGCTCATGCAGCGAAGCCCTGTAATACAACCGGGGTTTTACCAAAACTGTTGTACAGCCTGGTAAAACCCCGGTCTATAGCTGATAAACCCGCGGCTTGCGATGCAGCCTGCGTTACCCCTTTGGTGGTTGCTTTTTTCCCGTCAGCCGCCGGAAGAATTTACCCATACTGTATGTTACACTCATAGTAATACATGCGGGACAAACGCCAAAACGAAAAAAGGTAAGTGTTGCTTTCTTGTACCAGGGCAGGTTGGCCGGAATGATGGGACAGCTTACCCCATCGCCTTCAAATTCCTTAATGCCCCGGACGTTGATTGATTCTTTCATTTGTACAGGTTTGATTTATCCAAAAAAATGATACAGGCACATCGTCAGCAGCGATACGGAAATAATACAGAGGATGATTTTTGTTTGCTTTTTCATTGTACTTACTTTAAAAGTTTATCAATGGTATTTCTCATGGTTTCGTCAGCAACAGTAATGCTTAGCTGCCTGATCTGCCGGTGTGTTTTGGGGTTGATGAAAATCACTATGCCCGATACTTCTGTTGACAGTTTCCTGTCCTTTTTAAGTCCGCAGGCTTTGAGCATTTTACCAACTCCCTTTGCAGGAATCGTTGTTACCGCCTCATACACGCCTGCCCGCTGCAGTTCCGTTTTTGAAGCGGCTTTTGTCGCCTCATTGGTAAGGTCATTAAAATAAATGTTTACGCCTTTTGCCGCATAAGGCATCAGCACTCCGGCAAAGCGTTGTCCGTTTGCCTTACAAATGGCACACCAGTTGGCCCGGTTAACAACGGCAATCAGTCCGGGATTTGCTGATTCTGGCGGCATCGGGCGGTTGTCCTGCGCATAACCCGCAAAACTGGTTGCCAGCAGCAGCATGGCAACAATTGATTTTACTTTTTTCATGTTGAAAATATTTTGTTTCAGTCATTAATACCGGGAGGCTTTACCGATCACCCATCTGCTTACGGATATTTTTTTTCCCTGCGGCATAATACCAATCAACCCGGATTTTGCTGGCAACTGCAAAATCCGGCTTCAACATAAAAACTGTCAGTCTTCTTTTTCCTTACCTTTTTCTCTTTTGATCTGCTGTATGCACTTGTATTGCTGGTTGGCGGCGGTGTGTTTGTTTTTCCAGCCCATTTTCTGCATCAGGCTTCCCATGGGTTCGCGATAAAAGAAAATGGCCTTTAAGATGCGCTGGCAGTTCAGGGTAATTTTTGTCAGCCAGGAGGTTAATTTTTCTTCCGGGGCAGGTACTGTTTGCAACTCAAACGCAATGCCGGTATTTTCATCGTCATATTGTTCAATGTTGCCAACCATTACCAGTCGCCGGTCGCGCAACCGTTTCAGCCAAAGGTTCCGGGCTATGGCAAAAAGATAGGTGTTGAGGGATGCCGTAAGCACAAAATCCTCCTGCCGCAGTTTTTGCAGCAATACAATCATGGCTTCCTGGAAAACATCCGCTGCATCGGCAGCATCCCCGTGGTTATGAACGATGTATTTTTCAATGGCCGGCAAAGCGCGCCCGTATAAGACCGTGAATGCGGCATTGTCCTCCGCCTTAAGTTGCGCTATAAGACTGCTTTCTGGTATGACTTGCATAGTATTTTACGATTATTCCGGATTACCCCGCTATCTATACCCATATACGTCAATAATCACCCAAAGGTGTCATATATTTTCGCCAGTAAAAAAGCCATGCTTTTCAGCATGGCTTATCTGCGTAAGATTAACCCTTTTAAATATCAATCGCTTCTCCGTAAGCTACGGCCGTGGCTTCCTTCATTGCCTCACTCATGGTGGGGTGCGGATGCACTGCATTCAGTATTTCGTGTGCAGTGGTTTCTAATTTACGGGCGGTTACCACTTCTGCAATCATTTCAGTTACATTGTTTCCAATCATGTGGCAACCGAGGAACTCACCATATTTTGCATCGTAAATCACTTTTACAAAACCTTCGGTAGCACCGGAAGCGCTTGCCTTTCCACTGGCCATAAAGGGGAATTTTCCCACTTTGATTTCGTAGCCGGCGTCTCTGGCGGCTTTTTCTGTATAACCCACGCTCGCAATTTCGGGTGAGCAATAAGTACAGCCGGGGATATTGTTATAGTCCATCGGCTCGGGATGATGACCCGAAAGATGTTCCGCCGCATTGATGCCTTCCTTGCTCGCTACGTGTGCCAGTGCCTGTCCCGGTGTACAGTCGCCAATGGCATAGATCCCTTTTACATTGGTTTGCTGGTTTGCATCCACAACGATCTTGCCTTTTTCCATGGCAATACCGAGGGCTTCGAGGCCGATGCCTTCAATATTGGCCACCACTCCCACGGCACTCAGGAGGATATCTGCTTCCAGCGTAACCTCGCCGGCAGGCGTTTTTACGGTTGCCTTTACGCCATCGCCCGAAGTATCCACGCGCAGCACTTCACTGTTCGTCATAATATCGATACCCTGGCGTTTGTATTGCTTTTCCAATTCTTTGCTGATGTCTTCATCTTCAACGGGTACAATGCGCGGCATAAATTCCACGATGGTTACCTTGGTGCCCATACTGTTGTAGAAATAGGCAAACTCCACACCAATGGCGCCACTACCACAGATGATCATGCTTCCGGGTTGTCCGGGTAATACCATTGCTTCGCGATAGCCAATAATTTTTTTACCATCGATGGGCATACTGGGCAGTTGACGGGCACGCCCGCCGGTTGCAATGATGATATTGGTGGCTTCAACTACCTGTTTGGTACCATCGGCAGCAGTTACTTCCAGTTTGCCGGGGGCAAGCAGGGTACCCGTACCCATAATTACGTCGATCTTATTCTTCTTCATCAGGAACTGCACGCCTTTGCTCATCTTATCCGCTACGCCACGGCTGCGCTTTACCACGCCACCAAAATCATGCGTGGCATTGCTGACCATAATGCCGTAATCTGCTGCATGTTTGGCATATTCATATACCTGGGCACTTTTGAGCAGGGCCTTGGTGGGGATACAACCCCAGTTGAGGCATACGCCACCCAGACTTTCTTTTTCTACAATTGCCACCTTCTTACCCAATTGTGACGCACGGATAGCGGCGGGATACCCCCCGGGGCCGCTGCCCAATACGATTACATCATAAGCCATATTTGCTGTTATTTTTATTGTTGATTGATCCGGCATTGCCGTTTGTGGTGCGAAATTAGACCGAAACAGGCAAAACGCAAAAAACGCTTATGTTCTACTTCACTATTGTCATTTCCGCAATCAGGTTCTTTGCCCCGGCAAACTTATCCACGATGAACAGGACATAGCGGATATCAACCATAATGTTGCGGCAGATATCCGGATCGTAGTTGATATCGCTCATCGTGCCTTCCCATACACGGTCGAAGTTGAGCCCAACCAGGTTGCCGTTGGCATCCAGCGCAGGACTGCCGCTATTACCACCCGTGGTATGGTTGGAGGCGATAAAACAAACGGGCTGGCGGCCATTGGCGCCATATGCCCCGAAATCTTTTTTGTTGTACAACTCAATCAGTTTGGCAGGCACATCAAACTCATAATCGCCGGGCTTGTATTTCTCCATCACCCCATCGAGGTAGGTATAACAATCGTATTGCACACCATCGCGGGGGGTGTAGGGCTTTACATTACCATAAGTAAGGCGGAGGGTGCTGTTGGCATCGGGGTAAAAGGTTTTGCTGCTGAAAACATCCATCTGTGCCTGCATATAAGTGCGCTGGAGCCGGTTGAGGTTGGTCTGCAGTTCGGCAAGCTTTGTACCTGCATTGGTAAGATAGGCCTGCTGCATGTCGGCAGCCAGTTGCAGCGCAGGGTCGTTCATGATGGCAGCAGACACCGTTTTGGCATCCCCCTGCAGCAGGGTTTTTACCCGCTCCGGCGAGATTAACCTCGACTGGCTGAACAGGGCTGCGGCAACTTTGGCATGATCATTATCGTGTTGCGCCAGCAGATTTTTATAATAGGGTGATACATTGGCTGCCGGCTGGTCTTTCACATACATTGCCATCAGCACTTCCATCAATTTCTGGTCTACAGTAGCATTGTACTCTTTAAAAAAGGCATCAGCGGCGGCTTGTGCCTGTGCAAGCAAGGCCGGGAACGCACCCTCACCGTTCTTCTGGATGGCCCGCGGGAGGTTGCTCAGTTGCGAGGCGATGGCGAAGACTTCTATCTTTTGCGAAATCTCATTGTAATAATCCCGTGCATACGCGTATGGCTCAATAGCTGTATATGCCTGTTCCAGGTTTTTAAGGAGGTTGACATAGCCGATATTCTGCTCGGACTTGGACAGTACGATCTTTTCAAAAGCCGACTCCACGGCCTTCTTCCTGCCCACTGCGTCTTTGGACTTTAAGCCGAGCACTTCGCCTTTCCATTTTTTGTACGCATTCTCGATAGAGGCGTACTTTGCTGCATATTGTATTTTGATGCCCTCATCCCGGCGCATAAACCCATCAAGGATGTGCAGCGCTTTTTCACGGATACCGATTTTAGCCGGGTCAAGTACATCCATGATCTGCTGAACGGCTTTTGAATACAGGTATTCATTGGTACGCCCGGGAAAGCCCATCACCATGGTAAAGTCGCCGGGCTTCAGTCCCCTGAGCGATATTTTCAGTGCGCGTTTGGGCTGATAAGGAACATTATCGGCAGCATATTCTGCTGGCCGGCCATCTTTACCCATATATATACGGAACATACTGAAATCGCCTGTATGGCGGGGCCACATCCAGTTGTCGGTATCCTTGCCAAAGTTACCGATGGCTGCCGGGGGTGCCCCCACAAGGCGTACGTCCTTATAGGTTTCCGTTACAAACAGAAAATACTTGTTGCCGTCAAACATGGGGCGGATCAGTATATCCTGCCAGGCTTCTTTTTTGGCCGTGCTTTTCAGGCCATTGATGTTCTTGTCTGCCTGGCTCTGTCTTTCCCTCTCGTTCATTGCCGCGGTTACGCCTTCGAGTACAGCTTTGGTTACTTCTTCGATGCGGATGACAAAACTGGCTGTCAGTCCCGGGTTGGTCAGTTCCTGGTCTTTGTTGTAAGCCCAGAAGCCATCTTTGATGTAATTACTGGTAAGGCTGGAATGGTTTTGTATGGCATCAAAACCGCAGTGGTGGTTGGTGAGGATCAGTCCCTTATCGCTGATGACTTCTGCGGTACAAAAGCCGCCAAGGCTGACAATGGCGTCTTTAAGGCTGCTCTTATTGATGCTGTAGATATCGGCGGCACTGATTTTCATGCCTGCTTTTTTCATGTCTTTTTCATTGAGTGCCTGTAGTAATTGCGGCAGCCACATGCCTTCTACGGCGAAACACCTGGTGCTGCAGAGGGCCAGCAGGAATAGGAAGGAAATCGTTTTTCTCATCTGTATAAATTGTATAGGGACAAATGTAAGGAATATTGGGGGAGGAATTCCTGCGGGGCTGTAAGGGGATGGCGGCATTTTCCGCGAAAAATGCTACCTTAGTTCAGGCATTTAACCGCTTTCACCACATCACTTATGACAATGCTGTCCAAATTATTCCTGCTGTTCCTCACGATTGGCTGTACGGCACAGCCCCGGCCTGTTGTTACGCCCGCCAGTCCTGCTGCTGTTACCCGCACCGGCACGGGCTTTAAAGTAGATGCTTCGCATATTGAGGCCATTACGCCCGGGCGGACCCAAAAGATACAGGCGGCGCTGCAACTTTTTGAAAGGGTGATGAATGATTCGCTTTTTCAGGCAGATTTGCGCAGGGTAAAATTTTATTTTGATGTACCCAATGATCCGCTGCGTAAACTGAGTGACCAGCAGGTGGTGGATCGCCTGTATGCTGCCGAAGAGTTTTACCAGAAGGGTAAGGATAGTACCGCCAGTCCGCACTGGATCATCAAACAACGCAGCAAATCGGGTTATGGTATTGGTTATGCTGATCAGGATGAAGTGGAATTTTATACTTTTTCCTGGGTGATTGACGAGGGTGATCTTGCAGGTATTGCAGGTATTGCTGCCCACGAATGGAGCCATAAACTGGGTTTTCAGCATGGGTTCGGGGAGGATCCGCGGGAACGCGAATCGGTTACCTATGCTTTTGGCGACCTGGTGAAAAAACACGCGAAACGGCTGCAGGATTGAGTGGTTAAAAGGCTGCAATTGTTATCCGTCAATCATCCAGCCGCAATACCGCATTGTTTACCGCCCGGTGGTGCAGCAGTTCTGCATTGGTGGTACCGGGATGAAACAACGGGATCATCTGCTGAAGTTTTTGCTGCCATTCCGGGGAGCGCAGCAGTTCGGGAAAACAGTGTTCAATCACATCAAGCATGGCAGATACAGAAGTGGAAGCACCTGGCGAAGCGCCCAGCAGTGCTGCAATGCTGCCATCGGCACTACACACCAGCTCTGTACCAAACTCCAGTACCCCACCCTCTTCTTCATCTTTTTTAATCACCTGTACGCGTTGTCCGGCAATGGCCAGTTCCCATGCATCGGGATCGGCAAGGGGATAATATTCCTGTAGTGCCGCTATCCTGTCGTGTTGGTGCTGTGTGGCTTGCCGGATCAGGTATTTTGTAAGGGCAAGGTTGTGCCAACCTGCGCTGAGCATGGGTATGATGTTGGCAAACTCAATGCTCGCAGGCAGGTCGAAGTAAGAACCGTTTTTAAGAAATTTTGTGCTGAAGCCGGCAAAGGGACCAAAGAGCAGGGCTTTTTTTCCATCAATAATCCGGGTGTCGAGGTGAGGTACACTCATGGGTGGTGCACCGGGACCAGCCTTTCCATATACTTTGGCGTGGTGCTGCGCAATAGTAGCGGCATCGCGGCAAACCAGCCATTGTCCGCTCACCGGAAAACCGCCATAACCTTCTGCTTCTTTAATATCCGATTTTTCCAGCAGGGGCAAGGCGCCGCCGCCCGCACCGATAAAGACAAAATCGGTATAGCGTTCGTATTTTTCATCAAAGATGAGGTCTTTGTATGCCACCAGCCAGGTACCATCTTCCTGTTTAACCATATCCCGCACTTCATGGTTGAGGAGAAGTTCTACCCCGGGCTGGTTGGTAAGGTGCTGAAACAATACCCGGGTAAGGTTGCCGAAGTTCACATCGGTACCGGTATCCATACGGGTGGCAGCTACAGGCTCCTCCCCGCTCCTGCCCTGCATGACCAGGGGCATCCATTCCAGCAACTCGGCCCGGTCGGCTGAGAATTGCATACCGGCAAACAAGGGGTGTTGCGAAAGTGCGGCATAACGGGCCCTGAGAAATGCGACATTGTCTTCCCCCCAAACAAAGCTGAGGTGAGGGATATTGTTGATAAAGGCTTCTGGTGCATCGAAGTACTGCCGGCGCACCAGGTAAGCCCAGAAAGATTTGGACAGTTCAAAAGCACTGGCAATTTTAACGGCCTTGGTAATATCGATGGATCCGTCTTCGTGCTGCGGGGTATAATTGAGTTCGCAGAAAGCGGAGTGGCCTGTACCCGCATTGTTCCAGGCGTCGCTGCTTTCGGCAGCCACTTCGCCCAGTCGCTCATATATGGTGATGCCGAAATTGGGGTTGAGTTCTTTCAGCAATATGCCAAGGGTGGCACTCATGATGCCTGCGCCGATGAGGGTAATGTGTTGATTGGGATTGGTATTGACTTGTTGCATGGTGCAAAATTAAGGGTTCGTGCATGTGATGCCCTGCAAAACTACCCTGCTGCCAGCCCTATCCACCCCATGATTTAAGCGGGTAAACGGCTCCGGAAATACAAACCCTTATTCCTTCACCACTATTCCCTGGTAAACTTTATCCCCATCAATTACCCGAAGGATGTACTGGCCTTTGCTGTAGCCTGACAGGTTGATGTCTGCCGCGCCTGCGCTGACGTTTTGCTGGAGCAGCCGTATGCCGATGGTATTGTACAACTGAAGGATGATGGTATTGTTGCCCGCCGTACCGGGGATGCTGATGCGCAGTCTGTCTTTAACGGGATTGGGGTACAATACAAGCGCGGGTTGATTGTCTCCTTTTACCAGTACAATGGCGGAGTAGAATTGCCGTCCGTCCATATCCTGCTGGCGGATGCGGTACCAGGCATCCTTACCTGCGTGCTGTGCATCTGCCAGTTGGTAGGCACTGCTGGCGGTGGCTGTACCGCTTGTACGTGCCTGTGCCGGAAGGGTTCCGATGGGGGTATAGCGGATGCCATCGGGACTGTACTCGGCTGTATAGTCTTTTGTCAACGCGTTCTCAACGGTGTTCCATTGCAGCAGGTGGCTGTTGCGCTGCCGGGCAACGGTAAAGCTGAGCCAGCGTACGGGCACGGGGGTATTGACCAGTGCATTTTCCCATACACCACGCCCGTAGGTGGCTACACGCAACATGCGGCCGGATTGCTGAATGTCTAACTCGTTGACGGCCACCAATGGCAACCCTGTCAGGAAGGGCGTCCAGTCGCTCATGCTGTTGTCGCGGAAATACACCCCGGTATTCATGCCGATGTACAGGCCTTCTTTGGGATCGTCTTTATCCATCACAATACTGCGTGCGGCTACAGCGGGCAGGGTACCGGCAATACTGGTAAAGGTGGTACCGGTATCCGCAGATACAAATACACGGCTGGTACTGCTGTTGCAGGTGATCCACAACTTCAGGGGGTTGGTGGGATGTACCGCAATGGAAGTGATGGTGGCCGGCGCTGTTTTCTGGCTCCAGGTGGTACCGCCGTCGCGGGTAAAATACAGCGTTGTGCCATTGGCGGCATATATATAGTCGGGGTTGCTGAGCGAAAGGGTAAGACAGGCCAGGGTGGTGGTAATGGCGGAGCCTGAAATATTCGTCCAGGTACTGCCGCGGTTTGTTGTTTTGAATACGCCTGTCCAGCCCACAAAAACAATACTGTCGTTTACCGGATGTACGGCAAAGGGGGTTACCCATTGTCCCGCAGAGGGCTTGGGTAATGATGCATAACTTGTACCGCCATTGGTGGAGCGGTAGAGTTGCCCGTTTTGTGAGGTACCATACACCACATTGGCGTTGGTATAGCTGAATTCCATTTCCATACCATCTGCACCAAGCCAGTCAATCCATCCGGTTGGGTTATAGATGCTGCTGCCGTTGTCCTGCGCCCCGCCACCAAACCTGCCGGGATTGGTGGGTGCGCAATCGATGCGGTAAAACTGCCGGATGCCCAGACCGGTGGAGAGATCGGTCCAGTTATCGCCTTTGTCAATACTTTTATAAATGCCGCCGTCTGAGCTGGAGTAGATGGTATTGTTGATCCAGGTGAGGGAATGTACATCGGCGTGGTTGTACCCTGTACTGTTGGGCAGACTCCATTCGGTGATGGCCGTAAAACTGGTGCCCCCATTGGTGGTTTTCCAGCAGATTATGCCGGCGATGTAAACTTCATCAGCGTTTACAGGTGATACGCACATGGCCATATCGTAAGTAGCCTGGCCGGTGGTACCGGTGCCGTCAACATTATAACCAAAATAATTGGTACCGGAGGCTGCATTGCCCACCACCTGGGTGGTAAAGCTGATACCGGCATCAAGTGAGCGGTAGAAGCGGCCAAAAATACTGCCACTGGCCTGTACCACGTAGACCACATTGGGGTTGGCGGGTGATACGGCTACAAGGGTGCGACCGGTATTGGTGATGCCTTCGGCGGCGGTAAGGGCTGTCCAGCTCTGGCCATTATCTGCCGAACGGAGTACCCCGCTACCGGTAGCATAAAGGATATTAACATCGTTGGGTTTGTACTCAATGTCTTCAGTGGAGATGGCTGACACCTGTGTCCAGTTGCCACCCGCATTCACTGAGCGGTAAATGCCTGAGGTACTGGCTGCAAAAACGATATTGCTGTTGCCGGGTTGTACCAGGAATTTGCGTACCGTGCCCGCTATGCCCGACAGGGTTACCCAGGTAGCGCCGCCATCGGTTGATTTGAAAGTACCTGAGGCTGCGGCATATACATGATTGATATTGGCGGGGTCGATGGTAATGGCGGTAACAGACAGGCGGTTGGCGGCATTATCGGATAAGGGAATCCAGGAGTTACCGCTGTTGGTTGATTTCCAGATGCCGCCACCGGGGGAACCAATATAGAGTACGGTAGTGTCTGCTGCGGTGATGCCCACAGATGTGATACGCCCCACGCCGGGGTTCCAGCCCGTGGTCCTGTTCCAGGAGAAGGGCCCTTTTTCTACCCAGGCTGCCGTGGTGCTGCCGGGCGACATTGTGCGCATGGCTTCTTCAAAAGCGGCGTATTCTTCTTCTGCCGGGCGCAAACGACCATCATCGGTGAGGTGAAACTGCTGTTCGTAATACCAGCGCTGGTATTGGTTGTATCCGCTTCCTTTGCCCGTACCGGCTACCAGAAAGTGCTGCTGCGCGATGGAATCGATCTGGCGAAGGGTAAGGTCACGGCGTTGTATGAGTTGAAAGATATCGGTGGTGGATTGAGCCATCGTGGTCAAGGTACCTGATAATAACCATCCGGTTAAGAGTAGTACTTTTTGCATTAGATATTGAGTTTTGCATCGCAATGTACAAAAAAATATAATTATGGTGATGGCTTGTTTAACGGGAATATATTGAAATACATTCGCCATTACCTGAATCAACAGATCCAAAATAAATTGTGCAACAATACTGTTATGCCATTTCCTTTTGCCAAGCGAATGCTTGTGCATGCCTCAGGCCGGCGGGCATCGTCCTCACTCCGCCGCGGAGGACTGGCGGAACAGCGGCCACTTTTTTAATCGTTGATACCCTACCTAAAGGTTAATGGATTTGGTACAGTATTGCTTTAAGGTCAATATACAAAATCATACGCTTAGTGGCAGTCATCGTACTCATTCAAAAATGACAGCATCCAAACGGGTTATCGTTTAATGTGCATAATTTTTCTCCTGCGCAACGGCCAATATATCAAATAATAAGTCATAGCTTTATTGTGCTAAAAGAACACATTTTCTAACTTAACAAAACAACACAATTATGAAAAAGCTTCTCTTGCTGGTATTGCCAGCCTTCCTCCTCTTTTCCTGTAAAAAAAATGCTGACCTGGTTACGGAGAATGAAACCACGTTTGACCAGACAAATGCGGCTTACCAGTACATCAAAAAACTGGGCTACCGCGACAGTGAGATCAAAGACATAGGCAGCGAGTACCTTGTGGACGGGGACCTGCTGTTTGCCAAAAACAGTACCCCGGATATGTCCATCTTCAGCGGTCCAAAAGCAGAGCAGTATGGCACGTCTAACTATGTGGGGTACAGTGTACAGCCCAACATCACGGTAAGGATTGACCCTTCCATGAATGCGTACACGGCAGAAATCAATGGTGCGCTTGCCATCTGGAATGCCGTACCCAATTGCCGGGTGAAGTTTACGCTCACAACGGCAGCAAACCAGAACATCCTCATCATCAACAACAACCTCGGTGCAGGGGTTTGCGGGGCGGCTTATTTCCCGGTAAATGGCGGACCGGGTTCTTTGGTACGGATCAACGTGGCCCAGATTGCGGGCAATCCTTTTATCCAGCGCCAGCGTACGATTACGCATGAGCTTGGACATTGTATTGGTTTCCGCCATACCAACTGGCAGCCCAATGGCGAACCTGTTGCAGGTACAGACCCGAACAATGGGGCGTATTTCAGTGCCATGCATATCCTCGGCACACCCACCGGTACGGATGCTAATTCGCTGATGAATGGCGGGCAGTGTGGTATTGGTGCAACTGCGCTCTCCAACTTCGATATCCTGACCACACAGTTCCTCTACCCTGCCAATGCGCCTGTGGCAGGTACAACACCGGTATTCCGGTATTACAGCAGGGCTACCACGCAGGATCATCTGTACACCATTGGCTTCAGCGAACTGCAGAATGGCAGCAATGCGGGTTATATTTTTGAAGGCATCGGTTTCTTTGCTTTCCCCGGTGCTGCGGCGGGCAGGGTGCCGGTGTACCGCTATTTTTCCAACTTCAATGGCGATCATTTCTACACGGCCAATGCTGCTGAACTGGGCGGCGGCGGTGGCGGGTATGTGCTGGAAGGCATTGCCTTTTATGTGTATCCTTCCGCAGTAGCCGGATCGGTACCGGTGTACCGCTATTTCAATGCGGCACTGGGTGATCATTTTTACACCAAGAACCCCAATGAGTTTGTCAACACTGCCCTTACGGGTTATGTGCTGGAGGGCATTGCTTTTTATGCCTATTAAATGGCCATGCTGATTTTTGCGGTTGATCATTCTGCCTCTAAGCGAAGAGCAGCACTTACACTAAAGCGAAATGCAGTGTATTAAACTACTATTCCTGTTATCGGCGATACTGTAGCAACAGCTTATACAAAAGACGGTGTGATGGAAGAGATCACACCGTCTTTTATGTATACCATACTGCTGTTAACCTGTGTACTATTGCGTTTTCAACGCTTTCATCTGTGCAGCCATTTCCCGCTCGTCTGTATGGTTGCTGTTTTCAAAAGCGGTGATGATGCGTTGCTGCTCGGCTGCTGTCTTATTCTGGCTGATCTTTTTCTTGGCCTGGAGGTCGGTAACCCTGATGCTGAAGGGGACAATGCCTTTCAGCATTTTGGCTTTATAATCCTCCGGCAATTCATCCCACTGCGTTTTATAGCCCTGCTCCAGGTGAAGGATCATGTCGGCCAGTGTGGCATAGGCCGCATCGGTACCGGTAATGATTGTTGCTTCACCATAGGCATGAACGGCAGTATAATTCCAGGTAGGCACGTTCATTTTACTGTCGTAATGCGTTGGTGAGATATAGGCATGCGGACCGCTGAACATCACCAGTACAGGATGATCGGTCAATTGCTTCCACTGCTCATTGGCTTTGGCAAAATGTGCGGTGAGTATAAGCTGACCGTCTGTCTCCGATACGGTAAATGGCAACTGTGTAGCCGTGGGATAATTATTGCTGACGGTAACGATGGTGGCGAATGGATGGGTCTGCATAAACTGCAGTACTTCTGCCCTGTCGGGCATGGCATTGTATTTGGCGATGTACATGTGTTTGGTTTTGTTAAACCCGGATGATGGGGTTCTTTTTACAAAGATAAAGTGTTTGGGTTTGGTTTTTGGGGAGGGGATTGCCGGGTTAAAGCTACATGTATGTTAAGTGATGTCATGTGGAAATTTTACACATGCCCGTTGTCCAGCTCGCGCAGCAGGTTTTCGGCATGGGCGGTTGTCCGGCGGTAGCTTTTGAATACGCGGCTGGTGAACAGCATAAAGAATGGAAAGCCGATGACATAAAGAAACCAACCCCGGGTTTCTTTAAAGAAGTCTACCTTGCTGATGAGCTGTGTCATTACGGGTAAAATGGTCAGCACCAATACCGCGCCAAGGTAAAAACTGAGTTTTTGTACAAACACAAACTGCATTTTCCGTTTGGCATATTGTGTCAATGATTGCTTATAGTCGTTGCCGGAGATGTTGACCGAGCGGAGTTTAAGGCTGGCAATGGCCGAGAGTACGGACAACAACAACATAATGAATACCGATGCAAGGGCGCAAACGCGTATGTATGGTGTTTTTAATTGTTCAACATCAGCGCTGATGAATACTGCACTTGCGAGGCAGACCAGTACCCCCAGCAGCTCGGGTACCACGATCCTGTTGAGGGTATGCCGGTAGCGGATACGGGTCATTTGCAGTATCTGCGCATCGGATACCCGTTTTTGCTTTTCGATGGCGGCGGACATTTCAGCCCATAGATTTTTCATTTCTTCGAGTTCCATAATCGTTTTTTTATGGTGTGTGTTTTGACGTCATTTTTTGCCGGATGCGTCCCAGTCTTGTGCCAATATTGGTTGGGGTAAACCCGGTAATGGAAGCGATCTCATCGTAGGATTTCCCTTCAAGGTAGAGGAGTATTATTCCTTTGTCGATATCGTTGAGTGTTTTGATCATTGCAAAGAGGGCTGCGCTTCTTTCTTCCTGCAGGGTATCGGTGGTATCGATGGTATTGAGCAGGGTCTCGTTTATCGGCTCGACGGGTAGTCTGCGCTTTTCCTTATTGCGGTGGGCGATGGCTGTATTGAGTGCGATGCGGTACATCCAGGTGGTGATTTTGGCTTCGTTCCGGAAGCTGTTGATGGATTTCCACAACTGGTATACGATTTCCTGGTAAAGGTCTTGTTCGTCCTCCTTCGTATTGGTGTACACGCGGGCCACCTTATCAATAAGGCCTTCATTTTCCTGCACGATGCGTACAAATGCTTCTTTTGTGTACATAATAGATGGGATGCTTACTGATTAGTAGGGCAAGGTGCAGAAAAATCACAATATTTTTTGGGCTGGTGTATATTTTGGCTGTCGAGGTTGCAGGAGGTTGTTATTGTGGTTAGCCCATAAAGTGTTCTTTTTCTTTTTGTCATGATGTTCCTTCACTGGTGCTTTGTTCCTGGTGCTCCGTCCCTGGTGCTCCGATCAGGGCGTGCCGCCTGATGCTGAAGGCCGGGATGTATACCATCAGGGGGTGCCAACTGATGTATTTTTTATGTTACCTGCGTATGCCGGCGGACAAGTGCAGTTTCTGCGCTCATTGCTATCGGCGCAATACTACACCGGGCGGGCACCAGCGAGGGGTATTGATTGGGAAACCGTTATGGCTGGGTATCAATATGGCTTGAAGGTATAGACAACGCGCAGGGCATTGTCGTCTGCACGCAAAATGCCCCCGTGAAAATTGTACCAGCCGTCGTCGGGGCCACCCTGTCCCTGGTTGGTATGGATCATAAAGGCATCACCCTTATAACAATAGCCATCTACCACCACGGAGTGGCCAAAGTCTTTGAGGTTGGCAAAATGGAGGAAAATGGGGCGGCGGGCATTGATTTCGGTATAAATGATCTTTTCGAGTTTGCCGAGTGTGTTGGGTATCCATTTGTGCCAGGCGATATAGCGTTCTACTTTAAGGCGGTAGTGCTGTTCCAGCAAACCGGCGGGTGCCAGTTTGTTCATATACCTGTCGGTACCAAAGTCTTTCTGCACGGCCAGTGCTGCATAATAATTGTACTTCGCCAGTTGGTCGACGGTTTCGGGTGCAGTGGTGGTGTCGATGGTGGGTGCAAAGCGGGAGAAATCGAACCGGGTGCTGTCTAAACTTTCGTTGACCTGGTAACCCTGCCGGGAGGTATAGGCGACCTGTCCGTATGGTTTTACCTTATGGTAAAAAGCGATTTGTGCAAAGGCAGTACTCCAGCAACCGGTTCTGAGGCTGTCGGGGGTATATTTTTCAAAGCCACCCATTTGCTGCCAGTGCGTTTTGGTAAGGCAGTCGGTGTCTGTCATACATTTCGTTTTGTCCGGGAAGAACGGGAATGCGGTACAGGCAAAAAGGTAGACGAGTCCGGCTGCTGCGAGCAGGATGGCGGTAACTTTAAATATTTTCTTCATTGTTGATGGGCGGATTTGGGGAATTGGTATAAAATAAGCACCGGGTACCTGGTACTCAGTACTTAGTACCAGTAAATTTAAAGCAATTTTTGGAAAGTATGCCGGTATTGTGGTGTGCATAACCCGGCCGGGCAACCAGGGAGCAGGATAACAGATCTTGGCGGTGTAAATTGGGGTTTGTTTCCTTTTTTCCGGGTTTTGACCGATTTTACCTAAACTTTTGATAGGTCGTCCTATACCTACCCATAGGAGGACCTAAACTTTTGATAGGTCGTCCTATACCTACCCATAGGAGGACCTAAACTTTTGATAGGTCGACCTATACCTACCTATAGG
>JAAFIK010000064.1 GCA_013298665.1 Chitinophagales bacterium
AAAGAATTTTTAAGTGTACAATGGAGCATAATTTTCATAACAATAGTTTCGAAAGACTGCTGAGAACGCAAACAGAAGACTTTAAGATGCAACCCTCCCGGAAAGTGTGGCAAGGTATTTACAATGACGTTCACCCCTCCCGCAAGCTTCCCTCGATCGTCATGAGTTTGGTGCTGATCACCAGTCTCCTGCTGCTGGGATACCTCAATACTTCTGAAGGCAGGAAAGCCCGTGCGCTCCTGGCCAGCACAAAGTTGCCCTCGTCCGGCAGCAATAACCCAGGCAGCAATACCGATGCCCGGACCAGCACTGATGCAGTGCAGCCCGGTTTATCATCCGTCACAAATACCACTGCACCCGCAGTCCGTCAACAGGATGTACTGCCCGGCATACCTGTTCAGGCAAACCAGCCCCGCCTGATACCTGGCACAGCAAGCAACAACGCATACAGCAATCGTAACAATAGTCATCCTGCCGGCAGGAATACCTCCCCTGTGCAAAACAACGCAGCCCTCTCCGGCAATAGCCGCAGCAACAACCAGTTGATGGCTGCTGCCCCGCAGGACATCCCCGTAGCCGGGCAAATAATTCATGCCCCAACCCGCAATACTGCTGCAACGACAGCCATAACCGGCACAGAAAACAACGTCACCATTGCTGCGGAAACCAATAACATAATCGAACTGCCCCGCCAGCAAACAAAGGCCACCACCAGCCCGGAAAAAGAAAACGGTACAACCCAACTGACCACAGCCGGGCAAAATGAGTCCAGCAACTCCACAAATACGCCATCTGTATCCAGCAGTAAAAGCTTTGTAACAGCGCCTACAAAACTTATGGCAGCAGCAAACCGCATGCAACCCTCCAAAGAAGATAAGGCATGGATGGAAGATGATGCCATGCACAACAGAACAAGGCGGAATAAATGGAAAGGACGGTTAGACTGGCAGGTATATGCTGCCACAGGGTTCACCTACCGTACCCTGGTCAACAAAAGCGAATACGAACTCAACAATACCAGTACGCCCATCAGCAGGGTCAATATGAACGGATCTGTAACGCACAAACCAGGCCTTCACCTCGAAACCGGTGCCGCGCTGCTCTACGCCGTATCAAAAAACCTGCGCATCAAGACCGGGCTGCAATTCGATTATACCAATTATTTTATTTATGCGTATGAATCTACGCACCCCATATCCACCTCACTTACCTTGCTGGATGTAAATACCGGCAATCCCGTTACACATTCCCGCAGCACTACATTCTTTAACAATGGCGCCGGCGACCTGGTACTCAACAGCAGCACTTACCAGATCAGTATTCCTGTAGGCTTTGACCTGAAACTGGCCGGTACAGACAGGCTCAAATGGTATGCAGGCGCTACCATACAGCCCACACTCATGCTCGGCGGCAAAAACTACCTGCTTTCGTCTGATCACCAGAACTATATTGCAGAAAACAGCCTCCAGCGGAAATTCAATATGAATGCAGGTATCGAAACCTTTGCAAGCTACAAAACAGGCAACTATACCCTGCAACTGGGGCCATACGTGCGCTATCAACTCCTTTCTACAAACAGCAAACGCTATGTCAATACAGAGAAATTGTTCGGCTATGGCCTGAGGGTAGGACTTGTAAAATCATTCTGATAACATAAACTCATTGCCCGACCTTATATAGCAAAAGCCCGCGAATGTTCTTCGCGGGCTTTTGCTATATATCAACCATTGGGATATGACCTCACTGGTTGACATATGACCAGTTTACTCCTTTGCAGCAGACATGGTATTCCAGCATGTATTTTCAGCTTTCCCCGGCCTTCGGGAAGCTTTCCGCGATATAACCCGGTACCTCAGCAACGCTTAACAAGCGCAAAGGGGGAGCCGGTTTTTGGGCTGGTCAGCAGGCCACTACCTTCCGGCAAAACTGCTGCTCACCACCATATCCTTACTTCCGGCCGTATATACATAAAAACCCTCACCAGATTTTACCCCAAGCCTGCCCGCCGTAACCATGTTTACCAGCAAAGGACAGGCGGCATATTTAGGATTACCAAAGCCCTCATACAATACCTTCAGTATGCTGCAGCAAACGTCAAGCCCGATAAAGTCGGCCAGTTGCAAAGGCCCCATCGGATGCGCCATCCCCAGCTTCATCACCGTATCTATCGCCTCTACACCAGCCACACCTTCATATAAACTGCAGATCGCTTCATTGATCATCGGCATCAGGATGCGGTTGGCTATGAAGCCCGGATAATCATTCACCGCACAGGGTATTTTACCCAGTGCCGTACACAGGGCCGTAATCGTATCGGTAACCGATGATGCAGTAGCATAACCATTGATGATTTCCACCAGTTTCATCACCGGAACAGGGTTCATAAAATGCATCCCGATCACCAGCGCCGGACGCCGGGTAGCTGCTGCAATCTTTGTGATGGAAATAGAAGAGGTATTGGTAGCCAGGATACAACCCGGAGGTGCCACCGTATCAAGCTCCCGGAATATCTTAAGTTTCAGGTCAATATTTTCTGTAGCCGCCTCCACCACCAATTGCGCATGGGCCACACCAGCAGCCACATCAGTAGCCGTGCTGATATTGCCGAGCGCAGTTGCTTTTTGTGCTTCCGTAAGTGTTCCTTTAGCCACCTGCCGGTCAAGATTTTTGCTGATTGTACCTATTGCTTTTTCCAATTGGGCTGCATTGACATCAATAAGCGTAACCCTGTACCCGCTCTGTGCAAATACGTGCGCAATACCATTACCCATTGTACCCGCACCAATAACGCCTATATTACTGATCGCTGCTGTAGCTGTATTCGTCATATTACCCAAAGTGTTTGCTGACCGGAAAGTCCGGCCATTGTTGTGTTCCCCGTTGGCAGAACTATTTAAATGCATTTAAACCCGTTACATCCATTCCCGTAATCAACAGGTGAATATCGTGCGTACCCTCATAAGTAATCACACTTTCAAGATTCATCATATGCCGCATAACGGAGTACTCGCCCGTAATACCCATACCGCCAAGCATCTGGCGTGCATCGCGGCAGATATTGGTGGCAATCTCACAGGCATTCCGCTTAGCCATACTGACCTGCTGGGGGGTAGCCTTACCCGCGCTCATCAGTACACCCAGGCGCCAGTTGAGCAGTTGGGCCTTGGTGATTTCAGTAATCATTTCGGCCAGTTTCTTTTGCTGCAATTGGAAGCCCCCGATCGGGCGGCCAAACTGTACCCGCTCCTGGCTGTAACGCAGTGCCGTATCATAACAATCCATGGCAGCACCAACAGCCCCCCAGGCAATACCATAACGCGCTTTGGAAAGACAACCCAACGGCCCTTTCAATCCCTGCACATTCGGTAAAATATTTGCCTTTGGCACTTTAACCTGGTCAAATACCAACTCCCCCGTAGCACTGGCACGCAAACTCCATTTACCGTGCGTGGTGGGTGTGGTGAAGCCCTCCATACCCCGCTCAACAATAACCCCGCGTACCACACCGCCTTCATCCTTTGCCCATACCACCGCTACCTGGCTGTAAGGAGCATTGCTGATCCACATCTTGCTGCCGTTGAGGATGACATGGTCTCCATCATCTTTTATATTGGTCAGCATACTGCTCGGGTCGCTGCCATGATTGGGTTCCGTAAGGCCAAAACAACCCAGCCATTCGCCACTCGCCAGTCTGGGCAGGTATTTGTGTCGCTGCTCCTCATTGCCATAAGCATATATGGGAAACATCACCAGCGATCCCTGCACACTTGCAGTGGACCGGACCCCGCTGTCGCCACGCTCCAGCTCCTGCATCATAAGGCCATAGCTGATATAATCCAACCCGCCACCACCATATTCTGTTGGAACCGTAGGGCCAAAACAACCAATTTCGCCCAACTGCCGTACAATTTGTTGGGGAAATTCAGCCTTCTGGGCATATTCTTCAATTATCGGAGAAATCTCTTTTTTTACATAAGCGCGCACCGTATCACGGATGAGCTTGTGTTCTTCAGTAAGCAACTCATCTACATTAAAGTAGTCGGGCGACTGAAATAAGTCTTGTGCCATACAATCGTTTTATTTGTGGCGCAAAGATAACCCGATTGGCATAAATGATGGTCATTTGTAAAGTGTTTTTGCACAGGAAAAAGAAATAGCTGTTACAAAAAAATGCCCGAAAAGCAGGCAGATTTCTATCAAAAAACTATCTTAGCTGCCTAAATCATCCGCTATGCAATCAGCAGCAACCACCCCGGAGGCCTATATTGCAGAAATGCCCGAAGAAAGGCAGGCCGCATTTAAAAAACTCAGGAGTACCATTAAGAAAAACCTGCCCAAAGGCTTTAAAGAAGAGATGAGCTACGGGATGATCGGTTATGTGGTGCCACACAAACTGTACCCGCCAGGCTACCACTGCGACCCGAAACTCCCCCTGCCATTTATCAATATCGCCTCACAAAAGAATTTTATCGCATTTTACCACATGGGGTTGTACGCCAATAAAACACAACTGGATTGGTTTCTGCAGGAATACCCCAAACACACCACTGCAAAATTAGATATGGGTAAAGCCTGTATCCGTTTTAAAAAACCGGACAGCATCCCATTCGACCTGCTCGGCCAATTGGTTACACGCATCAGCGTGGAAGCATGGATCAACTGTTATGAAACAGCGGTAAAAAATAACCGGAAGAAGTAAGCATATTTTACACAGCACTGTATTTTCCATCCCCCCTCAGCCAACGGGTGTTTTTCCGCGGGGGCGATCCGGGTATTACCCATGGCAGTCATGTATGTTTATCCGCCAGACCATCCTTACCCCGTTACACAGCCGTTTTCCGATGGCCAGGCGCAGGATTAAAAATACCCGGAAACACCTTCCAGCCAAAAGCTGACAGGTTGAGCAGTATCATGAGCAGGGCAAACAGGTGCAACCCCAGGAAGACCCCGATAAATAAGTGCATCCCCACTATCGCACAAAGCGCTATTTTCCGCGTTGGCCGGTGATTCAAGGTAAACACATAGGTCGTTTCGAGCAATACCGTTGCCCAGCCCAGCAGTTTCGGCAACCAGGGATGCCCGGCCATCCAGGTTGTATCTGCCTGGCGGAACTGTTCCTGCTGCAGGGCAATCCAGATCGCATCACCGTTCCACCATTGCTCCCCCAGTGCCTTTTCGATACCGGAAGCCGCATACATAATCGCCAGGTGACACTGCAGCACCCTGATGCAAAGCGTAATTGTGGCCGGTGATACCTGTTGGTAATACCGGCGATGGCTGTCCAACCCCTTCGATACCCCCACCGGAAATACCATGCAATAAAAAAGGGCGATGTGCAGAAAACTTTCCACACCATACGCCGTAAGGTGGGCAGTAGCACAAAGCATCCCATGCAGCAACCAGGCGGTAATGGCCATGACACGCGTACGGTAGCCCAACAGCAGCCCCAGCAGCGATACCGCATACAGTATTGATACGCCGGTAACCACCGCCTCCGTACCCATTCCTATGCGGGTAAACAGCGAAGTAAGTCCCGACAACGGAACGATATGTTTGGTAGCAAGTGCATCACTGATGACCCAGGGAATGATGCCCTTCTCTCCAAACAGCAGCGCCCAGTTCGGCAGCAATACCACCAACTGGAGCAGCGCAAAAGCCGCAACCATTATCCGGAAAAGACCCAGTGCCGCCCCTGGCACAGGCCCATGCAGGTATTGCTGAAATATCGTCCGGATCTTTGTCATGGCAGTACAGGTTTGGCTGTGGAATCACGGGCAAATACCTTCTCAAACCAGAAATGCCATTGGGTGCGTTCTCCCGCAGCGTACTCTTTCAAATTGGGGATATACTGAATCACCATAACCACCTTTACCGCGTCAAAATCCCGTTGTTGGTTAAGCAGGGTACGCGCCAGGCAGGGAGCAATAATGTCGCGGCTCTCGGGAATAGCATAGTACCCATATATATTATTCAACCGGTTGGCAAACTCAGCATTGCCCGCCGCAAAATCATACTTCTTTTCTTTCCCATCCGGGCTGCGCAGCACATATACCACATAGGGCTGGTTAGACAGACCCGGTGCAAAAAAACTATAAATATTACTGCTGCCCGTATAGTCGCCAATGGTGGTTAATGCAGTGGTGGCCTTACCCGGCAGGGGCGACCATTCTATGAAATGCCCGGCATACAGGGCCACCATCAGCAGATGAACCCCCGCAAGCAGATAGCGGAAACGGATGGAACCAAACATAGCTGTTGTGTATAAAAAAGGTTAAGACCAATGGTCTTAACCTTAAGGATGGTTGTTAACGGTAATTATCTTAATACACTGAAGGCAGCATCCTGACCCAACGGACGCACATCAAGCCCCTTATACAACTCCGGATTGATCCTGATCAACCGGTCTTTGATGAGTTTCAGGATTTCAGGATCAAAACAGCCCTTGAGCGTAGGCACAAAAATGTCTTTCCAATTGATTTTCTTTTCGCCCAGCATACCCGTCAGGTTGGCTGTTCCGTAAAAATCGCGCGTAGCGCCTGTAAACATATCATTCGGCGAACGCAGTAATAGAAACTTAGCTCCGTCAATGTTGGCTAATGCCGAATCATCAAAAGCATCGGTACGCAGCGCGCTGTAAGGCCTGTAAAAGGCCTCACTACCCAGCAGTGCTGCCCCATTCTGAAGTTTAACCTCCTTCAGGGCCCCAAACTGGTTCTTATCCAATGCAGCAAGCACTCCTTTAAACAGGTTTATTTTTTCAAAGGGAATCATGGTCGGGCAGGTAGGCACAATCATTTTAGGGATTCGCCATACCGGGATACCACTTTTGTATCTTATCCGGAACGGCTCCCCGCAAATCAGGTCCTGCGGATCGGCATAAGTCAGGTAGCTCTCTCTGCCATACGATGTTTTGGACAATCCCGCCTCCGGCATTGCTTTTTCAAAACTCAGCGATAGCTGGTCGCTACCCTCAAGATCTTTCGTAATGGCGTCTAATGTGTCTGTTTTTGCTTTTCCGGGGCAGGCCGTGAGCGAGACAAGCGCTGTCAGTAAAGCCACCCCCCCGATGAATTTCAATTTCATAAATGGTATTTTTTGTTATACAACAAGGTAGGGTGAAGTTTTAACAAAAGCAAGCAGCAAAGCGGGTTTCGGGCAAAAATACCACGAAAGTGGTATAGCGAAAGCCTGTCAGTACTGCGTAGCAAGACGATCCCGTCCTGCTACGCAAGTCTTGTGTCACTTTTCCCTGCCAAGTACTTCTTGCTGCTCTCCGCGATTCACTTTACATTTGGGTTATGAAAAAAACAGGATACCTCGTTTACGGTTTTTTATTACTGCAGCTCTGGGCCTGCAACCATAATCCAAAAGATAAAACAAGCCCTGTGGCGGGTACTGCTGATAAACCGGCACAAAAATTCTTCCCTGTCACCAGTTTTATCCGGGGCCAGTTGCTCGAAATTTCTCAAAAAGGCGTCAACCCCTTACACAAAATAACCATCGCCGGTCATACAGATTCTTCCTGGGTAAAAATGGAAGAGATGAATGCCACTTTTGCACCTTTTCTGTCGCCCGTAATAGACACGGCCAACCTGACCGGGCTTTTTACCGAAACCCGGTTTGAAGACCAGACCCTCAACAGCTATACGTTTACCCATGCGCCAGCGGGTACATTACCCGATACCATGACCCTCCGGCATTGGGACGTGTATGTAAACCCCGAAACAGGCAAGGTAAAAAAACTGTATATTGAAAAAACCATCGCAGGCAGCCCCGGATTATCGCTGCGCCTCACCTGGAATACAGACAAGGAATGTAAGATGGTCACCATCAGGGATACCCCCGACGGCAAAACAACCATTGAGAAAGAAGAGCAAATCAATTGGGATTTTTAAACCGCTATGACGCAACAGGAATTTTCAGCACTGGCACCGGGTATCCCACTCCAGCCTGGTATCTATAAGTACTTTGACGAACAGGGGCAGTTGCTTTATGTCGGCAAAGCCAAGAGTCTGCGCAAACGCGTCAGTTCCTATTTCTCCAAAACCTTTACCACGTACAAAACACACGAACTTGTACAGCGCATCAGCAGGATTGAGTTTACCATTGTGGATAGTGAACAGGATGCATTCCTGCTCGAAAACTCACTGATCAAAGAGTTTCAGCCCCGCTACAACATCAACCTCAAAGACGATAAGACTTATCCCTATATCGTTATCCGCAAAGAACCCTTCCCCCGCGTATTCCTTACCCGCCGCAAGATCAACGATGGGTCGCAGTACCTGGGGCCCTTTACCTCTGTAGCCCGGGTGCGTGAACTGCTTGATTTTATCCGGCAGAATATTCCCCTCCGCACCTGTAAGCTTGCCCTCACGCCAGGCAATATCCAGAAGGGTAAATTCAAGGTCTGTCTCGAATACCACCTCGGCAATTGCAAGGGACCCTGTGAGGGTCTCCAGAGCGCCGACGACTACCAGGAAAGCCTTGTGCAACTGAAAGAAATCCTCAAAGGCAATCTTGGCCCCATCATACAGCACTACCGCAACAATATGCAGGAGTTTGCCGCGGCCATGGCATTTGAAAAAGCAGAAGCCATTCGTAAAAAGATCGATCACCTCAACGAATACAAATCCCGGTCAACCGTTGTGAACAGTAAAACCGGCACCGTGGATGTATTCTCTATACTGCAGGAAGGCGATGCGGCCTATGTGAATTACCTGGCCGTAAATGATGGCAGTATTGTACAGACCAAAACCATCCTCCTCGAAAAGAAATTGGAAGAAACAGCAGCGGAAGTACTCGCCTTTGCCATCACCAATATCCGGCAAACCTTTGGCAGCCTCGCTACAGAAATTATCCTGCCCTTTGAAATCGTCTATCCCGAAGCAGGTATTATCCTCACCATACCCAAAGCGGGCGACAAAAAGAAACTGCTTGAGTTGTCGGAAAAAAACGTCAATTATTTCAGGGAAGAGATGAAGCGCAAACAGATGCTGCAGCTTGAAGACAAAACCGATGCTGAAAAGCTGATGGTACTCGAACAACTCCGGCTGGATCTGCAATTGCCTCAATTACCCCTCCACATCGAATGTTTCGACAACTCAAATTTTCAGGGCAGTTACCCCGTATCCGCCATGGTCTGCTTCAGAAACGGACAACCCGCCAAAGACGATTACCGCCGGTTCAATGTCAAAACCGTTACCGGCATCAACGACTTTGCCACCATGACTGAAGTGGTATACCGCCGGTACAAACGGCTGCTCGACGAAAACGTTCCCCTGCCACAGCTCATCATTATTGATGGAGGCAAGGGGCAATTAAGTGCGGCAATGGAAGCCATTGGCCAACTGGGACTTACCGGCAAAATTACCGTTACCGGCCTCGCCAAGAATGAAGAAGAAATCTTCTTTGCCGGCGATACGCAGTCCATCAAACTGCCCTGGAACAGCGACAGCCTGAAACTGATCCGGCGCATCCGCGATGAAGTACACCGCTTTGGCATCACTTTTCACCGCAACCAGCGCAGCCGTGGCACTTTTAAAAACGAGTTGGAACAGATCAGGGGTATTGGTAAAGCTACAGCCGATCTGCTGCTCAAAAAATACCGCTCGGTAAAAAACATCCGACAGGTTTCGGTTGACGAGCTGGCCACCCTTATCGGGCAATCCAGAGCCCTCTTACTGCAACAACACTTTGGTGAAGGGGATCATACTCAGTAAAGTGAGATGTCGGGAAGCAATTTAATATTATAACCACAATACATCAGGTAAAGAAAGCCATGCAAACGATACTTTTTTTGTAAAAAAAAGGGCCAGAATAGAAATTCAGCCCCGTTTTAAAATCCAATATCCTATGAAAAACCGATACAAAGGTAATACCCATTTCCATACCCGGCAATACCACTAAGTGGGTATTTTTTGCCCGATTCGCATGAAAAAAGGCACCCAACTGCCCTTAGTCCGGTAAATAAGACGTCGCGACAAACCGAAAACCTTCTTTTGGTGTTGTTACTTTACCATTACATACGCAATAAGCCGCGGAAAACAGGAAACCAATGCCTATTTTACACCTGCGGGCTGTGGACAGACAAACACATCAATAAAAACTAAAATACACAACATGCAAAAGAAAATTCTCTTTATTACCGGCGACTTTACCGAAGATTATGAAACCATGGTGCCTTTCCAGATACTCGAAATGGTAGGGCATATCGTACACACCGTTTGCCCCGGAAAGAAAAAAGGTGATAAAGTATTTACCGCTGTACACGATTTTCTCGATGCCCAAACCTATCATGAGTTCCAGGGACATAAGTTTGAGCTGAACTATGATTTTGATGCCGTAAAGGTGGAAGCGTATGATGCACTTTGTTTACCCGGCGGTCGTGCCCCCGAATACCTGCGTTTGAATGAACAGGTGATCGCTTATACCAGGCATTTCGCCGATACCGGCAAACCCATTGCCGCCATCTGCCACGGTATCCAAATCTTAACAGCAGCCAACGTTGTAAAGGGAAAGAAACTTACGGCTTATTATGCAGTAGCGCCCGAAGTAACCCTTGCCGGCGGTACATTTGTACATGTACCCCCGACAGAAGCCGTTGTAGATGGTAACCTGGTCACCTCACCTGCCTGGCCCGGCAATACGCTGTGGATGAAAGCATTTCTGCAGGTACTCGGTACTAAAATTGAAGCCTGACCCCTCAGATCATTCGTTTGTACAGCGCTTCATACTGCGGTACAATATTTTGAATATCAAATTTCAGGGCCTGCGTTAAAGCGTTGGCCCTGAATTGCTTCAGTGTGTCATCGTCCTTAATGATGGAAATAGCCTTTTTGCTCATGTCCAGTATATCGCCCACCTCGCTCATATAGCCACAGAAACCATCCACATTAATCTCCGGGAGCCCGCCGGCATTGGTAGAAATAACCGGTACTTCTGCCGCCATGGCTTCCAGCGCTGCCAGGCCAAAGCTTTCGTACTCACTGGTCAGCAGAAAGAGGTCAGCAATCGGCAGGATGTCTTCCATCTGTTCCTGCTTGCCAAGGAAGCGGATATTTTCAGCAGCCGTACAATCGCGGCAGATGCTCTCCGCATAGGGGCGTTCAGGCCCGTCACCCAGCAGCAGTAATTTGGAAGGCATTTCCTGGTTGATCAGCAGAAAAGTATTGACCACATCACCTACCCGTTTTACCTTCCGGAAGTTAGAGGCATGCACCAGGATACGCTCTCCATTGGGGGCAACCAGTTTTTTGAAGGCATCCACCGGTTTTTTGTGAAACCGCTCCACATCCACAAAATTATAAATCACTTCGATGTCCTTTTTGATGTCGAAGTTCTTGTAGGTTTCGCTGCGCAGGTTTTCCGATACAGCCGTTAAGGCATCACTCTCTTCCATCGAAAAGGTAACCACCGGACTATAGGTTTTATCCCGTCCTACCAGGGTAATATCCGTACCATGCAGGGTAGTGATGACCGGTATGTGCTTCCCCTGTTTGGCCAGAATCTGTTTGGCCATATAAGCAGCCGAGGCATGCGGGATGGCATAGTGTACGTGCAGCAATTCCACATTATTGTTCAGTACCACATCCACCATGGTACTGGCAAGTGCGGTTTCATATGGCGGGTAGTCAAACAACGGATAAGTGGGCACCCTTACTTCATGGTAAAAAATATTGGCATGAAAACCGCTCAGCCGAACGGGCTGCTGGTAAGTGATAAAATGAATATTGTGTCCCTTATCGGCCAGCGCTTTCCCGAGCTCTGTAGCCAATACACCACTGCCACCAAAAGTCGGGTAGCATACAATTCCTATGTTCATATCAAGCGTAAGATTATTATTAAAAAGTTGCAGCGCAATTTACCGATATTATACAGTATTGCATCACCACCCGCGTATTTGTATGAAATCGTTACATTTGCTGTGCTCAAAACAACCATGTATGCGTACACTCCTTCCGATAATTTTACTATTACTTAACACTGGCATATTTGCGCAGCATAACGATTCCCTGCGGGTAAAACAAATCACCGATGAAGTAATGCGCAATGCCACGGCATACGACAACCTGAATTTCCTTTGCAAAAAAATTGGTGCCAGGCTAAGCGGTTCGCCGCAGGCACAGAAAGCCGTTGAAGCCACTGCAGCAATGCTCAGGCAGGCGGGTGCAGATACCGTTTACCTGCAGCCCTGTATGGTACCACATTGGGTAAGGGGCGAAAAAGAACAGGGCTATATTCAATGGGGTAGTCCTGAAAAGTTCAACCTGCACCTCTGTGCATTGGGCAATACCTCCGGCACAGGTTCTAAAGGGGTACGCTCCACCATTGTGGAGATCAGCAACTTTGCCCAGTTGGACAGCCTGGGTAAGGCCGGGTATATCCGGGGAAAAATTGTATTCTTTAATTTCCCTATGAACCCCACCTATATTGAGAGTTTCCGCGCCTATGGCGAAAGCGGAAGCAGCCGTACACGCGGCCCCTCACGCGCAGCCAAATATGGAGCCGTGGCAGCAATGGTACGCTCCTTAGCCAGTAATCCCGACGATTACCCGCATACCGGCACCGTGGTGTACAACGATTCTTTTCCCAAAATACCCGCCGTTGCCATCAGTACCAATGATGCCCGCTGGCTCAGCAACCAGATTGCCCAAAAGAAACCACTCACGGCCTTTCTCCGCACCACCAGCGCCATGCTGCCCGATGCACCTTCCTTTAATGTGGTGGGTGAGATCCGCGGCAGTGAAAAACCAGGTGAAATCATTACCGTTGGCGGACATCTCGACAGTTGGGACCTGGCAGAAGGCGCGCAGGATGACGGTGCCGGTGTGGTGCAAAGTATAGAAATCATCCGCGCCCTCAAGGCACTGGGTATACGTCCTAAACGCACCATCAGGGCAGTGTTGTTTATGAATGAAGAAAATGGCGGAAAGGGTGCAGCCAAATACCTTGAGCTGGCAAAGGCCAATGGCGAGCAGCACCTGTTTGCGCTGGAGAGCGATGCCGGCGGGTTCAGTCCCCGTGGATTCAGCCTGGATATGAAAGATACACAACGCAGCAGTCTTTTGCGCTGGAAGCCGCTTTTTTATCCATATGGCGTATACGATTTTGACCGTGGCGGCAGTGGCTCCGATGTGGGGCCGCTCAAAGAAGTGGGTGCAGCATTGGCCGGTCTCCGCCCCGACAGCCAGCGCTATTTCGACATCCATCATGCCGCTACAGATACATTTGAATCCGTAAGCCGCCGTGAACTGCACCTTGGTTCAGCAGTCATGGCCGCATTGGTATGGCTGGTCAGCGAATACGGGTTATAAAACATCCTTATCCGCCGAATCATAATTCTTTAGTAAGTTCGCAAAAAAACAGCGCATTATGGAAACAGTCAGTTCCCCCGGTACCACTCCCATCGCTCCCAAAAAGAAAGGACGCGGGTTCCGTAAATTTCTATGGGGGTTTACGCTCATTACGCTGGTATTGCTGGGTCTGTTCGGGTATTGGTTTTACTACAACTCCAAAAGTGATGGTACAAGGGTAGGCAAGCTGTTTAAATTTTCCAGAAAGGGTGATGTGTTTAAAACCTTTGAAGGTGAGATGTTGCTGCCCGGCAGCCGCCTTGGCAGCGGGGGCTTTCAGAACAACTTTTTTTACTTCTCTGTTACCAACGACAGTATTGCCGCCATGCTTGAAAAATCGCAGGGCAAAGAAGTGGAAGTACATTATACGCAATACCGTAAAAACCTACCCTGGCGTGGTGAAAACAACGATGCCAAAAACCAGGAAAACGGCCAGTACATCGTAGATAAAGTAACCGCCGTACGCGAAGCCACCAGTTATTAAAGCATGGTGATATAGCCGTAGCTTGTGTTGCCATGGCTCACGTCCCCGCTTCGCCGTGGTTCGTGTCCCCACGTACCACCCACGTACCACCCACCTTTTTATGTTGCCGCGGTTCATGTCGCCGTGGCTCGTGTCGCCGTGGTTCGTGTCCCCACGTACCACCCACTTTTTTCATTAAGATTCTGAAAAGCATTATTTTTATCAGTTGAAAACACCATACAACATGATTAATACCCCCGGCAACCACCACAGAAAATCACACCAGATTATCGGTGAAATTTATTTCTGGACAGCAACAATCCACAACTGGCATCACCTCATGGAAAAAGATGCGTACAAAAATATTGTTGTCGATTCGCTATGCCACCTCAGCGAGCAGGGTAAAATTGATGTATCTGCCTTCGTAATCATGCCCAACCACATACACCTGATCTGGCGTATCAATGACCCGAATGGTAAAGAATCTCCCGAAAGCGCTTTACTGAAATATACAGCCCACCAGTTTAAAAAAAAGCTACTGGCGGAGACGCCTGAAGCATTAGAGAAATATGCTGTCAACGCCTGTAATAAAAAGTATGCCTTTTGGCAACGCGACTCACTGCCCATACATTTATTCACCAAAGCCGTAGCCATACAAAAATTGGATTATATACATAACAACCCTTTGGCTTCGCATTGGCGACTTGCTGCTGTTGCTTCGGACTATTACTATTCATCCGCGAGGTATTATATATGCAATGAGAAAAATTTCGATTTTTTAAGGGATATGGCTGCGATTGTTTGATTGCTATTAGCTGGTACGTGGAGACACGTATCAGGGTGGCTACCATAAAAAAAGCTCCTGCAAATGCAGGAGCCCGTTATTTGTAAACCCGGAAGATTAATAACTCCACAAGTCCTGTTCGTAATTAAAGATCGTTTCTTTGATGGTCTCCCCTTCCAGCAATTGCAGGATAGGATTTTCAGCCATTCCCCGGAAATTTTTGATAAACATATCATTCGGGTTGTTGATCGTACTCTTGATGATCCGCCCATAGAACATACGGCTCTCAAACAGTTCCTCCCAACTCATCCTGGCACCAAAGTTTTTACCGTTATATACTTCGTACTTGGCAAAAATCGGACGCATATCAGGATAATATACCCAGAACAATTCTGTTTCACCAAGGTTTACCCCCATAGAAGTGATCACACTTTTTACAGGTGCAATACCCAGTATCCGCCAGTACAGGCGTGAACTTTCTTTGTCAAAGATCACTTCTTCCTTGATGCGGTACTTGTAGAAAGAGTCGAGGTTAACCTCGTTACGCATCTTTTTAGTACCCGTTTGTACGCCATTGGAATCAAAAATGGGTACATCTATTTCATCACCGCCAACAATTTTGGCGACGTCCGCCTTACTCATGGGTGTGGTAAACCGGTCGTCCACATTACTGAAAACCGTTACCGCATCATCCTGTATCGCCTTGAGCAGGATAGAGATAAAACGCTGGTTGCCGTTGTTCTCATCTGCTTTGTAGTTAAAGGTTTGGTTGATCTTTTCGCGGGTATCGATTTCGCGCCATACTTTATGCCGGAAAACCGCATCATCCGCACGAAGGTGCTCATATGTAAGTGGCGTACGATCCTTGATTTCCTTGGTATCCACGGCTTCATCCGGACGCAGGGATTTGCGTACCGCCTTTATGGGCAGACTATCATTGGCCGGAGCCGGCGCAGCTACCGCCACGCTCAGGGTATCTGTCTGACCGGCAGAGACCTTTGAGTTGGTTTTACCACGCAGGTTTTTCTTCGTGGTGGTTGCACCACGCTTCTGTGCCTTACGCGTTTTCCCACCCTTTTTCTGCGCTACAGCTACATCCGTAAATACCCCGAGGCAGAGTGCCAGCATCAGGTATTTCACAATAATTTTTCGCATAACCTAAGTATTAAAATTTTAATATAAAGCAATACTGATACCATCGATACTGCGTGGACCATCAGGACCGGAAACTTTCACATTATCAAAGGTAATCACAGAACCAGGTCCGCAGCGGCTCATAAATGTAGCCAGCGGTGCCAGGCTGTTGCCAGTGATCGAGGTTTGGGCTACATTATTGAGAAAGCCTGCACCTGAAAAATACACGGTTGCACTTACCACACTAAACTTCAGGTCAAAGTCGAAATTCTCCAGATCAGCACGGCAGAACTGCTGGTTCTTAAAGGTTACCGCAGGCATCCTGGGCTTACCATCCGCTACTTTAAATACAGGATTGGGAATTCTTTTTACCCTGAAGTTAAAGGTTGTTGGTTTTCCATCAGGACTTACGGTAATGGTGGCCGTAGTACCACCGCTCACCCGTACCGTCCGGCTTGAACCCGATCCGCTGAGTGTACCCCCATTCATGCTCACATCTGTTTTATCCCAACCAGTGGGAGAACCGATCGTAACCGGGTTGTCCACACCAATATAAAACACATTCATTTTGTCCAGCATCACCGCAGCACCACCCGGTGTACCTACAGTATATTCGATATCCTGCGTCTTCGTTTGTGGCTGGCCATCCTGGTCTTTATAATTAATGGTAACAGCTAACTTGTGTGGCCCGGCGCCATTGGCAGCAAATTTATAAGTACCCTTACCATCCACAACGGGTACATTTGAGCCTCCAATGGAAATACTGGGTGCAGCGGCTGAACTGTATGCCCCAATACCGGCTGTAACGGTGATTTCCTGTCCGGGCATAACATAATTAGAACTCTGTCCTACCAGTACATCCGTTTTGTCAAACTTAACAACCACCTTACCAATCTCGCTCAGCAGTTGCTTTACTGCCTGGTTTTCGGTATTCTTAACATCATTCTGAAACTTACTCAGCATGGTAATACTTGCCACAGAAGGCACCATATGAAAATACTTGGTTGTCCATGTCTTGGCATCCATTGAACTGTCTAATCCCACAGGCATCCCCGTCGGAAACGCTTTCCTCAAATATTCCGGGCCAAGTATCCTGCTGATGTCGGTTACATATTTCTGGATGCCTGCAAAAAGGTTCTTACCTTCCCCCTTTGTATCCATGAGGCGCGTAGCTGCCTCCAGATCATCCTCCTTGTAAATACCAGTCGCAGGATCAAGGCCCGCCTCTTTTAAAACCTGTTGCTTTAATCCATCAATATAAGTATCAAATGTTTTTGAAATTGCAGCAATGGAGTCAGCCTTTGGTTTAAGCAATGTTGCTTTTTCCCGCGATTCCGGCTTTCCCAAAGCATCAGCGAATGAATTATACACATCTTTACTACTCAAATCCAAAGTGGAGTTTGATTTTGATAAACTGCCGTTGACAGTTTTAAAGGCATTCAGGATCTCGCTCGATACGTTCAGTGCCAGCAGGGCTGTAAGCACCAAATACATCAGGTTGATCATCTTCTGCCTGGGCTCTTTAGGTAAAGCCATAACTTATTACTATTTAATATTGTTAGTCGAATGTTGTTTGTTCAAAAAGCAAAGTTGGCTTACCTGCCCTGCATTGCGCTCAGCATATTACCATATACACTGTTCAGTTTGCCAAGATTGCTCGCAAGCGCACTGATCTGATCCTTGGCCTTGTTGGCGTCCTCCACGCTGTTCATCATGGCCGCACTCGCTTCATTCAGCTTACCATAGAATGTATTCAGGCTCTTCAGGTGGTTGTTGCTTTCTTTCAGTTCCAACTCATAAATAGTATTCAGGGAAGACAGGTTCTTGGTCAGTACCTGTACCTGGTCGTGGAAACCTTTTGCACTCTCAGAAGCATTGTTGAAAGAAGTCATGGTATTGGCGCTGGCGGTAAATGCCGTTGCCATCGTACCGATCGCCGTAGTGGCTTCTTTTGTTTTTGCACTGAAATCACCGGTAGACTTTACGATATCCCCTACTTCACCAATGCCGTTTACCGTAGTACCCAGTTTCTGGAAACCTTCACTGAGTTTCTTCAGGTTGGCCGGTGTTATATCAGCTTCCTGCAGCATTTTATCCATACTGTTCAGCGCAGGGTTACCCACAGGTACTGCTTTTACAGAACCTTCATATTCCTCCTTCACCGGCGGATAGATCAGGTAAAGTACACCATATACCAGGAACACCACAGCCTCTGTTGTCAAACCGATCTTCAGCCACATATCAGCATCAGCAGTATGTAAAATCTTTCTCAGGGCACCCCATATTACTACAGCGGCTGCAATAGATACGGCGATGTCAACATATTTACTTACGCGTGATGGAATTTTTACTGACATAATTTCTTTAATTTAATAGATTTACTTTGGGGTTATTTAAGTTTGAGAATACACAAAAGTTTACTGTTGTTCCCGGAACATAGTACCGGGAACATTCAGATAAGTTGTTAGTTGTTGGAGGGCGTATTGCGTTCCTTAATTATTTTCTTCTGCCACCTTTTTTCTGTGCAGGTAAGTCAATTACACAACGGAAACCGATATAAGACTTGGAAGTATCCTGGTACTCGTAATTACGTGTACCGGTTTGCAGGAAATACCCCACATCCTTCCAGCTACCACCGCGAAGCACTTTACGCTTCATCCGGGGAGGATCAGTATCCTTTGCATTCCAGCGGATATCCGGGTTCATGTCGTGCTGGAAATTATATCCGCCTTCGTAGTATAATGATGATGTCCATTCTGCAACGTTGCCCGCCATATTGTACAGGCCAAAATCATTGGGCCAGTAAGCATCGGCGCGTACGGTGTAGAAACCGCCATCTTCGGGATAATTACCACGGCCGGGTTTGAAGTTGGCAAGGAGACAGCCTTTTCTGTTACGCAAATAGTAACCGCCCCAGGGATAAGGCGCTTGTGAACGGCCGCCGCGTGCTGCATATTCCCATTGTGCCTCTGTGGGCAGACGGAAATCTGATTCAGGAGACTTTTTCTTCGACTCTAAGTAAGAATTGAGGTAGTGTGTGCGCCATTCGCAGAAAGCGGTAGCTTGTTTCCAGCTCACCCCTACTACGGGATAGTTACCAAAAGCAGGGTGGTTGAAATACCGCTTAGCCATAGGCTCGTTGTAAGAATAGGCGAAGTCCCTGATCCAGCACAAAGAGTCCGGATATACTTTAATATCTTTTTTAACAATAAACTTGGAACGTGACTGGCTGGCATTTTCTAATTTTGCCGCTTCCTTATAGTCAAATGTCTCTGAATGATATACAATCTTGGAGGCGTCAATTTCTTTTAAGCCATTGATGCGGTTGTCCGGCGTGTGGATCATGGCATCAATCTTTTCGAGCGTTGCTTTATCGCCCCACTTAATCGTTTTGGCTTTTTTCCAGTCTAGATATTCGTTGCCATCCGCACCCTGTTTTACAAAACCCATCAGCTTTGCAGCGATGGAGTCGCGCACCCAGTTGGTGAATTGACGGTATTCGTTGTTGGTAATTTCTGTGGCATCCATCCAGAATCCGCTGATGGAAACAGACTTGTTGCGTGCAGTGTATGCATAGTTTACATCTTCATCGCTGGGACCCATGTGGAAAGTTCCTGGCGGGATGTATACCATACCCGGAGGTTTGGGAAGGCTCCATTTACTTGCAGGTGCAACGCCGTGGAGTTGCCCGTCGTTAGGTAGTGAACTACCCTTGCTGCCTGCTTTGCCGCAGCCTGAAAATGTAATGATAGCACATACCGCTATCAGGGAGAACGAAAAGCTCTTCATTGTTTTTATACTTTGAGGGTATTGGCAAATATAATGCTTATTTTGAATTATCATCATTTTCTGGTAGATTCAGGCCATTAATTTTAACCCGTTTTCACGTCACCGGAATGAAAAAACGACCTTTTGTATAAATTATTGTGCTTCCGGTAATAATTTATCCCTTTCCAAAACCTGTCTGAGCAGCACATCCGCAGCCTCCACCGGCAGTTCGCAGGCATAGTTTCTGCAACAGTAAAACAGTGGTTCCGCAGCCTCCATCCTCCCCTCCAGCAAGGCAAAATCTGCTGCCCCGGGTACAGCACTCAGCAGCACTTTATTGGGCAGGTAAGCAGCCAGCAATTCACGCCGTCCGCGCTCAAAACCTTTGCCGCTGCAAACGATTTCATTTATCCCCACCACCCGGTTCAGCAGCGCCGATGCCCATATACCGAAGGATCCGGGATGCTTTATCACCGCCTTGAGCAGTCCCGACAGGTGCCGCTCAGCCATCTGCACCCACTCCCGGTTATCAAAAACAATACCGAGATAAAAAAGATTGCCCGTCATCACACTGTTGCCCGAGGGCACGGCTCCGTCATACACTTCTTTTTTACGCACAATAACATCCGTCTGATCCTTTGCCGTAAAGAAAAAATAACCGTTCTCCGCATCAGAAAAGTTTTCCACAAGGTATTCAGAAAACGCTTTTGCCCGGTGCAGGTAAGCCGGATTACCGGTAATTTCCTGGAGATGCAGACAGGCCTGGATCATACAGGCATAATCGTCTGAAAATGCTGCATACCGCGCTATGCCCCCCTTGGCTGTATGCAGGAGCCTGCCAGCTTCACCCCCCACACCAAACTGCTGCAGGAGCCATTCCATCAATTCCGTTGCCCGAAGGGCAATACCATCGTCTTCCAGTACCCCGGCACAGCGGCAGAAAGCTGTTACCAGCAGTGCATTCCAGCCCGCCAGTATTTTATCATCCGTCTGCGGCCGCACACGGGTATCCCGCCGCGCCATCAACCGCTCCAGACAGTTATCCATGGTACTGCCAAATGTCACCACATCAATACCCCGTTCCGCGCAAAAAACATCCGCAGACACCAATACCCGCAGGATATTGGTATGTTCCCAGTTGCCCGCTTCAGTAACATCGTAATACGCACAGAAAAGTGCGGCATCCTCACCCAGTACTTCAGTTACTTCCTCCTTCGACCACACATAAAATTTACCCTCCACCCCTTCACTATCTGCATCCAGTGCAGCATAATATCCCCCATCCGGACAGCGCATTTCCCTTTCCAGGAAACCGAGTGTATGCCTGATCACTTTTGCATAGCGATCGGCACGCGTAAGCGCATACGCATCGCAAAGTACGGTCAGCAAAAGGGCGTTATCGTACAGCATCTTTTCAAAATGCGGAGCCAGCCATTCCGCATCCGTACTGTACCGTGCAAAACCACCCCCTGCCTGGTCGTAAATACCTCCGTCCATCATTTTATCCAATGAAAGCAGGGCCTGGTTCAGTGCCGCAGCATTACCCGTAAAATGGTGGTATTGCAGGAGGAAGCCGATGGTAAAGGTCTGCGGAAATTTTGGCGCCCCCCCGAAGCCGCCCCATTGCGTATCTGCCTGCTGCATCACCGCATGAAACATGCTGTGGCACTGTGCTGCGGTAAACAAGGAACCGGCGGCTGGTGTATCCGCCACACCCTGTACAAAGCGCCCGGACTGCCGGAGGTGATCAAGCAGGTTTTCGGCCTGCGCCTGAATCTCGGTGGGTCTTTCGCGCCAGGCCTGCGCCACACCATGAAGCACCTCCTTCCAGGAGGCACGATTGTACGCCCGCACCGGTGGAAAATACGTACCCCCATAAAATGGCTCCCGGCCGGGGGTAAGAAATACATTGAGCGGCCAGCCGCCACTGCCCGTCATTGCCTGTACAGCATCCATGTAAATATGGTCAATATCCGGGCGCTCCTCCCGGTCTATCTTGATGTTAACAAAATACTGGTTCATGATGGCCGCCGTTGCTTCGTCCTCAAAGCTTTCCCGCTCCATCACGTGGCACCAGTGACAGGCGGAATAACCGATGCTGACCAGGATGACTTTGTTCTCCTGCCGGGCCTTTTCAAGGGCCTCCTCTCCCCAGGGATACCAGTGAACAGGGTTGTGTGCATGCTGCAACAGATAGGGGCTGCTCTCCCCGGCCAGTGCATTGGTGTGTTGTTGCTCCATAGCGGCAATTTACGATGAAATCAGTGGCGCGCAGTTTTCTCTTTTTATGAAAGGATAAAACATTTTTCCCGCTTTTCTTGCACACATGGTGATTTAACCATAATTTCATATTCCGGAATGTTCCCTTACACACTTAAATAATACGCATGAAACAAAAATTACTCATTGCCTTTACAGTATTGCTCTCTGCCCTGACCCTGAAAGCGCAGGTGCTTACCCAGAGTTTTGACGGCGCTACCTTCCCCCCCGCCGGATGGAGCAATACCCAGGTGGGCGGCGGCAGTAATACCTGGAACAGATCTACCGCCACTACCCAAACTGTTCCCAATGGCATTACGCCGCACAGCGGTGCCGGTATGGCGCTCTATGATGCTTATAACTACCAGGCAGGCGAAGCGGCAGATCTCGCCACACCAGTGCTCAACTTCAGTACTGGCGGCCCCTACAAAATGAGTTTCTGGATGTACCGCGATCAGCGATATGCTTCCAGTAATGATTCGCTGGAAGTATTCATCAACGCTTCGGCACCCACTTCAGCCGGTGGTACCAAACTCGGCGGTATCTGGCGGCAATACCTCGACCCTCCTGCTCAGGCAGCAGCAGGGTGGTACCAGTATACATTCAACATTCCAGGCTCCTTCAATACTGCTACCAATTATATCGTTTTCCGCGCCAACAGCGATTATGGCACGGAGATGGTAATTGACGATGTGGTTGTAGAAGCAAACGTGAATTGTGCCGGTACACCTGCTGGTGGCAATGCCGCCGCAAGCACTACCATCCTCTGCAGTGCGGGCAATAGTACACTCATTGTAAGCGGTGCTTCCTCTGCCCCCGGTATCACCTACCAATGGCAATCATCACCGGCTGGCGCCAATACCTTTACCAATATCGGGGGTGCTACCAATACAACATATGCTGCCACCGTATCAGTATCTACTGATTTCAGGTGCGTGGTTACCTGCTCCAACAGCGGTCTGTCCAGCAATTCCGGTATTGCCACAGTTACCTTAAGCGGTGTACCGGCCAACGACCTCGTCTGCAATGCCACATCCCTCACACTTGATGGCGCCTACGATTGTGGCAATACGACCTGCGCTACCGCTACCGGCGATCCAACCTTTGGCTGCTCTACGCCCAACAATACCGTTTGGTATAAATACACCCCCACTGCCAGTGGTGTAGCCAATGTACGCCTTAAGCGCAATGGCTCGGGTGGTCAAATCAATGCCTGGGTGCAGTTTTATACCGCTACAGGCACCTGCCCCAGCCTGACCCTTACCCAATTGGGTACATCCTGCACCGGCAACAGTGTTGACCTCGTTACGGTTGATTCCGCGGACCTGGTTACACCCGCGCTTACTGCAGGTACAGAGTATTATATCATGATTGATGGCGTAAGCGGTGCTTTTGGTGCTTATTGTATTAAAATAATTCCCCCACCCGCACCACCCGCCTGTGTAACCAATATTGCACCGGCCAATGGTGCCACCAATGTAACTGTATTACCCGCCCCCGCCATCAGTTGGAATGCATCGCCCGGCGCAACAAACTATAACATATTCTTCGGTACCACCAACCCCCCGACAGCAAATATTGGCTCTACCACCGGTACTACGGCCAATATTACCAGCCTCCAATACAGCACCACTTACTACTGGTACGTACAACCCACCAACGCTGGTGGCGGACTAACAACCTGCTCCACCAATGTTACATCGTTTACTACCGTACCACCACCACCCAACTGTGTCCCGATCACTGCATCCGGTTGCTCGCTTGGAGACAGGATCAGCCTCTTCCGCCTCAAGGGCGAAAGCAGCGAGTTGCTGATCAATACAGGCACTGCTTGTAACACGGCCGCTTACACAGATACCACCGACCACTCCGTGGTGATCGACCTGGCCAGGGGCAAAAGCTACTGGGGACAAACACAGGCGGGTACTACGGGCGACTACCTCAGTCTCTGGCTTGATGCCAACGACAACGGCATTTACGAAAACAGCGAAAGGCTGATGAATAACCTGCCCATGAGCAGCGCAACACCGGGCAACATCAGCCTGTTTATTCCGCTCACCACAGCAGTAGGCAACCATACGCTGCGGGCCAGATTGGTGTATTACGGCGCTACCGCCCCCGCGCTGCCCTCCGATCCCTGCTCGGCTTATACCTACAGCGAAACGGAGGATTATAAAGTAAATATTGTATCCGGCGGCACCTCGTATACAGTATCAACCTATGCCAGTACCGGCGCTTGTTATACCGGCGTTGGCCAGACAACCATTGATGCCGCATCCAACAACAACAGCAACTTTGTACCGCTGGTAGACAGCAGTAACAGACTTGTTGTCCAGTTGTATCCGCAGGGCAACGACCTCGGTGTGGTAACCACCAGCTACTACAAACACAATGGCCCGGTACGCCAGGATGCAGGAGGACGCTATTATTTAGACCGCAACCTCACCATCAGCGTAACCAGGCAACCCACCACGCCGTACAACCTGCGCTTCCCTTATGCCAATACTGAACTCAATGCCCTGATTGCACAGCCAGGTTCGGGTATAACTTCACAGTTCGACCTTGTGATGACCAAAAACGGGGATGCCTGTCTCAACGCCATCGGCACCGGTGGTACGGGTGGCAATGTCTTCTTCCCCACCGGCTTCGGCAGCATTTCCGGCGACCGGTTTATAGATGTAACCAATATTACCGGCGGCTTCTCCAGTTTCTACCTGCATAGCGGATCAACCCCCATCCCCATCTGGCTCGCCAGGTTTACCGTACAGCGTACAGCCGGTGGTATCAACAGCGTCAACTGGACCACCAGCCAGGAAATCAACAGCAGCCACTTTATCGTAGAGCGCAGTACCGATGGCAGAACCTTCAGCGTACTGGGCCAGGTGAACGCAGCGGGCAACAGCAGTACCGAGCGGGATTATACCTATGCCGACAATGCACCGGTAAGGGGTATCAACTACTATCGCCTCCGCCTGGTAGACAGGGACAACAGCGCAAGGTACAGCCCCATCCGCAGCGTGCGCAACGAAGGCATAGCCGATATCACGGTTTATCCCAACCCGGTTAAAGACCAGCTCAAGGTTGAAGTAAATGCAGAAAAAGCCGATAAGGGGCAGATCGTCATCAGCGATATTAATGGCAAACTGATCTACAGCCAGAACATCAATATCGTTCAGGGCAATAATATACTGCCGGTGAATACTGCCGGTATGGCCAGCGGTGCCTATATCATCAAGGTTCAACTGACCGATGATGTAGTAGTCCGTAAGTTCAACAAATTGTAACCAGCATTGCTGATAGCAGAAAGGACCGGCTGTATGGCCGGTCTTTTTTTGTCCCACACCTGGAATAGTAGCAGGTAGCAGGGGGGCGTCTTGCTTCTCACATCTTGCGTCCCATACCGCGGGATTATAACCCGCCGTGGCGGATCTGCCCCGCCATCTTGCATCTCATGTCTTGCGTCCCATATCCTGCTACTCACTACTGCAACCGGTAGGCAAAAGGTAGGATGCGCCACTGATGCGTCACTGATGCGCCACTGATGCGCCACTGATATCCCACTGTAAAAGGAAGTGGGATATCTATGGGTGAACGGTATGACAAAACCGTTAAAATGGTGTAAATACCCTGGCACTGCCATCACTTTGGCAGGAATTATCTTTTGCATACCAGTAAGGCAATTATTCTTTTTGTCGCAAAACACCCTGTTATTGTCGCACCTGCACCGCAAAAACTTAATTTTTACTACCCATTTTTGTATGGTCAAATCAAAGTTTTTACCATCCATGAAGAAATCAGCTACAGTTGAAGCATATATGGCCGGTTTTCCGGATCATGTGCAGTTTTTGCTCAGGCAGGTACGTGCGGTGATCCTCGAAGCAGCCCCCGATGCAGCAGAAAGCATCAGCTATGGTATGCCCGGCTATAAACTCTGCGGAAAGCCATTGGTCTATTTTGGCGGTTTTAACCGTCACATTGGTTTTTTTGCAACGCCATCGGGCCATAAAAAGTTTGCGCAACAACTTGCCCGTTATCAGCAGGGAAAGGGGTCTGTTCAATTCCCTTTAGACCAGCCAATGCCACTGGAGCTGATCAGCAGTATTGTCCGGTTCAGGGTTGAGGAAAACCTGAAAGCCAGCCGTCAGCAAAAGAAATGACGGGAAATGCCACATTGCACTATACCTCATATTCAACGGACAGGATAATTGCTTAGAACTTATCCAGCCTTACCGTAAAGAAAGGCGCCATCATGGTCAGCAGCCATTTTTCAGACCCGCCGAAGTTGGTTGGATACATAAATGGTGCTGTACTGCCATAGCCGTTGGAAAAATTACGGGTTACATATGCCTTCATGGACGCCCTGTGAAACATCAATTTTTGCTGATGAAAACGGTATTGCGTAAAAAACAGGAATTCTTCCACCAGGTACACATCCCGTCCGGCACAAACAGCAGGATTCGTTTTAAAGAGCTGATGCCGAAATATTATTGTTGCTGTATTCATTTGAATCAGATCGGTAACAGTATCTGAAACTATTTGTTTAACCACGGGTTACCGGAGTATATTGTTTATCTTGGAATCAGTGGCAATGAAATAAGCACACCTGGAACACTTGATGGCCATCATAAAAACCCAGTCATGGTAACGCCTGTGCATGTACAGAAAATATGGAACCCGAATGCAGATCATATAATCGGTAGCCCCACCCGGATATTCCCCCAAAAACCTCCATCATCAATAGCCAGGATGCATCCTACCCCCAAATAAAAAAGACCCAACATTTTAATTGAGTCTTTTTGTACC
>JAAFIK010000065.1 GCA_013298665.1 Chitinophagales bacterium
GGTGCAGCCCGCCCAGCCATTGGCATTGGTGGCCAGTCCGGGTACCAAACCCGGCAGCATCCAGTTGAAGTGGAAACCGGTTCGTGGAGCCTACGTTTATACCGTAGAGATCACCACCACCATCGATGACCCCAAAAGCTGGAAAACCGCTGGTGTGGTCACCAAAAGTAAACTGCTGCTGGAAGGGTTGGAGCAGGGTACGCACTACTGGTTTCAGGTGTCGGTAACCGGTGCAGGCGGACAAAGCGCCTGGAGCGACCCCGCCACCAGGATGGCACCTTAACACAGTGCTGTAATACCGCCAGGCAATACTAGTTAGCCTGCGGCGGTATTGCTGAGCTGTAACTATGGTTACACCACCGTACAATATGATTGTCCTGCATATCACCCCTATAGCCACTGCCCCGCTTGGTTGTGTTGCCGGAATGGGTACAACAGCAGGCACAGCACACTTTAAGGGTTACTCCCGTTATCCTGTATGCGCAATGGTACAAGGCTAACCGTATGATGCCCGTATTCGGCTTTGCCATACTGCTGTGGAAGCGGGAATGGTGTACCCGTTTTACCGGTTAGCGCCCCTTTTCTATCGAAAATGGGTATATTTAATGTTCTTTACCGATAAAGCTATAGTATGGAGACCGTTTTGCAACCGGCAATAAAACATTCTGCAGTACACTTTTTACAGGCCGCCCCGGCATTGTTGTATTGCTGCTTATGGTATGTTGTGTATGCCCTCATTTTGCAGGGCTTTTGGGCCGCGATCGTAGCATCGCGGCAGGAACAACAGTCAAGGAACAGGCTTTGCCGACTCCAACACATCGTGTATGTGCTTCCGGCATTTGGTTGTGTGGTTGATGGCATATATTGCCATTGTGCCACCCCTTCATGGTTCTGTTCACGATTCGTCAATGGTGCATGGTCTATAATACTATCACCCCTTCATGGTTCTGTTCACGATTCACCAATGGTGTATGTTCTATAATATTATCACACCAGCGGGTGCATCTCAAATTGTCGATTTTACTGTTGAGTGCAGGTAGTTATTACGCTCATCACTATTCTTTTTTTTGCTTTAGCTGATGCTCCGCCACTGATGCTCCGATCTGGGCGTGCCGCCCGACGCTAAAGGCCGGGATTCATAAAATCAGTGCGTACCGCCCCAAAAAAACAAACCCGCCTACCGGCAGACAGAAAAGGGCTCCGAAACCAATTACCCCCTTCCGATAGCTATCGGAATTGAGAGCGCTTACTTATGCTCCGCCCCGGCGCTAAAAGCCGGGATTTATAAAATCAGGATGTACCAACCGATGTGACTTTTGTGCAAGTGTATCTTCATCTCAGATAGCTATCGGAGTAATACTACAGCGAGGTGAGGGCAAGCACGAGGGTGTGCGAAGATTTGAATGTACCCAAAAGTTGCCAGTCCGGATAAATTTCAATATCTTTAATAGTAATCCCTATTTTTAATCATCAATGCTATTTTTATGAAACAGAAAACATTATTAATTTTTTTTGCCATTGGCATTTTATTTAGCTGTAACAAAATTAACCAGCCGGTTGAATTGAACCCTCCGGCGGAAAAGCAGGATCAAACATTAAACCGAGCAGCGAAAATAGGCGGAAGTTTAACCATTCTTAGCCCCAATATTCAGGGTGTCCTTAAAACGATGAACTTTGGCTCTCCAACGGCTTATTGGCCTCCTGCTGCAGGAGGGTTTGTAAATAACTTCTCATTCACTACGGATTGTAATAACAATACCGTCCTTAATCTGAATGAAGTGGTTTTGTATGGTTCAGGATTCCCTAATCAAATAAAAATAAACGGGAATTTATTTACATTGAATTTCGACTATTCTATTCAGCCTTGTGTTAATGTGTTTAAACTATTGAATATTTCGGGTATGGAAATCGGGGCAGATTTAAACAGTTCAAGTACAGTATTGACCTTTTCCTATCATTTTTGTTTAGACCCATATACCTGTGAAGGAAATACTGGTGGAACATGGGAAAATGGCAACTCATATCTTTTGGGTGACTATGCCTGTACAAATGGCAGTGCACAGCCATCAGCATCCAGTCCGGGAGCTAATCAGCTAAGGCTTTATGTGCCAATACCATTTTGCGTGTCTAATATTTTTAAGTCTGAAAGTTATCAGTTCCGGTACAGGATTGCAGGTACATTAAGCTGGACTGAAACGGCTGTTTACCCGCAAAGTATTTATATACCCGGGGTCACAATCAGCGGTGTACCCGCAGGAACCTATGAATTTCAGGGAAGAAATATCTGCCCGGGATCAACCGGTCCATGGGTGCCGGGAGTTGGATCAAATGTAGTGGTAAATTAAAATAGTATAAATAAAAGGTATAATTAACCAGGCCTTCCGTACAGCAGAGACGGAAGGTTTTTTTATGCGTTAGATTTTTGGTGGAATCTTTACATTTTCGTACGCCATTATTTTGTATATCCTTTTGAAGGCTTGACCGCGTGGTTGATCGCCCCGGGTCAATCGTTAACGTAACGACATTGCCCAACGGGGTTTTGCTTCTGCATGGGTACAGTGCATCCTGCACCTGCGGCTGGATACCATACCCCATACCCCGCGATCCATTTTTACGTATCTTCGGCGGCTTAAATTGATATTATGTTGAAGCCGTTATTGTTAGGGATGATCGTTATGGCCACAGCCCTGCAGTCTTTTGCACAGGAAGACCAGGAAGACCGCACTGATTCACGGTATGTACCGCGCAAATTGTTCAGTCCCATGTTTTACCCCTGGGGTACCACCACCCGCTCGGCCGATGGCAACCCGGGCAGCGCCTATTGGCAAAACAAAGTAGATTATGTCCTTACAGCCACCCTCAACGATGCCACCAATACCATCACGGGTAAATCGGTGATTACGTATACCAACAACAGTCCCAATACGCTCTCTTTTCTCTGGCTTTTACTGGAGCAGAACCTCTTCAATGCCGCCAGCCGTGGCCAGGCACGCATGCCCGTGGGCCGCAGGAGCCGCTATGGGGATGCGAGGAGCGACTTCAATGGTGGCAACACCATTTCGGGGGTAACCTTCAGTGCCGATGGTGCTAAGGCAGATTATATCATTACCGACACGCGGATGCAGGTACGCCTGCCCAAACCACTGGCGCATGGCGAAACGATCCGCTTTGAAGTGGGCTTTGCCTTTACACTGCCGCAGTTCGGGGCAGATCGCTGTGGTATCCTCAACACACCTAAGGGCGATATTTTTGCCGTGGCGCAATGGTACCCAAGGATGTGTGTGTATGATGATGTGCTGGGCTGGAATACGGATCCCTATCTCGGCCCCAGCGAGTTTTATTGTGAGTATGGCGATTTCGACATCAGCATCACCGCCCCGGCTTCGCATATTGTGGTGTGCAGCGGCGAACTGCAGAACCCTGCGGAGGTACTCACACCGGTACAGGTGCAACGGCTGGCGCAGGCGCGTACGAGCAACAATACAGTGATGATCCGCACCGAAAAGGAAGTAACAGATCCGGCCTCGCGCCCCACCGCCCCCACACTTACCTGGAAGTTTAAAATGAACAACTCGCGCGATGCGGCATGGGCTTCGTCAAAATCTTTTGTATGGGATGCGGCAAAGATAAACCTGCCCGATGGGAAAACGGCGCTCGCCATGAGTGTCTATCCACCCGAAAGCGGGGGTAAAAAAGCATGGGGAAGGTCTACCGAATATACCAGGGGCAGTATTGAAAATTACAGCAAGCGCTGGTTTCCTTATCCCTATCCTGTGGCGGTAAATGTGGCCACCAATATTGGCGGCATGGAATACCCGGGTATCGTTTTCTGCGGCAATACGGCAGAAGGGTCGGATTTGTTTGGCGTTACAGATCATGAGTTTGGCCATACCTGGTTTCCCATGATCGTGGGCAGTAACGAGCGCCGCTATGGCTGGATGGATGAGGGGTTTAATACGTTTATCAACAGCCTGGCCGATGATGATTTCAACAAGGGCGAATACCGCGAGGAACCCAGGGCGATGGATGATTTTGGCATACAATCGCTTTTTGGCGAACAGACAGAAGGCATTATGCTGGGCGCCGATGCCATGAAGGAACGCAATATCGGCAATGCACTGTACCGCAAGCCGGGCTATGGGTTAGAGCTGCTGCGCAATGTTATCCTCGGGCCGGATCGCTTTGATTATGCTTTCCGTCAGTACATCAAAGCCTGGGCATATAAACATCCCACACCCTGGGATTTCTTTCACGCCATGGACAATGCTTCGGGTGAAAACCTGACCTGGTTCTGGCGCAGTTGGTTTACCGAAAACTACCGCTTAGATCAATCAATCCGCAAAGTATTTTACCAGAACAATAAACCTTCCGAGGGGGTTTTTGTCATTGTCGATAACCTCGATGAAATGGCGATGCCGGTGATTGTGGCTTACGAAACGGCGGGTGGTAAAAAGGGCATACTAACATTGCCGGTGGAGATCTGGACCAATACCAAACACTGGTTGTTTAAACTACCGGTAACGGAAAGGGTGGTACGCGTAGAATTAGACCCGCAGAAAGTACTGCCGGATATGAACCGTGCGGATAATGTATGGATAGCGCAGTAGGCGGGCGGCATAAGTCCGGCACTACCAGATACGCCTGATGCGTTGTTCGAGCATCATCAGGTCGGCAAGTACAAATGCAGTTACGGCTTCCAGTACCACGGGTACGCGCAGGGCAATACAAAGATCGTGACGGCCACGTACGGCCAGGGTATCCTGTTCGCCGGTTTCCCAATTGTAGGTTTGTTGTGCCTGCGGGGTAGAGGAGGTGGGTTTTACCGCTACGCGAAACACGAGTGTATTATTATTGGTGATGCCCCCCACAATACCACCGGCATGATTGGTACGGGTATGGCCTTCCCCATCTTCAATAGCATCATTGTGCTGGCTGCCCATGAGTTGTGCAGCGGCAAACCCGGTACCAAATTCAATACCGCGTATGGCGGGGATGGCGAATACGGCATGGGCCAGCAGGGATTCCGCGGAATCAAAAAACGGCTCGCCAAGACCGGCGGGTAATCCGTTCACCCGGCATTCCACAATACCCCCCACACTGTCTTTGGCATCAATGGCTTTCTGCAGCCCGGCCTCAGTATCGGCTTCCCCGCCAATCCGGGTAATGGTGGCGTTGATGCTTACGGATGCGAGCAGCTTTTTGGCCACCACACCTGCAGCCACAAGGCAAACGGTGAGCCGCCCGCTGAAATGCCCGCTGCCCCGGTAGTCTTCATGACCGCCAAACTTTACCGATGCGGTGAAGTCTGCATGACCGGGCCGGGGTATGCTCCGCTGTTTTTCGTAATCACTGCTGCGGGTATTGTTGTTCTCAAACAGGATGGTGAGGGGCGCACCGGTAGTACGGCCATTGAAAAGACCCGATTTGAAAATGGGCAGGTCGTCTTCCACACGCGGGGTGGTGCCTTTCTGCTGCCCGCCTTTGCGCCGCTCAATATCGGTTACAAAGTCTTCCGCACCAAGGGGTACACCGGCCGGACAGCCATCAATAGTGATGCCTGCGCAGGCGCCGTGCGACTCTCCAAAAATGTGTATGCGGAACAAACGTCCAAAACTATTCATACTGTTGATTTATGTGTACAAGTTATCGTATTTATGATCACTGTCGCCTGCATAAAGTTCTGCCTATTCGCTGAAATGGGTTTAACCCATCATCATCAGGCTTCCCGTACAGCAATCCCCAATGCTTTACAGTGTGTCCAGAAATCGGGATAAGACTTCCCCACGGCTTCTGCGCCCTCAATGGTTACCGGTGCATCGGCACCCAGTGCGGCAATGGCACAGGCCATGGCAATGCGGTGGTCGTGGCGCGACTGTACCACGGCACCATGCAGCACTGCCTTGCCCGGTATTACCATCAGGTCGCCCTGCAGATCGATGCGTATGCCCATTTTGCCCAGTTCTTCCTGCAGGGTAATGGCGCGGTTGCTTTCTTTATGTGCCAGGCGGCCCACCCCGCTGATGACACTGGTACCTTCGCATTGTGCGGCCAGTACGGCCAGCGGCGGAAAAAGATCAGGACAGTCTGTGGCATCAAACTGAAAGGCTGTAAGCCCGCCCCCGGTTACGCGGATATGGGTATCGGTAATGGACAGCTTTGCCGAAGCCGCTTCCAGCGCAGTTAAGACTGCTTTATCGGCCTGCGCTGAATCTAACCGTAATCCTTCCACGGTTACATCACCCCCAACAGCACCTGCAACAAGCAGGAAGGAAGCACTGCTCCAGTCGCCTTCTACGGTATAGGGTATGGTGGTATGGCGAAGATCGGTGCGGGGCAGCAGGGTAAAACGCGCATAGTCTTCATGCGTTACCTGTGCGCCAAAATGCCGCATCAGTCCGAGCGTAAGATCGATATAAGGACGGCTCTTCAGGTGGTGTGCCGTAATGGTTACCGGCCTGGTTACGACTGCACCAAAGGCCATGAGCAAGCCGGTAAGGAACTGAGAGCTGAGTGAGCCATCGATGCTGATGGCGGCGGGTTGCAGGGGGCCGGTGATGCTGATGGGCAGGTAACCGTTGGTAGACGCTACCTGTACGCCCAACTGCGGCAGTATATCGTTGAAAAAGTGCATGGGGCGGGTAACCAGGCTGCCACTACCGGTAATGGTGAGCGGCGTTGTGCTGAGTGCGGCGATGGGCGTAAACATCCGGATGCCGAGACCGCTCTCCCCGCAATCGAGCTGGTTGCTTACGGGTACCACTCCCTTGCTTGCTATAACCAGGCTTTGCCCATTGTTCTGCACCGTTGCACCGAGGTGCTGTATCACCGAAAGCGCTGCCAGATCGTCGTTGCAATGGCCGGGATTGTGGATGATGGTGGTACCGGTATGCAATAATGCTGCCGCACAGGCGCGTTGCATGGCGCTCTTGGAGGCGGGTATCCGCTGTTGTCCCGAAGCCCGGGATGGTATGATGGTTATGGTCATGGTTTAAAATATTTGTGTCAGCAGATCGCGGAACTGGTCGGTACCGATGGGGCGGATCACCGCATGCCCGATGGTTTCGGGCAGGATAAAATGGATAATATCGCCGGTGCGTTTTTTATCCATCAGCACCATATCGCCCACCTGCTTTTTGTCGAACGACAGGGATACCGGCAGTTCGTACCGCTGCAGCAACGCAATCACCCTGTCTTTAGCGGTGCTGTAAAAATTATTCATCTCTTCTGCAATGCGGCAGGCGGCGGCCATACCGATGCTGATGGCATGACCATGCAGCAAACCATAGGTATTCTCTATAGCGTGTCCGATGGTATGGCCAAAATTGAGCAGCTTGCGATCGCCTTTCTCAAATTCATCCTGCTGCACGATGCTGCATTTGAGGGCAATATTCCGGTTGATGAGTTGCAGCAGCAGGTCGTGGTTATTCCGGAAATCATCGGGGGTATGCTGCTCCAGCACGGCAAACATATCCGCATCCCTGATACAGGCGTGTTTGATGATTTCTGCAAAACCATTGATCCATTGTTCGCGTGGCAGGCTTTGCAGCAGGCTGAGGTCGCAGGCAATAAAGCCCGGCTGGCGGATGGTACCCACAAGGTTTTTGTACAGCCCCAGGTCAACCCCGTTTTTACCCCCAATGGCTGCATCCACCATGGCGAGTATGGTGGTGGGTACAAAGCCCACCGGGATGCCGCGCATATAAATACTGGCGGCATAACCGGTGATATCGGTGATAACGCCACCGCCCACCCCCACCAGCGTGGTACTGCGGTCGGCCTGCATGGCCACGAGCTGGTTAATGAGGTGATCAACCGTGGCTGCTGTTTTGTGCTGCTCACCTGCGGGCAATACAATACAGGGCCAGGCAGCGAGTTTGTGCTGCTGTGCGGCAAACACCTGTTCATCGGTTACGATGATGGGTTTACCACTCACCCATTCGGGCAAACAGGCAATGTCTGCATCCGTATAAATGGTGCTGCTTGCCGATGAAAACGTATATGTGGTCTGTTGCATCATACTGATTCAATGCTATGGTTCATGGCTGCACGGTTTGCGGTAACCAGTGCAGTACCGGATGATTATTGCTGCCGGCGATTAAGCGCGCCTGCTGTTGCTCAGGCATTCATAATCTTATTCTGGTGATGGATACTTTCCAGGTGCACGGCGTCGAAGTATTTGGTGATGAACTCGCGGCTGAGGCCGAGTTTATCGCCCTTGAGCATTGCCCTTTCGAGAATGTCGTTCCAGCGCCTTGTTTGCAGGATGGTGATGTTATTGTTCTTTTTGTATTCACCGATCTTATCTGCAATCTTCATGCGTTGTCCAAGCAGTTGCAGCAGTTCGTCATCCAGTTGGTTGATCTGTTCGCGCATGCTGGCGAGAGCGGTTACAAATTCTTTCTCCGTGGAATCTTCAAAACGCCAGGTAATGGCAGCGAGTATCTCTGCAAGTCTTTCGGGGGTTACCTGTTGTTTGGCATCGCTCCAGGCATTGTCGGGATCGATATGGCTTTCGAGCATGAGTCCGTCGAAGTCAAGATCCACGGCGGTTTGTGCCACATCCTGCAGGATATCGCGCCGGCCGCAAATATGGCTGGGGTCACAGATCAGCGGCAGGGTGGGATTGCGTCTTTTCATTTCGATGGCGAGGTGCCACATGGGGGCATTGCGGTATTCGGTATTGCCATAGCTGCTGAACCCGCGGTGGATCAGCCCGATCTGTTCTATACCTGCTTTGGCCACGCGCTCCACGGCGCCGGTCCACAGTTCCAGGTCGGGGTTGATGGGGTTCTTGATCAGCACCGGTACCTTTGCCCCGCGCAGGGCATCAGCTACTTCCTGCACGCTGAAGGGGTTTACGGTGGTGCGGGCACCGATCCATAAGATGTCCACTTCAAAGTTCAGCGCGTCTTCCACCTGTTTGCCGGTAGCCACTTCCACGGTTGTGGGGAGACCGGTAATTTTTTTGGCCTGTGCCAGCCAGGGCAGTCCCTTTGCACCGATACCTTCAAAACTACCCGGGCGGGTACGTGGTTTCCAGATGCCTGCGCGCAGTACATCAATCCTGCCCGTGGCAGCCAGGCGTGTGGCGGTAGCCATTACCTGTTCTTCTGTTTCTGCACTGCAGGGCCCCGATATCAGCAGGGGTCTTTTGTTCCATTTCTCCTGTACTGCGGAGGCAATGGTGGTTTGTTTTGTTTCCATGATACTATTGTTTATACAGCATTATTTAATAATTCTTTTGATGGTATTGGCGTTTTCCATAAGCGTTTTCAGGTAACCGTAATTTTCTTTTTCCAGGCAGGATTTGAATTTGCGCAACTGTGAGATGTGTTCGTTGAGTACATCAAGAATATTGTCGCGGTTCTGCTGCAATATGGGTACCCACATGTCGGGGTTGCTTTTGGCCAGCCTTACGGTACTTTCAAAACCGGCACTGGCCAGTTCAAAGATGGCTTCATCTTCTTTTTCTTTTTCCAGTACGGTATTGGCCAGGGCAAAAGAAGTGATGTGCGAGATATGGCTTACATAAGCCGCGTGCAGGTCGTGCTCGGCAGCGTCCATATCCAGCAGGCGCATTTCCATGAGGGTGTACATATCCCTTACCAGGGTGAGGGCATCAGCATCACTCTCTCCGGCATTGCAGATCACCACTGCTTTTTGCCGGAAGGCTCCGGATACGGCAGCTTCGGGGCCGCTGTATTCTGTACCCCACATGGGGTGGGTGGATACATAACGCCCACGCCTGGGGTGTTGCGCCACTTTGTTGCGCAGCAGCGATTTGGCCGAACCCATATCGGCCACTACCTGCTGAGTGGTATAGTCTAATACCCGGGGTAATACCACCAGTGCGGCATCCACGGGTATGGCCAGCAGTACAAGATCCGCTGTTTCCACAGCAGTTTGCAGGTCAGCCATTTCGTCAACAATACCCAGCCTTAGTGCTGTGGCGGCATGGAGCGGGTTATTGTCCACCCCAAGGATGCGCGTCGCAAAGCCCTTTTCCCGGAGCACTTTTGCTGCCGATCCACCAATGAGGCCAGTCCCGATAATGGTTACGATCATGGTGTTGTTTTAATTGATTTTGCTATTGACTGTTTTGCTGATGCGCAACATTGCGGTGTCAAACTTTTCTTCGGCGGCACAAAGACTGATGCGGATATAGCCATCGCCTTCGCTGCCAAAGATGCCACCGGGGGTGATAAAGACATGGCTGTTGTACAATACCCGATCGCTCAGGGCATACCCATCTTTTTCACCGGCGGGTATACCTGCCCATACAAACATACCACCCTGTGTGGTACTGAAACGGCAACCGAGCATGGTCAGCAGGGCAAAGGCTTTTTCGCGCCTGGCGGCATAGGTGGCATTGAGTGCGGTATGCCAGTCATCGCCCAGCGCCATGGCTTTGGCAGCAGCCAGTTGCAGTGGCAGAAACATACCGCTGTCCATATTGCTTTTGAACCGCAGGATGGTATTGACCAGACCGGGTGCGGCACAGATCATCCCGATGCGCCAGCCCGCCATATTGTGGCTTTTGCTGAGTGAGTTGAGTTCAATCACACAATCACGCGCACCCGGCACAGCCAGCAGACTCATGGGTTGGGGATTGAGGATAAAACTGTATGGGTTGTCGTGTACGAGTAATACGTTGTGCTGCAATGCCCAGGCCACCAGCGCGGTGAAGAAAGCGGTGGCGGGCAGTTGCCCGGTAGGCATATGCGGGTAATTGACAAACATCAATATTCTGCTGCCATTCCGTGGCCAGGTACTGAGTACTGCAGCGATGGCAGCAAGATCGGGGAGCCATTGGTTGTCTTCACGCAGGGGATAGTCAACCGGTATGCCGCCGGCAAGGGTAATGGCTGCACGGTAGGTGGGATAGCCGGGGTTCGGCACCAGTACGCGGTCGCCGGGGTTTACAAAACTCATACAGGTGTGCATGATGCCTTCCTTACTGCCGATAAGGGGCAGGATGTCCTGATCGGCATCAAGCATTACGCCATAGGCGCGCTGGTACCAGGCGGCAATGGCATTACGCAATACGGCACTGCCCTTGTAGCCCTGGTAAGCGTGTACCGATGGTTTGGCGGCTTCTTCCTGCAATACGCGGATCACATCGGCGTGCGGCGGCAGGTCGGGGCTGCCGATGCCGAGGTTGATGACGGCTTTACCGGCCTGGTTCATCTGGTCGATCTCCCGCAGTTTTGCAGAGAAATAATATTCGTTGATCGTATCTAAACGTTTTGCCGTTTGCATCAGGATTCGTTTTTTCCTTTTGTATAAATACCCATGATCAGCAGTTCGTTGGTAAGCGTCTGCAGAACGGTCATGGTTTGTTCAAATATGGAGATGTTGTCAAATTCGAGGTCTGCATAAAAAGAGTATTGCCAGTTGCCACCGGGTAAGGGGAAGGACTGGAGCTTGCTGAGGTTGATGCCTGCGGAGGCGATCGCACTGAGTACTTTGGCCAGGCTGCCGGTTTGGTGATTGGTGTTGAAATTGATGGAAGCCTTGTTGGCGTCTGCTGGTGGCATGGTACTGCCCGACCGGCGCAATGCCAGGAAACGGGTATAGTTGTCTTTTTGTGTCTGTATATTGGGGGCGAGCACCTCCAGTCCATAGCGTGTTGCTGCCGCCTTACCCGCGATGGCGGCAATGTGTTTGCTGCGGTGCTGGGCAATATGCCTGGCGCTGAGTGCAGTGTCTTCGGTTTCCACGAGTTTCCAGTTTCTTTTATCGAGATAGTCGGTACACTGCAGGATGGCCATGGGGTGCGAATGAACCTCGCGGATATCGGCTAAGGTTACACCGGGATTGGCGAGGAGCTGTTGTTTGATGGGGAGATAGACTTCACCAACAATCATAAGACTGCTGTTGTGCAGCAACTGGTAATTGGGCAGGATGCTGCCGGCAATGGAGTTTTCGATGGCCATGATACCGGCGTCTGCCACAGCGGGATTGGCTGCGTGCTGTACCAGCAACCGGAAGGTAGGGCAGGGGAGAACCTCGGTGGTTTTACCAAAGAAGCGATGGGCTGCGGCTTCATGAAAACTGCCTTCGTAGCCCTGGATAGCTACTTTCAGGGCGGTGGCGGAACGCGTGGTCTGTTTGTTATTGGCCATATTGTATAAACAAAAATCCCGGTCTGTTGACCGGGATTTTTTATGATTTTGTTGTTGTGTGTATTGTTATAACAAAAGCTTCCCGGATCACTTTTTAAAGTAATAAAAAAAGTAAAACCAGTTGTTGCTTTTAATTGCCATTGTGTGCGATGCATGTTTGCTTTGCTTAACGAAAGTAGGGATATAATTTTATTCTGCCAAAAAATCTGCTTTGAAGTGGTTGCCCGCAACCACTTCAAAGCGGTATATCAGAATTGCAGTTTATACATGATATCCGGGAAGAACCCCAACTGGTTGACATTCCCAACGGTGCCTTTCAGGGCATTGTACCGGGTGAGGAATACATTTTCGCGGTTGGTTACATTCTGGAAGTCCAGATAAAATGTCTGACTCAGTTTTCGTTTGCGGCTGTTTATCCGGAAGCCAAACTTGGTATCGAGGCGGAAGTACCCCGGGGCTTTTACTGCGTTGTACCGGCTTTCATCCAATACTTCCTTACCCGCAGCAATGGAAGCGGGGAGGTCTACCGGTGTGGTGTAGCGACCGCCAACATTACTGAGGCGCATATCGAAAGTAAAGGCATTGCGTTTGTTGCGGCCCACTTTATATTCTGCACCCGAGAGCAGGTTAAACACATAGCCATAGTTGAAAGCGGTATTGCGCGATACACCATCGCTACCCTTGTACCTCGAATCGAAAAGCGAGGTAGTGGCCAGCAGGTACCAGCCTTCACTGAGAAATTTTTCGATGGTAAGTTCCAGTCCGAAGTTTTCGCCCTTACCGGTATTCTTCAATCCGGTCTTATTGGGAAACACAAAATCGTTGCCGGCATTGAGCATACTGAACCCTGATGCCGTTTTTTCAACCGGTACATCAAAGAGTGCCTGGTAATAGGCTTCGGCTTTGATGCGCCAGTTTTTGGGGATGCGTTTTTCGTAACCGAGTACAATATGATGTGCCTTGGTAAAATCGAGGTCACGGTTGCCCCTGTCGATACCGCCACCGGGCAGGCGCTCTTCATAAAGATAGACGGGCAGGGGCTGCAGTTGTCCGTGCAGACCATACCCCATATATATGGCGTCGCTGCTGGTCAACTGGTAATTTACCGAAAGGCGGGGTTCTATGATATTGCGTTTGTTGAAGGTAAAATACATGGCATGGATACCCCCCGTCAGGGTAAGGGCATCGGTGGGTTTGTATTTGGCCTGGGCAAAACCCTGGAGCAGTAAAAAGCGGTCGTTGTAATCGCGGAACACATCAAAGGGGGCAGTTTCGCCACGTCCTTCCCGGTCAATCACTTTGGTGTTGAACTGGTATTGCTCTGCAGTAATGCCCGCCCGCCAGTTCAGTTTTGCACTCTGTTTGGTATTGATGTAAGAAGAGAAGCGGATGGTATTGGTTTTGTTTTTGGAAGAAGTGATCAGCCATTTTTTATTGTAAGGCGGTACCGGCAGTTGGTATTGTTCTGCTTCATAGTTATTCTTTTCAGCCGAATAGGTAAGGGTGGTGCGCAGGTAGGCGCGTGGACTGATGTCGATGGTATGTTTTACGCCAAAGTGGAGGATATAATTGTTGTTATACGCATCCTGGTCTTGCCGGGAATAAAAATCCTTGCTGTCCAGCTCCTTGCCGATAAACCGGATATTGCTGAGTCCGCCCATACCAAAGAAATTGAGTTTACCCGCCTTGCCTTTTGCCGTAGAAAAATTATACACCCAATCCTGGTATTTGGGTGTGGCACCTGTACCAATATTGAGGCCGATGGTTTTGGCAATTTGTGCAAAGGAATAACGATAACCGAGCAGGTAGGTAGCACCTTTCTTTTTACCAAGCGGCCCCTCAAACATGGCTTCCAGTCCGCTGAAAGCATTGAGCTGCAGGGTACGTTCATGGCGGTCGGCATTACCCGTACGGAAATTGATGTCGAATACGGCTGCGGTGGCATTGCCAAATTCAGCGGGGAAGGCACCCGATAAAAAATCGGAGGTTTTGAGGGCATTGGTATTTAAAGCGGTAACGGGGCCTCCGGTGGTGCCCGGTGCACCGTAGTGGTTGGGGTTGGGGGAAGGAATGCCTTCGATACGCCAGAGAACGCCGCTGGGAGAGTTGCCGCGTACCACGATATCGTTGCGGCTGTCGTTGTTGGAGATAACCCCGGCAAAATTGCTGACGAGTTTACTGGGATCGTTGCGGCCACCCGAGAAACGTGTTACTTCTTCAATATTGAAAGAGCGGCTGCTGGTGGTGGCATATTCGTTGGTGGCTGCCCCTTTTTTGGTACGGCTGCCCCTGATGGTTACTTCGCCGAGTGCAGCAATGCTTTGTTCCAGTGCCAGGTCGATGATCACTTCCTTGCCGGATGTCACCAGTATTTCGGGAAGGGTTACAGGCTTGTATCCTGCGCAGCTTACTGCAATGGATTGCCGCCCCAGTGCTACAGCCGGCAGACGGTAGTAGCCATTACTGTCGCTGCTGGTACTGGTATTGGCACCTGCGAGGGTAATGGTGGCGCGGGCAATGGGCTTTTCGCTGGCTTTATCGGTGATCTGCCCCTTGATGACCTGTGTGTTTTGGGCCTGTGTAGTGATGCCGGCCAGGAGCAGCAGGCTGGTAAAAAAACGGAATGACATATACTTTAATTTAGACCCACAAAATTACCGGCTTGTGTGAAAGATTTTATTGATATGGGTTAAGATGTGGGATACAAGATTTGAGATAAAAGATGTGAGATATGAGACTGAAGACACTCCTTCCCTATACTTGCTACTTCTTATCCTGCTACTTTGTAACTTTTACTTCCCCGCCATTTTCTTCCGTAAGCGGCTGAGGTGTTCCGGCGTAATGCCGAGGTAAGAAGCGATCATGTACTGGGGTACCCTGTCGAGCAGGGCCGATTCTTTGTCAATCAGGCGTTGGTAGCGCTGCTCGGGGGTAAGGGTATCGGCAATGTAGGCATGTGTATCAAACTCAATAAAAAGAAACTCGGCTACTTTACGACCCACGCGCTCAAAAACGGGGTGCTGTTCGTATAATTCCTGCATGTCGTTATAATGCAGCAGGATCAGTTCCGAATCCTCTAAGGCATCGATGGTATAGATGGCGGGCTGCCGCGTGAGAAAGCTTGTGTATTCGGAGATGTACTGGTTGTTGGTGATAAACCCGTTTATAGACTCCTTGCCGTCTTTGATGAGGTAAATGCGGATGAAACCATTGTTCACAAAAGCGACATGGTTGCAGACCTGACCTGCGCGAACCAGATAGTCGCCTTTTTTGAGGTGAATGATTTCAAAGCGTGCCGAAATGGCTGCCCAGTCGGCATCGGTTAAGCCCGGGGCCAGAGCTTCGTAGTATTTCCGTATATGATCAAACATCTGGCAATAAAGATAAGGTGGTGAGCCGGATCGGGCAAACCCTGTTGTACAAAAGGTACACTTTGCGGGCGTACCTTTTTGGAGATGGTTCAACAAAACTGGTGATATCAATATTACGGCCGGGTCAGTTGTTAACCGTTACACCGGCAGATACCGGGCCGATGATCTTGCACTGGTTGGCTGTAATGGGAGACATCTGGTCGGAGTTGTACAGAGCCCAGGTGGCAGCCTGGATGGTAGAATCGGTGATTGTGGCCGAACAACCCGCCACGGTGGTGAGGCCGTAAGCAGCATTGCCGGTAGCCAGGAGGTCGGTAAGTTCAATAAAATATGTCAGGGGTTGGTTAAACCCTTCAATAGCGACACTGACACCGGATGGATCTGTGGCATTGGCGATGAATTTACTCTGCCCGATGATGACATTTCCGGTGCCGCCGGTATTGTTAGAAATGCCGCGTATATTATTGCCGGCGTTGCCGTTATCGGATGTGGTGGCGATGATGCCGGAGATGTGGAATTTATCCTGGCCGCAGATTTTGATGGCGAGGGGACAGCTACCCCAGGAGCCGCCGGTTGCAGCCAACTGCATATTACTGATGCCACAGTTGGAAGCTGAATTGATGACCCCGCTGGCAAAACTTTGCTGTCCGGGTGCGGTAACAATGGTTTGTGTGGATCCTGCCCCCGCGATAAACACATAATCTTTCATGGTTACATTTTCATTGTAGGTACCAGGGCCTACAGCCACCTGGTATTGTAAGGTGGGGCCGGCATTGCCGATGCTGTTGATCGCGGCCTGGATAGTGGAAAAGGTAGCACCTCCGGGCCATACCTGTACGGTATTGGCAGGAAGCGTCATTGCCCGGGCGGAAACTTCCGTCATAATACTGGCGGAAGCAGTTTTGAAGGCGAGGAGCTCATTTGTCAATTGCATAAGATAAAAGTTAAGGTTGTATGGATAAAATTTGTAATAAATATACTACGGGGAAACATAGGAATACAAGGGTAATCCAAAAACAGGTAGATATACTTATATGGTCAATAAGGAAAAACTGTAATATTGTAACGCATTGAATATTGCGGTTGGGTATATCTTGTTTCGACCGGGAACCTGACAACTGTTTATTATGAAAAGAATCTATCGGATTTTAACCCGTCTTTCAGTCTTGCTGATGTGCTGTATAGTGTATACTGCAGGCTATGGACAAACAACGGCTGCTGCAGGTGCAGATAAGCCGGGCAGCAGTATCCTCGATTCGCTGATTGCCGTAGTGATTATCCTTTTTATCATCAGTGTAATTACAGAAAAGATCACCCAGTTTTTCCGCAGGTATGCCCCTTTTCTCGACCGCGGGGGCATGATGCGCAATACGCCTGTACAAACGGTATGGCGGAATATCGGCCGGAAAAATACGGGTACAGACAGCGAAAAAGATAAGCAGGTGGAGCGGGAGGTCAATTCGCTGAGCTTTATTATCGGGCTGGTGATCGCCATAGCCTTTCATGTTGATCTTTTCCGGATGTTTATGCCGGGCGATCCCCGGGACGTATTGTTCTGGTCGGCTGATAAATGGGCGGCCTATAATGGCTTTTGGGACTACCTGCTGCTGGCCTTGTCGCTGGGTTTAACGGGGTTTTTCCTCACATTTGGCTCCAAGTTTTTTCATGATTTGCTGGACAACCTGCTGCAGATCAAAAACCTCAAACGTAAAATGCTGGACGACAATACCTATGGCGGTGAAAACATCCAGCAGATTGATGAATACTTAGATAAAAGTTACGGCAGCCTTATTGAAGAAGCGATCAAACAGAACAGTCCGGTACTGACCCACCGGAGCGTAACAACACCGCCTATGCACGGGCGTATGATGCGCAACGGCCGGCTGGTGGATTGTATTGATATTCATGTGGATGGCACGGATGCCGGTACGATACCCTCAACGGTACAGGTAAAGATGAGTAAGGGGCAGGTGGTAACGGTACCGGTTAATATTATTTACTCGGTGGAAAAGGCGAAGGCGCATGCTGCACAGGGCAGTACGGCAGCAAGTGCGGCTTCGGCTGATTTTCAGGGTACGGTTTGCTGTAAGGTAAAAGGGTTGCAGGATGGTACGGAGAGCCTGCTTACCTGCAGCCATGTGTTGACGGATGGCAGCCGGAAGAATTTCTTTGGCCGGTTGGTCAATCCGCAACCGGCGCTGACTGCCGGTACTGCCAATGGCAGTTTTACCTGGGCGGTTTGCGACAACCAGATCGATGCTGCACTCATCAGCAATATTACCAATGCTTTTGCCTACCAGCTTGTACCGGGTAAGCCGAGGGCATTATCCCCGGCTGATATACTGACGACCCGGGTGCGGGTGGTGCGGCAGGCCGGGCGGGGCATTGCAGAGGGAACGGTGGTCAACTATTCCTGTCCGGGTGCCATACCCATTCAGTATTCCGATGGGGATACGGGCGTGATCAACCTGATCCTGCTGGCCAATGTGGCGATGGCAGAAACGGGGAATGCCTATACCACGCTTACTGCACCGGGTGATTCCGGCGCCTGTGTGTATGACGATAATGGAAGTCCGGTCGGAATGATTATTGCGGGAAACAGTATGTTTTCCTATGCCATCCCCATGGTCTCCCTTCTCCAGCGGTTAAACGCGTCAATTGTAGCTTAAAACATTCGATAAACCTTTTAGTATGAAACAAACTATTGTTAAGTTATTCCTTTTGGTGTCTTTATTATGGTCTGCATCCGGGGCATATGCGCAGCCGGTATCCGGTATTATTATAGATATGTCCGCCGCCCCTATGGCACCCACGATTACAAAGTCTGCAGATTTTTCGGTAGGCTTTGATGTAAACCTCGTGAATAACGCGGTGGGCGCTACCCGCATTATGGTAACCAGCAACCAGCAGATCCCGGTTTTGCTGAAGCCGGGTATTACTGCTGCAGATGTATCGTTGATTCAACTGCCGTTCAGGTTTAATGCGTCGAGTAATACGCTCACGCTTAATTTTAACGGACAGTCGATAGCAGTTGGTGCGCCGATACAGATTACGTATGGCAGCCGGTCGGTTGTGATCAATAATGTATCGGGTAATGGAGGTGGAAATGGCAATGCGGGTAATAATGGTAACACCGGTAATAATACGGATAATGGTACCCCGGTAGCGGCAACCACCGATATTATAAGTAAGCCCACGGGTATCCCGCTGCATGATGCAGTACTGGTATTCAGGTATTTCAAAGCGGGCGATGATTCGCTTTTTACGGTATTGGGCCAGTTGAAAAATGCACCACCTGCTGATTGGACGAAAACGGCTCTGTTGCAGGATAAGTATTATGGGCAAAACCCCTTTATCCGTGATTTATTGAATGCGTATAATAGTAATACTGTTCGGGCGATGATACAAGGCGGCGGCGGTGGTATTGCCGGGGTGCTTTCCAAAATCGGCAATATTGACGTAACAACGATTGCTGATGGTATTGCCCGCTTCCTGGTAAAGCGTACTAAGGAGGAACTGAATGTGGCGTTCTTTGAGCGCTTTAAGGAACTGATCAATAAACCGGAATACTTAGATGCCCGGATTTTATTTCCCAAAACACTACAGGTACTCAATACGATCAATACGGATATTTACCAGTTTGACAATTACATCAACTCGTTGCGGGAGGCTTTTGACAACGACCTGAGTTTGCTGCTGGACAATATGCCGTCAGTCATTGAGGAAGGCCGGTTTAAAGATTATTTTAATGATCACGCCAATATTAAGTACGCGGCGCTGCTCTCGCTTTTTGCCGGCAAGGAATTGCTGAATGGTACGCATCCGGGTAAGGTGATTGCAGACCTGCCGGGCGACTATGTGGATGCTTTTGCTGACAAGAATGTTACGGGGGCCATCAAAACAGTGCAACTGTTTTCAAACTCGCTGCGTTCGCGCGGGGGTGAGCGCTATTGGTCAACACCCGATACACTGAAAATGCTCGTGAATAAAGCTAAGGACTTTGCAACGGCGCGTTTTTACCTCGGTTTTCTGTACGAAGCTGCGGGTGGTATCGACTTTGCATCGGATTCTTTGCGTAAATACCTGAGTGCCGTAGCCACGCAGGTGAATGAAGTAGAGCAGTATGCTGTATTTGCCCGGCAGTTGGGCCAGCAATGCCAGGATGTGGAGGCAGCAATAAGACAGATCAGGACAAAAAGTCCGGGCGAGCCTGCTATCGACGTGTACAACCGGCTTTTTGGTGCGGTGGCCGATGTGCTGGATAAGATCAATACGGTGGGTACACTGCCGAGGATCACCATCAATGGCCGGATAACGGCTGACGCAGCACGTTACATCAAATCCTTCCGCCTTGCCAATGACCTGGCGTTGAATGTATCGCGCCGCAACTATGCTCTGGCCATTTCTGATGCCTATAATATTTACCTGACGATTACGGCCAAGGAAACCAATCCCGAAAAAGAAAAGCTGACGGATAACACAGCACTCTATGCGAGTAAGGCTTCATTTGACAATACGGCTACCAGTAAGAAAGAAGTAACGGAATCCAACTCGGCTGCAGATAAGGTGGCGGCTTTTATTAAAAAGTATGGCGCCTTTATATCCAATGTGGTTAAGGCAAAAACATCGCAGGAAGTGGCAGATGCGATTGAGGCGGTGGCCCTGCCCGTGGGTAGTGCATCGATTAAAAAGAAGGTGAACTGGAATGTAGCCATACAGGCTTATACGGGTCTTTCCATTGCACACCACAGCGATGGGCTGAGCAGTTTCCCCCGGATCAACGGAATGAGTGTGTATGCCCCGCTGGGCATATCGGTAAGCAGAAGGATAGGCTGTAGTGCGTTGTCGCTTTTTGCCTCAGTCTTTGACGTGGGCGCGATTGTAAGTTACCGGTTTAAGGATAATAAAAGCAATCTTGCGGATTCGGTAAAAATCAGGCTGGAAAATATCTTTTCTCCGGGGTTGAACTTAGTTTGGGGCGTACCGAAGTTTCCGGTTTCGATCGGTGGCGGGTTTCAGTGGCAGCCTTCGCTTACCCGGCTGAACACCAGTTCTGCTACCATTGCCGAAAGATCGGGGATGCGCTACCATCTTTTTGTAGCGGTAGATATACCACTTTTCAACCTGTTCAATTCCAAACAGTAGTTGTTCTGAGTAAAGAGTCGCAGGGGGGCTGGCCAAAAAAGGTCAGCCCCCCTGTCTTTTGGCAAAAAGAATGAGGCTTCAGCCTGTACAGCGTACCCGTAGCAATATCGGGATAAGAAACAATATACTTATCCGGTACACACTCAGCGATATCCGGATGGTACTCCTGCAAAAACCGGTAACGGTCTTCGGCCTTTTTATTTCCGGTGGAAATGAGATGATAACCAATCCTTTCATCCCCATACCATTGGGCATCTGTAAAGCCCGTTATACCCAAAAGTACTGTGGGCAGCAGGCTTCCGGACGTAATTATACCGGTACCCACCCCAAAAATAAATCCGTACACAGGCCTCCAATACTGCCCGGCTTTTACTAAAACAAATCGTGCGTCTGCTCAAACCCTTTAAGTGCGTTCGCAAATTAAGGTTGTTGCGCTCAATATGGTTGGTCTGGTAAGCCTTACAGCAGTGGTTTTTGGCAGGTATTAAGGTCCGGTAAATATTCAGGTGATCTGTTTTAATCAGTTGTACCCCACTTAGTAATAATGTATTGACTACGCTGCGCAACGTGCGCTTACTCCGCTTGCCCACCGTAAAATCTATCACCGCTTTGGTGTCCGGGCAAAGCGCGTAGGCTATCCGGTATTCATTACCCTTGCGCTGTACATAAGTACGCAACTCATCCATTTCAAAAACCGGGTGGTGGAGGGGAATGGGTGGCTTTTCAATACACCGGGCTATCGCTATTATTTTGCGCAGTACCGTATTCGTAGCGATGTGCAGTGCCCGGCCAATGCCGCGGATGCTTACGCTTTCGCACACCAACTGGCTTATAAGCACATTTGTATTTTTTTGACAGGCTAAGTTGCGGTAAGCAGCTTGCTGCGTTTTACGGCAGTATGTACAATACCAGCGCTGACAACCCGATAGCTGGCGTCCCCATTTCTGGCAGTGTTGCCCACAGTATTTGCAATCCATAAAAAACCAACTAAATGATAACACCAGTATCTAAAACCTGCATGTACAGGGCTTATAGCACCCTGAATCAACCCAAATCTACCCTTAGCATATTAACACAACGCTGAAATACCCGCCTGTACATTACTTTTTACAGGCTGAAAAGTGAATACCAACTAAAGAGAGACACTGCCAACCCGCCATTCACCAGTTTGTAAAAAGACCGGGCAGCAATATCCACCTTATCGCCTGCCATCACTTTCAGCGCAATCCCCAAGACCCGTCTTACTGGTTGCTGCGTGCATTTTACAGTACGTTTTATTTCAATTAACTTTATCCTTTCTAATAAGCCGGTACAAAAACCAACTATTTTAATACACCTGTATTAAAAACCTGCATCAGCGGGGCTTTGGTTGCAACAAAATGACTGTTTTTGGTGCTTTACAGGCTGTTGGGGCTGCTGAAACACCACCTGGGAGCGTTTTATTTTGATGCTATGGCTGAATACCAACTATTTTGAGACACTGCCTGATGAAGTAGTAAAATAAAATATCTATAAGGGTGGTATTGTTATAACCCGGCAGCCATTTCAACTTTATCTATATTAATTCTAAACCGGTTGCTAACAGCATAAAAACTATCTGCCAACATGATTGTAAAAACTTTTTCCCAATCTTTTCCCAGCAAACGCCTTATTTTCATAGGGTTTTTGTTATTAACTAACTGTACGATTATATTTTTATTACCATTACTGTCAACCAATCCAATATACTGTCTAACCCAACAGCAAAAAAAATCTTTGACGTTGATATTTGTTTGCTGAAGTTGATTGTATTGCGTACTGAAAATCTCTTCCGCTTTACTTATATCCTCTTTGCTTGGCGTATACCGGTATCGTTTATTTGTCATGTCAATGCCTACTGCGTAATCTCCGCTGAAGACGATTCCCTTTCCTTTATAATAGTCAGGCAGGTATACTATATTAACCTTTTTTCCTGTGTCAGCATTATTGTTTTGTGCTTTAGCCGTAATCAGCATACTAAGAGTACATACTGTAAATAATAAATAACTTTTCATGACTAATAGATTGGAGTGACGAGGGTTAAACCATTTGCGGTTATTGTATTGATATTCTGCCTTGTGCCTGAGGCTAGTATTTGCCCTTCACCAATAGTAACCCCGGTACTATTGGTACTTAAGCTATAAAATGCCCGCAGATTAACCCCATGCTCTGCCCGTATCAGGTTTTCTATATGAGTTGAGAAAATTTCTGCTCTGGCAACAGATGTTACTGCTCCTGTTGGTGTATACCATGCTGTGTAGTCAATTTGTCCATCAAAAGCTTGATCCCATGAATGGGCTAATTCATGCCCTAATCCAATAAACGAAGCTCTTCTTTGATTTAATGCAGCATCGGGCCCTCCACTTGTATTACCTGGTTTCCATCGAACGACATTCGTCATGTTCGTTTTAACATCAACCGCATTAAAACTATTGTCCCCTTTTATGATATTGATTGTTTGGATGCTACTTTGGATATCAGTTACTAAGCGATTGCCGTTTATACCTCTGCGAAGATTATTTAAACCTGCTACTGTTTTTCGTAAAAACCCTGTTACTTTACCTCCATAAATCGTTCCGTTTGTATTTGTTAAATTACCATTATTGTAACCAACGGCATGTTTTTTACCTAACCCTAAGAATCCTGTTCGAAAATGTATTCTGGCGGTATCTCCTAATGGATCATTAAATGATATTGGATTGTTATTCATTGAAGAGTATTGGCTCTGTGAATAATCTGGTCTCGGATCTATTTGCCAAAATCTTCCAATCTGTGGGTCAAGGCTTCTATAAAATGTAGCGTATAATGCTAATCCACTTCCATCACTGAACTCCTTTGATTCCAATTCAGAACCTTTATTCCATTTTTTCTTATTCTCCAAGCGCCCAAAGGCTTTGGAAGACAAACCTTTCATGGTTAGCCCAAAGGGATAATATTGGTTTCCTTCAAGCAACAACTCCTGATTTTCTACTGTCATTTCATTATCCCTTTTTGTTCTGCCAATGCCCTAAAACAAGGATTTAATTCATCCCAGTTATTTTTTATATATGCCAATACATCGGGTTGTAGGGGCGTTTCGTAACGACTGAATACCCCTTTTTCAACTACAGTAGTATTGGCGTACATCATATACACTTTGACCTTAGTATTTATATTGAAACCAACACCTGTACTTGTTTCTTTTGAGTCTCGCTTCATACTTAACAGTATTGCTTCATCCTCATCAATAAAATCAAAAATAAAATCTAAAGTATCATGCTTAATAGCTATACTTTTAAACCGCAACGCTAACTCACCATATGTGATTGATATAGATGAATCCTTTTTGGGTAAGTACCTTTGGTCACAATTCCATGTATATATATACCATCTTGCACTATCGTAGAAATCCTTTAAGTGCAAACTATCCACTATCACAGGATAAGTATAACAATCATTATTTTTTTTCCCGGCTTCCTTTTTATCTAAATTTGCAGTGCAGCTGCAAAGTGTTATAATGGACATGAACAAAAAGAAATTCATAATCTTGGAATTTTAATAGTTTGATTGGGGTTAGCATTAAAAAGGTAAATGTATCTGGCATCTACCATTACAGATCTGACCCCGTTTCTAGTATCACCTACCTGTACAGATCGGGCATGTTCCTCATAATCCCCACTTACATTTCCGGAGCCACCGGATGGAGTACCTCCGCGAATATTTACCCCTCTTGTCGTAAGTCCGTCATACAAAGAAACCTCCATCGTTTTGTATGTAGGATGTAAATGTATAGATCCAACTCTTCCCGGCTCAGCCCCAGCATCTTGAACTGATCCGGTCATTGAATAGGCGGATTTAGCAGGGTTATTACCAACAAAGACAATTCCATTCTTTAAAATTGTATTACCAGTTGCTTCTGCTTTTAGGCTGCTTTTATCAACTGTCCGACCATCTACCTTGATCCTCACCATATTTTCAAGTAAAAATTCACCGATATATTTGGCATTGAATCTGCTTTTATTTATATCGAAGAATTTTGAGAAACTTTTAACATCGTAAGTAATACCCGTTCTCTGCATCGCTTTTATATAGTCCCCCTCGTTACTAAAGTGTTTGCGACCTGAATTATATAAGCCATTAAATGTATTCAGGTTGTCATTTCCTACAACCGTAGGAGTTATTCGCTTACTTCCATCTGCTCTTTCACCTATTATAGCTCCTTCAGCATTATAAAACTTTGCCGTATCACCCAAAGCATCTGCTTTTAAAACAGGATTATTTCCCATCGCCGCATATAAACTCTCAAACTCATTCGGCTTTGGATCTAATTGCCGCCATCTACCTATCTCTGGGTCATGCGTTCTAAAAAATGTTTCACCCATGTTTAAGTCAAATGAGTTTTCGTATTCTATCCCGTTGTACTTCCGTTTGTTTTCTAATTTCCCCGCCGCCTTACTACTAATCCCCTGCTGTACCAACCCAAA
>JAAFIK010000066.1 GCA_013298665.1 Chitinophagales bacterium
AACCAGTACAATCCTGTGGCAGGGGGCAACAGCTTTAACAAAACCGCGGGGGTGGACTTCAGCATGACCATGGGTGATGGGCTGAACCCGGGCAGTGCCTATGATGCCAATGGCAATATCCTGAAAATGGTACAGCGGGGGTTGAAACTCAACAGTTCGGTAACGATTGACTCGCTGCAATACGGCTACCTGCCCAATAGTAATAAGCTGGCGCGGGTAACCGATGGAGCCAATGACCCGCTGACCAGATTGGGGGACTTTAAAGATGGCAGCAACAGCGGTGATGATTACAGCTATGATGGTAACGGGAACATGACCAGCGACAGCAATAAGCGGATCAGTTCCATACAGTAAACCACCTGAACCTGCCGCAGTTGATCACCGTAGCGGCCAGCCCTGCCGCAAATGGTAACCCCGCACAGGCAGGCGGCACTATTGAATACTGGTATGATGCGGCGGGGAACAAACTGCGTAAGGTGGTAAAGGAGAGCAACAGTCCCGCCGCTACAGGCGGGATGCAAGCACCCGACAAGACTACCGACTATACCAGTGGGGCGGTATATGAAAACGATACCCTGCAACTGATGGGTCATGAGGAGGGGCGGATCCGTCCGCTGCGAGGTGGTACCGGGCAACTGACCGGCTTTGCCTTTGACTATTTTTTAAAGGATCACCTGGGGAATGTGCGGGCCCCGATAGCTATCGGGGATTACGGATGAGTTGCAAGCCGACCGCTACCCTACAGCTACGCTGGAGGGCAGTGGCGTTGGCAGTCCCGTGGAGCAGGAGAAAACCTATTACGACATCAACAGCAATTATGTCGTTCCCAAACCTGCGGCAGTTCCTGCGTATACCAATGACAATGGTACCAACAACCCCAACACTTTTGGCAACAGGACGGCGAACAGCGAAAAGATGTACAAGCTGCATGCGGCAACCAATAAGACGGGGTTGGGGTCAATACAGCAGTCATCAATACATCAACCCGGCGGCAGACAACACAGTCAAATTCTTATATGTCCGCCTGGGAATGGTGACAGAGTCTTTTGCCGTAAAGTCTTCGGCATTCATGATCATTAACCTCATTTCATCGGCACTATTGTATAAAGCTTTTATACCGTAGGCTGTTTTGCCGACTACCGTAACTTTCTGGAAATAACTACTACAGGGTTTTTTCCACCGGAGGGTGCCATCTGTAAGATTTGTGCAGTACAGTGTATCGAGAGCCTGGTAATACAATGCATTGTTGTAGAGGTACGACAGTTTATTGCCTGCCGAAGCCATGATGGCATTTGATGGCGGGGATTGAAACAAGGTATTACCGGTTTGTATGCTCAGTATGTTCAGTCTGCCGAAAGTGACATCATTGTAGACAAGTTTATCGTTGTAGAGATAAGCGTGATTTGTATTCAGGGATTTGCTCCAATAAACGTTACCGGTATTTTTATTGACCACATTGATACTGCCTGCGGGAACGCCTATGATCAGGGTATCTTTTCGAAGGATCATATCGGAGGGTACTGCTGTGAGGAATGCGTTGGCCAGCACTTTCTGCCAAACCAGGTTCTTTGATGCCAGGTCGTAAGCGCTCAGGGTAAATATAGTACCGGTACCATTGGTGGTAAGGGCAAAAATTCTATCGCCATCCAGCAAGGGTGCAACAATGGGTTGATCGGAAACGGGTTTGCTCCAGATGACATTACCGTTGAGTTTGTTCAGGAGCAGCAGCGCGTTTTGTGGTGAGGGGGCAATAATGGTAGCTGCGGTAACAATGGTATCGTTTCTGAATTTTGGGTTCGTGAGCGGTATGGTATTGGTGTAGGTCCAGTTGTTTGTACCGTTTCCGGCATTGAGGGATAGTAATTGCCTGTCTGATGTTACAAAAATTTTATTATCTCCATAAGCTGGTATTGACCAGAAACCGGCCGGGGAGAGACCATTTTGTTCCCATTGCTTTACTTTTTCCGGGTTATAGGCCACGAGCGATGTGCCCATGCTTGCGGAGGTGGCCGTAACCAGAATCAGCTTTGCCGTATCGGTGCTGGCCACGGGAAGCGGACTTTCTGTAATGGCGGTGTCTTTGCTGCATCCGCAAGCGAGGAGTGTCAGGATAAAAAGGTGTTTTTTATTCATGTTGTTGCCGTTTGGTTTTAAAATAGTGTGCTCAGTAATGATGTTCGGTACAAACGTAAACATTAATATTCATTATTGATACCCGGAAAAACCCCTTTTTTGGGGCGTGTATTATCGTCGGTGGATGATTGTTTGGCCGGAGGATACCAGCCGTTAGCAGTTACCTCAGAGGGGTGATCTTTCGGAATGTCTGCGACGGAAAGGCATACATATCAACTAATTCTTCACCCTCCCCTTCTCTGTATCGGCGCTGGTAGCATCATGGCGGCGGACATTCGCGATGGCCTTACCAAAACGATAGCTGAGGGAGAAGGCTATATTCCGGGTATCGCCAAGGTTGGTATACCTCGCCCTCGTTAAAGCGAGGTTGTTGATGGTGCCGGCATTGATGGTGGTATAGAAAATATCGTTGAAGCTCAATTTTGCGGTCATGTTCTTTGGCAACTTTTTCTGTATGGCGATATTGGCGGCCCAGTACGGTTCGTGTACAAACTGGATGACATAGATTTTGCCCACATAGCTGCCACTGAGTTCCCCATTCCAGCCTTTACCAAAATTAAACTGCAGGAGTGGCGTAAGGTTCAGGAATGCTCCACTGGTATTGAGTGGCCCGGTATAAAAATTTGTACGGGTATTGATCTGGGTAACAGAGGCATTGATGTTGGCGCTGAGCCATGCTGCGATATTGAAGGCTGCATTAACGGTAAGTCCTTTCACGTTGAGCGTGCCAATATTACCGGGGCGGCTGAAATACAGGCTGTCGCGGATTTCGATGGTTTCGTTGACGCGGTTTTTCCCCCCGCTGTAACTGAATACAAATGTGAGCCAGTTTTTAAAGGTGTAGGAAAGCTCAAGACTATGGGTAAAGGAAGGCCGCAGGAAAGGGTTGCCTACATAAAAAGTAAACTTATCGAAGGGAGCAATAAAGGGGTTCAGGTCCTGATAAAAAGGACGATCCACCCTCCTGCCGTAGTTCAGTCCAAACTGATGCTTGCCGGTACTGTCTAATTTCCAGGAGAGGTAAGCCGTGGGGAAAAGACTGGTATAATCGGTTTTGAATGAGGAGTCGGGTTTTACGGCATTGCCCAACTGGTGGCCCCTGATGGCAGTATTTTCGAGGCGCAACCCTAGGGAGAAGGCAAAACGGCCGATCTCCCTGCTGATGCTGGTATAGGCGGCGTTGATGTTTTCCCTGTACAGAAACCGGTTGCTCTTATCGTAGTCGGGCAGGGTGATATTGCTGACTGTGTTGAAATATTCAGCGAGGTTATTGGTTTTGATAAAACTGCTTTTGAGCCCGGCACTCCATTGGTATCCTTTTTTAAGGGTACGGTTATAATCCGATTTTATGGCATAAATGTCGATGCGGGCGGGCAGGGCACCGGTGAGGAGGTCAACAAATGGTGAGGGGTTATTGCCGGTATAGACTTTGTTGGTAAAGGCATCGTCGCGGCGGGTTTTGTAGCTTACATAATCAGCGTCCACGCTGATCTCCTGCCGGTTGTTGTCGAACTGGTGGCGGAGGTTGGCGTTAATACCATAGTTCTGTAACTGGCGTCGGGAAGCGTTGATCGCGTTCACAACGGAATAGGGTTGCCGGGTGGTATTGAGAAAGGTGCTGACATTCACGTCTTTATTATCGCCATCCCAGTCCATCCCCGTAAATACCATACCGAGGGTGGTTTTTTCTGTTTTGTAATAATCAAAGCCCGTTTTGATATTGTAGGTCCAGCCTTTCAGCCGGTTGAAGATGTCCTGCGAGAAATAAGATTTGGGACTGCCGTCGGGGTTCTGGTAATCGCGGTAGATGTTGAGCTGCTGAAAGCGGTTGCGGTAATTGGCGCTGAGGTTACCAAAAAAGTTAACCTTGTTTTGCCGGTAATTGAAATTGAAACTATTGGTGGTGCGTGTAAGTACACCCTGGTTGATGCTGGCATTGACGCTGCCGTTGAATCCTTTGATCTTAGTCTTCTTTGTTTTGATGTTGATGACACCTGCACCACCTGCGGCGTCGTACTTTGCGGGTGGGTTGGTCATGATTTCGATCTGTGCCAGTGCGGAGGCAGGCAATGAGCGCAGGTAGTTTTCCAGTGCTGCAGCATCGAGGTAAGTGGGTTTGTCGTCGATAAAGATGATGACGCCGGCCTTGCCGTTGAGGGAGATATTACCGTTCTGGTCAACCAGTACCCCTGGCGATTTAGCCAGCACATCCATAGCAGTATTGCCAGCATTGGAAATGATGGCGTCCACATTTACAACGGTTCTGTCGATCTTACGCTCTACAATGGGCTTTTTGGCATTGACGGTTACACCCTGCAGGTTTTGGCTGGCAGTACTGAGTTTAACAGCGGGCAGGGTAATGCTGGTGTTGGTAACAACAAGGGGATTACTTTGGTAACGGGCATAACCGATAAGGGTATACAGCAGGGTATAGTTGCCCGCAGGGATACCGGTAAAAGCATAGCTGCCTGCGGCATCTGTAAAAACGGTTTTGAACGCAACCGTATCTGTGGCTTTAATGAGGGCTATGGTTACGAGTTCGATGGGTTTCCCTTTATCGTCGGTAACAATCCCCGACATCCTGCCAGTAGCTGTTTGTGCATGGGTATAGCCTGCTGCCCCTATCGTGGCGAGGAGGATAAAAAGAAATGTATAGTGTTTCATAACCGGTTTTTATTGAGATGGTACGTATCAGTCTTGCCTTTGAAAACGTGTTAAAGTAATGGTATCGAAGCCCTGGCGGATGATGGTGGCGATCTGGTCGGGGTATTGGTGAATAAAAAAATGCCCCCCTTCAAATATCCTGTGGCTGAATCTCCCTTTTGTATAATTACCCCAGTTGTCAATCTTGTCCACATCCTCTTCGCCGTTGCCCATCATGGCGAAGAGCGGTGCCTGGATGGGGGTTTCGATACGGAGGTCGTTGCGCTCCACAACTTCAAAATCGGCCCGCATAATGGGTAATATAAATTCGAGTAATTCTTTGTTGCCGAGCAGTTCGTCGGGTATGCCGCCCATTTCCACCAGCAGGTCAATAAAGGGGCCATCTTCCAGCAGGTAATCCTGTTCGTCTTCACGTATGCCCGGCCCGGCATTACCGCTTACAAAAACATAGGCTGGCGGGTGCCCGTTTTTCTCGAGGAGGGAGGCTGCTTTCAGCGACAGGTACGCCCCCATGCTGTGGCCATAGATCATAAACTTGCCGGGGCGCAGTTTGGCGCGTATCTGCCGTTCGATATCGGCTGCGGCCTGGTTGAAATCGGTGAGCAGGTCTTCATATATGCGCCTGCCCCTGCCGGGTAATTCCAGCGGTATGAGTTCAAAATCTTTGAGGTAGGGCGCAAGGAACTGGAAGGAATAAGCGTTCCCCCCGGCGAAATGCAATAAGAACAATTGTGGCTTGATCATCTGCTGTGTCTTTTCTATCCGGCTTCAGCGGCCGGTTTTGTATTGCTGCAAAGCTAAATCAAATATGCCGTTCGTGTAAATGGTCTTTTACAGACGGGGATATTTGCATGTGCGCTTTACAAAAAACCTTTCCTGCAGACTCCTGTCCTGTGCTCCGGACAGACTGCTAAGTATTCAGCGCGAGGTATTCCTCCTGCTGCTGTGCATAATCGTACAGCAATTCCTTTTCGCCAAACAGGCGCTCGGTAATGATCTTTTGCCGGGCACATTCCTGTACAAGCATATCCGATTGTATGATGGGTTTTGACTCGGGGGTATATTTGATGCTGCTGATGAACTCCAGCCAGGGCTCCTGCCCCATGGCGTATACATAAGCCTCTTTGGGGCGAAAGATGTTGACCAGGTGCATTCCTTTCTGGCAATCGCTGCCGGAGAGCCGCCGGGACTGGTCGTGGTCGCGGTTCAGCTCCTGTGTAAGCAGCGGCCCGTACAACCAGGTGAGTGGTGCACCATCACATTCCATACCCAGGAAAAGCACATCTGCATCGCCGATGATACGGTGGATGTGCTGGTAGAGTTTTGCTTCCATCACGCGCGAGTCGGCAACGAACAAAAACTTCAGGTTGCTGATGGTGATGTGGAAACAGGCCTTGGTTTTAATGTCGAGGTCGCTGTGTTCGCCGGTAAAGGGCAGCCCGGTGATGGTACAGTTGTGAAAACGGATGGCTTCCATTTCATCAATCGCGGTTACATGGGTAAAACCAATGTTTTCCAGCGCCAGCTTCAGGCTGGGATCCTGTAAGGCCCCGCTGTTGGTAGCGGGCACGATGATGTTCCTGATTTTGTGACGCAGGGGCAACAGGGTTTCAAATACCACATGATCCTGGTGGTTGTGGGTGATGAGGACATAGTCAATAACATCGGGCAGGTCTACATCCGAAAAATGCTCTACACTGGATTCGTAACCGTAATAACTGATGAGGGGGTCAACCAGTATGCTTACTTCTTTTGTTTCAACAAGGATACAGGCGTGTCCGAAATAGCGCATCCTGGCTTTATCACCGGTATAACGCTGGTAGCGGGGATGTTCCTGCGGCGTAAAAAAGTTATCAAAGCGCACACGGTCTGTTGCTGCAATACCAAGTATGGCGGCGATCTCATCAATACTTCCGGGCTCGCGCTTCATCCGGCTGAGTGCATCAATTCCGGGATGGTCGAAGGGGATATCCAGGATGAGTGCATCAGGCGAATCGAGTTGCGGGGTGCTGAGACAGAAAGGGCGTTTGTCATTATTGGTCAGGCTCAGGCTGATGCTCTGCGATGCCCGGGCATAATATTCGCTCTGGTACAGGAGTGATTCAAAAAAGCGGAATGAGGCGTTGTTGTTCAGGTCGTACACCAGTTCCACATAGCCCTTCAGCGGTTCGGGTACCTGTTCATAAAGGGGTTCGAGGGATGCACCCTTTGCCTGACTTTTGAGTAGTGTATCGAGGGCCGTGATTGCTTCGGAGAGTTCGATTGCTTTGGCCTGCCGGGTCATGATTGCTTCGCGTAGTTTTTTTACCTCTTCCACGCGGCCTCCGTTATAATCCATGAACGGTCCGCCCAGCATTTTTGGATTTTTCACTGCTGCTGCATGTATCTGGGGCGACTGTATGTAGGAATTCATGATTTTGAGGTGCCGCCCTGTTACATTCATCGCTGCTGTGGCGGGCGAGATGAGGTGCGACCAGGCATACCACCGGTCAACCAATGGTACGATCATGAGGTTGGGTTTTACATAAAAAAGTTCCTGTTGCATAATAGTTGTTATTATTCTTTTACAAATCAATTTCTACCAGCCCTTCCTTGTCTTTTTTCCTGCTTTCCTGATCGATCATAAACAAAATCTGTTCAGCAAGGTTTTCGATGGTGGGATTTTTAAATATACTTTGCATGCTTACCCTTACTTTAAACTGGCTGGCCACGCGCGACAATACCTGTGTGGCATTGAGGCTGTGTCCGCCCAATGCAAAGAAACTGTCCCTGACACCGATCGGCTGCCGGCCGAGTAAATCTTCCCATATCTGTACCAACTGTGCTTCGGTTGGGTTGCGTGGTGCCAGATAAACTGTGCCTGTGCCTTTACTTGCCGGATCGGGAAGTTTGCTGTAATCGGTTTTGCCATTGGGGGTAAGTGGCAGGGCTTCCAGCACCACAAACTGACCGGGCACCATAAAGGCGGGCAGGTGATGACTGATGTACGTACGGAGTTCGTCAGTAACAGCGGGTGCGGGGCAAACGATATATGCCACCAGCTCAGGATCTCCATTGTGGTTGACCCGTACCGCTACTACGGCATCGCTGATGCTTTCGTGACGACGCAGGCAGTTTTCAATTTCACCGGGTTCGATGCGATAACCACGTACTTTAACCTGTGTGTCCCTGCGGCCGGCAAATGCAATATTGCCATCCGGCAACCAGCAGGCCAGGTCGCCTGTTTTGTACATCCGCTGCCCGGGGTGGAAGGGGTTGGCCACAAATTGCGCGGCGGTAAGTTCCGGCCGGTGCAGGTATCCGTCCGACAGTCCGTCTCCACTGATACAGAGTTCACCAAACACACCCGGTGGCTGTGGCTGGTGGTGTTCATTCAGGATATACACCTGTGTATTGGCAATGGGTTTACCGATCAGTATGGGTTGTTCCTGCTGTATTCGGTAAACGGTGCTGTAGGTGGTATCTTCTGAGGGGCCGTACAGGTTGCGTACCGCGATGCGCCGGGTATCGAGTTGTGCGATATAATGCGGGGGTATCGCTTCACCGGCGAGGTTGAGAACGGCAAGGTTGCTGAAGTCGGTATCCTCACGCAGCAGTGCCCCTAATACACTGGGTACCGTATTGAGCAGTACTTGCTGTTCTCCGGCCAGGTGGGCAGGTATGGCCAGGGCATTCTCCAGCAGGCGCAGGCGCTTACCGGTACCAAGGGTATAGAATATCTCGAAGATGGAAAGGTCGAAACATACAGAGGTGACGCCAAAGACCACGTTAAAGACATCGGCGGCAAACTCCTGCCGGCACCAGTGCAGGAAGGCATTGGCGTTGCGATGTGCGATCATCACTCCCTTGGGCTGGCCGGTTGAGCCAGAGGTATAAATGATATAGGCCAGGTCGCCGGGCTGGTGAAGTACAGAGAGGTTGCTCACCGGACTACCCTTCACCGCCGCAGTACTGTTACTGATCCATTGCTGATCGATCAGCAGTTTGCAACGGCTGTCGGCAATGGTATAATCAATGCGTTCCTTCGGATAGGCCGGATCGATGGGTACATAGGCCGCGCCTGCTTTAAGGATGGCGAACAAGGTGATGATGAGCGATTCATCCCGGTTGAGCATTACGCCCACGAGATCGCCCGGTGCGATGGCGTGTTGCTGCCGCAGGTAATGTGCAAGCTGGTTGGCCTGTGCATTGAGTGTGGCATAATCCATATGACGGTCGGCTACCGTAAGGGCAATATTGCCTGGCGCGGCAGCTACCTGCTGTTCAAACCAATGGGTGAGTGTGGTTTCCCGGGCATAGGGTTGTGCTGTGCAGTTGAAGTCGTCAAGCATCAGGTGGCGCTCTGCATCATCCATAAAAGGAAGACTACCGATGGCCGTATCCGGTTGTTCGAGCAGTGCTTTGAGCAAACGTTCGAAATGACCGGCGATGCGTTCGATGGTGGCAGGTGCATAGAGATCGCTGTTGTATTCGATACCCATGGCGATGGTGCCGGCTGTTTCCATAAAGCTGAACAGCAGGTCAAACTTACTCACCACGCTTTCTTCAGCGCCGTACATGCTCACCTGCAGTCCATCGGCCTGTATGGCTGCCCCACCCTGCTCCTCGCGTTCATTGTTTTGTAGAAGAATCATAACGTCAAACAGGGCACTGCGGCTCATGTCGCGCCGGAGAGAGAGATTGGTCACCAGTTCATCAAAGGGATAAACCTGGTGCGCGTAAGCCCCGATGGTGAGTGCTTTGACGTTGGTGAGGAGTTGTGCAAAACTGTCGTTGCCGCTGAAGCGGGTACGCAGGGCCAGGGTATTGATGTAGAAGCCGATCTGGTCGTGAAGGTCGGTGTGTGCGCGTCCGGCAATGGGGCTGCCGATGATGATGTCGGACTGGTTGCTGTAGCGGTACAGGAGGGTGTTAACGGCGGCAAGCAGACCCATAAACAGGGTTCCGCCCTGCTCCTGTACGCGTGCTTTGAGCAACCGGCAGGTGGCGGTATCGATGCGCCGGCCAATGGTACCGCCGTTGTAGGTTTTCACCAACGGGCGGGGGTGGTCGGCGGGCAGATCGAGTATGGGCAGGTCACCTTCAAACTGGCTGAGCCAGTATGCCTTATGGGTTTCGAGCGATGCGCCACTGAGCTGCTCCTGCTGCCAGGCGGCGTAGTCTTTGTACTGGATGCGCAGCGGTGGCAGGGGATTGGCTTCGCCGCGGCAATTGGCATTGTACAACTGCAGGAGTTCGCTGATGAGGATATCGGTAGACCAGGCATCGCTGATGATGTGGTGCATGGCGTAGGTAAATACCCATTGGTCATTTGTCAACCGGTAGAGTGCAGCAGCAACCAATGGTCCTGCGGCAAGATCAAAATGACGGCTGAACATGGCATCAACATATTGCTTAGCCAGTTCCTGCGGCTGTGGTTCGCGGCGCAGGTCCTGCTGCCGGATGCTGAACCCTGTTTCACCTGCGGGGAGGATTACCTGCCGCACTTCGCCTTCAGCATTGAAGCGAAAAACGGTGCGCAGGCTTTCGTGGCGTTCGATCAATGAATGAAAAGCAGCGCTGAGGGCATCAATATTGAGTGTTCCCTCAAATACATATACACCAGGCATATTGTAGGCGATGCTGGCTTCTTCAAACTGGCAAAGTACCCAGAGGCGGCGTTGCGAAGGTGAGAGCGGATAATCGTCCTGCTGCGCAACAGGTTCGATCGCCGCATAAGGGGTATTACCACCCTGTGCAATAAGCAGGGCCTGTTCTTCAGGCGTAGCTTTAATGAAGAGATCTTTGAGTTCGAGTTTGACTTCAAATTGTTTATAGACTCTGGCAATAAGTCTTATCACTTTAAGGCTGTGTCCGCCCAGTTCAAAGAAGTTGTCTTTTACCCCTATTTTATCGCGCGCAAGTACCTGTTGCCATAAGTCAACCAGCTTTTCCTCGGTTTCGTTACGTGGTGCTACATAGATGGCACTGGTGGCAAGACTGATTTCTTTCGGATCGGGAAGCCGTTTGCGATCCACCTTGCCGCTGCTGTTGAGGGGGAGTTGATCCACCTGTACAAAATAGCCGGGTATCATATATACGGGCAGGCTTCGGGCGAGGTGGTTACGGAGATCAGCAGTAGCGAGCGGGGTTTTACAAACCACATAGCCCACGAGTTCGTTGTCGCCCTCGGGTGTGGTGATGATACTGGCCGCGGCCTGGTCTGCACCGGGAAAACTGAGCAGGGCGTTTTCGATTTCGCCAAGTTCAATGCGGTAGCCGCGCACCTTCACCTGGTTGTCAATACGGCCCAGGAACCTGATCTGTCCATCGGGTGTCCACTTACCAAGGTCACCGGTTTTATACATGCGTTCGCCGGGGATGAAGGGGTTGGCCACAAACCGGCCGGCAGTGAGTTCGGGGCGGTTGTGGTAACCCAGGGCCAGGCCATCTCCGGCGATACAGATTTCGCCGGGCATACCAATGGGACAAAGCTGCTGCAGGGCATCGATGATATAGACCTGCTCATTCTGCAGGGGTTTGCCGATAGACAGTTCGCTGCTGTTGTTGATGTCGAGTGCGGTACTCCAGATGGTGGTTTCTGTAGGACCATATACGTTGATGACCCGTGTGGCTTTGAGCGCTTTGAGGCGGTTGTACGTCTGCTCGCTGAGGGCTTCCCCACCGACAAGCAAGACCTTCAGGCGTTTGAGGATATTGATGCCGTCCGCATCGGCTTCAAGCAGTTGGTTGAGGCGTGACGGGGTTACCTGCAGGGCATTGATCCGCGCATCGGCAATGTACTGGAGGATGGTACCCGGGTCGGTATCGCTGAGCAGACAGAGGCGCAGACCTTTAACCAGCGACCCAAGTAGTTCGAGTACAGAAATATCGAAAGTATAATTGGTGGCAGCGCCCATGATCATACCGGGTTTGAGACCAAAGCGTGGTTCAAAGTTTTCGAAGAAGGCCACCACGCTGCGGTGAGCAACCACTACACCCTTGGGCATACCGGTAGAGCCCGAGGTATAGATGATGTACGCCGGGCTGCCGGTACCTGCTGCATGGGGCAGATCGGCAACAGGCAGGTTGTCCTGCACCCTGCGGAAAGCAACAAGCTCATTTTCATCCACGAGCATTTTGGCCTCGCTGTCGCGCAGCATGTAGTCGATCCTGTCCTGCGGATAGTCCGGCTCAATGGGCACATACGCCGCCCCTGCTTTGAGTATGCCGAGGAGGGCGATAATGGTCCACTCGGTACGGCCTGTTTTTACAGCTACGGTATCGCCTGGCTGTAAGGCGTACTGTTGCTGCAGGTATGCCCCAAACTGGTTGGCTTTTTCATTCAGTTCACGAAAACTGAGGGCTGCTTCCCCGCACTCAAGCGCAATGGCATCGGGGCTGTTGTGTACCTGTGTTTCAAAACCGCTGATGATGGTATCTCCTGCTCCGGTACTGCTACCGCTGGTGGACAGGGCAGGATCAGGGATTTGCGGGTGCGGGCCGTTGCCATTGGCTGAAAAGGTTGTAGGTGCCGCTGCAGCAAGAGTATTGTATTCATCTTTAAAAGCGGTGAGGTAAGTGAGCCCTTTCATGGTGGATGCATAGTCCACGCCAAAGTCAATGAGACATCCTATTTCCGTAACACCGATACCGGCAAGTTTATGCAGGATGGCCATACAGGTTTCCTTAGTACCGATCAGGCTGGAATTGTTGACATAACGGAAGAAGGCATAATCAAGCATGTCTTCCATATCTGCCTCGGTAATCTCCTCAGCTTCCACACCGGGGTTGCTTTTTACGATGGTATTTTTGGAGAGGTCGAGCGAGTGCTGGAGATAGTCGAGGAAGGGGCCGCGTGCTTTGGCATATACGGCCTCAACATCATCTCCCATATAAGCATGGAGCAACAGGGTTACCCGTTCTTTTCCTGCGGGATGCCCATGCTGCTGGTAGGCTTCCTTATAAGCCGCAATACGCTGGCCGAGGTCTTCGATGGTAATGTTCATCAGATTGGTGAGTACACCAAACCCGAGTTTGCCTGCCGAGATAAAGGTATCCGCATTTCCCGCCGATGTGATCCACATCGGCAGTTCGGGTTGAATGGCGCGTGGGTAGATCTGTGTTTCGGCCTGCTCACCAAGACCATCTTCAAAGCTGACGGTTTCTCCACGCCAGAGTTTGCGTATGGTGTCTATGCGTTGGTACATGATTTCATGGCGCTTGAAGAAATTGCCCGGTGCGAGTTTGAAGTCGTTGTAATTCCAGCCTGACGCACAGGCTATTCCCACACGTCCGCCGGAGAGGTTATCAATAACCGACCAGTCTTCAGCAACGCGTATCGGATCCTGCAGGGGGATGACAATACTACCTGCGCGGATACTGATGTTTTTGGTAACAGCGGCAATGGCTGCGCTGAGTACGGAGGGATTGGGATAGGGGCCGCCAAATTTGTGGAAATGCCGTTCGGGGGTCCAGATGGCAGTATAGCCGTTTGCATCCGCATAACGTGCGCCATCCATCAGCAGTTTATACTGGTGGCTTTCATTACCCAGGTTGCCAAAGTAATAGAGACTGAAATCAAGTTGCCTGCCCTTCACCTCTGTATGCCCGGCTGCGGGTGCTGCCGGTACAGGGATGGCAGCGGTTAACGCTGTGGCAGGCAGTTGCCCGGGGCGTGGGGTGTTGAATACTTCGAGCAGTTGCCGCTTTTCGCCAGGGGTAAGAAAGTCGATCTGGTTGATGGGCAGGTTGTGGTTTTCGGTTACGGCCCGCATGATCTGTTCAAGGTGATCAATAAAGCGGATAGCGGTTTCACGGTTGTAGAGGTCTGCATTGTATTCGTACATGGCATGCAGTTGTTCCCCACGCTCATAAAAATTATAGGCCAGTTCAAAGGGCGTGATCGGTCTTTCACTGCCTTCGTAAGTGGTTACCGCCAGATCCTGTGCGGCTTCAATATTGACACCGGGCTGGTGAGCAGCATTGGCGGTATTCTCCTCTCCCATCTGCATCACCACAAATATGTCGAAGATCACGCTGCGGCTCATGTCGCGCGGCACATCAAGTTCTTCCACCAGTTGGTCGAAGGGGTAAGTTTGGTATTCGTAGGCATTGATGGTGGATTGCTTGACGTTGTTGAACAGTTCAAGAAAAGTATCCGTGCTGTTGAAGCGGGTACGCAGGGCAAGGGTATCGGCAAAGAAACCGATCTGGTTGGCCAGGTCGGGGTGATCCCTGCCGGCGATGGGGAAGCCGATGATGATGTCTTCCTGCTTGCTGTAGCGGTGAAAGAGGGTATTGAGCGCGGCGATGATCCCCATAAAAAGAGTGCCGCCGTGATCGGTACAGAATGTTTTGAACTTTTTACTGATGATGGGATCGAAGTGTTTCTGCATATCCACACCACGATAAGTTTTGAAAGCCGGGCGGGGTTTGTCTAATGGCAATTCTAATTTGGGCAGCTCTCCTTCAAACTGTTTGAGCCAGTACTCACGGTGTGCAGCAAGGGTATCACCTGATATTTGCTCCTTTTTCCAGACGGCATAATCTTTATACTGGATGCGCATGGGTGGCAATGGGTTGCCTATCCCCTGCTGATGGGTATTGTACAGCAGGAAAAGTTCCTGCACGAGCAGGTTCATCGACCAGCTATCGCTGATGATGTGGTGAGCCACAAAGAGGAATACCGCCTGTTCTTCATTAAGGTTGTACAGATAGGCACGGAGCAGCGGCCCGGTACGCAGGTCGAACGGGATGCAGATGGCCTTTTCAATAGCTGTATTCATCCGGGCCCCGTCGCCGTTGTAGTCCGCAAACCGGATGGCATAATCTTCAGACACATAGGGACGGATATACTGTTTGATCTCACCCTGGTCATCAGGCAGAAAAACGGTTCGCATGATCTCATAGCGTTCGGGCAGACACCGGAAAGCAGCATCAAGCGCCTTGCGGTCGAGGTTGCCATGAAAAACATAAACACCAGACATGTTATACGCAATATTGCTTTCTTCAAACTGGCTCACAATCCAGGAACGGCGTTGGGAGGGTGAAATGGGGTAACCGTCCATGACCGGTGCTACCGGTATGGGCGCAGCCTCCTGTCCGTATACCTGACGGAGAAACTGGAGGATGGCCGGTTTATTACTCCTGATCTGGTCAATAAAGACATCGGGCAGTTCTTCCCCTGCATAACTGACTTCGAGTTCATCACCCGAAAGGCTGATGTCTATATTGTTATCCTTGAGGTGCTTAATTAATTCGCGTATTGTCATTGCTTAGTCTTTTAATAATTGGTGGTCTGCCCATTTGCTGAAATGGCCTACCGGTTATATTTTGATCGTCTTTTTGGGTTCGTCCGTTTTCTTTTCAAGGAGCATCCTGATTTCATCAATCTCAATGGCTATATCCCTGATGGTTTGCTTTCCAAAAAAGTCTTTGAGGGCGATATTGATGTCAAATTCGTTCTTGATACGTTTGAGTACAACCATGCCTTTCAGTGAGTCGCCACCAAGCTCAAAGAAATTATCTTCTATGCCGATATGCTCAATGGCAAAGAAGTTCTCGAATATATTGGCGAGCTTTTTTTCGGTACCCGTTGATGGGGCTACATATTCGCTGAGCAGATCCGGACGTTCCTGTTTGACCAATGGTATATTTTTCTCCCCGGTATCTTCAATGGCATCAAGATCAATATCTTCCAGGCTGAGTGGTGCAACGGGATCCGCAACAGGTGTTGCTGTTGTTTTATCCGTCTTGGCCGCCGCTTCGTCTTTATCAGCGAGCTTGAGCGATTTACTCTTATAGGGGTCTACTTCTACGGGGAATATATTGGCTTCAAAAGCATAGGTGGGCAGGGACAAACGCTGTCTTTTTTCTTCGCCATACCAGGCTTTCCAATCGACGTCCACCCCGCGTGACCACAACTGACCTATACGTGCCGTAAAATATTTAAGGTCGTCTTCCTTTTCTTTAATGGGGCGGATAAGGTTGACCGATACCGGCATGGTTCTGGCGGGTTGCTGGCGCAGCAGTGTGCTGAGTGATTGCCCGGGGCCTACTTCGATAAAGACCAGCTCGTTGCTTTTGGCCAGCAGGGTTGTCAACCCTTCGGAAAAGCGGACGGTTTCGCGCATATGCCGTACCCAGTAGCCGGGTGTGCATACTTCTTCCGGCCGCACAAATTGCCCGCTCAGGTTGGAGAGGTAGGGTATTTCTATTGCGCGGAAAGTGACCTGCTCAAGCACGGCCTGGTATCCGGGCAGGATCGGATCCTGCATCGCGGAATGAAAGGCATGGGAAGTGTGCAGGGTAATATGTGGCGTACCTGCTTCATCCAGTTTTACTTTAAGGGTTTCAATGGCCTCCGTATCACCAGAGAATACTACCTGTGCGGGTCCATTAACAGCGGCGAGGGAAATGTTATCGCTGAGGTGGGTACGGGCTTCTTCTTCGCTGACAGGTACACTGAGCATAGCGCCACGGGGAACGCTGCCCATGAGCTTTCCCCGGGTTACGAGCAGCCGGGCAGCGTCTTCAAAGGAGAGCACACCACTGATGCAGGCCGCGGTGTATTCGCCTACACTATGCCCGATCATATATTTGGGAACAATGCCATAAGCATTGAGTAATCCTGCGAGTGCATAGCTGGTGAGGAATACGAGTGGTTGTGTAAAATGTGTATCGTTGATGGCGGTGGTATTGCCATCAGCAGGATACAATACGGATTTGTAATCCTCGCCCGTGAGCTGTGTCAGCAAAGCAAATCCTTTGTCCATTGCTTCGCGGAAAACCGGCTCTTTGTCGTAGAGGTCCTTAGCCATGCCTGCGTATTGTGCGCCCTGCCCGGGAAAGAGAAATACCACATTTGCACCTTTGTCTTTTGTCTTTACAATGGGTTCTTTGAGGTTGCGGGTATCAAGCACCGCCAGCAACTCTTCCTTATTACTGAAGGGTATAGAACGGCGGCGGGCAAAATGCTTACGCCCGGTTTGCAGGGTATAAGCTATATCTGCAGGGTTAAGTGCGGGTTCCTGCGTGATAAATTGCCGGAGCGTTTCCATATAGCGCAGCAGGGCACTTTCTGTTCTGGCAGAAAGGGTGAGTAACTGGTAAGCCCGGCCGGCGCTGGTTGCTTCAGGCGTTGGTGCTTCTTCCAGCACTGCGTGTACGTTGGTACCCCCAATGCCAAATGAGCTGACGCCGGCACGAAGCGGTGCATCGCCGGTGCGTTGCCATGGATGGAGGGCCGCATTTACAAAGAAGGGGCCACCTGCAAAATCGATTTCGGGATTGGGTTTGTCAAAATGCAATGAGGGGGGTAATGTCTGGTGGCTGAGGCTGAGTGCGGCTTTGATCAGGCCTGCTACGCCGGCAGCGGCATCGGTATGACCAATATTTGTTTTGACTGAACCAATGGCGCATTGCTGGCCTTTGTTTTTATTAAAAGCCATATTCAGTGCTTCAATCTCGATGGGATCGCCAAGGCGGGTACCGGTGCCATGCGTTTCCACATAACTGATGCTGGCGGGATCAACCTTTGCAAACACATGTGCCTTACGGATGCACTCGGCCTGCCCTTCCACACTGGGAGCGGTATAGCCTACTTTCCGGTTGCCATCGTTGTTGATGGCTGTGCCTTTGATAACGGCATAGATATGGTCGCGGTCTTTAATCGCTTCGGTAAGGCGTTTCAGCACAACGATGCCCACGCCTTCGCTGGCTACCGTACCGGTGGCAGCTTCATCAAAAGCACGGCAATGGCCATCTTCCGAATGGATCAGGCCTTCTTCGTAAAAATAACCGTTCTTTTTTGTGGTCGCGAGCGATATGCCTCCCGCCAGGGCAAGTTTAGCTTCACCCATCAGCAGGCTTTTGCACGCATGGTTGACAGCGGTGAGTGAGGTGGAACAGGCTGTACTTACACCAACGGACGGCCCTTTTAAATTGAGTTTATACGAGAGCAGGGTAGCAAGATGGTCTTTACTGTTGATGAGGTCGAGCATAAACTGGTCAACGTCTTCCTGCTCCATATTTTCAAGCAGCGAAAAGGCTTTCCAGTTGAGGTCGTCACCTGCGCCGGCAAATACCCCGATCTGGCCTTTCACCATATCCGGATGGTAACCGGCATCTTCAAGGGCTTCCCATGCGCATTGGTGAAATACGCGGTGTACGGGATTCATGAGTGCGGCTTCCTGCTGGCTGTATTCAAAGAAATTGTGGTCAAACAGATTTTTACCGCTTACTTTGGCAGCGGCTTTGATAAAGTTTCCCTTTGTAATGCTTTCCTCGTCTTCTCCATTGGCAAGTAATTCTTCGGTCGTAAAGAATGTGATGGATTCTACTCCGTTCACGAGGTTATTCCAATAAGCGCGCCAATTGTCAGCACCCGGGTAATGACAGGCGATGCCTATGATCGCCACTTCGAGTCCGGTGTAATGTTGATTATGCTTCATTGTTTAAGTTGTTTAGTACGTTAAAAGTTTCATCCATTACCGACGCGTCTGCCTGCATGTCTGCGTCAGAAGCCACCGTTGTTACGGAAGGATCATCGGCGTGTATGTGTTCGGCAAGGGCGCTGATATTAGGAAATTTAAAAGCCGTTACCACCGGGAGTTTGATGGCAAATGCAGCATTCACAAGTCCCACCATTTTAACGATCCGGATGGAGTTGCCGCCAAGGTCGAAGAAATTGTCTTCCACACCTACCCTATCCCTGCCGAGTACCTGCTGCCAGATGCCGGTCAGCTTTTCTTCCGTTTCATTTCTGGGTGCCACATATGCTGTACCGGTATCCATGGTTTGTCCCGATGGATCCGGCAGTTTGCTTTTGTCCACTTTTCCATTGGCATTCACGGGGAGCCGGGACAGTTGTACAAAATAGGCCGGGATCATATACGCGGGCAGCGACCGGCCAAGATGCGTGCGCAAATCGGCAGTATGCAGCGTATCGGCACTAACGATATAAGCGGCAAGCTCTTTTTCTCCATTTGCACCGGTATAAGCCACTACTACGGCAGCTTCAATACCGGGATACTGCCGGAGCAGGGCTTCTATCTCACCGGTTTCTATACGGAATCCCCTGATCTTTACCTGGGTATCTCTGCGGCCGAGGAACTCAATATTGCCATCTGGCAACCAACGGCCCAGATCGCCCGTCCGGTAAATACGTTCGCCGGGCAGCAGGGGAAGCGTTACAAACTTTTCTGCGGTAAGTGCTTCGCGGTGGAGGTAACCGCGGGCAAGGCTATCTCCGGCAATGGCGATCTCTCCGGTGATGCCGGCAGGTTGTGGCTGCAGGGCTTCATTCAGGATATATACCCGGTTGTTGGCGATGGGTTTACCGATGGGGATATTCGGGTAATCCCCGTCCACCGTGAAGGCTGTTGCCATAACGGTGTTTTCTGTAGGACCATAGTTGTTGGATACCCTGTATCCGCGTGGTATATACGTATTCAGTTTATCACCCCCTACTATCAGCCAGCGCAATTTGCTGCCGGGATGCGGTTCCAGCGCCATAAACTTCTCTCCCATCTGTGTAGGCAGGAAGCAGGTGGTCATCTGGTGCGTGGTATAAAAAGCAGCAAGGGCATTGGCATCGGTACGTATCTCTTCCGGTACAATGTAGAGAATGCCGCCCGACAGCAGGCAGGGGAATATTTCAATAATTGAGGCATCAAAAGAAACGCTGGCAAACAATGTACTGCGATCCGGGTGCTTCAGTTCGTAATGATTGATATACCAGTGGCAGAGGTTGACGAGGCTGTGATTTTCCAATTGTGTACCCTTGGGCATACCGGTAGAGCCTGAGGTATAAATCACATAGACCACGTCTTCCGGCCGGGTAATACCGGGTGGATTATTTACGGGATATTGCACCTGTTCAGCAACAAAGAGGTCGAAGCTTGCTTCTGTAATCACCTGTTTGCAACGGCTGTCTGCGACGAGGTACTCAATACGCTCCATCGGGTAATTGGGATCAATGGGCAGGTATGCTGCACCACATTTCAATACGCCGAATATGGCTACCAGAAACTTTACCCCGCGATCCATTTCCACACCTACCAGATCGCCGTGCTGAATATTGTATTGCTGCCGCAGACAGGCGGCAAAACGATTGGCCTGTTCATTCAACTCCATATAGGTGAGTGCGAGCGCTCCGTTGACCACAATCGCCGGGGCACCAGGGTGCAACAACACCTGTTCTTCAAAAAGCGAGACAACGGTTTTGTTGCCCGGGTATGTAACAGCGGTGGCGTTGAAGCCGTGCAACAGTTGCTGCTGTTCGGCTTCACCCAGCATGGGCAACTGGTTGATGGGGCTATCCGGATTAAGGAGTGCTGCGCCGAGCAGGTTGCTGAGGTGGAGCATCATCTTACCGATGCTGTCTGCATGATAGATATCGGTATTGTATTCCACGCGCAGCAGCATGGTATCCTCCTGTTCTTCAAAAAAGAAAGTAAGGTCAAACTTACTGATGCTATGCGTACTCTCCGCATATGGCCGTATGCCAAAGGAGCCCGGTTGTACCGGTGCTGAAGTGGTGGTGGTTGTACTGTTTTGCAGTACCACCATTACATCAAACAGTGGTGTACGGCTGGTGTCGTGACGCAACGACAGGCTATCGACCAGCTCATCAAAAGGAAATACCTGGTGGTCGTAAGCGTCAAGGGTCAACTGGCGGGTACGTGTAAGCAGTTCTTTAAAGCTGTCATGGCCGCTGATGCGTGAACGCAGGGCAAGGGTGTTGACATAAAAACCAATCTGGTCGTGCAGATCGCTGTGCGGGCGACCGGCGATAGGGCTGCCCACAATAATATCCTCCTGGCTGGTATAGCGGTGCAGGAGCACATTGACCAATGCCAGCACTCCCATAAAGCTTGTACATCCCTGCTCCTGACTGAATTGCCGGATACCGGTGGCGGCTTCCGGGCTCAATGTCCGGCCAAGTACGGCACCATTATAGGTTTTTACCACAGGCCGGGGTTTATCGCCCGGCAGGTCGAGTATGGGCAGCTCTCCGGCAAACTGTTCCAGCCACCAGGTCTTGTGCGCATCCACGCCATCACCGGCCAATTGTGCCTGTTGCCAGGCGGCGTAATCCTTGTACTGGATACGCAGGGCAGGTAACGGATCGGGGGCATTGCCGGAAAAAGCATGATAGTACTGCAGCAGTTCGCTCATCAGTATTTCCATCGACCAGCCATCGCTGATGATGTGGTGCATGGTATAGGCAAATACACACTCGTCGTTTGTCAACCGGTACAGACTGGCCCTGAGCAAGGGGCCTTCAGCAAGATCAAAAGGACTATTGATTTCCTGCTGTACAGCATTTTTTACCAGCAAGACGTTACTGTCGGAAGTACTGTAATCGTTATAGCTGATCCTGAACCTGGCTTCTGCCGGTGGCAGTATGAACTGACGGATATCGCCCATGCCATTTTCCCGGAAGACGGTACGCAGTATCTCGTGGCGGGCAATAAGGGCATTGAATGCCTGCTCCAATACGGTAAAGTTCAGGTGGCCATCGAATACATACACGGCGGGCATATTGTAGGCGATACTGCCTTCTTCAAACTGACCGAGTACCCAGAGCCGCCGTTGTGCGGACGACATGGCATAATCCGGTTGCTGCGCAACCGGTTCAATGGCGATAAAGGAGTCTTTACTGCCTGCCGCAATAAGACGGGCCTGGTCTTCCAGCACGGTCGCCGTAAACAGCTCCTTCAATCCTATTCTTACGTTGAAGGCCTGGTGTATGCGGGCAGCGAGTTGTGTGGCTTTGAGGCTGTGTCCACCCAGTGCAAAAAAATTATCCCGGATGCCGATCGGCGACCTGCCGAGAATAACCTGCCAGATGTCAACCAGCTTTTCTTCAATGGGATTACCCGGGGCGATGTACATAATGCCTGATGCCATACCAGCACCGGTTGGGTCAGGCAGTTTTTTACGATCAACCTTCCCATTGGGCGTAAGCGGGAGTGCCTCCAATGCCACAAAGTAACCGGGTACCATAAAGACAGGCAAACGGCGACTGATGTATTCACGTAATTCAGCACTGTTACACGCTCCGGCGGAAACAATATAGGCCACCAGTTCCTTATCACCATCGGCAAGTGTCCGCACCACTACAATCGCTTCTTCGATACCATCGTACTGTAAAAGACAGGTTTCAATTTCACCAGGTTCTATACGGTAACCCCTTACTTTTACCTGTGCATCTTTTCTGCCGATACAATCGATATTACCATCGGGCATCCACCGGCCAAGGTCGCCGGTACGATAGATACGCTGACCGGGTATCCAGGGATGGGGTACATATTTTTCAGCAGTAAGTTCGGAGCGGTGCAGGTATCCCCGGGAGATACCATCACCTGCAATAACAATTTCACCGATTACGCCAACGGGTTGTACCTGGTCAAAATCGTTGAGGATATATACCTGCGAGTTGTTGATGGGTTTGCCTACACGAATGGGCTGGCCTTTCTGCAACTGAAAATAAGTACTGTAAGTCGTATCTTCTGAAGGACCGTAAAGGTTAAGTACCATCATACGGCCGGTATCCAACTGCTCAGTGTATTGTTCGGGAATGGGTTCTCCTGCCAGGTTCATAATGACCACATTGCTGAAATCCTGCTGTTCGCGGATGAGGTTACCTACCACACTGGGTACGGTATTGAGCAGCACGCGTTGTTCGCTGGCTAAGTATTCGGGTATAAAGAGTGCGTTCTCCAATAAGCGGATGCGCTTACCCGTACTGAGGGTATAAAAGAGTTCGAATATCGAGATGTCGAAGCAAACGGAGGTGACACCGAAGACCACGTCAAAACTGCTGAGGTCAAACTGGCGGAAACACCACTGAAGAAAAGCCGACACATTACGATGCTCAATCATTACACCCTTGGGCTGGCCGGTAGAACCGGAGGTATAAATGATATACGCGATATCCCCTGGCTGGTGCTGTGGCAAAGGGTTACTGAGGGGATAGGTTTGCTGCTTACTGCGGAAAGCCTGTATCCAGGCTTCATCAATGCGCAGCTTACTCTGGCTGTCGGCCAGCAGGTAGTCGATGCGTTCCTGCGGATAAGCGGGATCAACGGGTACATAGGCCGCTCCGGATTTGAGTACGCCGAGCAGGGCAATCACGAGCCACTCGTCCCGGTGGAGCAATACACTCACCAGTTCACCGGTTTTTATATCGTATTGTTCCTTCAGGTAATGTGCAAGCTGGTTGGCCTGTTCATTAAGCGACTG
>JAAFIK010000067.1 GCA_013298665.1 Chitinophagales bacterium
TTTGCAACACTGTTTCAAAAAAATGACAATGAAAAGACTACTAACTTTTTTATGCTTACTGATTGTATTGCCGGCATTTGCGCAAAACCTTACCACGGGTGATGACAAGATACCGCCGGTAAAAGGCATATTCAGCGGCAGGATCACCGACACAAAATCAGGTACCGCTTTGCCCGGTGCCACTATTACAATATCCGACCTTCGGTTGAGTGGTTCAGCAGATGGTACGGGCCATTTTATCATCAAAGATGTGCCAGGTGGCCGGCATCTTGTTGAGGTGTCGCATATTGGCTATACCACAGTCGCTGTAGAGATTGATATCAGTGGTGATACCCGGAGGGATATTACACTCAGTGCGTCCGTAGTGGAGAATGATGCAGTTGTGGTTACGGGTGTAAGCCGCTCCACCCAAATGAAAAAAATACCGGTATCTATTACGGTTGTGCGCAAACTGGATCTGCTGCAGGGTGCTGCCACAAACCTGGTGGAGGCACTTACAAGAACGCCGGGTGTTTCGAGCCTGGGTACGGGACCAGCCATATCCAAACCGGTCATACGTGGTCTTGGATACAATCGTGTGGTAACAATCAACGATGGGGTACGCCAGGAAGGGAATCAATGGGGCGATGAGCACGGGATAGAGATTGATGAGTTAAGTGCATCCAGGGTTGAAATTCTCAGGGGGCCGGGATCTATTGTATATGGCAGTGATGCTATGGCGGGTGTTATGAACATCATCACCAATACACCAATCCAGCAGGGAACAATGAAGTTTAACCTGCTGGCCAACTACCAGACCAATAATAACGCCAATGGATGGAATCTTGACTGGGCGGGTAATACGCATGGGTTTAACTGGAATTTGTATGGTACCCTGCGTCGTGCGGCCGATTACACCAATGCCTACGACAGGAATGTATTTAACTCCAAATCGCGGGAAAACAATTTCGGGGGCTATGTTGGCTATAATGGCGGATGGGGATACAGTCACGTCCTGTTCAGCAGGTTCGACCAGAAATTAGGTATTGTTGAAGGGGAGCGTGATGACGATGGAGACTTTATCAAACGCATAGCGGGTGGTACGGCTGTAAAAGCGACAAAATCTGATTTCCGCAGTGTTGACCCGATAGTACCCTTTCAGCACATTATTCATACGAAAATCGCCAGTGATAATAATATCAATCTTGGCCGGCAACGTCTTGCCTTCAATATTGGTCTGCAACGCAATGAACGGATGGAGTATGGCAACCCTGACGATCTTGCCGAAAAAGCTTTGTATTTTGATACCCGGACACTAACATACACAGCACAATTGCATTTAGCCGAAAAACAGGGATGGAAAACGTCTTTCGGGGGTAATGGGATGGTGCAAAACAATGCCAATAAAGGTCTGGAAACCCTTATCCCCGAGTACAACCTGTTTGACATCGGGGGATATGTTTACAGCCAGAAGTCGTTCAAAAAAATTAACCTGAGCGCCGGGCTTCGTTTTGACAGCCGCCAGCTCAACAGCAAACAGGTACTTGATGGGGCAGATGAAAAAGTGGCTGCTTTTAAGAAGACCTTTTCCAACTTTTCCGGTACGGTGGGTATAACGGCTCCATTGGGAGAGGCCATGCTGGTAAAGCTGAACTTCGCACGCGGCTTCCGTGCGCCGAGTATACCTGAACTGGCCAGTAATGGTACCCATGAAGGAACCAACCGGTATGAATATGGAGATGCGAACCTGAAAAGCGAAACCAGTATACAGGTTGATGGCGGTGTGGAATACAACACAGAGCACTTCTCGATTATTCTATCTGCTTTCCACAACAATTTTTCCAACTTTATCTTTTACCGCAAACTGAGTTCAGTGCTCGGTGGCGACTCTTCAGTAGATGTGAACGGGGATAAGATCACCGCGTTTACCTTCAGTCAGCGCGGTGCTACACTCTCGGGTTTTGAAGCCACGTTCGACCTGCATCCGCATCCATTGGACTGGCTGCACATCGAAAACAGCTTTTCCTTTGTGTCAGGGCGTTTCCGGGAGAAGATAGAAGCCAGCAGCTATCTCCCCTTTGTACCCGCACCAAGGCTGCTCACAGAATTCAGGGGCGACTTTAAGAAAATAGATGCGCATATCAAAAATGCCTACCTGAAATTCGGTATCGATAATACATTTGCCCAGGATAATGTTTTCCGTGCCTATAACACGGAGACGGCTACTCCCGGATATACCTTGCTCAATATCGGTCTTGGCGGTGATTTTGTGAACAATAAAGGCAAAACACTTTTCAGCCTGTATTTTTCGGGACAGAACATCACGGATCGTGCATACCAGAACCACCTCAGCCGCCTGAAATATGCATCGGAAAATGTAGTGACCGGTCGGACGGGTGTATTTAATATGGGGCGTAATTTCAGTATCAAACTCAATGTGCCATTAAGTTTTACGATCAAATAGTTTTTTCTTCGGTTGTTTTGTAAAGGTTAGCGCACCCCGCATTTGCGGGGTGCTTTTTTTCAGGTACTACCCTTATAACCATCGCCTTCCGCAGGGAAATTGTATTTTGCAGTATGATGTATCGCTTCCGGCAACTATGTTTGCTGCTTGTTGTTTTCATGGCCAGCTTCTCCGCATTTGGCCAAAACCCGGATATCGACCTGTTGTATAGGCTAAACAGAAAGACATCGGCTTTCAGGAGTACGCTTGCCAAATTCAGTACGGCCTCGGTTACGCCGGTGAGCCTTGGTGTACCTGCAGGGTATTGTATTGCCGGTTTGGTGAAAAAGAACAAAGCATTGCTCCGGCAGGGTGCGTATATGGCTGGCGGCTACTTTATTTCAGCGATGGTTACACAAGCTGCTAAAAGGGTCATTGGCCGTAAGCGGCCCTATGAAAGCTATGGTTTTATTGTCAGGCGTGCAGATGCTGAGGATGGGCGCTCCTTTCCTTCGGGGCATACTTCCGCAGCCTTTGCTACCGCCACCTCCCTTGCGCTTTACTGCCGGCATTGGTATATTGCGGTGCCGGCATACCTTTGGGCCGGCAGCGTGGGGTATGCGCGGATGTACCAGGGCGTTCACTATCCAACTGATGTACTGGTGGGTGCACTTACCGGGGCAGCATCGGCCTGGGTGAGCTGGAAAATCGACCAATGGCAGTGCAGCAGAAAACAAAAAAGTAATAAAACGGCTGGTATTGCCCGCAGATTTTAAGAAAGCAGTGTACACCCGGCTATACCACACATCATTAGCGCTTACCGGTGTTGCCCTGTAGGTCCGGGACGGGATTCACTCAATAAATTTTAATAGGTAAATATGATAGACCTGAACATCAATACACCAGCCCTGTTGTTTCCGGCCATTACGTTGCTGATGCTGGCATATACCAATCGTTTCCTGGCATTGGCCAACCGTGCGCGGCAACTGCATGGGGAATACAATGCCGGTGCAAGAGAAAAGCACGTTGTAAAGCAGATCAAAAACTTAAGAAGCCGGCTCAACCTGATCCGCTATATGCAGGGTTTCGGGGTGCTGAGTTTTTTGTGCTGCGTGCTATGTATGTACATTATTTTCCGTGGCTGGAGCGCTGTTGCCCATATTGTTTTCGCCGCCAGCCTGTTTTTACTGCTGGTATCCATTGTGTTGTCCCTGGTTGAAATCTTTCAGAGTACACGTGCAATTGAACTCGAACTCAGCGATATCGAAGAGCTGGACAAGAGCAATATTTTCAACGATATTTTTAAGGGGGAGTAACCTGTCAGGCATCAAATTTCTGCGGCTCGTGTACCTGATAATCCGGGTCATACCGTACAAAGAAGTACAGGTACAATACCCTGCTGAAGCGCATAAGCCAGGGTTGCGCCAACACAAGAATGGCAGCATTGAAACCCAGCCAGGCAAATATGCGGTTGTCATCCACAGATATACCGATCAATACCCACCAGGCAATAAAGGTAGCTACTGAGATGGCCACGGCCAGGGCATAACTAACATAACCGGTACCATACCAGAAACCTGTTTCCATTTCATAGCGCTGGTGACATACGAAACAATTTTCCGGCATGTCAAAAACATGCCGCAGACCAAATTTTTTGTAAGGATTATTGTTGGTAAACATACGCCCGCGTCTGCACCTCGGGCATTTCATGGTAAACATACTCCACAAGTAACCCGGCTTTGGTTGTTGACTCATAAGTACAAAGGTAATGTGAAATTATGCCTTAAACCTGACCAGCTTGAAATAGAGCATAATCAGGCTCATGATAAGTACCGCCCCATTGGTATAGATGATGGGGATGCTGCCCAGCAGCAATCCATATATCAACCAGAGAATAACACTAAGGGTGACCAGTAAAAACATCCAGAGAGAAATGTCTTTTGCACTTTTGGTCTGCCAGGTTTTGATCACCTGTGGTAAAAACGTGACTGATGAAATAGTACCTGCTACCATGCCCAGTATTTCTGTTGCATCCATATGTTAATGTTTACTGTTGTTATGCAAAAAAGCCTGCAATTGAGTGATTCAATTTACCCCTGCGGTACTGCTGTGCTTACCTTTTTTCTTTCGCCGATCTGCTGGCGCCACATGGCATAATAGAGCCCTTTTTCTGTAAGCAGTTCGCTGTGGTTACCCGTTTCCACCACTTCCCCCTTTTCCAGCACATAGATCCTGTCGGCGTGCATGATGGTGCTGAGGCGGTGTGCAATGAGTATGGTAATCTGTTCCCGTTTGGATGAAATATCTTTAATGGTATCGGTGATCTCCTCTTCTGTGAGTGAGTCAAGCGCTGAAGTAGCTTCATCAAAAATAAGCAGGTGTGGTTTACGGAGCAGTGCCCGGGCAATAGAAAGCCGTTGCTTTTCTCCGCCGCTCAGCTTTAATCCGCCTTCACCGATCATCGTATCCAGTCCTTTCTCTGCACGGCTCAGCAGGTTTGTGCAACTGGCTTTTTGTAAAGCATCATTCAGTTGATCCTCTGTGGCTTCGGGGTTGACAAACATCAGGTTTTCCCGGATGGTACCACTAAAAAGATTGGTATCCTGCGTAACAAAGCCGATCTGGCTGCGCAGGTCATCAAAATGGATGGTATTCTCATCCAACCCGTTGTAAAAGATACTGCCATCCTGCGGACGGTATAAACCCACCAGCAGCTTCATCAGGGTTGATTTACCGCTGCCGCTTGGGCCTACAAAGGCAATCGTTTCACCTACTTTGGCTTTAAAACTGATATTATCGATGGCCTTATGGCTTGCTGTCTGGTGCTTGAACGACACACCGCTGAAGGCAAGGCTTTCAATCTGCCCCAGGTTTTTGGGGTTGGCAGGCTCAGCCTCAGGCGCTTTATTCATCAGCGCATTAAAGTTATCCAATGATGCCTGGGCCTCACGGTACGAGAGGATAATATTGCCGATCTCCTGTAAGGGACCCAGTACAAAAAAGGAGAATATCTGCATGGTAGCCAATTGACCCGGATCGAGCAGGCGGCGGAACACGATCCACATCAGCATGAAGAGAATAAACTGACGCAGGGTATTTACAAATGTACCTTGTATAAAACTGATGCTCCTGATCTTTTTTACCTTGGTCAGCTCAAGCTCCAGTATCTGGTAGGTGTTTTTGTTCAAACGGGTAACCTCCTGATTGGTGAGGCCAAGGCTTTTCACCAGTTCAATATTCCGCAATGATTCGGTGGTGGCTCCTGCAAGTGCTGTTGTTTTACCTACAATAACCTTCTGGATGGTCTTGATTTTTTTGCTGAGCAGGTTGGAAATAACCACCAACAGGAAAATGCCCCCGAAGTAGATCAGTGGCAGACTCCAGTGAATGGCAGTGGCATATACGGCTACGAAGATGATGCCGATAATAACAGGAAAAAGAACATTGATAAAAGTGGCCAGGAACTTTTCTACGTCACTCCTTACTTTGGTGAGTATGGAAAGTGTTTCGCCACTGCGCTGGTCTTCAAATTCCTGATAGGGGAGGCGCATGGCGTGTTTGAGCCCCTGTGTAAATACCGCTGCCCCGAATTTCTGGGTAATCAGGTTGAGGAAGTAGTCCTGAAAAGCTTTGGCGATACGGCTTACCATGGCCACACCGATAGACATGCCCAGTAATGTCAGGGCTGCGGAGCCAAAGTCCCAGAAAAAATTCTGATAAAGCGGGGGTTCCTTCCAGGCTTTTGCTGCAAGGTTGATCAATCGCCCGAAAATGATGGGATCGATCAGCGAGAAACCCATATTGATGGCTGCAAGTACAAGGGTCAGGATGACGAGCCAGCGATAGGGTTTGAGGTATTGAAATAATATCTTCATACAAATGCTTTGTTAGTTGCTGTAAAAGCGTAGTTGTCATCAAATATCATGCTTTTTTGCTTAACCTGCCAAGATTGCCGTTGCAACACCGATAGATGCGGCACTTTATTGCCCGCAGTTTAGTAATTTGCTGCCGATGACAAAGCATATCCTTGTTGATCTGCACAGGTTGAGGCATAATCCCTTTAATGGATTGTACAGTTTTTGCCAGCACCTTGGTGCAGCATTGGTACCCTTTTCCGGTACAGACTACCGGTTGCACTATTACGTGCCGGGCAATCGTATGGGTAGTTTTGGCAATGGGGTGGATTATGCTGAGCAGCGTTCGGTAGATAAGTATTACCGTTTCGGAACCCGCCAGTATGACGTATGGCATGTTACCACGGGGCTGTCGTGGTACCGCCCGTACAGTCGCCGCACCAAAGTGATTTATACCATACACGACCTTAATTTCCTGATTGAAGAGCCGGGCAATCATATTCGCAACCGGCGTCTGCTGCGGCAGATGCAACAACGGGTGGACAGGGCCGACCAATTGGTATTCATATCGGAGTATGCACAGGCTTACTGCGAAGCGCATATGCAGTTGGGCAATAAACCCCGAACGGTGATTTACAACGGGGGTAATGGGTTGCTGCCCCTATTACCGCATGGCCACGAACCCGTTTACCGGCCGAAACGACCATTCCTCTTTGCCGTAGGACTGGTACAGCCAAGGAAAAATTTTCACCTGCTGCCCTCGCTGCTGCAGCACAATGATTATGAACTGGTGATTGCGGGGCTTAATGATTTTGACTACGCCCGCCAGGTAGAGGCAGCAATTACAGCGTGGGGGGTAAAAGACAGGGTACGAATGACGGGTGCCGTCAGCGAGCAGGACAAAGCCTGGTATTACCAGCATTGCCTGGCTTTTATGTTCCCTTCTTATGCAGAGGGGTTCGGGGTGCCGGTTATTGAAGCCATGCAGTATGGCAAACCGGTTTTCGCCAGCAGGGAAACCTGTCTGCCGGAGATCGGCGGTGATGCTGCTTTCTATTTTGATCATCTGGACCCGGGTGCTATGCAGTCGGTTTTTGCGCAAGGAATGGCGGTCTTTGATGCACAGCGTGCCGGGCAATGCCGCGAACGCGCAGCCCGGTTCAGTTGGGACAAAGCGGCTGAACAATATTTTAACTTATACCGGCAATGGGCAGATCATGACTGAAGCATTGGTATCAATAGCACTTTGTACATATAACGGGGAACGCTTCCTGCGCGAACAGGTGGACTCGTTGCTGCAACAAAGCTGGCAGCATCTTGAAATCGTTGTTTGTGATGACGGGTCTACCGATGGTACCATTGCGATACTGAAGGCATATGCAGAAAAAGATACCCGTATAAAACTGTACTGCAACCCGCAAAACCTGCGCCTTACCAGGAATTTTGAAAAAGCCATCGGACTGTGTACGGGGCATTACCTGATGCTTTGCGATCAGGACGATATCTGGGAAAAAGATAAAGTGGCCAAACTGATGGCAGCGATTGGCGAAGACCTGCTGGTGTACGCCGACTCAGCACTGGTGGATGAACAGGGAAAGTATATGGGCACCCGCATCTCCAGTCTGCGCCGGATGTACACGGGCAACGATACCCGGGGGTTTGTGCTGAGCAACTGTGTCTGGGGGCATACGGTGCTGTTCCGCAGGGTATTGGTGCAGCATATCCTGCCCATTCCTGCCGGGATACCGCACGACAACTGGATTGCCTTTGCCGCCACCAGTGTGCAGCGTATCCGCTATATTGAAGAAGTGCTGACCCACTACCGGCAGCACAGCCATACGGTTACTTCCACGCTACCCGTTAAGGGGGGGAGTGCTGTTGCCAACCGTAACCGGAAAGAGTATATGGATCGTATGGCCTGGCTTCTGGCTACCCGCGATTTTCCGCAAAATAATAACCCCGGTTTTTACCACCGGCTTTATGCCCTTTATGCCCGAAAGGCGAATGGCCGCTTTGTATGGCCGCTTTTCTTTTTCCTGCTGAAACACCGTAAGGCCTTATTTGCATTTACCCGTAAATCGCTGCTGAGCCAGGTGAATGAGTTGCGGAAGCAGGCGAGGGGGGTGGCATAACGTGTTTATACTTTGTTATTTTTCAACCCCCTCACCCCGCCCAACCCTCCCGGTCTAAACTGCGGTATTGAATGGCTTCGGCCAGGTGCTCCGGCCGTACTGCTGTACTGCCCGCAAGATCAGCAATGGTGCGGCTTACCTTCAGGATGCGGTCGTAGGCCCGCGCGCTGAGGTTCAGTTTTTCCATGGCTGTTTTGAGCAGGGCGTACCCCGCACTGTCGATGGCGCAATACTCCTTAAGCTGCCGGCTGCTCATCTGTGCGTTGGCGTAAGTACCCTCACTGGGGTTATAACGGTTGCCCTGTATATTCCGCGCAGCCACCACACGCTTCCGGATGTCCGAAGATGATTCGCCCACCCTTGCAGCAGCCAGTTCACTGAAAGCCACGGGCGTTACTTCTACGTGCAGGTCAATGCGATCGAGCAGCGGCCCCGATATCTTGTTGAGGTATTTCTGTACAGCCCCGGGCGGACAGGTACATTCCTTATCGGGGTGATTGAAATAGCCGCAGGGGCAGGGGTTCATACTGGCAATCAGCATAAAACTGGCAGGAAAATCCAGCGCAATCTTTGCCCGGCTGATGGTGACTTTTCTTTCTTCCATCGGCTGCCGCATCACCTCAAGCACGGTGCGTTTAAACTCGGGCAACTCATCCAGAAACAGCACCCCATTATGGGCCAAAGAAATTTCGCCCGGCTGCGGGTTGCCACCCCCGCCTACAAGTGCCACATCGCTGATGGTATGGTGCGGACTCCGGTAAGGGCGGCGTGATACCAGTGTGGCATTTTCCGGCAACTTACCGGCCACACTGTGGATCTTGGTGGTTTCCAGTGCTTCATTCAGGCTTAGTGGCGGCAGTATCGTGGGCAGACGTTTGGCCAGCATCGTCTTGCCCGCTCCCGGCGGACCGATCAGGATGGCATTGTGCCCGCCTGCCGCCGCAATCTCCAGCGCCCGCTTGATGTTCTCCTGACCCTTTACATCCGAAAAATCGGGTTCAACACCTGCATGCGCCTGTTCAAATGCTTCCTGCATATCAACGATGGTAGGGGTTAAGGTTTTTTCATCCGTAAAGAAATTGACCACTTCGGTCAGGTGTGTTGCCCCATACACATTTAGCCCGCTCACCATTGCAGCCTCGCGCGCGTTCTGTACCGGTACGATCAAACCCGCAAAACCCTCCTTGCGCGCCTGTATCGCAATCGGCAGGGCACCACGGATCGGCCGCAGACTGCCATCCAGTCCCAACTCGCCCATGATCACATACTGTGCCATCTTTTCCGGTTGTGTTACCTGTTCACTTGCCCCAAGCGTACTGAGGGCAATCGGAAGATCGAAAGCCGAGCCCGATTTGCGGATATCAGCCGGTGCCATATTGAGCAGGAGTTTGGTACGGGGCATATAAAAACCATTGCCTTTGATGGCGTTCTCTATTCGTTGCAGACTTTCTTTGACTGCATTATCGGGGAGCCCAACAATGACCGCTTCAAACCGGCCCTGGTTATTTACATCGGCTTCGATGGTGATGGTAATGGCTTCAACGCCATAGACGGCGCTCCCATAGGTTTTGATCAGCATGGTATAAACGTTTAAGGTTTATAAGGTGAAGTGTGAAGGTAAGGATTTTTTTATTTTCCCTGTGCGGGGTACAGAAAAGCACGACCTTTTTGGTGTCGGGCACCGCACTGCCCATTCCGGTATGCGGGCGTCTTTATTGTTCCTGTACCGGCACCCACTCCCACAGCAGGTTGGTGTTGGGGTCGGGTTGTACGGCGGTAACAGCCTGACCCGCCGGGATCACCATACGCGTTTTTCTCTTACTGACCGCTATGGTTTTCAGGATCGTGTTATGCGCGGTTTGGATACCCAGTTCGAGCGGAAAACTGAACAGCGTATCCTGCACCTGTACAATTTCCACCGTAATACTTTTCTTAACCCGGTTGTATGTCCAGGAAAATTGCAGCCGGGGGATACCCGGCCCGGTGAGCCATTGTTTGAAAAACGTCCCCAGCTTTTTACCTGATATGTTTTCTGCTACTGCCGCAAAATCTGCTGAACTGGCATTACCGCCGGCGTATTTGGCATAATAGGTCCGGAGGGTACGTTGAAAGGCAATATCGCCGATGGTGCGGCGCAGCATGTGCAGGATCCAGGCCCCTTTCTGGTAAGAGTTCTGGTTGAGCAGGCTCATATAATCGGCTGTAGTATCAATCACGGGTCTGGGCGAGCGGTTGGCAAATCCGGTTACCGCTTTGCGCTCACCCTGCAGACGGCGGTTCATACTGTCTGTACCATAGCGCGATTCTAAGTAAATATCGGTGAGATAGGTGGCAAAGCCTTCACTGAGCCAAAGGTGCTGGTACGCCGTTTCGGTAACCATATTACCAAACCACTGGTGTGCAATTTCATGCGCCATCAGGTCTTCAACCTTTTGCTCCCCGGTAACCGATTGCTCAAAATAAAAGATCGCACTGGCATTTTCCATACCGCCGAAGATGGTTTTGGATTGTACATTAGCCAGTTTTTTATAACCATAAGGCCCGATATACCCGATAAAATATTGCAGAATATCTTTTGCCCGGGCATAATCAGCAAAACCCTTTTCCTTCAGTTCTGTATACACCCAACTGGATACGGGTATATTATTGACACGGCCTGCATCGCCTACTGCAAAATCGGCTGCACCGATTACCATTACTTTGGTGGGCAGGGGTACGGTTTCCTGCCAGTGTGTGCGCTTCATACTGTCGGGCAAAATGGTTTCATCGGTTTTGATGCCATTACTCACCACACTGTAGTGCTGTGGCGCAGTAATGATAAACTCCACACTGGCTTTATCTGAAGGAACGTCATGACAGGGCAGCCACTGGTGGGCGCGGTTTGGCCAATTGTCACCAAAGAATGTTCTTTTTTTAAAGAGACTTGTCGAAATGATGAGTCCGTCGGCGGGGATACCGCGGTACTGTACCCGCAGGTTCTGTATGACTCCGGGCGTACTCACCTTTTGCAATGAAACCCGCAGGACATTATCCGTGTGGGTAAATACTGCCGGAACATCATCCACCATTACTGCTGTTACCGCCATTCCCTTGCCTTCGGCATTGATTCCCGCAAGATCAAGCATGATTGCCGTAGCGGGCTGTCCGGTGCGCAGCGTAACTGCAGCCATACCGCTGATGGTATCCGAGCGGTCGGAGAGCGTGAGGGCAAAACGGTAGTGCAGTACATCAATGGCCTGTGGTACCGGTACAGGCGAATGTAAGTAGCGGGATTGACCGGCCTGTGCGGCAACACTGCTGATGACCAGCGCGGCAACTGCGAAATAGTATTTCATCAGATGAAGATAAGCGGATCGGCTGAAAAACGGATAAGTAACCAGGTTAAATATTGCCCGGACGGTTCAACGCGCTTTGTCCTTCGACCGTTACCCCTTTGCCGGCTCCTGCAGCCCTTCCAGCAACTCCACTACGCCCTCCATTTTGAGGATCAGGTAGCCCAGGCGGTCGTTGCTGATGCCTTCTTTGAGCTGGTAGCTGAAGCGGAGCCGGTCGCCGATAACAGCGGTTTCGAAATAACGGAAGCAGATATTGCTGTGGCGCCTGAGGTCTTCGCCGATTTCGTAGAGATGGGTGGAGAGGATAAAGACCGAATTGCTGATTTTCAATAAGCCCTCAATCACACTGCTGCTGCACTTCATGGCATCCTGTACATTGGTGCCTTTAAACAGTTCATCAATAAGGATCAGCCATTTTTTGCCATTATTTACTTTGGTTACCGTGGCTTTGATACGCTGTACCTCGTTGTAAAAATAACTTTCGCCTTTTACAAGGCTGTCTGCCACATTAATGTTGCTCAGCAGACCATCGAAGAGGGTCAGCGTCATTTTTTCAGCGGGTACACCCATACCGGCATGCGCAAGGAAAACAGCAGCGCCCACCGATTTGATAAATGTACTTTTACCAGCCATGTTTGCACCCGTGAGAAAGAGAAAATTGGTATTGCGGTTGAGTTCAACATTATAGGCTACCGGGTTGGTGAGCAGCAGGTGAAATAATCCGGAGGCTTCTATACAAGGCCGGTCATCGTTTATCCATCCGGGGAAAACGAGCTGGTGTTTTTTTACCGCCATGGCCATACCATACCAGGCATCCAACTGGTAAAAGAGTTCGATCAGGTGGAGTACGTTTTCTTTATAGTAATACCGCAGAAAGCTGGCCAGGCCGAGCAATTGACCCGGACGGAGGTCTGCCGCTTTTTCGTGGCGGGCTACGAGGTCGAACTGTTCTTTGCCACTCATCTTTTGCTGTACTTGCTCCAGCAGTGCACGCATCGGGGCTGGTGTTTTTTCGTGCAGGAATTGCTGAACAAATTGCTGCATGCCCTTGATAAAGTCGAAGCAATGGGTAGCAGAGTACATGACCAGTGAATAATCCGGCCCATGAAAAAATTTGTATACCAGCGCCGCAGCATTGGAGTTGCCCGCGGGTATCTGGTCGAAGGCGGTGTCGTAAAAGCGCTCTACCACCATGATGGTACCATTGCTGATCCGTGCAGGCCATTGCTGTTCCTGCCGGAGGATCTGCTGAAGGGTCTGTTGTACACCCGTAATGGCCTCAATACTGCTGAGCGGATGGCTCAGGTTGAAGCGCAGTTGCTCCCGCCCGCCTGTACTGCGCGTGAAATCGATACGGCTGAACACCGAGAACTCTTCTTCAGTACTGAATATGGCAAGGTCGCTTAGTGTGGTTTGGTCTATCTCCATTTGCTTTGTATCATTTGGGTTGCCGGCCAACCCGTTTTAGTTTCAACGATCGAATCGTAACCGCTTTCCCTGCTGAGATTCATCCCATACCCCGTTTCCATATACGGGATGGCCATTTACAAAAGTATGTGTTATCGTGGCGGGGAAGCTGAATCCTTCAAACGGACTCCAGCCACAGTGGTAAGCAATATTGGTTTTATCCACCATCTGCGTCTTTCGCGGATCAACCACCACCAGGTCTGCAAAATAGCCCTCCCGGATATAACCCCGTTCAGCTACAGCAAAAGCATCTGCCACAGCATGGCTCATCTTCTCCGCAATCTTTTCGAGGCTGATCTTTCCCTGCTGGTGATAATGCAGCATCAGGGGCAGGGCATGCTGCACGAGGGGCAGACCCGCATGAGCCTGTTCGTATGGCCCGGCTTTTTCAGCCCGGGTATGGGGCGCATGATCAGTCGCAATCACATCAAGGCGGTCATCAAGCAGTGCTTCCCATAGCGCAGCCTTGTTTTCGGCTGCTTTGATGGCTGGATTGCATTTGATCTGGTAACCCAGCCGCGCATAGTCGTCTGCGGTAAAATGGAGGTGGTGTACACATACTTCGGCTGTTATGCGTTTGTCCTTCAGGGGTACCATATTGGTAAAAAGGCCAAGTTCTTTTGCCGTGGAAATATGGAGGATATGGAGCCGGGTATTGTATTTTTTGGCAAACTGGATGGCAAAAAAGGATGATTCAAAGCAGGCTTCGGAATCGCGGATGATGGGGTGGTCTTCCGCAGAAAGATCGCCTCTCTCCTTTTTGAGCCGGTCGTAATTGGCACGGATGATCCGTTCATCTTCACAATGCGTGGCAATGAGCAACTCGCTTTCACGGAATAGTCGGTCTAAAGTAAGGGGATTGTCCACCAGCATATTGCCCGTACTGCTGCCCATAAAGATTTTAATGCCGCAGATGTGCTGCTTGTGGTTGTTTACCCGCAGCACTTCTTCTGCGTTGTCGTTACTCACCCCCATAAAAAAGGAATAATTGGCTGAGGAGGTCCGTGCTGCAATGGCATATTTGTCTTCAAGCAGGCTGAGGGTAAGCGCGTTGGGGATGGTATTGGGCATCTCCATAAAACTGGTAACCCCACCGGCTACTGCTGCACGGCTCTCAGAATGGATGGTGGCCTTGTGCGTCAGTCCCGGCTCCCGGAAGTGTACCTGGTCATCAATCGCCCCCGGCAACAGCCATTTCCCTTCACCATCAATCTCGGTTGCCGTACCCGCATTACCGATCACCGGGGCAATGGTTTCTATCCTGTCGCCACAGACCAATACATCCAGCGCCTGAATTTTTCCTTCATTTACAACCTGAATGTTTTTAAAAAGGTATTTTTGCATCCTGTACAATTTTTGAGCGTTTATTATTAACCCATATTTCAATGCAAATTATTAAAAGGTTTTCCATCCTGCTGATTTTTGTTGGGCCATTTTATGCGGCAGCACAATCCACCTTTCTGAACCAGGGTGCAAAGGAGTATCATTTTGTTGACCGGCTGGAGATCAAGCAACAAACGAATACCGACCTCAACTTTTCTACCCTGCGCCCTTTCAACCGTAAAGCTATTGTGCGCCAGGCAGAGTTTCTGGACAGTGCGCGCATGGGCTATACCGATTCGCTCACGGGTATCGACAAATATAAAGAGTGGACGGACCTTGATCTGTCGCCCGTTGATGAATACAACCTCCGGAGTTTTTTGATGAACAACAGCGAATGGGTAAGCGGCCAACGGATGGATTTTGTATCCAAAAAACCCATCTGGGGGTCACTTTACAAGACAAAGCCCAATATGATTGAGGTGAACAATAAAGACCTCTTCCTGGTGGTAAACCCGGTGCTGCAGATCCATCAGGCACTGGAGCCGGGGTACGACCAGACGATTTTCCTCAACAGCCGGGGCATAACCACCAGGGGCATGATTGGCCGGAAAGTGGGTTTTTCGGCACTGATTACAGACAACCAGGAGCGGGGACCACAATTCTTTCAACGGCAGATCGGCAAGTATGATGCTGTACCCGGCGTTGGGTTTTACAAACCCTTTAAGAATACCGGGGTGGATTACTTTGATGCACGGGGCTATATCACTTTCAATGCTGCCAGGTTTATCGATATCCAGTTTGGCTACGACAAAAACTTTATCGGCAATGGCTATCGCAGCCTCTTCCTGAGCGACTGGGGCAACAGTTATCTTTTCGCCAAAATCAATACCCGTGTCTGGAAGTTCAATTACCAGAACCTGTTTATGGAGCTGATGCCCTCTTTCCGTAAGGCCGGAGACACCTTGCTCGACCGCAAGTATGCCGCCATGCACCACCTGAGTATGAACGTAACAAAATGGCTCAATATCGGCTTATTTGAAGGGGTGATCTTTGGACGGAAGAACCGCTTTGATTTTCAATACCTCAACCCGCTCATCTTTTACCGCCACATTGAAGGATCGCTGGGCAGTCGCGACAATGCCGTGGCAGGTATCGATTTTAAAGCCAATCTGGCACATCGCGTGCAGGTATACGGGCAGTTGCTGCTCGACGAATTTATTTTATCTGAGATCCGCAGCGGACGGGGTTTCTGGGCCAACAAATGGGGGTTACAGGCGGGTGTAAAGTACATCGATGCATTTGGCGTACGCAACCTGGACCTGCAGTTTGAGGCAAACAGGGTAAGACCATTCACCTACTCACACGGCGATTCTATTTCCAATTATACCCACTACAATCAGCCACTGGCACACCCGCTCGGCGCCAATTTTCAGGAGGTTATCGGCATTTTACGTTTCCAGCCTGCACCCAGATGGTACATCAATGGCCGGGCAATTTATTATACACAGGGGCTCGACAGCCTCAATGGTGCTAACCAGGGCAGCAACCCGCTAAGGGCGAATAAAGACGGCCGGTCAAAGGATTATGGTTTTTCGCTCGGTAGTGGCAGACAGATCAGGTGCCTGAACGCTTCATTGCAGGTATCGTATGAGCTCAGGGAAAACCTGTTCTTCGATGTGTCACTGCTTTACCGGAATTATGCTTTCAAAGCAGAGCCGGGTCAGAGCAATACCACATTGGTAACAGCAGGCGTGCGGCTGAATATGTTTAAACGGGACTACGACTTTTGATCAATACACAAACTGCTATCGATTAAACCAACGGCATGAAACAATTTCTGACAATCGCCTGCATTTGCCTCTGCTGCTCCATAAAAGTACTGGCACAGGGTAGTAATTCAAAGTTCAACCTCAACCTGGATGCCATCTGGAGTGGTTACTTCGATGAGCAGAAAAAACAGGTGCACATGCTGCACCTCACCAACCGGTTTGCTTTTATGGAAGCAAGACCAGAGCAGAACCTGCAGATGATCCTGGGGCTTGATATGGAGTCGGGCAAGGTGGTGGACACCATTTTTACCAACCAGATCAAATCCGGATCAGATAGTATACCCATTACCTTTACTTACTTCGACGATTATGAGTTCTCGCCCGATGACGGGAAAATCCTGATCAAGACACAAACCGAGCCACTGTTCCGCACGAGTACAAAAGAGTTTTGCTATGTGTGGGATATCGCCAAACGTACCCTGAAAGTCATTTCGGGCGATGGCAAACAGAATTATGCCGGTTTTTCACCCGACAGCAAGCAATTGGCATTTGTACGGGAGGGCAATCTTTATGTGCGCAACCTGGAAACAGATGCCCTGCAGACCATAACTTTTGATGGCGCTCCGGGGCAAAACCTCTACGGCATGGCTGATGCACTGTATGAAAACAATTTCGGGATGATGAAGGGCTACCAATGGAGCCCTGATGGCAAGTACCTGGCTTTTTTGCGCTTTAATGAGAATACGGTTAAAACCTATCCTATCGGCTATTACGACAGGGTTTATCCCGAAACGGCACGCCAGCGTTACCCCAAAGCAGGGGAGATGGTACCCGAGGTACAGGTTTTTTTGTACGACCTGGCCAATAAAATACTGACCCCGGTTGATGTTGGCCTGAATCCCAACCAGTATATTACGGGATTCAAATGGTCGCCCGACGGAAAATCGCTGTATGTACAGCGGCTCAACAGGCCACAAACCAATCTTGATGTACTGCGGGCAGATGTAAAGACCGGTAATACAACCCTCATCCTGAATGAGAAAAAGACAGACTACATCAAGGTACAACCAGATAATATCGTATTTGTAGCCAGCCGCAATTCATTTTTATGGATGAGCGAAGAAGGCGGATATAACCATATTTATGAGGTACCTATGGCAGGCGGTGCCAAAAAAGCCATCACCCAGGGCGCCTGGGAAGACTTTGACATCAAGGCTGTGGATGAAACTGCCGGGGAGATTTTTTTTACAGGAAATGAATCCGGTCCTAAAGAAAAGCACCTGTATAAAGTACGTTTTGACGGCAGCAGGCGTACCCGGCTTACCGAGAATGGGGGCTATCACAATACGCTGCTGACAGCAAACAACCGCTTCTTCTTAGATGAATACAGCGCCGCTAACACGCCCACAGCCTATCAGGTATACAGTGGCGATGGCCGGAAACTTTATGGCAAACTGATTGAAAACAAAGAGCTGAAAACCCGCCTTGATGCTTACAAGATATCGAACCAGCGGTTCTTCAATTTTACCTATAACTATAAAACGGAAATACGGGGCTGGCTGATTGAACCTTACGAGGGCATCAATAAGCGGCTACCGGTACTGGTGTATGTATATGGCGGCCAGGGCCGGCAGGAAGTACTCGATCAATGGGGCGATAAATTCAGCCTTACGATGCGTGCCATAGCCAATGAGGGATACCTTGTGGTATGCATTGATCCGCGTGGTACACCCGGCAGGGGAGAAGCCTACCGGAAAAGCACATTTAAAAAACCCGGCGATACAGAGATGGAAGATATTATTGCCCTGAAAAATTACCTCAAAAACAATTATACCATCGATACCAGTAATATGGCAATTATGGGTTGGAGCTATGGTGGTTACCTGGCCTCTTTGGCCGCAACCAAGTATGCCGGCCTGTTTAAAGCCAGTATTGCCATTGCCCCGGTAACCAACTGGAGGCTCTATGAAAATGTGTTTGCCGAAAGACTCTTGCAAACACCGGGCGAAAATGCCGAAGGGTATAACAATAGTGCCCCGGTCAACTTCGTGAACAGCTATAAAAAGGGACTGCTGCTGGTACATGGTACGGCAGATGATAATGTGCATTTTCAGAACAGTATGGAACTGAGTAAGGCCCTGGTAAGGGTACGCAAGCAGTTTGACCAGCAATTTTACCCCGATTATCTCCACAACATCAGCGACAATACGGGCACCTCTAATAACGCGAGGATCCACCTGTTTACCAAGGTGAGTGATTTTCTGAAAGAACAGTTGAACGCCACCCCGAAAGCCCAGGGCAAGCCTGCCGCAACAGGAAATTAGGCTTCGGGTAATGGTTGTCTTGTTACCTGATACTTCTGATCCTGCTGCTCCGGATTTGGGACGCAAGATATGAGATGGCGGGGCAAACCCCGCGGCACAAGACTGCTTCCATCCCGATACCTGTGGTTCCACCTGTCAGGTTTTGTACTGGGTACCAATGGGGCAGGTCTTCACATGTCCTATGTTGCGTAACGACGGATCCGCCCCTTCCTATTACCGGGATTTTATGCCCGGTAGTATTTCAATGAACTTATACACGCAAACCACCAACTCATTTGAGACACTTGTATTGAAAACCTGCATCAGCGGGGCTTTTGTTGCAGCCAAATGACTGTTTATAGTGCTTTACAGGCTGTTGGGATTGCTGAAACAGCACCTGATAGCGTTTTATTTTGGCGCTATGGCCGAATACCAACTAATTTGATACACTACCACTATTGTGATACACTACCTAAAGCACCTGCTTACACAGTTCACGGCACACCTATTTTGATACACTACCCTTGGGCATTACCTTCAGCGTAATGCCCAAGCCTCCTTTATTTATCGGTCAACCTCTTCTTTATTACAACCTTTTATACATTTACCCTTATATCGAATCTTAATTTTAGAAAGTTTCTCTTTCCTGAATTTTTCGATATCCCACTTGTATTCTTTGTCAATTGGATTCATATACTCATATTTTTCTACATGCACATCAATAACTAATGATTTGGAGTATAGTGTTCTTAAAAAACTTGCATATCCTGGACGCCCCTCGTAAAAAAAACGTTTTAAATACTCTTTATTAATATCATCTAAAAACACTCCTACAGGCAAGCCTTTGTATTTATCAAAGTCTATAGCCATAAATTTATTAACCATTGTCGTGTCACTATTATTGACTGTTACTTCACCAAAATCAGTTTGCAACTTACTTTGAGCTTTACAACTCAAAGTAATTATGCAAACACTTACTGATAGTATATAGCCTATTATTATTTTCATTTCTTTTTTCTTATTGGTTAAAAAAATATACTATGTGCCTGGCTTTTTATCAGGCGGTGGTTCGACTTTTACATAATTATTTTTATCTCCGGGAGTAGATTGGTACAATACAATCCCTGTTTTACTTCCATCTCCAATTACTCCTAAAATACCATTTATTGCATCTTGCTGGAATGAGACTTGTTTTCCATTTTTAGCAGCTTCTGTTTTTCCACCTTTCATTGAAGCCTCAAAATTCGTTTGGATTTTATCAAAGTTATTATTCTTTAGATACTCTTTTGCTTTTTCTGGGTCACTAATCACTAAAGCAAATCTACTACTCCCCGCCTCAACAAAAGTTGAAATACCTTTTTCCATTGGATAGCTTCGTAAGGCATCAATATCAGCATAGCTTTGAGCAACTCCAATATCTTTGGGGTCATCATATGGATGTGTATGGTCACTACCAATTATTTTTTCGCCCCCTCTAATATCTCTGCGACTTGGAGACCATGTGCCGTCCGTGCCACCCGTTGTCTGCTTGGCATAAATCTGGTCACCATTCTGAACAATATAAAAACCATGTTCTTGATTTTGAGCTGTACCATGATTACTCTTAGCCCAAGCTGCATTCGAAGCTGCATCAATCGCCATAGATACTTGATTTAACTTTTTTGCAATGGGGTCTTCAGGTCCTTCTCCGTTTTTGTCAATAAATTTTATCGGATTATTAATAGCATAAACATAGGGCGACATTGGATTATACACATGTGCTTTGGGGTCTATAGTCGAAAACCTCCCCACCTGCCCATCATACATCCTCGCCCCATAATCCAACCACTCCAATCCGCTTCTGTCGCCTACTGCGCCACCTGCGGCATCACTAAACTCCTTGGATTGTAATTCCTTCCCGTTATACTGATACTTGTTCTGAAGTTTCCCCGCAGCCTTACTACTTATCCCTGCTGGCGCTTACATCGCCACCTGCGGCATCACCAACCCAAACGGATAATTCCCGCTTTTGGCGGGATGGCATTTTCTAACACTCCTTTAGGTCGTGTTGAAAATGCTCAAGTGCGTCTCCTCCAGCAACGCACCCCTGTTGTGGATCACCTGCAAATTGTCAAAGAACCATGCCTGCGGCTTGGCAGGCACATTTACCGGACTCTCATTACTAACATATACATAAAGATACCCATTTTTGGATACCGGGATGTTCTGCAGCACAGCATCGTTGAAGTGCTGCTTCAGCGAATCAGTGACATTACTCACCCCACTGAAGCTGCCACCTACAAACTTAAACTGGTCGTCTAATAAAATATAATTGATAAACGCCCTTGGTCTTGTTGCTGCATTGGGGATGTTCCGGTCAGGCTGCTGCAAAAAGTTTGTGATATCTCCTCCCGCAATACTGTTGATCTCCGCTGCCGTAGCCTTACCCGCTGCGGGGCTGCCACCCTGCAACAAGCCATTGATTACATCCAGCACCGGGATATTGGTGTTCACAACACTACCACCGCTGTTGCCCTGCTTGTAGTAGCTGCGGCCAAAAATGTCGATCTTATCGCCCGCCATTACCTTTAATGTTATCCCCAGGCCCGTCTTGGCCGTGTTACTGCTGTTCATCCGGTACAGCTTGTCGCTGTTGTCGGTTTGTTTGATGGCGCTGGTATTGCTGCAATTGGGATTGTTGTTCACCGGGGGGGTGCCATTGTGGTTGGGATAGTTGGGTAAGCCGCTGATGCTGAGGGGTACTATAGTAACGAAACTGATAACAGGATTAATCGTTACGACGGAATAACCTGTTTTCAATATCGTATTTTTCACACTACTTGCAGTTGAGCTATTTATGTTTAGCGTTAAAGAACATTGACACAAAAAGAATAATCATGCTTATTAGGATATAGCAGATTAAATACACTCCACCTTTCTTTACTTTTTCTACTTGGTAATACGATTTCTGGAGCTCATCGGGTCTTATAAAAAAAGCTATTATCAAAAAAACTGGTAAAGATAGTAGAGCCATCTTAGCATACTTTTCGATCCTTGAATCACTTCTGGCAAACGGTAATATGTTCACTTTATTTAGTAAAATAAGTATTTCGAAAACATTTATATATATCAATAAAACCATTGCACACAAAGCACTAAAGTATGCAATGCTTTTAGTAGAGCCTTTTGAGTAATACTTATAAAATAGATATAGTATGAATTTTATGTTCTGCATGCTCACCAGTTAAATATTGCGTCTGTCAACCCGGTTAAATCGGAAATTCCTAATACTAATCCAATGACAGGATTGGCTCGAATAAATGCCATTGTTGTTTTAAATGCCGCTTTAGCTACAGCTCCTGCTTTTTGACTCATGCTGGCATTAGGGTCATTAACTTTTTCAAATGCATCGTAGATAGCAACTCCCGCATCTAAAAGTCCTAATGCTTTTCCAGCTAACTTCATATTCCTAGCCGTCCCGGAACCCACCTGTTCAACAAACTCTGCTTCACTTTGGACAACTGTAGTTAAAACATCCGTACTGGCATGTGCAACACTTGCAACGCCAGCAAAATCTTTGATGCTATCGAAAGTCGTTGGATCCTTACCCTTGACTTCCCTCTTCGTTGACACCTCTTTTGCGTTCTCAACTTCTTTTGATACTAATGTTGCCGTTCCATCCGCATTTAGTTTATATATCCCTTTAGGATTGCCTTTGTCATCATGGCCATACTCAGTTCCTTCTTTACCTATATACTTAACATCTGTGTTGTGCCAATTACCATTAATGTCTTTCCCTTCCTTTTTAGCCCATTCTATTGCTGATACCTGATCTGTAACTTCATCAACCCATGAAACCCGATGTACATTGTCTTTGTCAACCCACTTAACCCATTCAATCGGAGCCGTCCCATCCGGGTCAATAAATCGTAAAGGATTATTAAAAGCATAATTAAACGGTGTCCACCTCCGCATCTTCTCAGTCAAAGGATCTACAACATCCCACCTTCCTTTTTGTGGATCATACATCCTCGCCCCATAATCCAACCACTCCAATCCGCTGCCGTCGCTGAACTCCTTACTCTGCAACTCCTTCCCGTTATACCTGTACTTATTCTCCACCTTCCCCGCCGCTTTAGAAGAGATCCCCGCCATAACCAACCCAAAGGGATAATAGTGCGTCTCCTCCAGCAACGCACTTCTGTTGTGGATTACCTGTACATTGTCAAAGAACACATTTACCGGACTCTCATTACTACGATGCTTCGATCGCGGTTGTAAACTACAGTGAATATACACAAGACCATTCTTAGTAGCCGCTATGTTCTGTAAATCCCCGTAATGGTCTTTTACAACACAT
>JAAFIK010000068.1 GCA_013298665.1 Chitinophagales bacterium
GGTGTTGTTGTATTATGGAGTTGTTGTTTTGCAAGTTGGTGCCGGCTTAGCGTATAATGTTTACATTAAAAAGGGGTTGCCCAATGTTCAGGCAACCCCTTTTCAGCATAGAATGCTATTTTTATCACGGTACAAACACCTGCAAAATCTTACTTACGCCATTTACCGGTATTGCCACTGCGTTTGCGGCCCTCATCACTTGGGCGTTTGAAACCACCATCGGCTTCATTCATCCGTACCAGGCGGTTGTTGAATTTTTTACCATCAATCGACTTGATCATTTTTCCGGCAAAATCCCGGTCTACTTCTACCCAACTGTTCATTTCACGCATATCAATTTTTCCGAGTACTTCTTTTTTGAGGTTGCTCTCGTCGAGTATAAACTGCAGGAAGCTTGCTTTATAAAAGCCATCCTTGGTACCGAGGTTGATGAAGAGGCGGGTAAATCCGTTGTCCTGGTTGCTGAAGGTATTTCCCCTGTCGCGGCGGCCACCGGCAAAATCCCTGTCCTGCGCACCACGGCGGTCGCGGCTGTCGAGGCGGGTATTGAGGTCTTCCGCATTGTCATAATATTTAAGGAAATGGCTGAACTCCAGTGCTGCTACCCTTTGCAGGACTTCTTCTTTTGATACGGCTGCAAATTTCTCCACAAGATCGGGCAGGTAAGTCTCATAATCGCCATGCGAGGTATCGGCCTGCATCAGCTTATCCATAAAATGGAAAAACTGCTTGCGGCAGACATCTTTGCCCTGCGGGATGTCCATTTTGTGAAACGGTGCATTCACCATCTTTTCGATCTGCTTTATTTTGTACGTCTCGCGGCTGTGGCAGATGGAAATACAGATACCGCTTTTGCCCGCGCGGGCTGTACGTCCGCTGCGGTGGGTATATACTTCTATGTCGTCGGGCAATTCAAAGTTGATGACGTGGGTGATGCCATCCACATCGATACCCCTTGCTGCCACATCTGTAGCGATCAGCAACTGCAGGTTTTTCTGACGGAAACGTTGCATCACCTTATCGCGTTGCTGCTGGGTAAGGTCGCCATGCAGTGCTTCAATATTATAATCTTCGCGTACCAATTTCTCGGCAATATCCTGTGCATCGGCCTTGGTGCGGGTAAAGATGATCCCATACATACCGGGATTAAAATCGATGAGGCGTTTGAGGGTTTCGTAGCGATGGTGTGCGGCGGCTACAAAATACTGGTGATCGATATTGACGTTGGCGGTATTCTTTTTACCCATGGTTACTTCCCGCGGGTTGGTCATAAAGTTTTTGCTGATGGCCCTTACTTCTGCCGGCATGGTAGCGCTGAAGAGCCAGATGCTTTCGCGTTTGATGGTGTTTTTGAGTACAAAATCAATGTCGTCGCGGAAACCCATGTTGAGCATTTCATCTGCCTCATCAAGCACAACATATTTTACTTTTTCGAGGTCAATGGCTTTACGTTCGATCATATCGATCAGGCGGCCCGGTGTAGCCACTACGATCTGAACGCCTTTTTTGAGCGCTTTAATCTGCATCATGATGGAGGCACCTCCATATACCGGTTCGGCATAGAGACCTTTTACATGCTTTTTAAAAGTCATCAGATCGTTGCAGATCTGCAGACAAAGTTCGCGGGTGGGACAAACGATCAGCGCCTGCGGGTGCTTCTGCGTAGTGTCGATAAGCTGGAGGAGCGGCAAACCAAAGGCAGCCGTTTTACCCGTACCCGTCTGTGCCAGCCCCACAAAATCCATCGTACCGCTGAGCAGTATGGGGATGGCTTTTTCCTGTATGGGCGTGGGGGTTTCAAAACCCAATTCGGTTACGGCCTGCACCAACTGTTCGTTGAGGCCTAATGCTTCAAATGCATTCATGTGTTCTTTTTTGTGCACATGCGATGCTCCCCGCTGTTTGTATGGAAACTTTACTGAATATCGTACAACTTTCTTTGGATGGCGCTGCTGGTTGGTTACAGCGTCGGGGAATCAATATTCCCCGGCATCAGATTGTTCCGATTATTAATTCCGGTATTTGGCCGGACATCCCGTTTACCCGTACCTGGCAACCCGCCTGGGTAAACTGTTGAAACAGCATATTGAGCAGTACATGTACTGTTCGTTAATATATAATTGGGCGCAAAGGTAGGGTTTTGGAGCCGGTATTCCGCATTTAACTGGCAGGAAGCTGGTTCCTGTATTTATTTCTGTTAAACTATTTCTATCTTTGACCGTCTGATATATACCTAATTGCAAGTCATTATGCGTAAAACCAGTCTTATTGCCCTTATTGCTTTTTGCTGTTCCGTCAGTATATCCCTGAAAGCCCAGCAGGATTCCCTAACCAGAGAAAAAGCGGCACTGGATTCCATGCTGAAGAATGATCCGCTGCTCGCCATGCTCGATTCGCTTGATGCGCCCGGGAGTTATGTTGATTTCAGCATCAGTATGGGAAATGGCATATTCAGCAACCAGAACAATAACCTTAATGCAGAACAGGCTGAAAGCAAACAACTCTATTTTACCCCTACCCTTGCGTACCAGCACAAAAGCGGTCTTGCCATCGGGTTCAGTACCTTTCTGGCTACAAAAAACGGCAAATTCAGTGTTTATCAATACATCGTCAATCCTTCTTACACGTATACCGGCAATAACATACAGGCGGGTATTTCCTATTCGAGGATTATTCCGGGCAGCCAGAATACTTATACCGCCAGTCCGTTCAGTAATGACCTGTATGCAACGGTAAAATGGACAAAGCCCTGGTTTACGCCGGGTATGTATATCGGCTTTGCATCGGGCAAGTACAAGGATTATGTAGATACGGTTATCCGTATCCCCGGTACCAACCCCATACAGTTCAGAAGAATAAAGGATACGCTCACCAATACTTTGCGCGACTTCTCTTTGTCTGCCTCGGTTGAACATAGTTTTCCGGCTTATGGCCTGCTGGCACAAAACGATGCCCTCAGCTTTACCCCGGTGCTGATGCTGACAGCAGGCATCCAGCGCCTGACCACCAAACATTCCAATAACCTCGACCGCTTCCCGCGGGTAAAACAGTTTTTTAAAAGCAAATATGGTGATGGCACCACCAGTTCATCCTTCGCCCTGCAATCGCTCAATCTTTCGGCAGACCTGCTCTATAGTGTCGGGAAATTTTATGCAGAACCCCTGCTGTTCTTAGATTATTACCTGCCCGCTACCACTGAAAAAAGACTGACGGCAGTGTTTTCTTTTACCGTCGGGGTTTCTTTTTAATACATCAATGGCCTTACGATCAGGGCAGACAATCAGCAACGCAATGTACCTGTACGGCAGTAACTGCCGCATACAAGATCGGTTGCCGGCTTTGCTGTCTGCTCAGCACAACCTGCTCGTATTTTCCTTTAACATTATTTTAAGCAACAGTAAGTGCCGGTGGCATAACTCTTGTAAAATACAATGGCATAAAATAAAGATAACATGAAGACAAAACTCTTATCCATTTGTATTTTTTGCCTGGCAGCAACAGCCGCTCAGGCGCAGGGACTCAAGATCGGCATTAAGGCCGGTACCAATATCAACAAGATCAGCGGAAAAAGTTTTAAGGAACAATTCAGCTTTGGCTACCAGTTGGGTGGTTTTGCTGAAATCAGGCTCAGCAACAAGTTTGCCCTTCAGCCCGAAGTGCTTTTTGGTCAGGTTAATTTAGATACTTCTTCCACATTCAGTTCGATCTACCAGTTCAACAATGTCAGTAAAATAAAGCTCAGGTACATCAGCATTCCCTTACTGCTGAATTACAGGGTAAGCAATATGCTCACGCTGCAGGCGGGCCCGCAGTTTGGCATTATCAAAGACGATACCAGGAACCTGCTGAAGAATGGCGCTGATGCGTTCAGGAAGGGCGATTTTTCGATGTTGGGTGGTGTACAGGTAAAATTGTCCAATTTCAGGGTATACGGTCGCTATGCCATCGGGCTGAATAACTTAGATAATATCGGTAATAAAGACAAGTGGAAAAGCCAGTCCATACAGTTGGGCGTAGGCTTTACGCTGTAAAATCAGGGTTGGAGGATAGAGAGAGAGCCATCATTATTCCAGCGGATGACGGAAACGGGCCGGTTGAATCCGGCGTCTTCACGGCGGTGTTGTACCATATAGTCAACACCGCTTTTTATTTTGCCCGGCAACAGGTCGGCATCCTGTTCTTTTCTGCGTCTTCGCAATTGCGCAGGAATAACTGCAATGGGTTTATTGAATTGTTTCAACAACGCTGTACAAAACGGGTCGGTTACGATGCGTATCGCCACACTGCCGTCTGTATCAATCAGTGGTGCCGCCACTCCCCTCGCACCTTTATAAATAACCGTCATCGGCTTACTCACACCCTTGATGTAATCAAATATCCTGATACCGGGCTGGCTGACATAGTCCGGAAGTTTATTTTCATCTTCCATCAATACCACAATATCATTCCGCAGCGGATTCGTATTTAACCGGACAAGGCGGTCAACGGCCGTCGTATTCGTTGCATCGCAGCCTACGCCCCAATGGGTATCCGCAGGAAATAATACCAGCCCGGCATTACTGAGGACGGCACAGGCTTTGTGAATATCTTCCTTCGTAAACATGCTTAGATAACAGCGCAGGTGCGGGAGTTGTTCATTTGTCCGGCTCCTTTTCAGGTACCGGCGGAAAGATTTTTTATAACTGCCTGTATGACAAGGTGTTCGTCTAAAAGTTCGAGACAGCGGGGACTGCCAAACGGCTTACAGGTATTGCTGACACAGGGTTCGCAGGGCAACTGACCCAAACGGATAATGGTTTTATTGGTATTAAAAGGAGCCGTACTGTGTTCGTTACCGGCTCCAAACAATACTACAGTGTGGGTACCGAGGGCATTGGCAACATGCGCCGGTCCGCTGTCGGTCGTCAGCATTATTTTTGCCGATGCCAGCAGACTGATCAATTGCGGTAATGTTGTTTGACCCGCTGCATTGGTGATGCCGCTGTTGTTGGGTAATGCATCATAAACCCCGGTAACAAAGGGCTGTTCTGCCGGGCTGCCGATCAATACAATTTCATAAGGGGTGGCGCTGCGCAGGGCAGCAATACATTGTATGGCTTTGGGTATGGGGAGTCTGCGGGATGTTGCTTCTGAGTTGATGTTGACGATGATTTTTTCCCTGGCAACGGTTGCCGGATGTTGCAGCAGTGCCGGAGGGGTTACCATATTGATGCCCGCATAACGCTGGAGCAACTGCTGGTACACTTCTGCGCGGTGGAGATTTGCCGGTCGCGGATAAGCATGACTGAGCAACCAGGAGCGTCCTTCTTTCTTATATCCGATAATGGTTTTGGCACCCGTTGCCCGGGCCATTACGGCAGAGGAGAAAGAGTCGGGCAGACAGATAAAAAGATCGTATTTTTTGCCGGCAGCAATGGACTTGCCAAAACGCCAGGCACCGGGTAATCCTTTGTACGAAGCTTTGGAAAATACAACATGCTGATCGATGGCGGGCAGATACGGCACTAAAAAATCAAGCCCCTTCTTCACCACCACATCCACTGTTGCCCCGGGATAAAGGCTGCGCAGGGTCTGCAGCATGGGGGTAGCCATAACCATATCGCCCAGCCAGTTGGGCAGCCTTATCAGGATATTTAACCGCATACGACTGAGGGAAAAATGTGTGCTGCAAAAATGCCCCTTTTTATTTATTATGTTTGCAAAAATTTTTGATGATGGAACTGGCACAATTGATTGCGGAGGCATGGAGCAACCGTGAATTACTTAAAGACCCACGTTATTCAGATGCCGTAAGGGCAGTAATTGAGGAAGTGGATAAGGGCAGGCTGCGTACGGCCAGTCCTGCTGGAGACCACCAATGGCAGGTAAATGAATGGGTAAAACAGGCAATCCTGCTCTACTTTGGCATACAGCAAATGCAGACCTTTACCCTTCCGCCTTTTGAGTTTTATGATAAGATGATGCTGAAAAGCGATTATGCAGCCCTTGGTGTACGGGCAGTACCCCATGCTGTAGCCCGCTATGGTGCTTATCTGGCGCGGAATGTGGTGATGATGCCAAGCTATGTCAATATCGGTGCGTATGTTGATGAGGGTACGATGGTGGATACCTGGGCTACCGTTGGCAGTTGTGCACAGATTGGCCGGGGGGTACACCTGAGTGGCGGTGTGGGTATTGGTGGTGTACTTGAGCCCCTGCAGGCAACGCCTGTGATCATCGAAGACGGGTGTTTTATCGGCAGCCGCTGTATTGTGGTGGAAGGTGTGGTGGTGGAGTCGGAAGCAGTACTGGGCGCCAACGTGGTATTGACACAGAGTACAAAGATTATAGATGTCAGCGGTAACACCCCTGTGGAGTATAAAGGCCGGGTACCTGCACGAAGCGTGGTGATCCCGGGCAGTTATACCAAATCCTTTCCTGCGGGCGATTACGGAGTGGGTTGCGCCCTGATCATCGGGCAGCGCAAGGCCAGCACCGATCTCAAAACCAGCCTGAACGACGCGCTTCGTGACTTTGGCGTGAGTGCATAATGGCTGCCGTGGAAACACAGCAGCAACGGCGGTTATTGCTGACAGGCTTGCTCATCGCACTGCTGGGGTCATTGTTATTTTCCACCAAGGCCATCATTGTCAAAAAAGCCTTTGCCGATACACAGGTGGATGCCACTACCCTGCTCACTATGCGGATGATCCTGTCATTGCCCTTTTATATCGGTGCGGCGATGCTGGCAGGTCGTCAAAGTAACCGCCCGGTAACCACCCGCCGCCAATGGGGTATTATTGTTGGGTTGGGACTTGTGGGGTATTACCTCAGCAGCCTTTTTGATTTCCTGGGTCTGCAATATATTTCTGCGGGTTTAGAACGGTTGATCCTGTTCCTCTACCCCACATTTACAGTATTGATCAACCGGTATGTATTCAAACAGCAGCTCCTGCCCATGCACAAATGGGCACTGCTCCTTACCTATATGGGCATCGGACTTGCTTATTTTGGTGAAATACGGATCGACAGCAGTAACCCGCAGTTTTACCTCGGCAGTTTTTTGGTTTTCCTCTGTGCCATTACTTTTTCCATTTATATTGCGGGCAGCGGGCGTATCATTCCGGTCGTAGGTGTAACGCGCTTTACGGCCTATGCCATGCTTTCGGCTACAGCGGGCATCTTTATCCATTTTTTGATCCGGGGTGATTATCATATTGTGCAGAGCAGCAGCGCGATGTGGGGATATGGTGCATTACTGGCGATGGTGGCCACGGTTATTCCTACCTTCCTTGTATCGGCTGCATTAAAGCGGGTTGGGGCGAGTAATGTAGCCATTGTTTCGAGTATCGGGCCGGTTTCTACCATTTTGCAGGCACACCTGGTGCTTGGGGAAAGGATCAGTGGGTGGCAGGTGGCCGGCACGGTACTGGTGATTGTGGGGGTTTGGCTGATCGGGCGCAAACCGCATGCTGTTGCCGCCTGATTTTTTGTGTGAAATTATTTTTTATCCGGTATGATTTCCTATATTTGCAACCCTGAATTACAAATGCCCAGATGGCGAAATTGGTAGACGCACTGTGTTCAGGTCGCAGCGTTCGCAAGGATGTGCTGGTTCGAATCCAGTTCTGGGCACCACATTGGAAGGTTCAACATTTTTTGTTGAGCCTTTCTTTTTTGTACCATCCGAACGCCCGCCAGTCCTGCATATCAGGCTAACCACTTCATTCAGGTTTATGGTTCGGAAAGCAGTTTTCTCAAAAACCAGTTTTTCGGCCAATAACGAACCAATCAGTTTCTGTTTTACCGGCAAAGCCGCACCAGCGTAGTATTGTGGCAGATTCCGCAGCAGTTGGGCTGTATTGGATACATATTCCGTAAGGTTCGCATCTACCTGCTTTATTTCTGCTTGTTTGGCTTCCAGCTTTTGTATCTCGGCTTCATAGCGGTATTTGATTTCCCGGTATTCTGCTGCACTCAAATCACCGTCCACCATCATCTGTTGTGCCTTGCCGATGCGGGTATTGTGCTTTTCAATTTCATCCTGCATAGATTTGGTACTGTCCATTTTTTGGCGATTGCTTTGTTTCGCATAGTCTTTTATCACAGCCTCAAACAAGTTGATGCTTTGCTCGTTGGCCCGTATCTTTTCCAGTTCGCTGATGAAAATGCCGTTGGCCTCATCTGCCTTAAAGCGTTCATCACAGCCACGGGAACAATGGTAATAATAATATTTCCCGCCGTTGCCCTTCGATGCACTGCCGCTGATATTGGAACCGCATTTACGGCAGGTCAAAAAACCACGCAGGGGCAATTGCTCCCTTGCCATGTTTTTGGCCGGGCCTTTGCGCTTGCGGCCATCCAGTATGTCCTGCACTTCATTGAAAAGGTATGAACTCACCAATGGTTCGTGCTTGCCCTCCACATAAGTGGCAGGTTCGTCTTTATAGGCAGGCACATAGATGTAACCCGCATAAAACCGGTTGCGCAGCAGGTTGAACATCTGACTCTTGCCCACTTTCAGCCCTTTGGCCTTCGCCTGTTTCCATACCTCCATCACCGTTGCCGTTCCGGTGGCCATTTCGGCAAAGGCCCATTTGATGGTGTCCGCATCCTTGCCCGGCACAATGGAAGGCATATTGTTCTCATCCCTGACATTTTTGTAGCCCCTCGGCGCAAGGTTGGCATGTCGGCCCTCCTTCAGTGCCTTGCGCATACCGGCAATCGTGTTGAGGGAACGGCGGTCGTTCTCCACTTCGGGTGCGGCAAGGTAAAAGGCCAGCATCATCTTGTTTTCGGGTACACTAAGGTCAAGCGGCTGCTCTATGCCCTGTGGCTCTATGCCCAGCCTGTTCAACTGGCTTATCATGCCGTAGGCATCGCCCGCATTGCGGCTGAACCTGTCCCACTTCAAAAACAGCAACAGGTTGGCAGATGCCCTGTTCTTTTTCATCTGTGCCAGCATCTGCTTAAAGGCCGGGCGTTCAAATGTCTTGGCCGAATGGTCTTCGGTGAACAGGGCCACTACTTCAATGCTGTTCAGTTGGCAATAATGCCGCAACCTTTCTTCCTGGTGCCGCAGGCTGTATCCTTTTTCTGCCTGCTCGTCCGTGCTTACACGGATATACAAATAAGCTTTTTTCATCCATTGTATGGTTTAGTTGTCCTGATCCTGTTTTTGTGTTTTCCTGCTCCAGCAGATACTGTTCTGCGGCAAACCCAGCAAGCCCGTACAGAAAATCCCGGATGGCCAGTATTTCTTCATCGGAATAGCGCACCTCCCATGCATGGAGTATGGCCTTGCAGGTTGACAGTGCCAGCCGCTGGGTGCCTTTGTTGTCATGCAATATACCATTGGAGTTATCGAATGCTTCATTTTCTAACGGTTGTTTGTTTTCATGCTCAAGATACTTAACTAATTGATAATCAGCAAATTATATTTTAAAAGGGTGATTTTCAGGGGCTTCCGGATTGAAAAAGGTCAGGGATATTTTGCCCTGCCAACCGCAATGTTGCCCGTGGCAATGCCAGCCATACTTTACGATAGCTTCGGCGGAGGAGGGGCATCTTGCTTGTGTGGATACATTTCTTGCCGGTCATCGGTTTTAGTGCAAACGTACAATGCCGCAAAAGGGTCACTTTCCTCTTTGGGAACGTTTCGGCACGTGTGGGAACGTTTGGGCACAAATCTGCCCAAAGAGGTAACTTTTTTCACCTTTTCACATGCTGGCTTCTCATGGCCAAGGCGGAACTTGCGCACGGTTGCCCCATGGAACGGAACGCCTGCTGTTTTTATGGATGCCTGCATGGATACCATTTTTGCCGGTTACCGGTTTTGGTGCAAACGTACAACCCCCGAAAGGGCATGGTTTCCGGTTTGTGCCTTTTTCTGCATATATTTCAAATTAGTTTCAGAACTCTCAAAAAACAGGTGACATTTTTCCATCTTTTTCACATGAAAGTTCCCCGTGAAACGCCCGTGAGACATGGTTTTAAGTGTTTTGTCCCGCCATTGGCTGACAACCTGGAACAGCCGGGCAGGTAAATTGATGGCCAGGCTCCGGGTCGGCTGTTGGTGTCGCATCCAGGAAAATTCTTTACACTATCATTGGTATTGGCCATGTGGGACGAAAAAGAAGAATTCATTTCGCAGTATACTTTGGCAGGTGTGCTGCATAAAACGGCAAGAGGTTAGCTGTCATTCCACTTGTTACTTTAAATAAGGGTCAGCACTGCCCTCTTTACCCAACGGCATGGCGTTTTTTGCTATTTTCTAAGCAAATGCGGTGGTTTGATAGGGGCTTTATATACAGTCTCAACTGGAAAACGGGCATTTTTCAACTACTCCGCAATTGCTCCCCAATCCCTCCCCAATCCCTCCTCAATTGCCCCCTAACTGCTCCCAAATTGCTCCGCAATTACTCCCTAATCGCTCCGCAACCCTTCCTGATTGCTCCCGAACGCTCCATGTCGTCAATCTTCTCCCAGTTCCGGGAAAAGGTAGCTATCCTTCAACTTATAAACCCGGGCAATGGCCTGTTTTTCGGCAATGGAGAGGAAGCGCTCTGGGCTTTTGAGCTTGCGGTAAAAGGCCGATTGGGAAATGCAGAGAACCCTCTCAATCTCAGCTTTACATTGTTTGGATACATCACCATCAAGGCTGTCGTGATAGGCTTTCCACTTGTTATTATACATCTGCTGTTCCATCCTGTGTTATTTGCGGCAATTTATTTACATTGCAATACGAAACGGCTATATTTGGGCTGGTTTCGCATCAATCAACAGTTAATTTAACATCATGCAGATAGGTGACAAAATCAGGAAAGTAAGGGAACTAAAGGGGCTGAAACAGGAAACGGTTGCCCAAAAACTGGGCATGAGCGTAACAGCCTACGGCAACCTCGAAAGGGGCGAAAGCAGCCTTAGCTTTGACAGATTGGAGGAGATAGCTGCGGCGATGGAAGTATCTGTACAAGATATCGTAAACCTGCCAGAGCAGTTCAATATACAGCATATCACCAATTCGCAGGTTGGCTACAACTATGGCGCACTCAATGCAACTGATTTGGAAGGGTACAAAGCTGCTATTGAGCAATACAAGGCTGAAAACGAATACTTAAAACAGCAGAACAATGAGCTACTGGCGGCGATTACCGGGAAAAAAGGTTAGCCTTATTCGTATTATATAGTTTCAAAATATCCATAGACTCCTCTTCTATCCACTTATTTTCCTTAATCAGAAACTCTATAAGTGATATTTCATTTGCAAGAAAGTCTTCATGATTCAACCCGGACAGAGGAAGGTTGAAATTCCAATGACTAGTATGATAATCTGAATCCACAGATATAGCTGTCTCCGTAGTATAAGGATTAAGGATTCTTATTAAGATTGATTTCTTTCTCAATTTCTCCTTAATTCTAGAATATATGGATAATCCATGAAAATCCCAATCACAAGAATAATACACAGGCTTTAGTAACTTATCTAGGCTTATAAAATCTATTATTCCAATATTGTTTCCTCCCACATACCACAACTCGATATCCGCCTCTCTTACTTTCCATGCAGCTTTTAAGTGAGCAATATTTTCGCACAATATTACAGCTGTTGGATTCGGGCAATCTACTACCAAACGCCATTGATGATTTTTAGGATCTTTATCAGGAAAATCATCTATACCTAATATTCTACAGACTGCGTTTTTTAATCCTGGCTTATTTTCTAAATATTTTGAACCATGATTTCTGAAAACTTCTGTTGAAAAAGTTCTTATTGTCGTGAGGTTCTTTCGTAGCTCTCCCTTGTAATCAGAAATGAACATCAGGGTCTTGATATCATCTTCAGTATATTTCCTTCTGGCATCATCCTCCAAGTTTGCACTTTGCAAAAACTGGGTGTATTGCTCGAAATCCTGTTTGAAATTTTCTTCATAAAAAGCGGCATATTTAGGTGCTGCTTCCAGTATTTTATTATTACCTGATTTGAATTTGATTAATCTTTTTTGCGCCATTAACACATTAGCGATATAACCGTTGTCTGTAATCTTAGCATCGGTACGTTTATCAACGTACAATTGATTTAATGCCTTTAAATGCCGCCATGTCAGTGCTGTTTTCATATTTCAATTGCGGTCTGTATTGCTGATTTATCTGCTTCACATAAAATGGCCATCGGTGTATAATTAACAGCCGCTTCCTCTTCCATATTTTTATGGAGTATGTAGAGGTACTGTTCCCCATCTTTAAATTTGCCTACCGGACCAATGGAAAGTGAGATAATCTGGTAGTCGTAAAGCTGGGCAATGTCGTGCAGCATGTCGTAGTTTGAACCTAATCCTTCTGCTTCATCAATAGGCATTATTCTCACTGCCGGTTGCTGTTTCTTCCCTTCTTCATTATCCATTACTGAAAGCCTGGCGATGCACAGTAGTGCAATAGCTGCGTATGTTTGCCCCGTGCTGCCTTTATTAACCCTGCCTGTAGCTGATTCCATTTTGAATTCTACTTCGTAATAAACTGAAGGGTCTAACAGCTTTTGTGCTGTCACCTGCATCCCCGCATGTCCGCCACAATCTAAGAATGCGGTTATGATCATATTTTCCAGGTCTATTTTTTCAGCCAGCCTACCAGTAAAATTATTGGATGTGTCTTCCAGGTTCTCCTGAAAACGGCTCATCCATTCTTTCGGAAATAAGGTAGAAGTTGTTTTTTTCAACCTGGCTTTGTACCCTCCGGTAATGCTTGTTTCATCCTTTAAAAAATTGTCAATTCTGCGGATAATGTTTTCCTGTTGTGAGGCAGCAACATCTACATCATGCAACAGGTCTTTTATCTTTTGTATTTTCCGGTTGTTTAATTGCCGGTTTTTATCATTAATACGGTGCAGGTAATTTGCTATTGTATCTATAACAGCCTCTTCGGATTGGTCGGAAAGAACCGCATCATGAAACGCCTGTGGTAACAGACTTTTTGCCAATTCGCTTAAATTTTCCTCACCTTCAAACCGATGCGCTTCAGACGGAATATAATTTTGGATAGTTCTATAAAAACTTTGCGTGCAATTTTCTTCTGCCCTGATAAATGCTTCATATTCCTTTTCAGGGTTATGAATATAAGTAGCTGCAATCATATTTTCGGGCAATTCATTATATAATCCTTGGTATTGACGCTTTACCTTTTCGAGCTTTGCTTTCCATTCCTCATATTCTTTAATCTTATTTTGAATACCGGAGATAGCAGACAATTTAGGCTCTATATCATGCTGGTTGTCCTTTATAAATGCCCCTTTGTCTGAAGACTGTTTAAATGCTGCCTGAACATTGCCTTTAGTCAGTTCATATGTTTTACCTGTTTTCAGAATTATGCCTCCAAATTCATCGTTACTTTCTAGTTGAGTAGTGAAATTATCTGTAGCACTGTTGCTGACACCCTGATATGATTTGTACAATTGTAGCAGTGTTTTGCTTTCAGTGATCTTATCCTGAAACTCTTCCAGATTCTGCTTGGCTTCGTTGTAGGTGTCTTCAATTTCGGATTTGTTTTTATAAACCTCTAAGGCTTTGGTAAACTCTGCTTCTCCCACATGTAAAGAGTCTATCAACTTGAAGGCGATCACACCCTCTCTATCATTATAAGCCGCTAATGCGTCTGTTGGATTGGGTAGGTTTAACAGTATTGTTTGTAAAGTGGGGTAATCAGCAAGCTTTTTTTTGGCATTGGTGATATCCTTATCGAGGGAGGCGGAATATGTCAAAAAATAGGATGTAATGGCTTGCGTGTTGGTCGTATTAAATATTTGTTTGGGCGTGTATGGTACAAATTTTCTTATGCCATTCAGATTTATCCAAAACCCGGTCGCTTCTTTTTCAATCATCTCCAAAGCATTTATAAAATCTTCGGGAGACGGCAAATAGTCTTTCTTGTTTGCGGGCTTTTTCCTTGGTAGATTTTGAAACCCGATGATGGCGCTTTCTTCTTCCAGCGTAAATGCTCGTTTTTGCGCTATAGCCCAATTGGCAAATGAATCTGGGTCATTGAGGTTTGAAAACCGCTTAAGTATTTCTTTAGTTTCAAGTTCAATTTTAAAAGCTGCGATTGTATCGGTTAAAAACTGATTGAGCGATCCGATACTATCTTTTGCTTCAACCTGGTCAAATACTGTTTCAAGATTTTTTGATTTTAGTTCTTTTGTCAGGCTTTGAAGATTTTCTTTTTTTGAGCGGACCTGATTGTTTTCTTCATACTTGTTACGAAGCTGTTCTAATGCACAGTTAGCTTCTTGTAGCCATTTTTGCACCTTTCCGGTTTCTTTGTAAGTCAGCAGGTTTTCTTCGTATTTATTACTTAAAGCTTGTTTTTCTATTTCTAATTCAGGGATCGCTGATTCAAGATGATTAATTTCTGCTTTCAGCAGCTCGTGAAGAATGTTGTAATGCTGTTTTGCTTTTGCAAATTCTGTAATGGTATCTATGATTTCCCTACGAAGCGTTAAGGTCTCCTGGTTTGCATACAATAGCTGCTTGTCCATCCATACTTTCTTATACTGATCCCGCTCATCCCGATTCCTTTTAAGTGCCAATAGAGCCGCTTCTTTTTCAGTTACACGAGCTATTTCCTGAAGGTTGGAGCCGTATTCTCCTATAGTTACCTCCATGTCTTTTACTGCCGCCTTATATGTTTCGTAAATACTATTGGCTGTATCTCTACCGAATAGAAAGGTTTTAAGACTGCTGCTTTTTTGTGTATCTATGGATTTTCCTCGTGAAAATGATTGAAGGATTTCTGCATAGCCCTTCAATTGCCTGTCGTTAGTTGAAAGGTCTATAGGCAGAATATTTTGTTTGTACAGTAGCTCGTGGTATTTTTTTAACCTCGCCCATGATTGACAAAACAAACCCTTTTCACTTAAAATATCTTTTAGCTGATCGAGTGGCTGAATATTATCATCCACTACAAGGTCTTTATGCAGTATTGGCTTGTCCAGGTAAACTATCTCATTTTTGTCGAAACCCTGTTGGATAATAAATGCCTGCACATTTTTATTGCCTGTTTCTATATAAGCACCTGCAACCAGGTATTTCTGGGGTTGCATTTCTATATTCAAAAAAGCATAGCCCATTGTTTTGCTATGCCCACCTTCAGTGAGCACCATTCCCGCCGGTTCCCTTTCTCCTATTCCTTTTGTTGCTGATTCAAAGGCATCGGAGCCTACGAAAATAAGTTGTATCAGGTCGGCTATCATACTTTTGCCTGAGCCACTTTCCCCGATAAAATCTGTACGGAAAGGGTGGAATAAATAGTCAAACTCCTGATGGTGTTTTAATCCAAGGGTGGATAAGGAATATATAAGGGGATATTGCTTCATTTCGTTGCTTCAATTTTAATCCATTCGTCAATATTGTTGATATAATCGGCATACAGCTTAGGTAACCGCTGGAATGATGATAATACTTCAAAACTGTCTTCCTGCAATTCAATCCATCCTATTTTCTCAAAGGCCTTCATTGCATTTGCTACTACAGCATCCATTTTCCTTTCTGTCATTTCTGTAATTTTTAGGTTCTTTGCCTTTGCCAATACCCGGAACAGACCTTCTTTAAATTCTTCATAATCCTGCCTGAGCATACGCTGAAAGGCTTTTACTGAGGATAGTTCTATATAGTTATCAATAAAAATGGCTTTGTACAGCATAAAGCCAACAATCACGTATTCGTTCTGCAGAAAATGCCTGTTATCAACCGGTATGTTTCCCCTTGAATCCGGCATAAAGTCGAGGTAATAATATTTGTCGTTTGCTTCTCCTCCATGCTCCAGCCTAACCCCAAAGTAGGTGCGGTAGTATTGTTTGATACTCTCTTCATTATTGGCGATAAAACGAAACCACCAGGCTTGTTCTTTCCATTGCTGGATATGCCTGCCATTTTTGAGCGCATAATCCACCCTGGCAAAATAATTTTCAGCCTCACTGTCCGCCAGGAATGACCAGGGCATTATTTCTGTTGTATTGTTATCTGCCATAATGTAGTTTTTATTCCCTGACGGCTTTTTGTAACGGCTGGGTTTATTATTACGCTATATTGCTGCTGCTGTTCATATCGCTTTATGGTACGGTATAGTACTGAAATGGCCAGGCCTAATGTGTTATCTCCTTTTTCTTCCTGAATGATCCTGAAAAAATAATCGGATAAATCCACTTGTTTTTCTTCTGCCAACTGCTCTGCTATTATGCCTAACCACCGTGTTACATCATCTTGCTGAAATACCTGGCTGATGGTTGTTGCAAATGCTTTCTGTTTTAGTTCAGGGATCTCGACAACTACAATGCGTTTTTTAGGTTTGACAGGAAAAAGGTCTGTTTTTCGCTCCACAATTGTGAAATTTGAAATGGCAAGACTGGTTATTGTTTGATGAATCCCATCCGGCAAGAACAGTTCTTTTCTGCCTTCTACATTCGTTTCTGTACTGTTGCGGATTAAGTAGCCCAGAAATTTCTCTATCCTAACATTAAAGAGGGGTTTATTTAAATTGCTGAAGAGTTGCTTTATGCGGGGTTGTATCCTGTCGAGCCTTTTGTCAATCAATAATAGTACGTGGCGCATTTCCTGAAAAAAGGAAATGGCCGCATCTGTGCCTTTATGTATTTCGTCGCTGTCGTATTGCTCTGCATATTTGTTGAGTAGTCTTCGTATTTCTTCTGTTGCCCTGAACGCAGTCCGTAATTCTTTGTTTTGGCTACGGATGATCTCAAACCTTTCGTCAATCTGGCGTAGCGTATCTAAAATTGTTCCTTCCTGTAAGCTGAGTTTTTTGTTTTCTCGTAAATCTGCTACAGATTGATCAATCTGTTTATCTAAGTAGTCCAACTGGTTTTTTAAAAGAGGTTTGAACGCTGAAAAATCCAGATTAAACCATTCTTGTACTTTTTCTTGTGTGCGGCAGCCAATGAGTTTATCCCGAAGGTTGGTGCAGATTACTTCAATTTGTGTGGGGTCGAAAAATGATTTAAGGGTTTCCTTAGCATGTCTGCAAAAGGTGTAGGCATATTCCTTAAAGCTGTATTGCTGTTTGTCTTCATCATAGCGCAGGAAATATTCCTGTAAATCGCTGATGATGGTATTGTATTGCTCTTTTAGGTGGTATTGCCCGTTGTTTAGATTAACGGAAGATACTTTTAGCAATGCATCGTGTATATCGGACTCTTTAAAGAACTTGTCGGGGAAAGCACCATTCTCCAGCTTTTCATACAGCAATATTATCGCCATGCCTGCTTTTGCATCGGGGAAAAGCAGGCGATAGGTGTTTTCCTTTGCGATTTCTGCAAGGAAATGGAAGTTTGTATGGTTGGGCAAAGACATGCGATTAATCTGCTTCTATAGTTGCAAGGTCTTTTCTATATTTTTCTAAAAGAACTTCATTCAACTTTGAAAACCTTTCTAGCTCTTCAATTCTCTTCTTCAATTTTTCGCTTTGGTACTTCTTTTGGACATTGTCGTCTTTGTAGTTTTCTAAACCGATAGCGGGGTCACTATCTAAAACTATTCTTATAATCCTTGCATCATCATTTTCGTGGATGTTTATTGAATTACTAAGGAAGGAGTCTGTTTTTTCATTTTTAGCTTTTAAAGCAGCCTGACTCAAAACGAACTCTATCCAGATTCTTGCTGCTTTGTCGATTTGCAATGCCATATTGGTATAGTCTGTTATCTCTTTTAAATCCGGGTTGTCTTTCTCCAGTTCAGGCAACTCATGATACAATGAATGATAAAAGAAGGATTCTTGCAGCTCAGGATTAAGCAGCTCCAAAGTTTTTAGAATGGGTTCAAATTCTTCCAATGGTCGTTTACTGGAAGGCAGTAACCATCTGTGTTTCCACAATGCCAGAATAGTTTCGAAGCATTCTTTTTCTGCTTCTTTCTTATCCTCATCGGACTTAGCCTCTTCCACCAGCTTCATCTTTTCCGCTATATAATGAGCCATCCACTTAGAAAAAGTGTCACTGCCTGGATCTAATTTGAGCTCCTGCACAAAGAGTTTACCCAAGTTGATAATTTGCTCCTGTAGTTCTAAGTTTTCCATCTGCTGATAATAAAAATATTTTGTGTAATGGTTTTGTATATTCCCGCTTCTCCCGATCATACCGGTAGCTTATATCTCTTTTAATGCCAACGTCGAATATTAAGTCGCAGCCAAGCGTTGAACAAAGTCCTTTTAAAAATGAAAGTTTAGCTTTCAATCGTATTCCTGATTGGTCGGGTTCCTCATCCCGTCCTTCTCTATGACTGCTCCATGTTTCGCAAAACAATGCAACTTCAGCGCTACGAGGGATTTGCCATTTCTTACCATCCGGATCTGTTGATAAGCCTAATTTTTCAGCTATTGTGCTACCCAATGCGTATGGCGGATAGTCTATTTCATCCGCATAAGGATCAAATTGATCCAATCCCTTTGAATTGTGACGTTCACAAATCCAGCCTTTAAGTTTAAATGAGCCGAATTCGATTTCCATATCTTCTTCATCAAAATAAGGTAGCTTATAATCGTATGGATCACTACAAGTCGCTAATGCCCGTAAAAGAGCATCTGAGGTCTTAGGTGACACAAGTGCCGTTGAAATAGAAACAGTTTCTTTTCTTTCATTATTCTTTTCATGCCAGCCTCCTTTTACATTGACCCACAATTCCCCGTTTATTTCTGCATGCATGTAATTCAAAAAATCGCCTTCAGTGATTTCAGTTTGCCAGGTATCTTTTTTTTCTTCTGAAACCCACAAGGGCCTGTTTAGTGGCAACGGGTCTCTACAATCTGCCAACCACTTACCATCGGTACGTGTCAGTAAATGCCTCGATAGCCAGTAAGACCATGGTTCATCGCCAGAGTCATCTCTTGTAATAATTACAGGCATCTTTTGAATTAGCCTTGCTGCAACAACAAGCATAGCATGGTAAGACAAGTAAAAATCTAAATTGTCGGTTCTAGGATAGGTGCCGTGATCATGCCATGTTTCCCGATCATTGTTGGAACGGTTCCAAAGAATAACCCTTGGATCATCATTATATCCATTTTTATCACCCAGCCCCCACTCATTTACAATTACATTCGCAGCTAAATCTTCAATTTGGTTTTCAGATAAATGAAACACTCTCCCAAGTGGTTCATACCAATAGCTGTCAATATCTAAACCGAAATGAAAGTCAATGTCTGATTTAACTTCTCCTTGCTTATGCCAATAACTGTCGGTAGAATATTGATATTCTACCACCTGAACTGGCAGGTTACTTTTTCCCAGATTCTTTATTGCCTCTAAAACCTCTGCTTTAAAAGTCCCAGTGAATGTACGTTCAATCGCTTCAATGATGTCTGAAGCGAATTTTTGGATAATAACGTGATCCTGGGATGTTGCATAATGCAAAAACAAATCGCTATGCTTATGTAATATGGATGGCTTTTCAATAGCTATCCTGGCAAATGCAATCAAAAGGTACTGCCTTGCATGAAGGTTATAGAATGGAAACTTATGGTGCCCAAACGCACCTACTTTATCTTGTTTCAACCAATAGACTAAAGCATCAATGATATCGATACAGTTAAAGTCTGCCAGTTTTCTGACACAATGCGCTGCATTCCATCTTACTGCTGCTCTTGGCGAGCCGAGTGCCGACCATATGAATCCTGCAATGTTTGTGCTAGCATCACTTGTAACATTTAAATCCTTACTCCATGTACCATCTCCGAAATCTTCCTCGATGTGCAATTCAAAACGTGATAATGAATAATCACTTAACTCAGCGGCATCTTGTTCGCTGATGTAGGATGACACCAAAAATACAAAACCGAAAAACTGTTGCGCATCGGAGACCTCATCGCCATTCGCTAAGCCGGATGTGATTCCTGTAATCAATTTCTCAGTTAAAGGCTCATCAAGATTTACTTTTTTTTTGAAAGAGTTAAAAGAATATTCATTTGTCAATTCATGTGCATAATGTTCTCCGAACTTATAAACAACACCCGGAAGCTTGGCTTTATAACTCACCTTGCCTTTCCATGCCTCAGGTATGGAAGAAAGAATATCCTGAACATCATAGTGGTTAATGTCTTCAGAAAGAAAGATAACATCAATGAAGGGCCAAAGTGAATTTTCTTCCAGCCTGGCTATAGCTTCTTTTAATAAGTCTCTCAAACGCCATCTGAAATTGTCATTTCCCTGCTTCGATTTAAATCTCTCTATTAATGCAGCAAAGCCTTCAGGTGTTGCAATGTTTAGGCCCTTGAAAAGGTCGTCCCAATCTTTTTTAGATTCCTGCTTTTGCTTACCGCCTGATATATCTTCAGGGCTTTCAGCTTCTTTCTTTTGTTGTGTATGAAAGCCCGTAATTGTCTTTAGTATTTCATTGTTAACGTTATTCTTAACTGCAATTTCTTCCAGTTCATCCCATTTTGTATTGCTTGTACCTTCTGTTTGGAGTACGTAAATAGCATCAGCAACTAAGCTTTGCCGGATACTGTCAGATGGTTCATTTTCTAAACAGATTGCCAGTAGCTCATTCAATTGATGATAAGAAAAAAAACGGTTTAATGCCCAGCCTGTACTCGCAGAGATTGTTTTGGAACCGATTAATTCCATTAACAATGCCTCAAATTGGTATTCAAAGCGGCCTATATCCCTATCCCGCCATCTGCTTAAGGCTGATATGGCTATGCCTGGTGACATCCTGGCACAAACACGCATCGCTTCGCTTCTGCTCCAATGCTTTTCCCTGGAAACATTTTCTCCCACTAACTCAGCACATCTGATGAAACGATACCCCAATTCATCAGGCACTGTTTGCTTTGCACAAGCTCTTTGAGCCAGGGCCACAATTGCTTCCCATCGAGGCACAAGCTCTTCTCCAAATTTAGAAGCGATCTCTATAGCTTTATCAAAGTATACACTAGCATCATCAGTTGAAATGACCAATACCGCACGAGCAATAGCAATGTATCTGCTAGCAATTTCATCAGGTCCATCGTCATGATTAGTTTTCGTTAATTCATAGGTAGCTTGTTCTAATGGCTGCCTTATATTCAGTAGATGAGAGGACCTGCAGGCTGCACGAAGCAGTTGGGACTTGTCTTGTAACCTGAAGGCTTTGTCATTATGTTGAAACTTTTGGTAAAATTCAATTATGTCTTCGTTGCTGCCTTGTTGATAGAAGATCAATATACTGGCACAGATTTCAGCAATTTCGTAAGGAAGCATATCATAGCTCCTGTATCTACTCGTTCGTGCCTTTATTGAGGTTTCGTTGACGGAGCCAACAACATCAAGAAGTTTTATTTGTTTGTCAAATCACTAGCATTGCGTTATAAGTCGAAGATAGTCAATTGATTATGATTTTGCTCTTTGAAATATTGTAATTGAGTCTGTCCAAACAGTTGATTTATGGGCATTTTCTCGAAAATGGAGATGCTCAAAAT
>JAAFIK010000069.1 GCA_013298665.1 Chitinophagales bacterium
CTTTTCACGTAACCAGGTGCTTACTAAAACAGTCTCGTTTGCCCCTGATTTATCCGCTCAAAGCAGGTTTAGCTGAAATGAAAAGCGGGAAAACTGATGGTAACATCAATTTTCCCGCTTTGGTGGTGTGGGGCGGGATCGAACCGCCGACACAAGGATTTTCAGTCCTTTGCTCTACCGACTGAGCTACCGCACCATCCTTATTCCCGATTTTGTAATCCCCGGCTGTTACTGGTTCAGTACCATCGGTAATTCCCTTTTCGGGTTGCAAATATAGGGATATACACCCGATATACACAAAACAAAGTGATTTTTTTCCGTCTTATGCCCCCCAAACAGGCCCCTCGCATTGCTTTTTAATTGCCATATTCGCATAAAAACTTAATCCGCATCAGTTTCAACTGCTCCCAGTTATAATTGCTGTCTGCCAGCTCTTCCTGTGCCACCTGCAGACTGCTCGTCTGACAGCCCTTAAAATAGTCGATGATCTCTTCCTGCTCGTACTCATCCACCATGTCATCTATCGCGTAGTCTAAATTCAGTTTGGTACCACTGCCTACGATAGTTTCCATCTCCTCCAGTAACTCATCGATACGCAGATCTTTGTTCTTGGCAATGGTTTCCAGCGGTATCTTCTTATCTACATTCTGGATAATGAAAATCTTATTACTGCCCCGGTTCACCACGCTCTTCATTACAAAATCATCCGGCTTTTCAATATCATGCTCTTCCACATATTTACCGATCAGTTCAATAAACGGTTTGCCATACCGCAAGGCCTTACCCTTACTTACCCCGCTGATCTTTTCCAGTTCGGTCATTGTAATCGGGTACATAATCGCCATATCCTCAAGCGAGGTTTCCAGGAAAATGACAAACGGAGGCAGGTTTTTCTCCTTCGCCACTTTTTTCCGCAGGTCTTTCAGCATCTCTACCAACCGCTCATCGGCAGACGCACCGGCAGCAACAGCAGCCTCATTTTCTTCATCATCCGCATTGGCATCTTCAAACAGGTTGTTGAGTACAATTTTAAAAGATCCCGGCTTTTTCAAAAAAGTACTGCCCTTCCTGGTGATCTTCAGCAGACCGTATTCTTCAATGTCTTTGGCAATCAACCCTTCCAGCAGCAGTTGCCGTACCAGGCTGTTCCAGTAATGCGGCTCCTGGTCGTTTCCACTGGCAAAAGCATCCAGTCCATCATGCCTGAACATCTGCACCTGTGGCGTAGCTTTACCCGTCAGGATATGGATGACATATTCTACAGGAAAACGCTCATCAAGCGCCTTAATAACTTTCAATACCTTTACCGCGCCGTCTTTAGCTTCAACCTTTTCCTTGGGATTATTACAATTGTCGCAATTGCCGCAACCATTCTTATCGTCATACTCCTCCCCGAAATAGTGAAGTAATATTTTACGGCGGCACACACTGCTCTCCGCGTAACTCACCGTTTCGTTGATCAGTTGTGCCCCCACCTCCCGTTCACTCAGTGGCTTATCCCGCATCAGGTGTTCCAGCTTCGCCACGTCTTTATGGCTGTAATAAAGAATACATTTACCCTCCATACCATCGCGTCCGCCACGTCCCGTTTCCTGGTAATAATTCTCAATACTTTTAGGGATATTGTAGTGGATCACAAAACGCACATCCGGTTTATCAATCCCCATTCCAAAGGCAATTGTGGCCACAATAACCTGCACATCCTCATTAAGAAACTGATCCTGCCGGTCTGCCCGCAACTTAGCATCAAGTCCCGCATGATATGCTACCGCTTTGATACCGTTGGCCATCAGCATATCGGCCAGCTCTTCTGTGGTTTTCCGGTTAAGCGTATAAATGATACCACTTTTATTCTTGTTCTGGCTGATAAAGCGTACAATACTCTTATTCGTCTGGTCTTTTTTAACCTTGGGCTGTATTTCGTAATAAAGATTGGGCCGGTTAAAAGAGGAAATAAATATGTTGGGCTCGCGCAAACCCAGGTTTTTTACAATATCACTTTGTACCTTAGGCGTGGCCGTAGCGGTAAGGGCAATGATGGGTATCGACTCGTCCACCATGTCCATCATCTCTTTCAGCCGGCGGTATTCGGGCCTGAAATCATGACCCCATTCAGAAATACAATGCGCCTCATCCACAGCGAAAAAAGAAATCTTCAGGTCTTTGAAAAACTCTATATTTTCTTCCTTGGTCAGTGTTTCGGGCGCCACATACAACATTTTGGTACGACCCGACACCAGGTCGCTCTTAACCACCTTTTGTTGTGCTTTATTCAGCGTACTGTTCAGAAAATGTGCCACATTATCTTTACTGCTGTAACCACGCACCAGATCCACCTGGTTTTTCATCAGTGCAATCAGTGGCGAAACAATAATCGCCACCCCATCACAGATCATCGCCGGTAATTGATAGCAAAGACTCTTTCCTCCTCCCGTCGGCATGATCACAAAAGTATCTCTGCCACTTAATAAGCTTTCGATGATTTTTTCCTGTGGGGTCTTAAATCCATTGAACCCAAAATGTTCCTGTAGTTGTTCGGTAAGTGAAGATTTACTTTGCACGGCAAGCGCTGTTGTGGGACTAACCGCCTGCGTAGAACTGGATTTTACCGTTGCTTTTTTTGTAGCCATTTTGATTTTCCGTCACACTTTGTTTTAACTTATTCAATACAAACTGTACATTTTCATACAGCCTGTTTTTCAAAGGGTAGCGAAGTTACTCTTATTTTGCCGCAATGACAAACAAGAGACAGACCAAAACCACCTTTTAACTTCGATTTAAAATATCGTATAAGATAGCACTTTTTTTTAATGTCACCTAATTAATCCCGCGTTCCAGTAGTTCCCCCAATATCGTCAGGTAACGCGTGTTTCCGGGCAGTATTGAGCGGAAAAGAACCGGACTTTTCTGCAATACTGCGCAATAACGAGGCTTTTTTGCCCGGCTCTCCGTTTTGAAGTAGGTTTGCAATTTTAATCATGAGCAGCCATATATCTTCAGTCGCATTGCGTACCATACAAACAGAGGCACAAGCCATCAGCGGACTTGAGGTCCATATCAACGATGATTTTGATAAAGCCATCAGGCAAATTGCCGCCAGCACCGGTCGCTTCATCGTGAGTGGTATTGGCAAAAGTGCCATCATTGCCCAAAAAATCGTTGCGACCCTCAACAGTACCGGTACCCCATCACTGTTTATGCACGCCGCAGACGCCATTCACGGCGATCTTGGAATGGTGCAGCAGACCGATGTAGTGATGCTCATCAGCAAAAGTGGCGACAGCCCCGAGATCAAGGTGCTGGTTCCCCTTATCAAAAACTTTGGTAACCTGCTCATCGGTATGGTAGGGAACCTCCAGTCCTATCTCGCCCTCCATTGCGATATCATCATCAATACCACCATCAGCCAGGAAGCTTGTCCCAACAACCTGGCACCCACAAGCAGTACTACTGCCCAGATGGTGATGGGCGATGCCATTGCGGTATGCCTGATGGAATTGAAGGGCTTCGGCAGTAATGATTTTGCCAGGTTCCACCCCGGCGGAGCCCTTGGAAAAAAGCTTTACCTGCGCGTAACCGACCTGAGCAGCAACAATGAAAAACCGGCAGTACCACCAGACGCTCCGTTAAATACGGTTATTATAGAAATTACCCGGAAAAGGCTGGGCGCTGCAGTGGTTACCGATGAGCAGGAACAGATTCTCGGCATCATTACCGATGGCGACCTTCGGCGTATGCTGGAAAAAAACATATCCCTTTCCGGCCTCACCGCCCGCGACATCATGAACCCCACCCCGAAAACCATCGAAGCAGAGGCACTCGCCGTAGATGCACTCGAGCGGATGCGCAACAACAACATCAGCCAGCTCGTGGTAAGCAAAGACGGTCAATATACAGGCATCATTCACCTGCACGATATTATCCGGGAGGGTATTATCTGATGCGGCTACTGCTATTCATCATCTGGTTTGGCCTGGGGGCAATATTTACGTCCTGCCTCTACAGGAAGAGTGACAGCATTATTACGGAACAGCAGTTGTCCCAAAAAAAAGCCCTTGAAGATTTTGATTATTATGTACGTATCCTGAAAAAAGCCCATCCTGCCATTTACGCCTTCTGCACAGAGCAACGCTTCCGGCAGTTGCAGGATAGTCTGCGCAGCCACATCGGATCCAGCATATCCCTGCGTGAATTTTACGGGCTGCTCAACCGCATCAACAACGCCATCGCCTGTGTACATACCAATCTGTATATACCCGATAAAGCCCGTGAAGCCATTGATACCATACCTGTATTCTTTCCCTATCCTACCTGCCTGGTAGAAGGTCGCTTGCTGGTCAATGTATCCGGCACCGACCTGCCTGAGGGTTCGGAAATAACCATGATCAACGATATACGCGTAGCCGATCTGCTCGACAGTCTGAAGATTTTTCAAACAGCAGACGGCTCGCAGAATCCAGCCCGTCTTTCCCTCGCCGCACAGGATCTCAGCTACAGCTACTTCCTCCGCTACGGCCCTGTCAGAAGTTTCCGTATCAGGTACCGGGAACCAGGTAAAGACACGAGCTTGTACTTCAAAACACTGGCCGCAGTGGCTTACAAAGATTTTACAGAAAGCTATAAAAACCGGTATTATTACGACCCCACCGATATTGACTACGACTTTTATATCAACCGGGAGGCCCGGTATGCCTATATGACCATACGCACTTTTGAATTTGATACCTACAGCCGCGACAAAGCATTTGAACATTTTTGCGAAAACAGTTTTAACCTGCTCCGCCACAACCCCGGTATCCGAAACCTCATTATCGACATCCGGGAAAATGACGGTGGCAATTACAGCAATTGTCACCTGCTCTATTCCTGGCTCGCCACACACACGTTCAGCAAATACGAGCGCGTAAGTTCCCGGGTAAAGCGTTTGCCCGAAACTGGTCTTCTGTCGCCCACGTACAGCGATGATATTGATGAACGGGTAGAGTCGCTTATGAAAGAAGAGTTTGTAAAATCCGGCAACGGGCACTACATCCTTTCCGATTCATCCAACAGCCCCGTGATGCCCATGCCCGACCGCTTCCGGGGCAATGTATTTGTCATAACCAACCCTGAAGTCAGTTCCGCCGCAGCTTATTTTGCCAGTCTGGTTAAAAACGACCACCGGGGAATGTTGGTGGGTGAGGAAACAAGAGGAGGCAGTCTTACCCACAATGGTTTTATCAATGTAGTCTATGAGTTGCCCAACAGCAAGATAAGCTTTGCCTTTTCTGTAGCCAATGTGCGGCATACCTACGGTCAAAAAGAAGATCTTGGCCGCGGCGTTATTCCCACGATCAATAAGCCCGTAACACGCGATGATTTTATTAAAAACAGCGATACACAGGCGGCGTATATTATTGACAGCCTTTTAAACTAACTTTGCGCTTATATGGGCAACAACAATCATTACGTAGCAATCATGGCAGGCGGTATTGGCAGCCGGTTCTGGCCCATGAGCAGAACAGGATACCCCAAGCAGTTTCTCGACATCCTCAATACCGGCCGGACGCTTATACAGGCTACATTCGACCGGTTTGCCGCTTTTATCCCTAAAGAAAACATCTATATTGTTACATTCGAGCATTACCGCAGCATTGTTATTGAACAACTGCCCGGGATGGAGCCGGACAATATCCTTTGCGAACCCAGCCGTAAAAATACAGCCCCCTGTACTGCATTTGTTGCCTATAAACTCAGGCAGCTCAACCCCGAAGCCAATCTCATATGCGCCCCGGCCGATCACGTGATTACCGATAAGGAAGATGAGACCTTCCAGGATGTATGCACCTACGCACTTGAATTTACCGCCAGCATCAAAGCACTGGTTACCCTTGGCATAAAGCCTACCCGGCCCAATACAGGTTATGGATATATACAACGCGAGCAGCAAGGGGTTGATAAGAACATTTTCAAAGTAAAAACCTTTACAGAAAAACCCGATCTTGAACTGGCCCGCGCATTTATAGCCAGCGGCGATTTTTTATGGAACGCCGGCATCTTTGTTTGGCAGGTAAAAAATATCATCCGGGCGTTTGAGCAATACCTCCCCGAAATGCACGAAGTATTCGATACCGAAAAAAACGCTTTCAATACACCGGGAGAGGCTGATGCCATAGCACGAATTTATCCCCAATGCGTAAATATCTCCATCGACTACGGAGTCATGGAAAAGGCAGATAATGTATATGTCATCCCCGCCTCATTCGGCTGGACAGACCTCGGCACCTGGGCAAGCGCTTATGAAACCCTCGACAAAGATTACCTCGGCAATGCTGTAGCAGGTGATAGTGTGGTTGTATTCGATGCCACCAGAAACATGATCCAGACAGAAAACAAGAAACTGGTTGTCATACAAGGCCTTGACGACTTTATTGTTGTGGATACCAGCGATGTACTCCTCATCTGCAAAAAGGAAAAAGAACAGGATATTAAAGAATATGTAGCCGAAATCAAGCGCAATAAAGGAGATAAATACCTGTAGCCGCAACACCTACTACCTATATTACAATTTTTTGTACTTTTTGCTGCGATTATCCACAATATAATCACAACACCGGCGTTTATCCTGATACACCGGTAAAATGGTGCTTTAACTCTATACCAGCAGGAACAAACAAATCCAATACATGACAAGACTATTACTCATTCTGACTGCTGTAGTACTTTTTTCACTCAACTTTTCAGGTATAGACCTGAACAATTCTGCTTATTATACCCCCCCATACGATCAGAAAGAAAAATTTGACCCTGCGATGGTTGAAATCAACAGCATCAGAAAATTGGTAGAATACATCGACCAGCAAGCGCTGCAGCAAGGCATCAACCCGCAAAGCGTTGCCTATGTAACGCTCACCGAAAACTCCATCAGCAAGCGGTTTTATCACGGTTTCTCACACCTCACATTCAATGAAAACTGGGCAGCAGCCATTGCCGAAAAGGTTTTTGGCCACGGCCTTTCCTGCAAGGTAGATCCTGCATCTATCATGAAACACGGAAACGCTGCCTGTTCACAACAGTGTATCGTAATGATGGAGGTACTGAAAACAAAAAATATCCCTTACCGGAAAGTGGGGTTCCCGCATCATTATGCCATAGAAGCCAGTATTGACAACAGTTGGTATTTCTTCGACCCTAATATGGAACCAACCATAACATCCGAAGAAAGAAAAGAACAGAACTGGAAATGCTGTGGCGATAATCTTAAAAAGTATTACGACAAAAGCAGGTTCCGGGATCTTGACTACAAATTTGGCAAAGACCTCATGGTAACCGTTGGTGCCGTAAATGAGACCCCGGCAAAGAATGCGAGGATGTTCCAAAAAGCTACGGCAATATTTTCCAAAACAGCATGGATACTCCCCCTGTTCCTGTTACAGTTCAGCAAGGCACCTGCTCGCCGGAAAAAACCGTTGGCCTCATTATTTCGGCTTCCTTTTGCACAATGGCTCAGAAACCGCTTCGCACTTCGGCCGACAGGATAAATTGATCCGGTATACGCTGCAGATTTGCCGGGGCTTTCGCAATTTCATTACTTTTGAGGAAACAACGAGTCATTGAGTCCGCATATCAACAGTAAACTGCCCAATACAGGCACCACTATTTTTACCATCATGAGTGTTCTGGCAGCCGAACATAAGGCTGTCAACCTGGGTCAGGGTTTCCCCGATTATCCGATGAGCGCGGCACTCACGGCTCTGGTAGATGAAGCCATGCGTAACGGACATAACCAGTACACCCATTCTTACGGTCTTGCCACACTCCGTGAAGCGCTTTCCCGAAAAATAGACGGGCTGTACTGCAGAACCATTAACCCGGATAGTGATATTACCATAACTCCCGGCGGCACTTATGCCATCTATACCGCACTCACTGCTGTGATCAACCCCGGCGATGAGGTAATCGTCTTTGAACCGGCATATGACAGTTACATTCCCAACATTACCATCAATGGCGGCATACCCGTACTTATCCCGCTGCGCCACCCGGATTATACCATCGACTGGAACCTTGTTCGCCAGAAGATAAGCCCCAGAACAAAAATGATCATGCTCAATACACCACACAACCCTACCGGAAGTGTACTCAGCACCGATGATATCACCCAGCTCCGGAGCATCGTGCATGATACAGGCATTTTTATCCTCAGCGATGAAGTATATGAACACCTGATTTTTGATGGTAAGCAGCACGAGAGCATGTTGCGCTATCCCGACCTCTTTGAAAGGAGTTTTGTATGTTTTTCGTTTGGGAAAGTATATAACTGTACGGGCTGGAAATTGGGGTACTGCGTAGCCCCGGCCACAATGATGACAGAGTTCAGAAAAGTACACCAGTTCAATTGCTTCAGTTGCAATCACCCCGTACAACACGCCCTTGCAGGTTTTATCAGCCGCAGGGAAGAATACCTGCAACTCGGCTCCATACTACAGCAAAAACGAGATCACCTTCAGGCCTGTATGCAGCAGACGCGCTTTACACCACTACCCTCTTACGGCAGCTATTTTCAACTGTACAGTTATGCCGCGATCAGCGAAGAATCCGAAAACGATTTTGCCATACGCCTCACCAAAGAATACGGTGTAACCGGCATTCCTGTTTCCTCTTTTTACGCCAATGGCAGAGACAACCAGGTCATCCGGTTCTGTTTCTCTAAAAACAAGCAGACACTCGAAGAGGCCGCTAACCGGCTGGTTAACTTGTAACCCTTTCCCCCGCAGCTATAAAGTTGGGAAAATTAATTACAGGCTGTTGTGTGTGCCATCACAGAAGGGGGCATTCTGCGTTTGTTTGCACTGGCAAAACCACACTTCCTGCTCCTTATCATATTCTACCTTAAGGCTTTTAAATACGCCATGTTCTTCAGGAATGGTCTTGTGCTTTCCGTCACAGAAAGGTTGTTTTTCGCTAAGGCCACAGGTACACCAGGCATAGATTTTTCCAGGTTCAACTTTTACCATTACGGGTTCAGCTTTGGCAACTTTGGGATACTCGCTCATTGTATGTTTATTTCAGTTTAAAATATTCTTCCAGGTAACTTAAGGGTTTCAGGTTCAGAAAAGCCTGTCTGTTGGCCGACAGGTCAGTAAAAGACAGATCTGCTATTTGTGCTGCGGTATAAGACCGGGGATTTTCTGGTTTACGTTTTGTTACTACCCCAAGCCCATGATCGGTATCCAGCACAAAAGCGTTGATATCAGGCCGAAGGCTGCGCAGGTGAAGTACCGCCTTCCAGACATCCCCGTTCCAGTCGCCCGAAAAACCCCTGTTTTTCCAGGCTTCAAAACTCACCGCCTCCGCCTCGCCCGGCGGGTTACAATCGTGCATGATAATGACACCATTGTCTGCCAGATGGTTAATACAGTTTTCTACATCCCTGAGTGCAAAGGCATATTCGTGCATGCCATCCACCAGTGCAATATCAATTTTATTTTTGGCAAACAAGTCTGCATGGTTGGCGAAGAAGTCATCACTCGTTTCTTCATACCAATGGTTATTCAGGTTGGAAAAATTAGAAAAAATCCGCTTCAGCTTCCTGGTACCGCTGATCACAAACTCAGGGTCAACCGCAATTTTATTCCTGGCTTTGATCTCAAAAAAGCACTTCCCGTTGCGCACGCCAATTTCCAGATAATTGCGGAAACCATAACTGTCGATCAGCCGTTGTATCACTTCTATTCTTGTCATAATCTATGTATTATAAAACCCTGCAGCAAACTGGTACAGGTTAAAGTCTTTACCCGCCGCTGCTATTTTTGCTTTCAACACCTGCTTATCTATTCCTGTCATCCGCTGCTGCTGAATCAGTTGATAAGCCCGTTCTGCCAGCAGCCAGTATTTCTTGTCTGATGTATGATGTTTCCCCAGATAATGAGCGATTTCCGCCGCCAACTCAGTTACACCCTCCTTATTTGCGGCACAGGTTTTAATTATTTTTACCTCATTGGCATTGCTGCTGAACGCTGGAGCCAGCATCAGCCGCAGGTTTCTTACAAATACATCTGCATCCGGACGGTCACTCTTATTCACTACAAATATATCAGCTATTTCCATCAGTCCGGCTTTCATTGTCTGTACCTCATCACCCGCCTCCGGTACCACCACCACCACCGTTACATCAGCCAGACCGGCAATTTCAATCTCACTTTGCCCCACGCCCACAGTTTCTACAATGATATAATCGAAAGGTGCTGCACGCAAAAGGTCGGTAATTTCGATGATTTTGGGATGCAGTCCACCCAGCGACCCCCTTGTTGCCAGCGAACGGATAAATACCGACGGATGGCTGTACCATTCTGCCATCCGTATCCTGTCGCCCAGCAACGCCCCCAGGTTGAAAGGAGAAGACGGATCCACACAAAGCACAGCCACTTTTTTTTTGTTGCCCACCAGTACCCCGATAAGTGCATCAACCAGCGTGCTTTTTCCCGCTCCCGGGGGGCCGGTAATACCGATAACCGGTACTGTGGTATTGGGCAGACATTCCAGCAACTGTTCGTAACCAGCCACACCATTCTCCACCAGCGAAATCGTCCTGGCCAGTGTTTTGACATCGCCCTCACGGATGGCAGACAGTTGTTGCTCCCACATGCAACAAAATTGGGGCTGCAAAACCCAAATTCCAAAAATTATTGGTTTTATTTGTACAGCATGCACAAAGTCACTATATCGCCACCGCTCAAAGATGCACTTGTTGCTACGGCTTTGGTCTTACTGTTTGGAGGCTTCCTGTTCTCCCGTTTTTTGCTTTCGGCAGGCACAATACTCTTTATTTTATTTTCCTGCATACCCGTAAACAGAGCCGCCCCACCCCTCAGCAACAGCTACAAACAATATTATGTCCTGCTATCCCTCCTCCTGCTCATCCCCTTCCTGTCCGGCGCCTGGAGCATTGATAAGGTTGAGTGGTGGGCACGCACGCAGGTCAAACTGCCCCTATTACTTTTCCCCCTGGCTTTCTGGCGGTACGGTTCCTGGCAGCCCCAATACGCAAGGTGGCTGGGCTATTTTTTTATTGCTGCGATAACCGCCGGTACCGCCTGGAGCATGATTCAGTATCTGGGCAATACCACAGCCCTGAACAACAGCTACCACTATGCGGGCGTTATACCCACCCCGATGGATAATGACCATGTGCGGTTCAGTTGGGCGGTTTTGATCGCCATTTTATTAGCTGCCCGGCAGATATACACGCAAAAAGAGCAGGCAAAAGTCGAAAAAACAGCCCAGGTGGTGATCATCACCTGGTTAGTCATCTACCTCCACCTGCTTGCGGCAAAAACAGGTTTACTTGGCCTCTACCTTTCAGGCGGCATCTTGATGGTGCAGCAATTATACCGTCCGGGCAGGGTCAAATGGCTCTTACCAGGGTTAATTACTGCCGCAACAATACCGGTATTGGCCTACTGGTTACTGCCCAGCTTTCACCACCGCATCCATTATATCCTTTACGATTTTGAACAATATACACAAATGCGTTTTCCCGGCGGGCTGCCAGACGGGGCAAGAGTGCTGAGCTGGATCGGTGGCTGGCAACTCTTCAGCAGCCAGCCCATTACCGGTATAGGGTATGGCGACATTTGGGGAGGAATACAGCAATGGTACACCATCCACTATCCGCATACACCCGCACACGACCGGCTCTTTCCCAGCAACCAGTACCTGCTCTACGCCTGCGGATGCGGCGCGGCAGGATTGATGGCCTTTACCACCGCCGTTGTATTTCCCCTCCTCAGGAGAACACTCCGCCGCCAACCCATAGCCCTTGCATTTCATGCCAGTGCCATTTTGCTATTTTTTCCCGAAATGCACCTCGAAGGCCAGTATGGTGTATTTCTTTATTGTTTCTTTGCACTCTGGTTTGTACAACCGGTATCATGACCATATCAATCGTAATTATAGCAAAAAATGAAGCGCATATTGTTGCCAATACGCTCCGCAGTCTGCAGGGCTTGAGTGATGATATTGTGGTGGTGGACAGTGGCAGCACCGATGGCACACAGGACATTTGCCGGAACCTGGGTGCACAGGTGATAACAACAGCATGGCTGGGCTATGGGCCTACCAAAAATATAGGTATCCATGCTGCCCGGCACGATTGGGTACTCAGCCTTGATGCAGATGAAGCCATCGACAATACGCTTTACCAGGCCATCCTGCAACTGCCCCGTGCCAGCGAAACAACCGTATACAATATCCGGTTCAAAAACTTTTTCTGTGGCAAATGGCTGCGGTACGGTGAGTGGGGTACCGATAAACATATACGGCTGTTCAATAAAAAGCGCGTACACTGGAATGACGCTCCCGTACACGAAACACTGATTTTTCCTGAAAAAATCACCGTTGCCGTACTCCCGGGATACGTACTCCATTATACCGTCAGCAATCTGGACCAATACATCAGTAAAACAGTACAATATGCCCGGCTCAATGCCCGTAAATATGCAAACCAGGGTAAAAATGCCTCAAGACTGAAGCTATACACCTCGCCTTTTTTTACTTTCCTGAACAATTATGTCATTCGGCTTGGTTTCCTTGACGGCTATGAAGGCTACCTGACAGCCAAAACCACGGCCTGGTACACATTTCTCAAATACGCTTACCTCAGGGCAATACGCAGACAAACACAAAACGATTCAACAACAGTAACATAATACGAGGCAGATATGACAAATTTTATTCCCATATTTCCGCTGGGGGTGGTCATTTTCCCTGGCGAAAGTCTTAATCTTCACATTTTCGAACCCCGGTATAAACAACTGATTACCGATAGTTTTGCCGACCAGAAGCCATTTGGCATTCCCGTTGTCATCAACAATACTCCGGCAGAACTGGGCACCCTTATTGAGATTACTGAAATCACCACTATATATGACGATGGCAAAATGGATATCAAGTCTAAGGGCATAAAAGTATTCCGCATACTTGAAATCATCCGCGAAATACCCAACAAATTGTACAGTGGTGCCATCGTCAATTACCCTGAAAACCTTGAAGACGCGGTACCCGCCATCATGCAGAAAATACTGGTTGGCATCCGTGAGTTGCATCGAATGCTGGATATTACCAAAGACTTTAAAAAGCCGGATGACGAACTGTGCAGCTATGACGTAGCGCATCATGCCGTACTTTCTCTCGAACAGGAAAGCGAACTGCTTGGTCTGATGACAGAACTCCAGCGACTGGAATACCTCAAAAGGCACCTGGCAAGGGTACTCCCCATGGTTGCTGAAATGCAAACCCTGAAAGACCGTATAAAACTGAATGGTCATTTCAGGAATCTTCGTGGATTTGACCAGTAATATCTTCTTTATCAATACATCAACCGCACAACATGACCACACTTTGCTTTGATTTTGGCAATACCCGCCTCAAATGTGCTGTCTTTTCGGGCAACACCATCGATAAAATACTGGTCCTCAACAGCGACGACCCCTCCATCGCCATGGCATTGCTTGATGAATACCATCCCGAAAAAGCCATTTTGTCCTCCGTCATCAACCACAACCCTGCTTTTGATACTACTATCGCCAGCCGCACACAGTTTCATGCCTTATCACACCAAACCAGGGCTAATTTCATTTCGCCGGTAGGTAAACCCGACACCATCGGTGCCGACCGCCTTGCCCTCTCGGCGGCAGCGGTTCATTTTTTTCCCGGTATGAACAACCTGGTTATTGGCCTCGGAAGTTGCATCACTTACAATTTCATCAACCAGCAACACGAATTTCTCGGGGGATCCATATCACCTGGTATGGAAATGCGGTTTAAAGCGATGCAGACTTTTACCGCCAAATTACCACTGGTTACCGCCGACTGGAATTTTCCACTCATTGGGTACGATACTAAAACCAACCTGCAAAGCGGGGTAATTGCCGGGATGACCTTTGAAATTGACGGCTTTATCGATGCCTATAAGCATAAATTTGGCAACTTTAACGTGGTTTTAACCGGTGGAGACGCATCCTATTTTGCCAAACACCTTAAAAACAGGATATTTGCGGATTCTAATTTTTTATTTAAAGGACTGTATGCGCTTAGTGAAGTCAATAACTGCTGATAAAATGAGATGGATTGGACTCTTGTCTGCCATCTGTTTTACAACCACCGCCAAAGCCCAGGAAAACTCACCATATTCCCGTTACGGCATCGGAGACCTTATTCCTAACCACAATATCGTTACCCGTGGAATGGGGGGAATATCCGCCGGCTTTTCAGACTACCAGAGTATCAACTTTGTAAACCCGGCCTCTTATGCAAATATTGGCAATACCATTTTTGACATTGGAGCCGAGGCAGATATACGCACCCTCAAAAGCATTAACCCTTCCAAAAAATTCACCAATACCAACTCCCTTTTTTCTTACCTGCAACTCGGTGTACCCATCGGGAGTAAGAAAATGGCCAAAAAACAAAGCTATATGGGTCTTGTATTTGGTCTGCGCCCCATCTCACGCATCAGCTATAAGATTGAAAAAAACAGCCGCATACCCGGTGTCGATTCCCTCAATACCCTGTATGAAGGCTCGGGTGGCGTAAACCAGGCTTATATTGGTGTTGGGTTGCGCATCAAAAACTTCAGCATCGGCTTTAACGCAGGCTATATGTTTGGCAATAAAGATTACAGTACCAGGCTTACCTTTCTGAACGATAGCGTGGAATATTACAGATCCAACTCGGCCAATACCACCAGTTATGGCGGTTTCTTTGTCTCAGCCGGTACGCAATACGAGATACCCCTCAAAAAAGGAGCTCTCCTGCGCATTGGCGCTTATGGAAGCCTCGGGCAAAATATGCGGGCGTCCCGTGACATCATCCGGGAAACCTTTGTGTACGAACCCAATTCCAATAACAACCTGAGGGTAGACAGTATCTTTGTACAAAAAGACCAGAAAGGTAATGTTAAACTGCCTGCCAGCTATGGTCTTGGTTTTACCTTTTCCAATGCACACTGGCTGTTTGGTGCCGATTTTGAAGGTGCCAACTGGAGCCAGTACCGCTATTATAATCAAACCGATTTTGTACGCAACAACTGGACAGTACGTGTCGGTGCCCAGTACTTTCCTGCCAGCATCAGCACACCGGTAAAAAAATATTTCAGCTTTGTAAAATACAGGGCGGGCTTTTATTACGGACCCGATTACATCAAAATCACAAGCAATATCCCGGAATTTGGTGTTACATTTGGCGCAGGATTTCCACTCACCTCACTACGCAGAAGTAGTGGATTTGGCGATCTCGTAACGCTCAATACAGGGATCGAAATCGGCAATCGTGGCAACAATGCAAGCGGCCTCCGCGAAAGCGTTACCCGCATCAGTATCGGTATTGCAATGAATGCCCGTTGGTTCGTTAAATCAAAATACGACTAAACAACCGGTTCCTGGCGACTTAAAGCAGTTTATCATGTTGACAGTGGCAAAGGACATATGCTCGTTTTTTTCATGGCACCGGAGCGCAGGGATATTACCTGTAGTCCTGCTGCTTTTCACCACCGCCTGCGAAAACGATGAAAAAGCCATCAACGACCTCAACAGCAAACGTCCTGGTGTTGAAGAAGCTAAAAATGTAAGGGTAAACTATACACAGGCGGGCAAAGCAAAAGCTGTACTTACGGCCCCGCTCATGTACCGCGTGCAGGATACACTGCCTTACACCGAATTTACCAAAACCATACATGTTGATTTCTACAACGATACTGCCGGTATAGACAGCCGGCTTGATGCCCGTTATGCCAGGTACATCGAAAGCCAGAGTAAAGTTTTTTTGAAAGATAGTGTACGCCTGATGAACACAGAAGGGGATACGCTTTATTGTGATGAACTGTATTGGGACAGGAGCCGGGTTGGCCGGGAGTTTTACACCGAAAAACCCATCCGCATCCGTACCCGTACCCATATCATCAACGGTATAGGCATGGAAGCCAGCCAGGATTTCAAAAACAAGCTCATTACAAAATCTACCGGCTTCATCAAGATACCCGCCCGGCAATTTCCTGAATAAAGCAGGTTTACAAGCCCACCAATCATCTCTTCAGTATAATACGGTTTGATGATATTTCCGGGCACAAAACAGCCCGGCCATATGATCATTTCATTTTGCTTGCTTAGTTATGGGGCAAAGCAACCAATATCTCCTTAAATTTGTTGTTTCAATAAAATTCAATAATGATGCAATATCGCAGGTTAGGCAGGGCAGGAGTACAGGTAAGCGTACTCTCCTTTGGAAGTTGGGTCAGTTTTCACAAACAGATCAACGATAAAGTAGCAGATGAACTGATGGGCATTGCTTACGACCAGGGAATCAATTTTTTCGACAATGCTGAAGTATATGCACTCGGAGAGAGCGAAAAGATGATGGGACGCGTACTGAAAAAGAAAAAGTGGGACCGGACATCGTATCTGGTTTCTTCCAAAGCCTTTTTTGGCTGGAGAGGGAAGGAAAACAAACCCAACCAGCATGGCCTTAGCCGCAAACACCTGATTGAAGCCTGTAATGAGGCCCTGCTTCGACTGCAGGCAGATTATCTCGATCTCTTTTTTTGTCACCGGCCCGATAAAAATGTACCCATTGAAGAAGTGGTGTGGGCCATGAACCACCTGATACAACAGGGTAAGATTATGTACTGGGGAACCAGCGAATGGAGCGGTGTGGAAATCATGGAAGCACACCGTGTGGCTCAGCAGTACCGCCTGATCGGCCCCTCTATGGAACAGCCGCAGTACAATATGTTCGAACGCAACAAGATTGAAAATGAATACCTCGAAGTATTTAAAAACGTAGGATTGGGTACCACCATCTGGAGTCCCCTTGCTGCGGGTTTACTTACCGGTAAATATAATGACGGCATCCCCAAAGGCAGCCGTTTCGCTATCGAGGGTTTCGATTGGCTTAAAGATCGCTGGATGGCCGACGAACGCATCAAAAAGGTAAAGAAACTGGGCGAATTGGCCACAAAACTGGGTACCACCACGGCAGCCCTGTCTATTGCCTGGTGCATCAGCAACCCCAACGTAAGCACCGCAATACTCGGTGCTACCAAAAAGCAGCAGTTAACGGATAACCTTAAAGCACTTGAAGTATTACCCATGCTTACACCCGAAGTACTGGAAAAGATAGAAAAAATCATGCAGACCAAACCTGTTCTGCCACAATATTAACATCAGCTCACGCGCACAACAACTGCTTTAATGTACACGATTTACGGCATACCCAATTGCGATACCATGAAAAAGGCAATGAGCTGGCTCACCAGTCACAAGATCGCCTGCCGGTTTCACGATTATAAAAAAGAAGGCATCAGCAGAGAAAAACTCAATGCCTGGTGCGATGAAGCAGGATGGGAAGTGATTCTGAATAAAAAGAGTACTACCTGGCGTGAACTTGGGCGGGAAGAGCAGCAAAAAGTCATTACAAAAGCCACCGCCGTTAAAGTTATGCTGGCGCAAAACAGTTGTATTAAAAGACCGGTACTCGAAACAGGCAAGGGTATCATCGTTGGTTTTTCTGAAATTGCCTATCAATCATTATTACCATAAAAAATTACACACATGAAACGTCATGCAACAGCCGTATGGAACGGCAGTGGAAAAGAGGGCAATGGCCACCTTACTACACAAAGTACCACGCTTAATCAGACCCAATTCTCCTTTAATTCGCGGTTTGCAGATGGGGTCGGCACCAATCCGGAAGAGTTGGTAGCCGCTGCACACGCGGGTTGCTTTACGATGAAGCTCAGTTTTGTACTCAATGCCGCCGGCTTTACCGCCGATGAACTGACCACACAATGCACCATTACCTTAGCCGATGGTGCCATCACAGCATCGCACCTGGAGTTGTCGGCCAAAATACCCGGCATCAGCGCTGAGCAATTTGAAGCTGCAGTGGCCGACGCCAAAGCAAACTGTCCCATATCAAAATTGTACAATACCAATATTACACATACCGCAGTTATGCAGTAATCGGGTGTACTGACAAAAGAGGCTGCTTCAAAATACGGAGCAGCCTCTTTTTTTGGGGTAATATACCCCCGGTATCGTAAAAGTAGCAGGATAAGAAGTAGCAAGTAGCAGGAATAGGACTGGGAAGAGAAGCAAGATGTCATCCTATCAAAAGTTTAGGTCGGCCTATGGGTAGGTATAGGTCCACCTATCAAAAGTTTAGGTCCTCCTATGGGTAGGTATAGGATGACCTATCAAAAGTTTAGGTCCTCCTATGGGTAGGTATAGGTCGACCTATCAAAAGTTTAGGTCCTCCTATGGGTAGGTATAGGACGACCTATCAAAAGTTTAGGTCCTCCTATAGGGAGGTATAGGTCGACCTATCAAAAGTTTAGGTCCTCCTATGGGTGGGTATAGGACGACCTATTAAAAGTTTAGGTCGGCCTATGGGTGGGGATAGGACCACCTATGAAAAGTTTAGGTTGACCCATTTTTTCCACCGCCATGATTCCCCTTTTGCAAAAACAATCCTTTTAAAAGGATTGATGGTCAATGATTACCCTATTCTTTTTGAGAAAATCAGCAGGGCTTGCGACTGAGTACTGCGTACCAAGTACTGTTCTCCCCCTTGGTCGTATGAAAAAATCTATCCATATTTGTGCCGCCGGTGATTGCTGATGCCGGGTACACCCAATATTCGTGATGGCCATGGAATAAAACTAATAACCATGCAACACAATCGTTTTTGCAAGCCTTTTGCCCGCGGCAGCCTTTCCCGCGGTCTTTACCGCATCCATTCCTTTGTACTGATCCATTTTTTACGGGAGTGCTTATCTGCCCGGTGTCTTTGTTTGTTTTTTGCGGGCATATCTGGCTTGCTGCCCGTTATGGTCACCCATGCCCAAACGCCCGCACCCATCGCTGCGCAGAATTTTATCCGCACCTGGGAACCCGCAGCCCCCGTTACCACCACGGCTGCCCTGCTGGCGCTGTCCCCCACCACTGCGCGGCAAACCACCCAATATTTTGACGGACTGGGGCGCCCCGTACAGACCGTGATCCGGCAGGGTTCACCCAATACCTTTGGTGCCACCGTGGATCTGGTACAGGTGCAGGTATATGACGGGCTGG
>JAAFIK010000007.1:0-2102 GCA_013298665.1 Chitinophagales bacterium
ATTAATGACTACAGGGATATTGAGGATGACAAAAAGCATCCGGTCAAATGTAACCGGCCATTGGCTTCGGGTAAAATTTCCGGCTCAATGGCTATTGTGATCTGTATATTGTTGCTGGCAGTTGGTTTTACCGGTGCCTGGTTTATCAGGGATAAGTTTGTATTTGTACTGGGCATTTACTTCTTACTGAATCTGGGTTATTCTTTCGGGTTAAAAAACATTCCGATACTGGATATCATTATTATCTCAATCGGGTTTGTACTCCGGGTAAAAGCAGGTGCGGTTATAGCGCGGATCGGCCTGAGTGAGTGGCTGACAATTATGGTATTTCTCCTGGCTCTTTTTATGGCGATTGCCAAACGCCGGGATGATGTGCTGATCAAACTGTCTTCCGGCGGCGATATGCGAAGGGCGGTAAAGGGGTATAACCTCGATTTTATTAATGCGGCATTGTCGTTGATTTGTGCCGTTATCATCGTATCGTATTTTATGTACACGATGTCGCCGGAAATCACCAACCGTCTTCAAACATACCGCCTGTATTATACCTGTCTTTTTGTACTGGCCGGTATTTTCCGGTATCTGCAATTGATTTTCGTACAGCAGGATTCCCAGTCGCCCACCAAAATTCTTTATAAGGACCGGTTTATACAGGCAACGCTTATTTTATGGGCAATAAGCTTTTATATCATTCTGTACATGAAGAATGTGAGTATCTTTAAATAGCAAGGATTGAAAAAAACAATTGCTTTTTTTGATTTTGATGGTACGATTACATCAAAAGACACCATGCTGGAATTGATACGATTCTGCCATGGGGGTGTTGCGTATTACAGGGGAATGCTGCTGATTTTGCCATGGCTGGTACTGATGAAGTTGCGTATAATGGCCAACCATGCGGTAAAAGAAAGATTGCTTACTCATTTTTTTGGCGGGATGCCGCTTATTGATTTCAACCATCACTGTGATCGTTTTATTTCTCAAAAATTGCCGGGTTTAATCCGCCGTGATGCACTTGCCAAAATACAAGAGCATCTTTCGGGCGGACATGAAGTGGTGGTGGTTTCGGCTTCGGCAGAAAACTGGATTAGTGGCTGGTGCAGCAGTCAGGGACTGTTTTGCATTGCTACCAGGCTGGCAGTAAAAGACCAGTTTATTACAGGGAAACTCGAAGGGCTAAATTGTAATGGAGCCGAAAAGGTGAACCGAATCAGGCACGCGTATAACCTTATGGATTATGGTACCGTTTATTGTTATGGAGATACGCCTGGCGACAAACCCATGCTGCAAATCGCGTCAAAGGCCTTTTACCGGGTATTCTCGCAATAGCCATTTACATTTTTGCGACCTTCCTGCTTATTTTTTCACCATCACCAAATATTACCGTCAGGATATACATTCCGGCAGCGTATTTACGCATATTGATGACTTTTGTGATTGCCGGTTCTGTTACAAAGTATTCTTCCTGGTAAAGTTTGGTGCCACGCATATCTGTAAGTACCAGTACAATTTTACTATTGATATCTGCAAGGGTTACAGCGGCTGTCAGTATGGTTTCTACGGGATTGGGTACAATTTTTAACCCATTCTTCCAGGCGCTGATGCGCTGGGCTGCTACCGTTATGACCACCGTGTCTTTTCCTGTGGCACCCACATTATCCGTTACTGTCAACTCAGCTTCATATACACCCTGCTCAAGATTACTGAACAAGGGCTGTGCAAGATTGGGCGAACTTAGCTGGTACGACCCTGTTGCGGATATAATTCTCCATTGATAGGTTGTAATGCTACCATCTGCATCACTACCACTACCCCTCAATGAGGTTGCATTGCCGGGTAATACAAGCGCAATATCTGGTCCTGCATTGGCAACGGGAGGAATATTGCTGTTGGCTGCGGCATTCACCGTTACCTGAACGGTATCCTTGCCCGTAGCACCATTGTTATCAGTAACGGTTAATTCGTATTTGTAAACGCCCTGTACCAAACCCGTGGCAGAAGCCTGTGCATTGCCGCTGTTGACCAACTGACCGGCAGCAGGACCGGATACCTTACTCCACTGGTAGCCCGTTATCGTGCCATCAGCATCGGTACCACTACCC